>JAFGHR010000006.1 GCA_016930015.1 Anaerolineae bacterium | reverse complement strand
CTACCTGCGCTGATGGTACTTGGGGGGTAGCCCCCTGGGAGAGTAGGTCGTCGCCAACACCCCAACCCGCTCCTTTTTTCGCCCCCTGATGTATTATTCAAAAACTGCTCAACACGGCTGATCGTTCATGCGCTCAGAACTGGTGTTGAATGCTGCTTGAATCCCATTTCCAAAATCGAGTTGAATATGCTATCTTCAAGAATGACGCGGTAGTCGCGATCATGTTTGACACTCATTTTGCATTATGCTAACCTCTGAAAGCATTTGTTCTAACTGTAACAATTAGTGTGTGACTAACTTAAAACTACGGAGATTTGTACCTTGTTATCGGACTATGCGCCTGCGGCTGCCCTGTTAATTCTCGCGGTTGGTATGAGTTTTGTCATTTTGTTTATGTCGCGTCTTCTCGGACCCTATCGACCGACAGCCCGCAAACTGGCCCCCTATGAAAGCGGTATGCAGCCTTATGGACCTGCGATTCGCCGCATACCGGTGAAATTTTACCGCGTAGCAGTTCTGTTTATCCTGTTTGATATCGAAATCATTTTTTTCCTCCCCTGGGCAGTGATTTTTCGTGATCTGGGTGTGTATGGGTTGGTCGTGATGGGCATGTTCTTTTTTATACTGGCGGTTGGGTTTTTGTACGAGTGGAAAGTGGGAGGGCTGGAATGGGAATAACACCAAAGCTGGGGGAGCTTGGCGTTGTTACAACCCGGTTGGAAGACGCGATTAATTGGGGGCGTACACGTGCTATGTGGCCGATGCTGTTTGGCCTAGCCTGCTGCGCTATTGAAATGATGAGTGCACAGGCCGCAAATTACGACATGTCACGTTTTGGCATGGAACTCATGCGTCCCAGCCCGCGTCAGAGCGATTTGATGATCGTCGCAGGGCGCGTTACACGCAAAATGGCGCCGGTGCTGCGCCAGTTATACGATCAAATGCCTGAGCCAAAATGGGTAGTCAGTATGGGTGACTGCGCATCGTGCGGCGGCATCTTCAACAACTATGCTATTGTGCAGGGTGTTGATGAAATCGTTCCGGTGGATGTATACGTTGCCGGTTGTCCGCCGCGCCCTGAACAGTTGATTCATGGAATCATGATGCTGCACGAGCGAATCAAACATGACCGGATCAGCGATTGGGCATGACCCGCTGCCGATTAGTAGATTGATCTGTGTTTGCGTTGGCTGGAACGATATGGGCAGGTAGGTATGGCGCAAGTTAACCCGATAGCGGTGTTACAAACGGCTTTCCCTGAAGCTGTAACGGATGTGCAAACATTTCGCGACGAAACGACAGCCCTTGTAGACGCTGCGTATATCGTCGATATATGCCGGTTTTGCCGTGATACAGAGGAATTAGGATTCAATCTTTTGTCGGACATAACCGGCATAGATTACCACCCCCAGCAGCCTCGTTTTGCGGTTGCCTACCATCTGTATTCACTGATTCACAACCAATCGCTCCGCCTGAAGGTGCTGCTCCCAGATGATGACCCCACCGTTGCCAGTGTTACAGGTGTTTATCCCGCTGCAAACTGGTTCGAGCGCGAGATTTTTGACCTGATGGGAATCACGTTCACAGATCATCCGGACCTGCGCCGCTTGCTGATGCCCGAAGACTGGGACGGTCATCCGCTGCGGAAAGATTATCCGCTGGGATACGAAACCGTACAGTTCTCATTCAATTTTGATGAAGTCGATAAACACAAGCCCTACGCCAAAGAATAGCGTTGCAGTGCTGGAAGAGAGCGACCAATGACTGTGTTGGATAGCACCTGGGAAGGCAACCTCAACGAGTTAAAAGGGCTCGTTTCGGAACGTGCGCTCAGCGGCGAAACGATGGTGTTGAACATGGGGCCGCAGCATCCCAGCACACATGGTGTGCTGCGGCTGCTGTTGGAGCTGGATGGCGAAAACATCGTAAACTGTGTCCCCGACATCGGCTATTTGCACACCGGCATCGAAAAAAATATGGAGTCCAAGCGGTACGAGCAGGCGATTACCATGACCGACCGCATGGATTATTTGAGTCCGATGGGCAACAACCTGGTGTACTGTCTGGCGATGGAAAAACTCATCGACCTGGATGTGCCGCCCCGTGCTCAAACTATTCGCGTGCTGTTGGCCGAACTGACCCGCATCAACAGCCACCTGGTATGGCTGGGTACTCACGCGCTTGATATCGGTGCGATGAGCGTGTTTTTGTACTGCTTCCGTGAGCGTGAAAAAATACTGGATATCTTTGAGTTGGTATCCGGCCAGCGCATGATGAGTACCTATTTCCGCCCCGGTGGAATATGGCGCGATGTACCGGCGGAATTTGAACCGGCGGTGCGTGATTTTTTGGATTATTTCCCCGCCAAAATCGATGATTATGAGCGCTTGCTGACCAATAACCCGTTGTGGCTCGATCGCACCCAGGGGATCGGGTTTATGTCCGCCGATGATGCGATACGGCTGGGCTGCACGGGGCCAACGCTGCGCGGGTCAGGCGTAAATTGGGATATCCGCAAAGCGCTGCCCTACAGCGGTTACGAAAACTTTGAGTTTGACGTGCCAACCGGTCAGCATGGTGATGTGTATGATCGTTATTTTGTACGCATACAAGAAATGCGCCAGAGCTTGCGCATCGTCCGGCAGGCGTTGGACAACCTGTCGGATGGCCCGGTTCGCTCGAATAACCGGAAGTATGTCCCGCCGCCGCGCTCGGAACTGGGTACCAGCATGGAAGCGGTGATCCACCACTTTAAGCTGTGGACGGAAGGTTTCCGCCCGCCCAAAGGTGAAGTTTATGTGCGGATCGAAAGCCCGCGCGGTGAATTGGGCTGTTTCCTGGCGAGTGACGGCAGCCCTAAACCCTGGCGTGTGCATTTCCGCACACCGAGTTTTGTGCATCTCAGTGCGCTGCCGTTTCTGGCGAAAGATCACTTGATCGCTGACCTGGTGGCCATTATTGGCAGCATCGATATTGTTTTGGGTGACTGCGACCGTTAGCCAGGTCGCGCCGTGGTAAAACACGTGTCTCATTGGGAGTAATGTTGTGCTGGCAGAAAAACACGCAGATCGAATCAATAAGATTTTCGCCAAATATCCGGACAAACGCTCCGGTGTGATGGACCTGTTGTATCTGGCCCAGGAAGAATATGGTTGGCTGACAGAAGACGCCCTGCGCGAAGTTGCCGATTTGGTTGATATCGACCCTACTCAGGCTCATTCCATCGCTGGCTTTTACACCATGTTTTCCGAAAAGCCCAAAGGCAAATACTGGCTCCAGGTCTGCACCGATCTGCCCTGTGCGCTGCGCGGCGCGGATACGTTTTACCGCGAATTGTGCGCCTATCTGGGCGTTGAAGACGGCGGTACGACCGACGATGGCCTGTTTACGGTTGAACAGGTGATGTGTCTGGCGGCGTGTGACCGTGCGCCAATGATGCAGTGCAATTTTCACTTTCACGAACACCTGACCATCGAAGCCGCCAAAGAACTGATCGAAAAACTGCGTGTCCAAGCCCAACCTGAGACTCAGGAAGACGGCGGAGCGTAACTGTGTCCGAATTAGCTAAAAAGACTCGGTGGCCGGTTGTTACGCTTTCTGTGGATGACTACGAGGCCATAATTGCCTTGTGGCAAGACGCCGGGCTGTCGATCAGGCCAACAGGACGTGACAGCCGGGAGCAGGTAATCTGGCAGTTAGCCAACAGCGCTCAGACATTGTTAGGCGTTCGTGATGGCGACCGATTGATCGGTGTTGTCGTTGTTACGAATGACGGGCGAAAAGGCTGGATCAACCGGCTGGCCGTCCACCCGGCTTATCGCCGCCAGGGTGTAGCACAGTGTTTGATTGAAGCTGCCGAACACGTGCTGCATGAGCAGGGTATGCAGATCATTGCGGCGCTGATCGAGGGCTGGAACAAAGCCAGCCTGGCCTTATTTGAGCAGGTTGGATACATATCAGCCCCTGATGTGTGTTATGTATCCAAGCGGGATCGATCGGATGTATAGCCCGGTGGTGCGCGAGTATCATTCAAATCCGACGGCTTGGGGCGCTGTCCCGGCGATAACACTTGGTTTGCTGGTGATCACAATCGCGGTGTTGGCCGGTCCGTGGCCGTCTGATCCAGCCCTATCGATGGGATACACCGTATCTCACTATGACCGGATGCGGGGCGAGTCCGATCAAACGCTGCCCGGCTTGGAAGACGATAAGCCGTTTGCCTGGTATGGGCGGCGCGTATTTGATGGGATGATATACGGCCTGCTGGCGCTGGGATACGGTTGCACGGGGTTGATCATTCTGCGCGATGAACGGTACGCTGAACCGGTTTTGATTGGCATTGGGAGTATCGGATTAGTGTATGGTGCGCTTGTTGGGTTGTATCTGGGGCCAATTCTGACCCTGGGCGGGTCAGCGTTGATTGTATGCAGCGCTGGACTCGACTGGCTGAGCGGGATTTCTGCTGGAATTTGAGTGTTAATTGCTTGTGAGTGCGCAAACCAGACGACCATAGGATTCGATCGACAATGATACATATTTTGCTGCGTGATCTTGAGATTCCCGACATCTGGCAGTTTGATACGTATACCGCCAACGGTGGTTATGACGGGCTGAAAAAAGCCGTACACGATCTGTCGCCTGCCGAGACGATCCAGATCGTGATGGATTCTAATTTGCGCGGTCGCGGTGGGGCCGGATTCTCTACCGGGCGCAAGTGGAGTTTTATCCCGAAAGACGCCGAAACAACCTATGTGGTCGTGAACGCGGACGAAAGTGAACCGGGCACGTTTAAAGATCGCCAGCTTTTAGAGAAAAATCCGCACCAGGTGATCGAAGGTGCCATGCTCGCAGCCTACGCGATCCAGGCCGCAGCGGTCTACGTCTACTGCCGGGGCGAGTTCTGGGACCTGGCCCATGCGCTCGAAGATCGCATCGAGGAAGCGCGGCAGGCTAACCTGGTTGGTGATGATATTTTAGGTACGGGTTGGGACTGTGACGTACACGTTCATCTCGGCGCAGGCGCGTATATTTGCGGCGAGGAAAGCGCACTGCTCAACAGCTTGCAGGGATTGTTGGGCCAGCCGCGCGTGCGACCCCCCTTCCCGGCCCAGATGGGCGGCGGGTTATACTACCAGCCGACGGTGGTGAACAACGTCGAAACCCTGGCCAATGTGCCCTGGATCATCGTCAACGGGGCCGACGCGTACAAAAAAATCGGCACGCCAGAAAGCCCCGGAACTAAGATTTTCTGCGTGAGCGGCCACGTCGCCAAACCCGGCAACTATGAAATTCCGCTGGGGTTGACGTTCCGTGAATTAATTTATGACCATGCGGGGGGCATTCTCAACGGCAAAAGACTCAAAGCGATTCTGCCATCGGGGGCCAGCGGTCCAGTGCTCAAAGCGACCGACGAGGTGTTGGATGCTCCGCTGACCTATGAAAGCGTGGCCGCGTTGGGCAGCACGCTGGGATCGGCGTCATTTATCCTGATGGACGAGGACACCGATATGGTCTGGGCGGCAGCGAAAATGATTCACTTCTTTAAGGATGAAAGCTGCGGGAAGTGTACGCCCTGCCGTGAAGGCACGTATTGGCTCGACAAAATATACGCCCGGCTGCTGCGCGGCGAAGGTACAGCGCACGATCTAGAAATGTTGGAGAAAGTGCCGAATCAAATCGCCGGGGTGACCTTGTGCGCGCTCGGTGATTTTGCCGTGAATCCCGTACTGGCAACGCTGGAACATTTCCGTGATGAGTACGAGCAGTATATTCACCAGCCCGAATTCGGACCAGAACCGGCGCAGGCTCTCTGAGTGATCACAGGTGACTTATGACCGATCTACGATCCGATGCAAGCCTGCAAAACGACGCAGGCGCAACCGAAGCAGTTGATTGGGAGATGGTGTCATCACAGATCAGGCTGCTGACGTATGCGATAGAAGCCGAGCCGGACGCCCCGGTGAATTATTTGCTGCGCGCGGAAGAATGGCTGGCGCGTGGACAGGTGACATGGGCGCGTTCCGATTTTGACATGGCGCGGGCACTGTATGAAGAAGCGTTGGAAAACAGCGCCTGGGGATATGTTTACCAGTATGGCCTGGACCGGGCTAACGTGGGCCTGCGCCAGTGTGATATGGTGTTGGATGTGGTGACAGCGCGACAGCTTTTTGGGCTCTGATCGTTGAGGAGCAACATGACCAAAACTGCAACGATAATGATTGATGACCAGACCTACCAGGTGCCCGACGGGATCAACCTGGTGGATGCGGCAAAACTGCACGGTATCACGATTCCGGTGTTTTGTTACCATCCCAAAATGGAGTCGGTGGGTATGTGCCGGATGTGCCTGGTGGAGTTGGGCAGCATCTCGGTGAATCGTGATACCGGCGAGCCGGATTTGAACGACGACGGCAGCCCGGTAGTCCGCTGGTTCCCCAAACTTCAAACCGCGTGTACACAAACCGTCCGGGATGGTACGGTCGTGCGGACGTCAACCGCGCAGGTGCTCGAAGCACGCGATAACATTCTTGAATTCATTTTAACCAGCCACCCGCTCGACTGCCCGATCTGTGACAAGGGCGGTGAATGTCCGCTTCAAAACCTCACGATGGCGTATGGCCCCGGTCGGTCAAACTTCATCTACGATGACAAGCTCCATCTCGACAAACATGTGCCGCTTGGTGAATTGATCTACCTGGATCGTGAGCGCTGTATTCAATGTGCCCGCTGCACGCGGTTCTGTGATGAACTGGTCGGTGACGACGTGCTGGCATTCCATGAGCGCGGGCGGAGTCTCCAGATCGTGACGATCAGCGATCCGCCGTTCGACACAAAATTCAGCGGCAACACGACCGACATTTGCCCGGTGGGGGCGCTCACGACGGCGGATTTCCGGTTTGGGGCGCGCCCGTGGGAACTGGACGAGGTGCCGACGATCTGCCCTCACTGCCCGGTGGGCTGTAACCTGAGCGCTAGCACGCGCATTGACCGTGACTTCGGCGGCAAGAAAATGATCAAACGTATCATGCCGCGCCAGAACGAACTGGTCAACGAGATATGGACCTGTGACAAGGGGCGTTTTGGACACCATCACAGCCGCGCGGCTGACCGGCTTCAGCACCCGATGATGCGCCAGGGCGGCGAATGGGTAAAAATCGACTGGGCGACTGCGTATCACCAGATCGCGAGCAAGCTCAAGAAATATGCGGACAGCGCCGGTTTCCTGGCCGGTCCCACGCTGTCGAATGAAGACTTGTGGGAACTGCGGCAGCTCGCCGAACTGACCGGCGACACGCCGCGCTTGGGTGTTTGGCCGGCTGCGATGACCGGGGCCGGTGTCGTGGCCCAGGTGGGTATCGGCGTAAATACACGCCTTCAGGATGTCGGCCCGGAAACCGCGATCCTGGTGATCGCATCCGACCTTGAGGAAGAAGCCCCGATCTGGTGGCTTCAGATCAAGCAGGCAGCGGATCGCGGCGCGGCGGTCGTGGTGGCGAATGCACGTGAAACCAAGCTCGACCGGGTAACGCACACGGTCGTTCATTACGATTACGGTGATGCAGTCGCGGTGCTGAACAGCTTTGCCGCGCGGGCACGCAGCCGCCGCAAAACGTCCAAGGCGCTGCTTGATAACCGCGTTGATGGTTATGACGATCTGGCCGCCGGTCTCAAGGGTACGCGCGTGCCGTTTGCTGATGCCGCCGACGTGCTGCTGGATGCGGAGAACGTGATCGTTTTTGCCGGTGCTGAAGGCTTAACGTTAGACCAGCACCGCGAACTGATGCAGGCCGCCGCCAATCTGCTGATTATCACCGGCCACGTAGGCCGTCAGAACAACGGGTTGGTGCCGGTGTGGCCGGGTGCCAATGTCCAGGGAGCGCTCGACATCGGGTTTTCGCCCGAAACTACCGCTTCGTTGATCGATGAGCCGCCCGCCATGTGGTTTATCGGCGGCGCGGACCCGGCAGCGGACGACAGCCAGGCCGCGCACGTGCTGGCAAACGCCGAGTTTGTGGTCGTCGGCGCCCAGTTCATGACGGCGACGGCGGCCCAGGCAGATATCATTTTGCCGCGCCAGAGTTTCGCCGAGCGTGAAGGGACTTACACAAACGGTATGCGGCGTGTGCAGCGCTTTTACGCCGCGCAGGGGCCGGTCGGTGATGCTCTGCCGGACTGGACGATCTACGCTCAGATCGGCGCCCGGCTAAAAGGGCCGAAGCCGCCTGTTTCAGCAGCGGCGGTTATGCGCGCGATCACGCAGCACGTGCCGCGTTATGCCGGGATGGGGTACAGCAGTCTGGCTCATGTCGAGGCGCAGTTCCCGGACGTGGGCGGCGACGATCTGTATTACGGCGGTACAGCCTACGCCAACCACGGGGGACTGGGCGTGCAGTGGGCCACCGATGCGGAAGACGACAGCGCCCGGCTGGTCGTGCGCCCGGCTCAGATTGAGAAACCTGAAAAAAGCGGCGATCTGTGCATTGTGCCGGTTCGCCTGTTGTATGATCGCGGGCCGTTGTTCGAGCCGAGCGACATTATGCACCAGCGGGTGCCGGAACCTTACCTTGAGTTAAACAGCCAGGACGCCGCGCACCTGAGCATCGCTGACGGTGACCGGGTCATGGTGACCGCTGGTGAAATCCAGATCGAGACAGCGGCACGGGTCAACGGCCATGCGCCCGAAGGGGTGGTATTGTGGCCGCGCCGCCTGGCTCATGGTCCGGCACCTGCCCTGTTTTCGGCTTGCAGCGTGCAGAAAATTGAGGAGTAGCCTTCGACATGTTTGGTCCAGGTGAATCCAGTACGATAATCGAATGCTCCGGTGACATAACCTGCCACACGCTCCACGCGATTCTGACCAGCGGGCTGCTGTTCTTTGTCTTGCTGACCGCGTTCGCCTACACCACCGTGCTCGAACGCCGGTTTTTAGGGTCGCTCCAATCGCGCATCGGCCCCAATCGTGCCGGGCCGTGGGGCCTACTGCAACCGGTGGCTGACGGTATCAAGTTGATTTTTAAGGAAGATGTCACGCCCTCGTCAGCCGAAAAGGTGATTTTCTGGTTAGCGCCCATGATCAAGGTCATACCGGTCTTGCTGGTTGTGGCGGTTATACCACTGGGGCCGCGTATCACGATTCCGTGGTTTGACGGCAAGTGGTACCGCATGGATCAGGGTTTGATCGATGTGAATGTGGGCGTGTTGTGGCTGCTGGCGATCACCAGCATTGGGATATACGGTGTTGTGCTGGCCGGGTGGTCGAGCAACAACAAGTACGCCATGCTGGGCGGCCTGCGTTCGTCGGCGCAGATGGTCAGCTACGAGTTGAGCATGGGGCTGGCGGTAGTGGTGCCCGTGATGCTGAGCGGCTCCATGAGCATCACCGATATCATCGAGAAGCAGAACGCCACACCGATCCTGGGGTGGTTTGTGTTTCAAAATCCGCTGGCGGCGGTTGTGTTGTTCGTGGCGCTGCTGGCCGAAGTCAATCGCTCGCCGTTTGACATGCCGGAAGCCGAACAGGAACTGACCGCCGGGTATCACTCCGAGTACAGCGGTATGAAGTTCGCCCTGTTTTTTATGGCCGAGTACATCGGTATGGTGGCCGTGAGCATGATTGGCGCCGGGTTATACCTGGGCGGATATCACTTTATCGGTATCGAAAAAGCGCCCTTGCTTGGCCCGGTTGTTTATTCAGCAAAAGTGTTCCTGCTGCTGCTCGGCATGATCTGGGTGCGGGCTACACTGCCGCGCATTCGTTACGACCGCCTGATGGCGTTTGGCTGGAAAGTAATGCTCCCGCTGGCGCTGGTCGCGGTCGCCTGGACAGCCGTGACCGTGATCGTTGCCGACGAGTTGGATGAACAGAGCGTAAATGTGGTGGGGTCGGTCGTGCTGCTGGTGCTCACCCTGGGCGGATTAGCCGTATGGCTCAGCCGGATCGGTCGCAAACCGGAGCAGGCGTCTGTACACCGGGTGGAGGTCGTGACACTCGGCGGGCAAGGGGTCGGTGCACCGGCGCTGCACACCCTTGATCGACTGTTCGGTTGGCCCATGAGTATTGTGAATTTGCTGGCGCGCCGTCGGCTCCAACAACAGGACAGCGACACCCACCGTGACAATGCGGACTGACAGTAGCGGAAGATAGGTGGTAACGAATGAACCTGATCAACGGGTTTGCGACAACGATAAAACATCTGCTGGAACGCCCGGTCACCGTTCAGTATCCGGAGCAAGAACGCGCGGTACGCGAGCGCTTTAAAGGTCGCCACGCGCTCAAACGATATGACAACGGCCTGGAAAAATGCATTGGTTGTTCGCTCTGTGCGGCAGCGTGCCCGGCAGATGCGATCTGGGTTGAGGCGGCTGAAAACACGGACGAGGAACGTTACAGCCCCGGCGAGCGGTACGCCAAGACGTATGAGATCAATATGCTGCGCTGTATTTTTTGTGGCTATTGTGAAGACGCGTGCCCGACCGAGGCGATTGTATTGGAACACAAATACCGGCTGAGTTTTCATGACCGGCGCGACGCGATCTATACCAAAGAACGACTGCTCGACCCGCCGCCCGCCGGGGCACCGGATACACCGTGGGTGACCGAGCCGGGAACGTTTGATCGAGCTATTCCCATTATGCAAGACCCGGACTAGTAGTGAGCCAAACGAAATTAGACGAATAAAAGTAGGTATGGCATAGTCTGGAAAAAAGCAAAAGGACGAAGCCATGCCTGCG
>JAFGHR010000068.1 GCA_016930015.1 Anaerolineae bacterium | reverse complement strand
TCCGAATGAGTGATTGTTACTCCACTAAACTGGGGCTTGACCACCCCGATGAACTGCGTACCAAAACGGTTCGTCTTCGGCTCGTATAAGAACACTGATACATGGGTTGGGTTGAATCCCTCGCGGGTCAGGTTTGCCATATGTCGCAGCAGTTCGTCCATATCAAACACGCGCGTGGTTTGCCGCGTCACTTCCGATGTAATATCCAGATCACGGGTATGTTCTATGACGCGCTGCTCAAGGTTTCCAATCAGGCGAGCTAACTGAGACGTCATCCGGTTAAAAACTGTGCCCAATTGACCAAATTCGTCTTGTGGGAGCAGTTCAACGCGCGAGGTTAAGTCTCCTTGAGCCTGCCTTTGTGTAACGTTGGTCAAGTGCCGCAGCGGTCGCGGCACCACGAGATGGGTGAACACGCTGATCAGGATGAGCGCCATAATCAACGACGCCTCCGCTACCAGGGCTGTCAAGAGCCGCCGGGAAGACAAAACGTTGCCGTCATCGAACTATTTGCGTTTCATTTCCAGGCTCGTAATAAACTTGATCAGTTCCCATGCCTCTTCAGGATGCGCAGTGTCTCGGTTGATGGCCCAGGCACTTAATCAGGCAGTAGTAGTGAATTCAATGTTGAGACCCGGACGTAAATCCTTGACAAGGTGTGGTAGCCGAAAAAACGTACCCAAATCACTGCCTGTCAGTCCCATATAATCACCTACCCAATAATTACGAAAGGGTCAGAAAGGGTCAAGGCGTAGGTCGTTCAGTTGGCAAAACACCCCCAAATGGCCGGTTTTTGTAGAACATTAGTTTACGTCTGGGTCTCAGGGATTGATGTGGTGGGATGTGCGGATGTGCCGCAAGTCATTGACAATGATTTACCAGGGCGCTATACTCTGCCGCATGAACATATACGCGCACACTCATCATTTGCATCATCATGTGAACGCTCCGGCCTGGTGGTCCGGCGGGGGTGCTGTGTGGTGTGCCTGAACGTATCAGGGTTAGACCATTCTGACGCCTCCCGGTTCACCGGGGGGCGTTTTTGTTTGTATCCGGTCCCATATATGCACAAGTGAGGTAATACTTATGCAACAAAAACACCCGATCCGGCTGGCGCTGCCCAGTAAAGGCCGTATGGAAGCGGAAACGCTCGACTTCCTGGCGGGCTGTGGACTGCGCGTGAACAAAACGAATCCGCGTCAGTATACGGCTACGCTCCCCGCGCTGCCTCATGTCCAGGTGTTTTTCCAGCGCGCACGCGATATCCCGGCCAGCATCGCGGCAGGCGACATCGACCTAGGCATTACCGGCTACGATGCGCTAACCGAAGTTGTACCGGTTGATTCCGACGCTGTGGTCATGATTCATGACAGGCTCGGATATGGCGGGTGTTCGCTGGTGTTGGCTGTGCCGGAGGAATGGGACGATGTGTTGACCACAACCGATCTCGCGCGGCGCGCCCAGGCCGGACCGCTGCGCGTTGCAACCAAGTTTCAGAGCAGTGTAAGCCGGTTCCTGGCCGAAAAGGGTGTCGAAAACGTCCGCGTGGTCAGCGCCGACGGCGCGCTTGAATCGGCTCCCATTGTTGGATATGCTGATTTTATTGCCGATATTACCAGCACCGGCACGACCCTCCGCGAAAACCGCCTGCGACCGCTCGAAGATGGTACTATTGTCGAATCTCAAGCCGTTTTTGTGGGCAACCGGGCAGC
This sequence comes from Anaerolineae bacterium, assembly GCA_016930015.1. Taxonomy (GTDB): domain Bacteria; phylum Chloroflexota; class Anaerolineae; order Aggregatilineales; family Aggregatilineaceae; genus JAFGHR01. The sequence goes on along the minus strand of JAFGHR010000068.1, from coordinate 1,321 downwards.
GCTTGCCCGCCCGGATGTGCTCGAAGCCACGCGCCAGATGTTGGAATTCATCGAGGCGCACCTGTGGGCGCAAGGCCAGTACATGATCTTCGCCAATATGCGCGGCGAGTCGGAGGACGATATCCGCCAGCGTATCTTCAGCCAGCCAGAATTAGGCGGGTTGCAAGGTCCCACGCTGTCGAAAATGATCACGCGCGAGGGTAACGGTTGGTGGGCGATCAATCTGGTGGTCAGCGCCCAACGGCTTTACAGCGTGATCCAGCAAATCCGCGCCATCGACGGCAGCGGCGTCGTTGTTACGCCCGTGACCTATATTTTTGAAGAACTGCCCGAACGTTACCAGCGCTTGCTTACCGCACTTGACCCGAAGGAGTCCCGGTAAAATGTCTGCCCTACGCATTATTGATGACTTGTCCGACGCCCGCGCCACCATCCTAAAACGGCACTCGCTGCGCGATTATGAGGTTCCGGCGTGGCTCAGTGAAAGCCTGAAAAAGCTGTTTGGCGAACCAATCACGCCGGACGACGCCGTGCGCCGCATTATCCAGAGCGTGCGCGAACGTGGCGACGCGGCCCTGTTCGAGTGGAATGAATGCATTGACGGTGCGACGGTTGACTCTCTGATCGTGCCGGAAGACGAGATCGCGGCGGCACTCAGCGCGATTCCCGGCGAGGTGGCCGACGCACTGGTCCTGGCAGCGGACCGCATCCGGGCGTTTCACGCCAAACAGCCCGTTACCGGCTGGATGGACGCTGCCGCCGAAGGTTCGCTCGGCCAACTGGTTCGTCCGGTCGATTCGGTTGGTGTGTACGTGGCGGGGGGAACGGCTCCGCTGCCCTCGTCGCTGTTGATGAGCGTCATCCCAGCCCAGGTCGCGGGGGTGGAGGATATCGTGGTTTGCACGCCACCCGGTCGCGGTGATGCGGGCATACCGCCCGTAATCCTGGCGGCGGCGGCAGTGTGCGGCATTACCCGCGTGATCCGGGTCGGGGGCGCGCAGGCAATCGCGGCGATGGCTTACGGGACCGAGAGTGTACCGCGTGTTGCCAAGATCGTTGGACCGGGCAACCTGTTTGTGACGCTTGCCAAGCAGCAGGTCTACGGCGATGTGGGCATTGATGGTTTGCCGGGACCAACCGAGACGATGGTCATCGCGGACGCCAGCGCCGATCCCGGTTTGGCCGCTGCCGATTTGTTGGCTCAAGCTGAGCATGATGTGCTGGCCTCCGCGATCCTGGTCACGACAAGCCGCGATCTGGCCGAAAAAGTAGCGGTCGAAGTGGCGCACCGGATGGAAGACCTCAGCCGGGCGGACATCAT
>JAFGHR010000067.1 GCA_016930015.1 Anaerolineae bacterium | reverse complement strand
ATCTCAATGAAACGCCATTCGAAACAGACTTCATGGCGCAATATGCGCCTGCTATATTATGCGAGTTCTAATTGGCTTATCCATAACTACTCGGCTGCCACAGCCAGATTACCGCGTTCCACCGGTCCCAGAATCGACGGAATCATCAGTTCGTTCATCAGGTAAATGAGCAGTTGCTCGGCTGTCGGCTCGGTATCGCTGCCGATAATGTCGTTGTCCAGCACGGCATCCACGGTGAGCACATAACGTCCTTGCGATAGTTCATAGCGGTAGTATACGCCGCTGGGGCCGCACACGTCCTCGGCAGGCTGCGAATAAACGCGCCCGCCGAAGTCGGCCACGTCCTGGTAGGCTTCATACGCACCGGAACTCACCAACATGTCGGAGCGCGCGTCATCGGCTGCCACCACGTCACCTTCGCCCGCCGTGCTGTAGTCCGACACCTGGAAACCAACCAGCCAGATCGGGTTTTCTTCGGGCACTTCCGGGCATTCGGATACCTTCAATAACACGGCGGCGGTGCCTTCAAACCCGTGATCGGCCAGGTAACCCTGCATGTACGCGACCAGATCATCGCCGCCATCGCCGCGCCAGGATTCCGCTTCGGCGTCGGCATCGTATGTGTGCGAGAATTCGTCAACCAGCACAAACAAACCGCTGATCTGGCTCACGATGTTGTTGTTAAGCAGCAGTTGGAAATGATCAAGGCTGGGCGCACCATCGGCGGTGACGCTCACGCTCGCCGGATCATCAATGATCACCACAGTTTGCAGCGCATCGCCTGCCACGTCGGGCGTTTGCTCCGGGTCACGCGGGGTGATGCTTTCCATCACGTCAATACCCTGGACAATCTCGCCAAAAATGGTGTGATTGCCGTCTAACCAGGATGTCGCGGAATAGGTCACAAAAAACTGGCTGCCGTTGGTATTCTCCCCGGCATTGGCCATCGCCAGCAGCCCGCCGCTGTCAAACGTCAGCCCGTTATCGGTTTCGTCCTCAAACTGGTAACCCGGCCCGCCGGACCCGGTCCCGGTCGGATCGCCCGCCTGGGCCATAAAACCGGGGATCACGCGGTGAAACGTTGTGTTGTTGAAGTAGTATTGCTGGGCCAGGAACACAAAGTTGTTGACCGTAACCGGCGCGTCAGCCTCGAACAGATCAAAGTAAGCCGCGCCTTGCGCCGTACACAACACCACCCCATAATCCACGCCGTCTTGCAGCACGTCCTCGGCCTGATCGAAACTGCGGGTGTCAGGTTCCGGCAGGTCTTGTGTGGCGTCGGCGCATATTTCTGCCGGGGTGCGCCCGCCGGACTGGTTCAGGTACGCGCCAGACGGGCCGTTATGCGCCGCCCCCGCGATCCCGACCGCCGAGAGCACAATCAAGGCAACAAGGCTGATAACCATCAGCCGGGGTAACCGGTTCATACGATTCTCCTATTCATGTTTACGTGTTTACAGTCACGCAGACGCCCCAGCGCCAAACCGCACCGGGCGAGCCGCGCTCTCAAGATTATCCCAAAGACGCCGATCATGCGCCCACCATGCCCCTGCGCGGATTCACGCGCAGGCCCACACAGGTTATACGCTCACAGAGTCCTGCTGTGCACAGCGTTACTCCGGCAGCAGGCCCGCTGCGGTTCGGATTACACCGGCAGCAGGAAAAATGCCAGCGCCACGATTACATACACGGCCAGCAGCATTAATCCCTCAAACCAGTTTGATTCACCGTCTTCGGCGACCAGCGCCGACACGTATGACGCCGCCGCCAGCGCGATGACTTCCGGCAGGGTGAACGCCAAAATTAACTTTTTTTCGAATAACAGGCTGACGAACACCAGCACGGGCGCGACAAACAGCGCGATCTGAATACTGGACCCCAGCGCAATGGACACGCTGAGTTCCATCCGGTTTTTGAGCGCCACCTGCACCGCGACCAGGTGTTCGGCTACGTTGCCGATGATGGGCACGATGATCACGCCGACAAATAATTCACTCCAGCCGAGTTTTTCAACCACCGGCTCAACCGACCCCACCAGGAACTCGGACATGATCACGATCCCCAGTGTAGCCGCTGCCAGCACCGCGACCGCGATCTGCGGCGTCCATGTCGGCTCGTGGTGGCCGCCGCTCGCGTCGGGCTTAGAGTGGCGGCCCACGGTCAGCGAATACACCACGTTAGCGATATACAGCAGGATCAGGATCAGCGCGATGCCTTCGCTGAGCAGCAGTTCGGATTCAAATTCCTGGTTTTCGACAAAAGTCGCATCAAATAAGGACGGAATCGCCAGCGCCATGAACGCCAGGATCAACAGCGTAGCATTCATCCCGGCCCGCCGCCGGTCAAATACCTGGATACCATTTTTCAGGCCGCCCAACATGATCGCCAGGCCCATCACCAGCAGCAGGTTACCCAACACCGAGCCGATGATCGACGCGCGTACCAGTTCGACCAGCCCTTCGCGCAGCGCCAGGACCGTGATGATCAGTTCGGCGGCGTTGCCCAATGTGGCATTCAGCAGCCCGCCGATCTGCGGGCTGGTGCGGGCCGCGATCTCCTCGGTGGCGGTGCCGATCAATCCGGCCAGCGGGATGATCGCCAGCGCCGACGTCGCAAAGAGCGCCACGTCATCACCCCCGCCTATCTTTAGTCCAACAGCGACGGCGACAAACACCAGCAGCGTGTTCAAATTGAGCAGTTTTTTAGCGTCAAACGTTGTGGTCATGATGCCATTTCTCCCGGCATGGCGTGGCAGCTAGCGGTGAATACGCTCCCAGCGGCCCACCCATTTCCAGTTGGAAGCATCGCGCTTGGGGCGTGATGAAATCTGTAACGCGTTTTGACGCTGCAAGTGTTCGACCAGCGTCGCCAAAATCGCGGCGGCTTCGACCTGTTCCCTGGACGAACCTTCGTCGCGCATGGCCATATAATCTTCGACAAAGTGTGTATCGTAACGCCCGGCCAAAAAGCGCGTGCTGTCGATCAGTTTTTGGTGAAATGGCAGGTTCGTCTTGAGGCCCATGATCTGGTACTCGGACAGCGCCCGGCGCATACGTAACAGCGCTTCACCGCGCGTTTCGCCCCAGGCGATGACCTTGGCCAGCATCGAGTCGTAGTAGGGCGTCACTTCGTACCCGGCATAGATTCCACTGTCCAGCCGGATGCCGGGACCGGTCGGCGCGATGTGTATCGTTATCTGCCCCACCGACGGCATAAAATTGTTGTACGGGTCTTCGGCATTGATCCGGCACTCGACCGCCCACCCTTTGAGCGTGACGCCGCCCTCCGGGCCCATCCGGCGCCCGCGTGCGATCCGAATCTGTTCTTTGACCATGTCCACGCCGGTCACTAACTCGGTAACGGGGTGTTCTACCTGGATGCGCGTGTTCATTTCCAAAAAGTAAAACTGCCTGTCAGCGGTGACCAGGCATTCGACCGTCCCGGCGTTCACATAATCCACGGCTCGCGCGGCGTTGATCGCGGCCTGCCCCATGCGCTCGCGCAGGTCGTCATCCATGAACGGGCTGGGCGATTCTTCGAATAATTTCTGGTGGCGGCGTTGAATACTGCATTCGCGCTCGCCCAGGTGAATCGTGTTGCCGTGCATGTCGGCCAATATCTGAAACTCGATATGGCGCGCGTTTTCGAGCAGTCTTTCCAGGTAAATAGTGCCATCACCGAATGCCGCTTCGGCCTCACGGTGGGCCGCTGCTAACGCCGCTTTGAGTTGGGCCGGATCACGCACCACGCGCATCCCTTTGCCGCCGCCGCCCGCCGCCGCCTTGACCATCAACGGGTAACCGATCTGATCAGCCGCCCGGATCAGGTCGTCATCGGATAAGCCCGGCTGCGTGCCCGGAATCACCGGGACGCCTGCTTTTTGCATGATCGCGCGCGCCGCGAGTTTGTCGCCCATCTGCCGCATCGCGTCCGGCGTCGGCCCGATGAATACCAACCCCTCGGCCTCACATGCCTCGGCAAACGCGGCCTGCTCGCTCAAAAAACCGTAGCCGGGATGCACCGCGTCCGCGCCTGACAGTTTGGCGACTTCCAGCAGCCGGTCAATATTCAGGTAACTGTCACGCGGGGCGGGCGGCCCGATGCGATAGGCTTCGTCGGCATAACGCACGTGCAGCGATTCGCGGTCGGCGTCGGAATACACCGCGACCGTTTCGATCCCGCCCAATTCGCGGCAGGCGCGAATCACGCGCACAGCGATCTCGCCCCGGTTAGCGATGAGAATCTTCTTGATCAGGGTGGTTTCGGTCATCAGTTTTTGCCTTATCAGTCGCGCCAACAACACCGGCTGTTGCGCCGGATCACGCGTTTTCGTCTCCAAACAGGTTAAGCTGCGGATTCTCGATGTAGGGCAGCCGCCGCGATACGATCCAGCGCGGGATTGTTTTTTTCCAGGCCAGCGGGATCACGTCGCCGGGTTTCCAGCCCAGGCCGGTGACCTGGGCGTGGCAGTTCTGGCACAAATACACCAGGTTGCTGTACGTGTTATTGCGCGTGTCGTAGTCGATATGGTGCACCGAGCCTAATACCAGCCTGCCGTCCGGGTGGCGGGCCGACACCGCGATATTAGTGCCGGGGCGAAACGCCATGCCACACTGCTCACAGCGATGCTGCGCCAGCGCCCGCACGTCACTTTGTATCTGGCCGTCGGTCCACTCGTCAGGATAGGACGGCCCGCGCTGTTTGCCGGTCATGGTTACGCATCCGGTTGCGGTGTATACGCTGCTGCTGCCGCTTCGAGCGTGTGAACCTGGTGAATCTGGCCGGTGGCAGCATCCACGTCAAACACCAGTTGATCGCCGGGTTGCAGCGCGCAAAACATGTCAAACGCCTGCTGCCATGCAACCTCCGGCGCGCTGGTTTGCGGCGGCTTAGCCATCCGCAGCGCGAGATGGCTCTGGATACGGTAAAAATCCCACACCCACAGCACTTGCAGGTGACGCACGCGGTCATAACCGCCCCAGGTCGTCTGGTGCTCATCACAATCCAGTGTTTTAAGCTCAATCGCCGGGATCACCAGTTCCGTTTCCGTGCCGGTGATCAGGCTGCGCGCCTCTGCTGCTCGAAAAATCAACACAGCTTCGATACGTTCCGGGTCAGACGGCGACACCACCGCCGGACCCGGCAGCGGATAGGTGAGCACACCATCACACCCAAACCGAACGTAGTTCTGTGTGGCTACCGAGCTTAACACAGCCGACGCCTGAATCATCCACCAGCGACGCGGCTCTCCGGGCTGGGATGCGCCCAGCAGCGTTTGCTGCCACTTGCCCACAGTCCACCTCTCACCATCACTCGTGGGGCCGGTCAGCCTGCCTGCGAGGATTGGTCAACCGGATCCCCCTGCCCTGCGGCATGATCGCCGTCACGATCGGCGCGAGGCCGTTCGTTTAGCACATGGTTTAACACCGAGTCGATCCCAACGCCAACCGCCAGCCCGACCGCCATTCCCACCGGCACAGTGTCGATCAGCAGGCCAATCCCCACACCGGCCAGCAGCCCGGCTAAAATCAACCAGCCGGTCGGCCAGCGCGGGCGTTTTAAGCGTCGATCGTCGTGTTCACCGGGCATACTGCCATCCTTTACAGCGGGATGTTGCCGTGTTTCCTGGGCGGGTTGCTGTCGCGCTTGTTTTGTAACATCTCCAGCGCGTTGATCAGAATCGGGCGGGTTTCGGACGGCACGATCACGTCATCGATGTAACCACGCGCCGCCGCGACATACGGACTCGCGAACCGTTCGCGGTAGTCCTGCACGAGTTCGGCTTTGCGCGCGTCCGGATCATCGGCCTCCGCCAGTTCGCGCCGGAAAATGATATTCACCGCGCCGTCCGGCCCCATGACGGCCAGTTCCGCCGTGGGCCAGGCCAGGTTCAGATCGCTGCGAATGTGTTTGCTGTTCATGACACAGTACGCGCCGCCGTAGGCTTTGCGCGTCACGACCGTGATCTTGGGCACGGTGGCTTCGCAGTACGCGTACAGCAGCTTGGCCCCCGACCGGATGATCCCGGCGTGTTCCTGGTCGGTGCCGGGCATAAAACCGGGCACGTCCTCCAACGTCAGGATCGGGATATTAAACGCGTCACAAAACCGGATGAATCGCGCGGCTTTTTCGCTGGCCTTGATATCCAGCACACCGGCCAGCACCTGCGGCTGGTTGGCGATGATACCCACGCTGTGACCGCCCAGCCGCGCAAACCCGACCACGATATTTTGCGCGAAGTGCTCGTGAATCTCAAAAAAGCGTCCCTCGTCCACGATCAAGCGGATGACGTCTTTCACATCGTAGGGTTTGCTGGGATCATCGGGCACAATGCTGTTGAGCTTTTCCTCGGTGCGCAGCGGATCATCTTTGGTCGGTTCAAAGGGCGGGTCTTCCATGTTGTTCTGCGGCAGATAACCGAGCAGTTCGCGCAGCAAAAACAGGGCGTCTTCTTCGGTATTAGCCGCGACATGGCTCACGCCGCTGATAGCGTTGTGCGTCATCGCCCCGCCGAGGTCCTCGAATGATACGTCTTCATGCGTCACCGCGCGGACCACGTCCGGCCCGGTCACAAACATATATGACGTGTCTTTGACCATAAAAATAAAATCGGTGATCGCCGGGCTGTAAACGGCTCCGCCCGCGCACGGTCCCATGATCACGCTGAGCTGGGGGACAACGCCGCTGGCGAGTGTGTTTTGCAGAAAAACCGACGCAAACCCGCCCAGGCTGACGACACCTTCTTGAATACGCGCCCCGCCGGAATCGTTCAAGCCGATGATGGGCGCGCCGTTTTTCATGGCCATGTCCATGATCTTGCAGATTTTTTCGGCGTGCACTTCACTCAGCGAGCCGCCCATAACCGTGAAGTCCTGGGAATACACGTATACCAGCCGCCCGTTGATCGTGCCCCAACCTGTGACGACGCTGTCGCCTAAAAACTGCTTGCTGGGATCGTCCATGCCAAAGTTACGCTCACGCTGCACGACAAACGCGTCGATCTCGCGAAAACTGCCAGGGTCCAACAGCAGATCGAGTCGTTCATACGCCGTCAGTTTGTTACCCTGGTGCTGTTTCTCAACACGTTTAGGGCCGCCGCCTGCCGCACTGCGCAGCCGCATATCATTTAACAGATCAATTTTGGGATCGCTCTTGGTCATCAGGACGCCTCTCCACAATCAATTTTGGGCTGCTCGACCGGTGATCCGGCCCCGCGTGGGACCGGCGGCTCAAACGCGCAGCGAATACGCCGCCAGCGCATTACCCAGGCCACCAGCAGGACCAGGATCACGCTCACAACGGCCTGAAACATGATCCGGCTCTGCCCGAAATCCGAACGGGCGAACAACACCAACCATAACACCCCAAACATGGCGTAGTTACTCAGCGCTGCCAGCAGCCAACGCCGCGCCCACTGCCGCCGCCGCGCCAATCCGATACCCAGCGCCACGAACAGCCCGCCCCATCCGGCAGCCGTCACGACACGCAGCGCCAGCGGATAGGATACGCCCAGATCACGGTAATGCGCTGCAAAACGCACGTGATCCAGCGCCAGCACAATATTATAGGCCCCGACGCTCATCATAATGAGGCTCAACAGCCACAGGGTCCAGGGCCTACGCGAGTGGTAACCAGATAAGGTAGACATGTACGAGCATTATAACTTGGTGTATGCCGGGGGCCAAGCGGCTACAGGTCAAAGCGCCCGTTGGTCCCCGCGAAATTGGGCGAAAAATCGTCCAGAAATTCCGCCGGAATACGGATCGGGCGGGCCGTCGCCAGGTCCACCCACACCCAGCGCGTATGGGCACGCACCAGCAGCGCGTTATCCGATTCGCGCGTGATCGTATAGTGGCGCACCGCCGAGGTATGGTGCGGGTCCGAAAACCATGTAGACAGCGTCAGATCGTCGTCCAATGTAGCGGGCTGGCGGTATTCGATCCGGCAGCGGCGGGCCACAAGTCCGAACCCGGCATTTGCCATACGCGTCATCGGCCAGCCAAACGCCGCCGCCATCCGAACACCGCATTCTTCAAGGTAAGCCAGATACATAGCGTTATTGACGTGTCCCGCCGCGTCGAGATCATGCCACTCGACACGGCGCTGCACGCGAAACGCACCCGGCGGCGCGGGCGGTGGATCGGGGAACGGGACGCGGGCGGGGTTGTCGCCGGTATATCCTTCCGGGAAAAACGCGCCGATCACTTCCCCCGGAATGGCAGTAGGCCGCCGGGACTCAGAGTCTATGTACACCCAGTCGGAAAACGCCTCGGCGACGATCTCACCGCTGTTTGCCAGGCGCAGTTCATACGCACGCCGCGACCGCACCCGGCGAAAATCGAGCACCCATGTTTTAACGGTGACCGTATCACCGTACACCAGCGGGTGCAGGTAGCTGATATCCGTCTCACGAATCCACCATTGGCGCTGCATGGCCTGGTATTGGACCAACCCATAGCCCGCCGCGGTTGAGGCATCCATCGCCGCTTCCTGCATAAAACGCAGGTAATTAACGTGATTGACGTGACCGTAGGCATCACATTCGTAATGCCGCACGCGGAACGACCGTTCGTGAACCAGCGGCATACATCACTCCCTTCGCGCAACACCAACACCGCCCATTGTAACACGCCTGATCGCCGTAAGGTGCACAATTTGCGCACCGCAGACCGGATCGTTTGCCTTTCGCGCGGGGAAACGGTACTCTGGTACGCGTCAGTGTCACACATGGGGAGAAAACACGCGTCATGCCGAACAAAGCTGTCGTGCTGCTGGTTATGGTTATTTTTGCTGCACTGGTTGGTCCAGTCAACGCACAGGGCGATCCCGATGCCGAAACGCTGTACCAACTGAATATGCGCACCGGTCCCGGCGCAAATTATGACGTAGTGACCGTGCTGCCGACAGGTACCGGGCTGGTGTTTGAAGCTCGCAGCGCCGATACAGGCTGGCTGCTGGGCCGCACCGTAGATGGTGCGTACCGGGGCTGGGTATCGGTGTCCTACCTGCAATATGCAACCGGATTCGCGGTGGTACGCCTGCCCGTCAGCAGCGAGATCGTCGGCGCACCGGCTCCCGCCCCGGCAGACCAGCCGCCCGATACCGTCCCAGCGCAAAATTCACCGTCCGCGAACGCACCATCTCCCGGCACAATGCAGGCCACAACCGAACTGGCGCTTAACCTGCGCACCGGGCCGGGCCAGGATCACGACGCGATCACGCTGCTGCCCGCGAATACGCTGGTCGTGATCGAGGGCCGGAACGCGATCGGCAACTGGTTCCTGGTGCACACCCCGGATAACGGACTGCGCGGCTGGGTCGCGTCCGGTTACCTGGCGCTCGGCCCCGGCATAACACTCGACACCGTGCCCGTGATCGGTGAAACACCAGTCAACGCACCTGTTCCCGTCGGTGAACCTGCCCCCGCCGGTGCTCCGGTAGAAAACGTGAACATCACGGTGGGACCGTCCAACATCCCAGGGCGCGTGCACCAGATTTACCAGCACGGGCAAACACTCGGCAACCGGCCCGATACGTTTATCAAGTTCGGTGACAGCGTGACGGTTGGGCAGTGGTTCCTGACATCGTTCGCTGATGACCGCTACGACCTGGGCGGCTACGGACATTTCCAGGCCACGATCGACCTGTTCAACCAATCACGCTCGTTTAACCTGCCGTGTCTAACGGCGGACAGCGGCTTTACCAGCGCAGCCGTACTCGACAGCACATGGACCAACCCTGAGCAGTGCGAATCTGGCGAAAGCCCGCTGGCCTGCGAAGTCCGCCTCAAAAAACCGAGCATCGCCATCATCTACTTTGGCCCCAACGATATGCACCACCTGACGGTGGGCCAGTACCAGGCCAACATGAACGCGATCGTCACGCAGTTAATCGATCTGGGCGTGATCCCGGTGCTGACCACGTTCGCCATCGCGCCCGATCACGAGCCGGACCTCACCCCCCAGTTTTTGGGCGTGATTCGCAGCCTGGCCGCGCAGCACCAGGTGCCGCTGATCGCGTTTCACGACGCCTCGCAGCAGTTGCCCGATTACGGCGTGCTGTCGGACGGTTATCACCTGACGTTTCGCAACGACTGGTTTATCTCGTTTTCCGGCGATCAGAACCAGTACGGCAAAACGCTGCGCGAACTGATGACGCTGCAAGTGCTGGACGATCTGCGGCGCACGGTGATGGGCGGCGGGTAAACCCGTTTTTTGGGGGTTCGTTAGCACCTTGTTATGAAATTCGTGAAAAGGAATTTACGAATATTTCATGTTCCTGGCGCGGCGGACAGGGTATACTGGGTAAAATAGATTTATTTAATCGTCGGCGGCTCAGAGATACCTTTAATTTTTCTTCGCGGTATACATCTGAATTCCCCGACACCCGCTCTCGGACGCAAACCGGTGGGGGAAACGAAGGAGTTCATATGAAAATCCTGTATGTCGAAGACACCATGCCCAACATTATCTTGATCGAACGCATTGCCAGCATGGGCCACCATAAGGTTCTCAACTACAACAATGCCGAAGAGGCGCTGCGCTACTTTGAGCGTGATGATCCTGACCTGGTACTGGTGGATATTCGACTGGATGGTTTCATGAGCGGCCTGGACCTGGTGCGTAAACTGCGCGCACAGGGGTACACAACCCCCATGATCGCGATCACGGCCTTTGTGACAGATGGTGCGCGCGAGCAGTGCATTGAAGCTGGCTGCAACGATTATATTCCCAAGCCGCTGGATGTGCGCCGAATTTTACAAATGATCGCGTACCACGCGACCGTGTATCGCCAGCAGCAGGCCGCCACCGAGAAAACCAGCGTCGGCACGGGTGAACCTGTGCACGACACATCACGTGAAAAAACGCCGGTTTGTTGCAAAGGCACGGGACCGGTCACAAACGGCGATCAGAACACGCTCAAGCACAGCGAGTGAGTGGCAGCGACACCACACGAGAACCATTGTGTACCGGGCCGGACGTGAACAGGGGGGTGTTCATGTCCGGCTTTTTGTAATCACACACCGCCGTGCCGGATGTCAGCGGCCATTGATCAGTTCACGCACGGCGCTACCGGGATCAAGTTCACGCGCGACCATGCGGCGGATCACGTCCTCGATCACATCCGGCGCACGCTGATCAAGCAGGCGTGCCAGCAGCGTATCCCGCAGCCGGGTAGACAGCTCCGATACCACCCGCTCGCGTTCGCGGTCGGCCAGCGTGCCGGACTCCTGCAAATGAGCGCGGTGCTGTTCGACCACCTCGCGCAGCGTATCCAGCCCTGCCGCCTCAGTTGCGATCGTTTCCAGGATCGGCACGTCCCAAAAATCATAAACCTGTTCGGCGGGCGGGGCGCCCGGTTGGATCACGACCGCGCTGTGATGCCCCACCGTGCGCAGGCGGTGCCCCAGGTCGAGCATGGCCCGCAGCGTCCGAACGGTATTTTTTACGCCGGGACGGTCGGCTTTGTTCACAACAAGGATATCCGCGATCTCCAGGATACCGGCCTTGATCGCCTGCACATCGTCACCCATGCCCGGCGCATCAACCACCACGGTCGTATACGCCATGCGGGCGATATCAACCTCACTTTGCCCGGCCCCGACGGTTTCGATCAGCACGTAGTCAAATCCGGCAGCGTCGAGCACGCGCACCACATCACCGATCGCCGCCGCGAGTCCGCCCAAACTGCCCCGGCTGGCCATGCTGCGAATAAACACACCGCGATCACCGGCCAGTTCGGTCATACGGATGCGATCGCCCAGCACGGCCCCGCCGCTAAACGGGCTGCTGGGATCAACGGCCACAATCGCGACGGTGAACCCCGCCGCACGCAGGGACCGCGTATAGGCGTTCACCACGGTTGATTTGCCGGTGCCCGGCGCGCCCGTGATCCCGACCAGGTACGCGTGCCCGGTATGCGGGTATAACAACGAAACCGCGTCAAACGCGCCGGGAGCCTGGTTTTCTACGCGGGTAATCAGGCGTGCCAGCGCGCGGCGATCACCGCCCAGCACGCTCTGAACCAGGGTGTGATCAGCCGTCATCACGAGTGTGCAGCCGCCAGCGTGGTCTGGATGTGCCGGGCAATCGCTTCAGTGTTAGTGCCAGGACCAAATACCCCGCTGACACCCATGTCAACCAGCGCGGATACGTCCTCATCGGGGATGATACCGCCCACCAGCAGCAGCACATCATCCAGCCCTTCGGCCTGCATCAACTCGATCACGCGCGGCACCAGCGCCATATGCGCCCCGCTGAGAATCGACAGGCCGATCACCTGTACATCTTCTTGCAGCGCGGCCTCAACGATCATTTCCGGCGTCTGGCGCAGCCCGGTATAGATCACTTCCATTCCCGCATCGCGCAGCGCCCGCGCGATCACTTTGGCGCCCCGGTCGTGGCCGTCCAAACCGGGCTTGGCGATCAATACGCGTATTTTTTCTTCGGTCATAGGTTTCACTTGGCTCCGTAGTTTCGCCCAGGGCTAATCAGCCTCGTCATTATACCGAAAACACCGCCGCGCGTGTATGGTTCCTGATCGGGGCTATCGCATCAAAAATCCAAAATGCGGTACACTGGTGGCGTGCAGGTTAACTCACCAACCGGAGCGTTTCCGTACATGTACTGACAAGGCATAACGCCTTCCCTCAATGAAACACTGTCATAACGTGAGCAAACGCGTTGTTTGCTCGCCAGGAGCCGGAGCAGGGTTTGTGTTCCGGGCCGTTTCGATTCGTGTTCATCCGATATAACCATTGAGGAACAAACCATGACGGAAACCATGTTGAAGATCAACACCTTGCACCAGCTCAGCCAGGCCCCTGAACCGTTCACGCCGGGCGAACCGTTGTTTTGGGATGATCCGCACATCTCAAAAATGATGCTCGACGCACACCTGAATCCGGAAACGGAAGCGGCCAGCCGCCCGCCGGAGATCATCGACGCGATAGTGGATTGGCTGATCACGGCCCTGGACCTGGAACCGGGCGCGGCGTGGCTGGATATGGGCTGCGGGCCGGGACTGTATACGTCACGGCTGGCGCGGCGCGGCCTGTCCGTGACCGGGTCCGTAACCGGGATCGATTATTCGCGGCGCTCGATTGCCTACGCGCAGGATTACGCCGCCGAGCACAATCTCACCATTGAATACCGCTACCAGAACTATCTGACGCTCGAAGACACCGCGCGTTATGACGTGGTATCGCTGATCTACGGTGATTTCTGCCCGCTTTCTCCGGAAAACCGGGCGTCGCTGCTGGCGCGTGTCCATCGTGCGCTGAAACCGGGTGGGCGCTTCGTGCTGGACGTGACGACTCCGGTTCTGCGGGCCAGGTGGCAGTCATCGCCCCGTTGGGACGCACTACCGGAAGGCGGCTTCTGGAAGCCGGGACCGCACCTGGTGCTGGAACGCGGTTTTGCGTATCCTGACGATGTGTACGTGAACCAGTACATTGTGATCGAACCGGACGGAACCCAGACGGTTTATCGCAACTGGTTTCAGGATTACACGCCGGAACGCATCACGGACGAGATCACGGCGGGCGGGTTTGCCGTCTCGGCGCTGTGGGGTGACCTGACCGGGACGCCGTACACCGCGGAGTCGGACTGGATCGCGATCGTGGCAGCACGCGCCTGGCCGGATCACCGGGCGGGGGTGAATCATAAGGTTCGCCCCTGCCTATCACCCGCACACCTATTCCGTGTTGGATTACACCATCCATTCAGGTGAAAAAATGGTAAAAGACTGGTAAGGATTTGGTATGCCTTGCCCGGCATGGCCTCAGGCAGCAAGACTATCGCGGGGTTGTATGATAAAATTCAAATAATTGCAAAAGAATTGTCGCACTTCATCCGGCCCGGATGTGATGTTCATCCGGCAAGGACGAAGCGCCATACTAGCGCGGTCGGAGCATTTTAATGCAGATTCCCTTTTTGAGCGCTGTTCAGAACCGGGGCCAGATTGCAGGCACAGTACTCACGGCAGCTATCCTGCTGGCGGCGGGGGTGCTGCTGGTGCTGTATACGGATGCTGCATTCAACTGGCAGGAACAGCCGTTCCTGGGATTCCTGCCACGGCGCACCCTGGAAGTAGACACCAACGAGTCGCTGGTTGGTGAAGAATGGCCAGCCCTGGAAGCAGGCATGGTGGCAAAAGACCGGCTGACCGAACTCAACGGCGTGGAACTCGGTGACATGCCTGCCGATAAGCGCGTCACCGAACTGAAAAACATTCTCACGCGCCAGGCTGAAGGTGATATTGTCGAAGTGCAGTTCCTGCGCGATACCACTTATAACGACAGCACCCCGCCTGACGCGGTCTGTGCACCGGTGCCGGATACAAACACGCTGCGCAAATGCACGATGCCGATCACACTCAGCAAAATGTCGGACGGTGACTTAGCTGCCTACTTTGGCATTGGCGCCATCACGGGCGGCCTGCTGTGGCTGGTGGCGCTGGCCTTGTTCCTGCGGCGCGCCGGGGACAGCCTGGTGCGGATCGTGGTCGCCCTGTCGGCCACCACCGTTGTTTTCCTGGCCGGTTCATTTGATGCCGTCAGCACACATCGGCTGGTCTGGGTGTGGATTCTGGCAAGCTGCTTGCAGGGCGGCTTGATCGTGATGTTTGCGCTGGAATTTCCGTATCGCTTCAACGTGGTCCAGCGCACGCCGATCTGGGGTTGGGCGCCGCTGGTCGCCGCGACAGCGCTGGGCAGTGTGGGCGTGATGCTCTACTACGCGACCGATCCCAATTTGAGCCGGGGCCCGTCGCTGCTGGTGCAGGGTGCACTGATCATGTCGCTGTCAACGCTGGCCGGTACGATGGCGTGGCGGCGGACGCGGTCGGCATCCCCCATCGCTCGCAACCAGAGCACCATGCTGCTGATCGGCACGGCCCCGTGGCTGCTGATCATCCTGATCGGGTTGGGCTGGCAGGTGTTCACCGGGAAACCGCAGGCCGGTTCTCTGGTATTCGACCAGGTGCTGCCGGTATTGTTCCCGCTGAGTGCCGTTTACGCGCTCTCGCAGTTCCGGCTGGTAGACACCGACCGCGTGATCACGAGCAGCGTGTTGTACGGCACGCTGATCACCGTGCTGCTGTTTAGCTACTGGCTGGTCGTGGCCGGGATCGGCCTGCTGATCGGGCGCTCGGCAGCCAATACCGCGCTGAGCCCGGTAGCTATCGCGCTGTCGATCTTTATCATCGCCCTGATCTTCACGCCGCTGCGCTTGTATTTACACCGCCTGATCGACGCCGCTTATTTCCGGGCGCGGCGAGCGTACCAACTTTACCTGGAACGGTTCGCGCGCGAGGTCACGAACGCCGTCACCCTGCGCGATGTGCTGACGCTGGTACATCACTACCTGGATGAAACGCTCGCGCCGACGCATGTGATTATGTTTGTGCGCGATATCGTTACCTATGAATATGCCCCGGAACCCGATCCGGACACCGGGCAGCGCCCGACCGATATCACGTTTGGACCGGACAGCGGCCTGGTCAACTACCTGCGCGACCGGGCCAGTTTGCTGTATCTCGAAGAAGGGCGCCCCCTGCCGCTGGACGTGGTGGGCGACCGTTCGCGGCTGGCGGTGCTGGGCGCGCCCGTCATCGTCCGGTTGAAAGGCCAGCGCGTGCTCAGTGGATTTATCGCCATTGGCCCGCGCCAGGGCGGCACCGCCTACGTACACGAAGACCTGCGTTACATGGAAAGCCTGGCCGACCAGATCGCGCTCGCCGTCGAACGTGCGCAGGCGATCGATGACCTGGAACGCCGTGTCCGCGTTCAGGACGTGATCAGCCAGGTGAGCCGCGCGCTGAACTTTGCGATTGACCTCGACGTGCTGCTGGAACTCATCTATGCGCAAACCAGCCGCGTGATCAACGCGCCCAATTTTTACATTGCGCTGCGCAACCCGAATACCAACGAACTGGCCTACGTGTTTTATAACGAAGGCGACGAACGTATCGAAACCATGGAAGGGCAGCGCTGGCGCATCGGGCGCGACCTGATGAGCGAGATCGCGCGCACGCAGCAAACCATCCGCACCGATGATTATGTGCGCGAAACGCTGTCACGCGATGCCAGCGCCCGGATCGACAACTCCAACTTAAAAGCCTGGATGGGTGTCCCCCTGCTGGCCGATACCGGTGAGGGTGTGCTGGGCGTGATGGTCGCCGCCACCACCGAACCGGGGATCGTCTTCACCGACGACCAGCAAGACCTGTTCTGGGATATTTCCAACCTGGCCGCCAGCGCGATCGACAAGCTCCAGCTTTTTGACAAAACGCAGCAGCGTGCACGCCAACTCAGCGCGATCAACGAAATTTCGAGCCAGCTTGCGTCCGAGTTGGGCAACGTGGACCGGCTGCTCCAGTTGATCACCGAAAACGCCGTGCATATTCTGGGCACCGAGGCCGGCAGCCTGCTGCTGGTGGACGAGGAAAGCGGCGACCTGGTCTTTCACGTGGTGGTAGGCGGCGGCGGAGAGGAACTTATCGGCCAGCATATCCCCGCCGGAAGCGGACTCGTGGGGGCCACCGTGCAGCGCGGCACACCGATCATCGTCAACGACCCCTCGCGTGATGCACGCTGGTACGGCGATATCCAGTCTGGTGATGACGACATTTCACAGCCGCCTGCCAGCGACAATGGACGCGAGAACAACCCTGACGACGATTTCCGGTCCGGCGCGATCCTGTCTGTGCCGCTGCTGGTTCAGAACCGGGCTATCGGCGTATTGCAAACGTTGAACAAAACGGACAGCAGTATTTTTGTTCAGGAAGACGCCGACCTGCTGGCTACATTTGCCGGTCAGGCCGCAATCGCCATTGAAAACGCGCGCCTGTTCGACATGACCGATCAGCAGCTCGCCCTGCGCGTGCAAGAGCTGGACACCATGCAGCGCATCGACCAGGAGTTGAACCGCACGCTCAACCTGAGTAAAGTCGTCGATATCACGATGGACTGGGCGCTGCGTAAAAGCGGCGCATCGGCGGGCGTGTTGTTCATCCTCGACCGCGAGCGAAACGAACTGCGGATCGTGGCTTCGTATGGTTACCCGCCAGAAAGCCCCTTCTATAAGAGTGACGACACGATCAGATACCCTGCCGATCGGGGTGTGGCCGGGCGCGTGGTGCGCACCGGGCAGCCATCCCTGATCACGGACGTGTCTATTGACCTGGACTACGACGAAACCTTGCCAAACTGTATGGCCCAGCTTACCGTGCCGTTGTTCAGCGCTAACCAGGTCATCGGCCTGATCATCCTGGAAAGTGACCATGAAGGTACCCTGGACCTGCTCGATCTCGACTTTGTGGCGCGCCTGGCCGAGCACGCCAGTCCCGCCATCGTCAACGCGCAGCTCTTTAGCGAGTTGGAACGTGCCAACCAGGCTAAGAGCGAATTCGTGAGTTTTGTTGCCCACGAGCTAAAAAACCCGATGACGAGTATGAAGGGTTACACCGATCTGCTGTTAAAAGGCGTGGTCGGGCCGGTCAACGAGCAGCAGTCCGACTTTTTGAACACGATCTTTAGCAACGTGGCCCGTATGGAAACGTTGGTAAGTGATCTCAACGACCTCACCAAGCAGGAAACCAATAACCTCCGCCTGGAAGTGTTCCCGGTGGACTTCCGCAACATCGTCATCGAAACCCTGCGCGCCCAGCAAGGGATGCTGGAAGAAAAGAAACAGGAGCTTGCGCTCGAAGTGCCGGGTGACCTGCCGCTGGTCATGGGCGACCAAAACCGCCTGATCCAGATCATGACCAACTTTATCTCTAACGCGAACAAATACACACCGCCCGGCGGCACGATCACCATTCATGCTAAAGCCTCGCGTAATCTCTGGGATCCGCAAGGGCCGCCCAACGTGATTCACTGTTATGTGGCCGATACGGGGATCGGGATGAGCCAGGAGGATTTGAGCCAGTTATTTGTGCCCTACTTCCGCAGTGAGAATCCCAAAACCCGCGAACAGCCCGGCACCGGCCTGGGCCTGACGATCACACGCGGCCTGATCTTTCAGCACGGCGGGCAAATCTGGGTCGAAAGCAAAGTCGATGAGGGAACCACGTTCCACTTCACGATTCCGGTAGCGACCGAACACGAACGTGCCCAGGTCTAAGCGCGCGCTTACATAGATAGGCGGCACCGGATCGCGTATAATAGAAACACTGGGGAGTCCGTGATCAATGCAGCTCCCCACCAAACACCCGATTGCTGGTATATCAGTCCGGTCATAACCCGCGGGGAAACACGATCATGACCACACGAGGAATTTACAATCGGGACGGCGACGTGTTTGGTTACGTGGAAGGCATCCGCACATATGATCTGAACGGCAAACAGACCGGCGTGGTACGCGATCAGGTCATATATGATACGGATGGCAACGCGCACTGGCGGCTGAGTGGTGACGCGATCCTGGACAACCAGGGGACTGTCATCGGGTACCTGGGCGAACCGGTGCGCGAACACGAATGGTAGCCAGACATCAAAACGGGTGGCGTGCATACGGGTGATGTCTCATCCACAGGATAGCTTTTTTATCCCAGGATAACTGTTTCACCTTAGTGAACTAACACCCCACTTACCAGGTGAAAAATCGTGGTAACTATACCTATGTTTGTCTGTTGACCGGGCGAACCGGCCATGCAGACAACTATACGAACTGTGCAAGTTGTTTCCAGACAGGTAATCACATGAGTAAAAAAAACGACAAACTGAACTCCATGCGCTTTCTAGAAGCACAGGAAGTCACGTATGAAATGTTCACCTACGATGAAAGTATCCAGGACGGCATCGGCGCGGCAGAAGCGATGGGATTTCCGGCGGCGCAGGTCTACAAAACGCTGGTCATCCAGCTCAAAGGCGGCGAGCACGCGCTGGTCATGATCGCGTCGGACCGCACGCTTGATCTCAAGCGGTTTGCCCGGTCCATCGGGCAGAAAAAAGCCACGATGACCACCAAGCGCGGAGCCGAAGCCGCTACCGGGCTGCGAACCGGGGGCATTGGCGCGCTGGCCCTGACCCATAAACGCTGGGGCGTGTATCTGGACCAGGCGGCCACCGAGCAAGATGCTATCCTGGTCAATGCGGGAAAACGCGGCATGAATCTTAAGGTGAGTGTTGATGACCTGGCCCGTGTCCTGGGCGCCCGGCTCGTCGATGTGAGCGACCCATCAGCCGCCGAACCCGGCACCGCGGATTAGGCAATCCCAAGAACCGGGCCGGAGAAGGTCCGGTTTTGCCAGTATCAACCAACTGACCTGTCAAAGAGGGGACCAGATGGGGTTATTGAAGAAGAAAAAACGGTCAGATCAATCACGCGACAACACGCATGCCAGCACGCAAATCGGCTTTAACCCGGCACGCGATGAATACCTGTACTGGCTGACTCAGGATGGGTACATCATCGCTCAGGATGCTGCATGCCAGTACGAATACGTACAGACAACGGTCTGCCCGCACTGCAACGACGCCCCGCTGATCGTTATGGCACATCTCAACCGGGCCGGACAAGGCTTGAGCGAGATGGTCGCGATCTGCCCGAACTGCCGCGAGCGTTCAAACTTTATCTTTGACATCAGCAATGACGTTTACCAGACATGGTGGGCCGAACAACTCGGCTCACTGTACGTTCAGCAGTACGACGGTCCCCCCCGTGAACCATACGAATCAACCTGAACCGCGACATGTCCCGCTGTCACCGCCTTCACAAAAAACACCACCGGACGGCACGATACGTGTCGCCCGGTGGATGGTTTTGGCTCACATCAAATTGGCAATATGGTTTGTGATCAACGCCTTCCCCCTAAATCCCCCTTCCAGCCAAGCTGGACGGGGGACTTGACCGCGCGCAACAACCTGCTTTTTCCCCTCCATGGCTTGGCCGGGGAGGGGAAACCGGGCGTAGCCCAGAGGGGAGGGGCATGAATTACGTTTTGATGCGCTTGCTCCACACAACATACGTGATGTTGGGTGCAGATTAGCTGGTGGTGATGTACCGGCTGATCTTACTGGCCAGGTTGCTAAGCGGCATCGTCTGGAGCCACACCCGGCCCGGCCCGGTCAATGTTGCCAGGAACAGGCCCTCACCGCCGCCGATCCAATTCATCACGCCCTTGATCATCTGAACATCATAATCGACCGTGGGTTCGTACATGCCTATGTGACCGGGATCAACGCGCAAGCGCTGCCCGGCCTGAAGCTCAACCATTTGCACCTCACCCGCGATCTCAACAAATGCCGTACCCGGCCCGGTCAGCTTTTGCAGGATAAAGCCCTCACCGCCAAACAGACCTGTGCCCAGCCGCCGCCGGAAGTGCATTTCCAACCCAACCGAATCCTCGGCGCACATAAACGCGTCCTTCTGCGCGATAATGCTGTGCCCGGCCTTGAGCGGGACCGGGATCACCTTGCCGGGGCTTTCGGGCGTAAATGTGATCATGCTGGTGGGCGCCATACAGGTATAAGTGGTCATGAACAGGCTTTCACCGGCCAGCTTGCGACCGATCATCTTACCCAGGCCGCCGCGACCGCTGGTTTTCATATCGAGTCCGTCGGTCATCCACGCCATGCCGCCCGACTCCGTGTATACGGACTCACCCTGCACCAGGGTGATTTCGAGTGACTGCATTACAGTCCCGTGAATCTTGTATTCCATGTCGATTTATCTCCTCGTTTCGAAAACAAACCTGATTTACAAACAAGCCGCCGCGTGCTGAATGCGCCGCTGCGTCAGTCATTTATTCAACACCGCCCGACGGGTACGGCGTAAACGCGCGCAGCCAGGCCAGCATCGCGTCCAGGTCATAAACACCTTCCGGCCAGACGGCATCGCGGCGGGGTTCGTGCTCCCACACACACGGCGTGGCCGGTTCATAACAAAACGCCCCGATGCTGAAGAATCCCAGGCGGCCATACGGCTGTCCACTGGTCGGATAGGGCGCTGTCCGGCCCTGGGAAGCCAGCCGGGCTTGCAGCGCGATCAGGCGGGGCGACCAGAACAGCAGCGGGTTAACCGGGCAGCGGCTGCCCAGGCGTTCGCGGCCATCGGTCACAAAATGCACTTCCAGGTGCAGGTGTGCATTGTTATGTTGGATGCCGACCGTCCGGTCATCACGCACATACACCGGCCAGCCCGACGTCCCGATGATCTGCCCGGCCCGCACCACGTCACCCTCGCGCACCAGCATACTGGTCGGATTACCGGTCAGGTGACCATACCCGACAATCACGTTCGACAGGGCACGCGGCCCGTCCGGGTTCACCCTGGATACCGGCAGGTACGGACGCAGCGCCAGCGATTTTTCTGCCGGGCTGCCCAAAAAGTTGACCGATTGGATCACGCCGTCACTCACCGCGATCAGGGGCGAGCCTTCCGGCACAAAATAATCCACACCGCTGCTCAGGCCGCGTGATTGGTCAAAATAGACGGTCCAGTTCTCGAAGGCAGCCGTGCTGGGACCAAACCCGTTGAGTTCCATGTCACCGATTGTATCCGGGGGCGACACGTGCACCGGGAAATACTCAAACGGGTCAGGCATCCCCAGGTGGCGCTGCATACGCCAAAAGGTCGTGTACTGCGCTACCATGGTCTGCCGGGTGAGCGTGTCTTCCAGCTTGAGCAGTGTGTCCGGACGCAGGTTTTCGACCTGGGCCAGTTTATCCGGCCCGGCCCCGCGCACGCGGAACAGATCGCGCAGCAGCGCATAGCGGAAACTGAGCACCGCCCCGGTTTCGTACCACATACCGGCCACCTGGTTGTACGCGGGTGACCGTGAAAAGTCGGTGAATTCCCCGGCGATCCAGGCCAGTTCATCGTCCTCTAGCATAACGTGCAGCCAGGTAAAATCACCGTATACCAACCCCAACGCCGGGACCTGCTGCCCGCCAGCCAACGTGCCAATACGCGGGCTGTCCACCACCGGTTCCGCACGCACGTTAACCCCTCCGGCGCGGACGGTCACCGTCACCGGCTCTAATGGTACATAACCGGACACATCGTCCACCGCCGCCGGGTAGTCGTCCGCCGGGTATGCCACCGCTGCGGGCTGTTCCGGCAGCCCCGGCGGGCCCGTATCGATCAGACGCGTCGCCGCCTCTGACCCTTCTCTTCAATTGGGCGGCGAATCCGGGCGTGCGATGGTTTTTTCAACCTGCTGGGTAAGCTGGTCGCGCACCTGGCCGATCTGGGCTTCGAGCGCATCCTTGACGGCGTATTCGGCCACCAGCCGCACCTGCTCCGGATCAATCTGCTCGATCGTTTTGCCTGTTCCGGCGCGGTCCAAATAACCTTTACTCTTGATCAAAATCCCGATCACCTGGTGGACCCATTCGGTGCCCATGCCCATCAACATACCGGCCAGAACCAGGTCAAATTTATCAAAACTTCCTTCAAAATTATTGGCCACCGACACACCCAGCGGTTCGAACAGGCGCAGGTTTGCCACCAACGCCAGCACGATCCCCGTGCCCATACTCAACCAGGCCGAGGCCATCTTTTTGCGCCCAACATAGGACGGGGACTTGATCGCCTTGGCCAGCACGGACTCGGCGGTGTCGAGTGTTTTCTGAGCATCGAGCAAGCGCGACTCCAGCATCGCCAGCGGCCAGTCAGTCGGATTGTGGCTGTCCGCATCCCCTTCGAACGGCGCGGCCTTGCTGGATTTGCGCCGGAGCATCGCCGATGTGAGTTCATCCAGGTTTTCCCACGCCTGGCGAAAATCCACCTGCACCAGCCCGGTGATCCGTGCCGCGATCTGGTTCAGGCTGTGACTGGCATCGAGCAGCGACCGCTCAACAAAGTTAAACAGCACTTCCAATCCGCGCTCGATCAACGCCGCGCCCACCAACAGCGGCATCAGCCGCACGGCCACGTCGTTCAGGTCGTCAGGATTGCCCGACAGCGCATCCGTCGTAATACCATCCTGAGCCAACACCGGCCCCACCACGATCAAGGCTAACAGCAGTCCAACAACCACAATAATCAGACGCAGCGCCCTGCGTTTTCCAGCAGACATCAAGGCACTCTCCTTCACATACAAGGTTAGGTATTGGTTAGTATAACCGCGACTGGGTTTGACGGAAAATCGCGCCACAGGTTGATATCGGGGGCGACACGCGTGTATGCGGAGAACTACACGTAACCCTGCTGGCACAGGTAGTTTTCGTCGTCTTCACCCCAGGACGAGGGCTTGCCGGCGATGTAATGGCGGGCCTGTTTTAGCTCGTCTTCATTAGACAGCGCATACTCTTCAAAACCGCGCTCCCAAAAACGCCCACCGGACCGGCCCAGCAGTTGGTTACACGCCAGAGACGACAGCGACTTAAAGGCACGCATGACGGTTTTGAGATCGGGCACATCACTGCTGCGTGGCAGTAACACAATCCCGTGAACACAGTTGGGCATCACGACAAATGCATCCAGTTTTACCGGCGGCAAACACGAAGGCAGCGCCCCCCAGGTTTGCGCCACCGCCTGGCCGATGTCGGTCAGGTGTACTTCGTTTTGGATCACGCGGCCCAATACACATTCGTGCTCAAAAACGCGCAGGGTCAGAAAGTACGCCTGAACAGGCAGCGGAACGCCCCCCTGCAACCAGCTCGTGTGGCGGTCGAACCCCAGATCGTACGACATGTTTTCCACCGGATTGCCTATCACTCAGCAGTATGCTCACATGGTGACAGAACCCATCACACAACGACAGGTGCCTACATATGATAGTTTACCACAAATTATCACACTCCCGACACTCTTAAATCAGATTCATAACAAGCGCCGTTTTCTCTGGCCGCCGCGCAAGGCGTCTATTGCAGAGTCAGCGAGATATATTCCCAACTCAACAGCCGCCGCAGCGTTTCATCACTGCTCACCACTTCGACCTTGAGCTTAAACGCATACGTGCCCGGCTCGGTCAGGCCGAACACACCGTAAGGCAAAAACAGGTGGAAATCGTCATAGTGCGTTTCTTCACAGCAGGGCGTGATCGGCTCGGATGTCAGAACGGACCCGGTTTGATCACGATACAGTTCGGGCGCTGCCGCGTTAACCAGCGGCGTGGACTGATTATCGTCGTAATACACGCGCGCCACAACCGCCGCGTCTCGCTCGGCCCACCCAAACAGCACAAAAACAAGGCTGATGTCAATGCCGGGCTGATCGTTCACTTCGGCCCCGTGGAACAGTTCCACGCGGCTGACCTCGGCCCGGTAGGGGTCTTCCTGAACCGCGTTATCCCCGCCCGGCGATGGCACAACCAGCGCGGGCGCTTCGGCCACCAGTGTTTGATCATCCATGATCGCCATCATGGCCACCTGCGCGGGCCGGATGCCGCCCAGCCGCCCGCCGGTTTCGGACTCAGCGCGAACAAACGTCGGGATACCGATAAACTCGCCGTTGCCATTGACGACCAACCCGCCGCTGTTACCGGGCGCGATCTCGGCGTCGGTGCGGTACCAGATCGGCATACGCTCACCGTTCACCTCGCCGTTTTCGACCGATACAATGCTGCCGGTTGTCACCACCAGGTAATCATCACCAATGCCGGGATACCCAAAAATATAGACTTCATCGCCGCGAAACACATCAGCGGCAGCAACCAACGCCGGGATATAAGGCAGGCTCAAATCCGCGCTGAGCACGCGGACCCCGTCGATATCATACCGGATGGCGATCAGCGCCACGTCCGTATCCAGGTCATAGTTAATCACTTCGCCCAGGTAGCGGTATTCCGGCGGATCGTTGATATCGTCCAGCAGCGCCACGGCGACCTGTTCGGAACCCTCGACCACGTGCGCATTGGTGACGATCAGGCCGTCCGGGGATGTAATCGTACCGGTGCCAGTCGCATAGATGCGGTCGTTTTGCACGTTGGCGATCAAGACCACGCTGTGCGCAACTTGAGCGATCTCGCTGCGGTCGAGTATCCCGTCACGGTTGATGCCGTCCATCTCGCCGCTGTCGGCGGCGTCCCCGGTCGGACACGGGCGCAGCCGCGCGGTGATCGTCCAGCCCTCACCGTTGAGATACCGCACCGGCACCCATTCATAACCGTCACTGGCGGTTTGTGCGCGGCTGTAATCAGCATCGATCTGATCACCTGTAGGGCGCGACGACACCACATCATAATTCACACCAGGGCCGCTGCGAATGTTCAATTCCAGGCCGCCGGTCACCTGAACACATTCCCAATCGCCGTTATTTTGAGCGGCCCGTCCCTCGACCGGCACGCCAGCATCGGCAGCAGCAGGCGCGGCACCCAGTCCGGCATCGGCTGCCAGGATCACCACGCCTAACAACAACCCCCACATCATCCGCATACGCCGGTTGTGCCTCGCCCGCCTGTTTTGTTGCATAATTCAAGACTCCTATGCTGCCCTGGCGCCTTTTGACACATTCTCCTAAGAACACTATACCATTGGTTAGGCTCCTGCCAAGCACCACCCGCTGACTCTCATGTAATCCTAACGGTAAACACAGCGCTGCTCCGATCAACCGTACCGCACTTGATCCCCTGCCGGACGCTGGCAGCCGGACATAGTGATATAATCACCGCAACATGCACCTGGCTGAACATGTATCAGGCTGCGCGAGACTATGGCCGGAAAGGCCATGCGTTTAAGGAGTAACTCATGAACACCGTCCGATGGGGCATCATCGGCGCTGGAAACGTCACCGAGGTCAAAAGCGGTCCCGCCCTACAAAAAGCCGAGCGGTCCGACCTGGTGGCCGTGATGCGCCGCAGCGGTGACCGCGCCCGCGATTATGCCCGGCGTCACCATGTGCCAACCTGGTACGACAACGCCGAAGCTTTGATCAACGATCCCAACGTGGACGCCGTGTACATTGCCACCCCGCCCCACGTCCACAAGCAGTATACGCTGATGTGTGCCGCCGCGGGCAAACCGGTGTATGTCGAAAAACCGATGGCCCTGAACCATGCCGAATGCCAGGCCATGATCGAGGCTTGCAGCGCCGCAGGCGTACCGCTGTTTGTCGCCTACTACCGCCGCGCCCTGCCCCGTTTTCTGAAGATCAAAACCTTGATCGACAAGGGTGCAATCGGTGAGGTCCGGATGGTCCGGATCACGCTGCACCAGGTGTCCGATTCCCGGCTGTGTGATCCCGACAACCGGCCCTGGCGCGTGCTGCCTGATATCGCCGGGGGCGGCCTGTTTGTAGACCTTGGCTCGCATATGCTGGATTTTCTGGACTACGTGCTGGGACCGATCAGCACCGTCACGGGCACAGCATCCAACCAGATCGCGTGTTACGACGCCGAAGACCTCGTCACGGGCAGCTTTATGTTCGAGTCCGGTGTGCACGGCGTGGGAATCTGGTGTTTTTCCTGTTTTGATGACAAGGATGAGACAATGATCGTCGGCACGCACGGCCAAATTACGTATTCGTGTTTTGACACCACCCCGATCCGGCTGGCAAAAACCGGAGCTGTCACCGAGTTTAACATCAACAACCCGGTGCACGTCCAACAACCGTTGATTCAAACGGTAGTCGATGCGCTGACGGGCGCTGGCGCCTGTCCCAGCACGGGCGAGAGCGCCGCGCGTACCAGTTGGGTTATGGATCAACTGCTGGCCAGCTACTACCACGATCGCTGATATCGCCAACGCCTGCGACAATCACGTTGTACGAACGCCCGCCGCACCGGGAGTCTATGCAGAGTTACTGCTTCAAATGGATGGCCGGGGTTTTTGTACAACGCCTTCCCCCTAATCCCCCTTCCAGCCAAGCTGGACGGGGGACTTGACAATGCGTGATCAGAGATCGCGCGAGAGCGGCTGTTTTCCCCTCCATAGTTTTGTTATGGAGGCATCCATAGCTCGGCTGGGGAGGGGAAACCGGGCGTTAGCCCGGAGGGGAGGGGCGTTTTTCGGTTTTGAAGCGATTTCCCTGGGAGTCTATGCTTTTTTAAGGTTTGTGATCGCCCGGCGGTGTTATAATGGCGGCGGGTCGATCATGTATGGCAGACATTATCCGGGTAGATTTTTTCTGTATGCGGTGAAAACGTGTTATGGCCGACGAGAAACAGTTTGTACACCTCCATGTGCACACCGAATTCAGCCTGCTCGACGGGCTGAGCCAGATCAAGCGGCTGGTAGGCCGGGCCAAAGAATTGGACATGCCCGCGCTGGCGATCACCGATCACGGCACCATGTACGGGGTGATCGACTTCTACCGCGAGTGTAAAAAACAGGGTGTCAAGCCCATCATTGGCTGTGAAGCTTACCTGGCGCGGCGCGGCATGCACGACCGTGATCCGCAGCACGACACCAAGCCCTATCACATGCTGCTGCTGGCCCGCAACCAGACCGGTTATCAAAACCTGCTGCGGATCGCGTCGGCGGCGCAGCTTGAAGGGTATTACTACCGCCCACGCATCGACCGCGAATTTATGGCGGCGCACGCCGAGGGCCTGATCGCCACGTCCGGCTGCCTGGCCGCCGAGATTCCGCGCATGGTCGAGCAGGGCCGCGAACAAGAAGCGCTGGACCTGATCGGCTGGTACCAGGACGTGTTTGGGACAGATAATTTTTTCCTGGAACTCCAGCACCACAACATCGACCAGCTTCACATCCTCAACCGCTGGCTGGTCGAAAACCAGGGTTACGCCAACGTGCCGCTGCTGGCGACCAATGATACGCACTACGTCCTTGAGAGCGACTACGACGCTCACGATACGCTGTTGTGCATCCAGACCGGCAACGTTAAATCCGAGCAAAACCGGCTGCGCTTCAACAGCCCGACTTTTCACCTGCGCACACCGGATGAAATGTGGCGTCTGTTTGCGGAGGTGCCGGACGCGCTCACCAATTCGCTGCTGATCGTGGACCAGTGCAACGTCAACCTGGAGTCGAAGGGTTATCACCTGCCGGTGTTCCCCGTGCCGGACGGCTTCGACACCCAAACGTACCTGCGCCACCTGTGCGACAAGGGGCTGCGCTGGCGTTATGGCAGCCGGGCCGATGATCCCGATGTGCGCGACCGGTTGGACCACGAGCTGGGTATCATTCACAACATGGGGTTTGACACGTACTTTTTGATCGTGTGGGACCTGTGCGAGTTCGCCCGCCATGCCGATATCTGGTGGAACGTGCGCGGTTCCGGCGCGGGCAGCGTGGCCGCGTATGCGTTGGGCATCACCAACATTGACCCGCTGCGCAACAGCCTGCTGTTTGAGCGCTTCTTGAATCCGGGGCGCGTGTCCATGCCCGATATCGACCTGGACTACCCCGAAGACCGCCGCGCCGAGATGATCGAGTACTGCGCCCACAAATACGGCGAAGACAAGGTCGCCGCGATCATCACCTTTGGCACGATGGGCAGCAAAGCCGCGATCCGTGACGTGGGGCGCGCGCTGGATATGCCGCTGCCGGAAGTGGACCGCATCGCCCGTTTGATCCCGACCACGCCCGGCAAGCCGGTCAAATTTGCCGACGCGCTGGGTGATGATCCTGAAAAAGCGCTGCCTGACCTCAAAATGGTGTACGAAAACGACCCGACCGCCCGCAAACTGATCGACACGGCCCGCCAGCTTGAAGGCATCACGCGGCACGCCAGCACGCACGCGGCAGGCGTGATCGTAGCCGATAAGCCGCTGGGGGAGTATATCCCGCTCAACCGCCCTACCAAAGGCTCGGCGGAAGACGCCCCGGTCAAGATGGTGACACAGTTCACCATGGAAACGTGCGAATCGATCGGGCTGCTGAAAGTCGATTTTCTCGGCCTGTCCACGCTGACGATCATGCGCAAAGCATGCGCGTTGATCGAAAAATATCACGGCATCAGCTACAACCTGTCTACGATCCCTTACCGCCCCGATCCGGACGATCCCGAAACAACGCGCATGATCGAAGACACGTTCGAGATGATGGGGCGCGGTGAAACAATCGGCGTGTTCCAGCTTGAATCGCAGGGGATGCGCCGCATGTTAACCGATATGCACCCGCAGCGCTTCGAGCACATCGTCGCCGGGATAGCGCTGTACCGGCCCGGCCCGCTGGAATACATCCCGATGTACAACCGCCGCCTGCACGGTGAGGAACCGATCGAGTACAAACACCCCAAGCTGCAACCGATCCTGGAAGAAACCTACGGCATTATCGTTTACCAGGAACAGATTATGCAGATCGGCGCGCAGTTGTTCGGTTATTCGCTGGGTGAAGCCGACCTGATGCGCCGCGCCGTGTCCAAAAAGAAAAGACAGGCGCTTCAGCAGCACCGGGGCCTGTTCGTCGAACGCGGCCCGGATCATGGCGTAGATGCCGATTCCGCGAACCGCATTTTTGACGATATCGAGTTTT
>JAFGHR010000066.1 GCA_016930015.1 Anaerolineae bacterium | reverse complement strand
GAGTTAGGCATGGCGCTCGACCGGCTGGCAGACCATCACCGCCGCCGCACCGACGCGCTGCAAAAAGCGCTGCGCCGCCAGCGCCGCGAAACCGCCCACCTGAGCGCCGTATTGGAGTCGATTCCCGACGGTATCGTCGTGCAAGACCTCGATGGGCGCGTGCTGCTGATCAACGATGCGGCGCGGCGGCTGTTGGGCGGCCAGCGGGCGTTCCGATCCCGGCGGCTGCACGAACTGACGGCGGTCGTAACGGAGACACTCGGCCCGGCGCTGGCACCCGGCATTTATGCCCTTGGCGATCCGACCCGCATCCCGTTTGAAGATCGGATGCTGCAAGCGCAGGCTGCCGCGATTCTGCTCCGCAAAAAGAAACGTATCGGAACCGTGATCGTGCTGCGCGACATCACTGCCGATGTCGCGCGGGATCAGGCACGGCAGGCGCTGCTGGACCAGCTCGCCCAACAGGCTACTGTACCGACCTCGGTCCAGTCCTATGAGTCGCTGTCCGTGCTGGCGCAAGAAGTCGTGCGCAACACGCGCGCGATCCAGCGTGTGATCAACGATCTGCGCGACCTCAGCACGTTTGAGCAGGACGATATCCGCACCGGGCAGCGTGCGCTCCCGTTGAGTGACCTGTTATGGAACGTGACCGCTGAATGGCAGCCGGTCGCCAGGGATTCACACGTCCAACTGGCATTACAATCCGGCCCGCGCGGCCTGTATATTCTGGGCGATGACCGCCGTTTGCGCTGGGCGCTCGGCAACCTGATCGACAACGCGATCAAATATTCGCCGCCGGACAGTGTGGTCCGGATCGAAGCGCGGCTGGTGGATGGCGAAACCGACCGGGTCAACGTGGTGATCGAGGACCAGGGCTTCGGGATGTCGCCCGAAGACCAGGCGCACGCGTTTACACGTTTTTATCGCGGCACCCCGCGTGATGCCAGCGGCGAGCGTGTGCGTGTACCCGGCACCGGCCAGGGATTGTTTATCGCCCGGCGTGTAATCGAAGCGCACGGCGGCCTGATTTCGCTGGCCAGCCGCCTGGGCGCAGGCACAACCGCCGTGATCCGGCTGCCGCTGACGGCTCCGGTGGCGCTCGAAATGCCGGATCACATCGTGAACGATCTGCCGTCACCTGCTGACGACGTGACGCTGTCCAAAGGTGGCCCCTATGACACCGTGCCGCTGGACAGGCGCCGGTAGGCACGTGGATGCGGTCGGTGTACAATACGCTCATCAGTACCTGTTCGGGGGAGGGAAAAATGATGAGCGAGCATTTAGGGCAGGTGTTTGCATCCGGTGATACGGCACCCGAATCCGGCGTATATCAACTGGTGGGGGATGATCCGAAAGCCGATAAACGCACGGATATGAGCCGGGTTGTTGTGTTCGAAAAAGGGCAGACGATAACCGGCCATCCTGATACCGACAAACCCGCGCAGTGGCGCTTTATCCGTGTCCGGCTGGCTCAACGCGCGTAGGTTGTACGGCGGCCAGGTATTATTCCCAGATAGCTATTTTTTACACGTGTGTCAGCAGCCGGGTGTGATCATTACGCCGGGAGTTGGTCAGGAGGCTGATGTGTTTAGCTGGCGCGTGAGGGCAAACGTAGACCCGTATTTTCGTGCTGTGTATATACTGGAGTTTATTACCGTGCTGGCGATGTTGGCCGGGATGCCCCTGGCCTGGTGGGAAAGCACCGACAGTTACAACGTGTTTAACCTGCTTGATGTGAGCGCGGACCAGCTCCGTAACCGTGATCCGGGGTTGTTAGGCCAGCCGCTGATTGTGCTGTGGCTGTTGTGGCCGTGTATTTTTGTGTCCGGCCTGCGGAGTTTTACGGGGTTACTCGTACAACCGGTTGCGTTCCGGACGCTCGCCCTGGTGGCGTGGGGGGTGGCGCTGCTGGTGCTGGCCCACTTTTATGTCAATTTTGGTGATGAAGCGGCGAGTCAGTCTACACTGTCGCCCTTGCGTGACGGTGATATTCGTGCGGGGTTCTGGCTGACGATATCCTTAACGGCGCTGCTGGGGCTGTTGATCCTGCTTGAGAATATCATCAGGGCGCCTGTGGACCCCTTCGCCGGGCAGCCGAAGGCATCCGGCCCGGTGAGTGACGCTGAAAAGTTATGGCGCGGTGATTATGTGACCTGCCCGCATTGCGGCATGCTCAACCAGCCGGAGGCAAGATCGTGTTATAACTGCCGAAACTTAATATTTGACTTTGGCCCGGATGACTGACTCAAATCACGACTGCCTGGGCATAGAGTGTTCTGATCCACGCATTATTTGTTAAATTCATTGATTAGGAGCGCCGGAGTACGACATGGAACTCGAAGCCCTTCTGGTAGCTGGCGGGATATTTGCCTTGCGCGTGATCGGCAACATGATGACGACGCTGCGACTGGTCCTGATTGTGCGTGGTCAAAAGCTGTTGTCAACCGTGCTGGCGGCGTTTGAGGCCCTGATTTTTGCGCTGGTGCTGGGCAGCGTGGTCACCAACCTGGATAACGTGCTCAACCTGGCCGCCTACTGCTTAGGGTTTGCCGTCGGCGGGTACCTGGGGCTGGTGCTGGAGCAGCACCTGATTCAGCGTTTTATCTCGGTGACGATCATCTCGGCTGTCCTGTCACATGATGTGGCTGTTGCCGTGCGTGAAGCCGGGTTTGGCGCTACGGAAGGGTGGGGTGAAG
This sequence comes from Anaerolineae bacterium, assembly GCA_016930015.1. Taxonomy (GTDB): domain Bacteria; phylum Chloroflexota; class Anaerolineae; order Aggregatilineales; family Aggregatilineaceae; genus JAFGHR01. The sequence goes on along the minus strand of JAFGHR010000066.1, from coordinate 2,549 downwards.
GTGCGCATGGCCGGGTCGGTTCGGTGACGGCTGTAGTCGGCCACCAGGAAATTAAGCAGATCGTCAAGATAGCGCAGGCCGTAGACCCGGATGCGTTCGTTACGATGGAAGAATTACGTTCGATATCGCGCGGTTATTTCCGTTTTGCGCGGCATGGCCATTAAGGTAAACGATGCCCGGAGTAGTTCAACGCGTCCATCATACTATCACCCGTAACCGGTTATTCGGTCCAAGTGATCGGATCGTGGTGGGTGTCTCTGGTGGCGTGGATTCGCTGGTCCTGCTGCACGTATTATGTGAACTGCGAAAATCATTCGGTTGGTCGCTGCACGCCGCCACACTTGATCACGGGATTCGCGGTGCGGCGGGCGCGGTTGATGTCGCATTTGTTCAGGAAACAGCCGCCGCCTGGGGTGTGCCGGTGACGGTTGGCCGGGCCGATGTGCCAACGCTGGCGAATATGGCCGGGCTGGGCCTGGAAGAAACGGCCCGGCAGGTGCGGTATACGTTCCTGGTACGCGTCGTGCGGCACGTGTCGGCGTTTGTGGTGGCGGTAGGTCACAACCGGGATGACCAGGCCGAAACCGTGCTGATGCACGTGATCCGGGGTAGTGGGCTTTACGGGCTGCGTGGGATGCTGCCGCGCATGCTGCTGAGTGACTATCACATGCTCGACGATGTGCCGCTTGTGTGTGATCCGCCCCTGGGTGATTTATCTATGCTGTCTGAGATGTGGCCGGTGCTGGTACGCCCGCTGCTGGACGTGCCGCGCGCCATGATCGAAGAGTATGCCGCCGAGCATAATCTCACCCCGCGTACCGATGCCACCAACAGTGATGTCACGTACTTTCGCAACCGTCTGCGTCATGACGTGATCCCCCTGCTTGAAGAGTTAAATCCTAATATGCGCGACATGTTGTCACGTATGGCGGACGTGCTGCGTGAAGATGTTGTGCTGCTCGACCGGGTGGTGGGGCAGGCGTTGGAGCGGGTGGTTCGTGAGCAGCGTGAAGACAGTATCATTATCGATCGCCGGGCATGGACCTTGCTGACGATCAGCGAAAAGCGGTATGTCCTGCGTTCGCTGGTGCAGCGGCTGCGGCCCCAACTCCGCGATGTGACATACGAACACATCACGCGGTCGATCACGGTGGTTGACGGTGGCATTACCGGCGCGGCGTCTACGCTGCCGGGCGGTCTTGTGCTGCGCGTGGATTATGACGCGCTGGTGCTCACGGAGCATGCGGCGGCGGTCATCGCCTGGGATGATGATGCGCCCGCATTGGACGAAAACGCGGCGGTGAGCACCTTTTTGCCTGCGGATCACGTTCACCGCCTGGTTGATCGCTGGCGGTTCGAAATGCGCCCACCCGATCCGGGTGATGATATCGCGGTCATTCACGCCGATCCGTTGGCGGCGGCGCTGGTGGTGCCTGCCGAGGCGTGGTTGCAGCTTCGCACCCGCCGCCCCGGTGATCGTTTTGCGCCGCGCGGGATGGTAGGCCACTCACAAAAACTTGGTGACACATTAATAAATATGAAAGTGCCCGCTATGTGGCGGGACCGGGTGCCGCTGCTGACCGTTGATGGTGAAATCGCGTGGTTTGTTGCGCCCACGCCGGACGGTGTGCGGGGGCGGGTAAGTGATCGGTTCGTGTTGGATGAGCAGGCCGATCAGGCTAATACGGTTATAATCATCGTGCGTTGGCGCCGTGATTCGGCGGCAAATAAGTAGATTTGTATGGTATTTGTGCAAGGGCTACTGTTCCGGTTAATGGCGCCTTGCTTTTTTCAAAACCTTCAGATATAGTTAAGACAAGATAAACAAACGTTTCTTTATGATTCTAAGGGCTGTGCCAATGTCGGTTAATGTAGAGGATGCCTATATTCTGGTAGTAGACGATGAGGGTGCTATTCGCTATTCGATCAGCAAAACATTACAGCGCGTAGGTTATCAGGTACACACGGCGGCATCAGGCGAAGAAGCACTGGAAATGATGCAGCACCAGGATTATGACGTGGTGCTGACCGATATCCGCATGCCAGGGGTGAGTGGGGTTGAATTACTGGGCAAAATCAAAGAACAAGCGCCCGATGCGGTCGTGATCTTGTTGACAGGGTATGCTAACCTGGAAACAGCTATCGAAAGCCTGCGTCTAGGCGCTCATGATTACCTGACCAAACCCAGCAGCAGCCAGAATATCCGCGAGAGTGTGGCGCGGGGTATTGAACGCGCCCATAACTTAAGACATCGCCGTTTGCTGCTCAACTCGATTCGCCAGAGTGCCGAAGAACTGACCGGTGACCATGCCGACGATGCCATTTCCTCAGCGATGGCCAGGGCTGCCAACGAAACGCCGGTTGTTACGCCGGTAACAACCATGAATATCGGGCCGCTGACCATCTATCCGGGCCGTTATCAAATTTCGGTGGGTGATCAGCCGATCGACCTGACGCCAACCGAGTTCGACCTGCTGCTGTACCTGGCGGCCCACCGGGGACGCGTGGTGCCCTGTTCGGAACTGGTGCGCGAAGTGCGCGGTTATTCG
>JAFGHR010000065.1 GCA_016930015.1 Anaerolineae bacterium | reverse complement strand
TGACCCCCTTCCAGCCAAGCTGGACGGGGGATTTCAAGAACACGCGCGCGATCAGGGAGCGCACACGAACGCTGTACTTTCCCCTCCATAGCTCGGCTGGGGAGGGGACACCGGGCGTTAGCCCGGAGGGGAGGAGCGTTTTTCGACTTTGACGCGAAAGCCCTGCGGTGATCATCCTGTTTTCTGTTTTGTTGATACTGACCGCCACGCCGCCCCGCCCGGCATCAGTTGTAGTGAACGGGACAAAATCATTAAACTCACGTTAGAATCGGGAATGCAACCTGCCAAACGCCACGTTCGATCATAGGCAGCCATAGTTGATTCTGTTATACTCCTGATGCTCGGCATCAGGCTTGATGCGCAGCATCACTATCATCGGTTGGCTATCGGGCTTCGGTTCGGTAACATCAAACCGTAATCACAAGCAGGTGAATACAAGGAGTCGATGGACCATGGGCAAACCCATAACCATTACTGAAGCAACCTTCGAAGAGCAAGTGCTACAGTCCGATGTACCGGTGCTGATCGATTTTTGGGCGGAATGGTGCGCACCGTGCCGCATGATCGCCCCATTGGTAGAGCAGCTAGCCGAAAAATATGACGGCAAGATGCAGGTTGGCAAGGTTGACGCCGATACCAACCAGAACATCCTGATGGACTACAACATTATGGGCATTCCCACCCTGATGTTGTTCAAAGACGGTGAAGTCGCCGAGCGGATCACGGGCTTTATGCCGCTCAACGTGCTGGAACCCAAAATCGCCCGGCACCTGGACTGACATCACAACAGGTCACCCGGTTTTGTAACCAAAAAAGGACGCTGCCCCAACGCGACAGCGTCCTTTTTGCGTTCATGATGGGTATATCATTCGCCGCGCTCAACCGGCCCCGTTCACGGCCAGCAAATCTTGTTCACGGAACTGCATCTCATACAGCCGCGCGTACAGGCCGTTCTGCGCCATCAACGCGTCGTGTGTGCCCAGTTCGACCAGGCGCCCGGCGTCTAACACGGCGATCCGGTGCGCGACGCGAACCGTGCTCAGGCGGTGGGCGATAATGATCGTGGTCCGGCTCTGCATCAAGCGTTCGAGCGCCTCTTGAACCAGCAGTTCGCTTTCGTTGTCCAGGCTGGACGTGGCTTCGTCCAGCAGCAAAATACGCGGGTCTTTGAGAATGGCGCGGGCGATGGCGACACGCTGCCGCTGTCCTCCGCTGAGCCGGACACCGCGCTCGCCGACCACCGTCGCGTACCCGTCCGGCAGGCCGACGATAAAATCATGGGCATTGGCAGCCCGTGCCGCCGCGATCAATTCGTCCTCGGACGCGTCCAGCCGCCCGTAGCGGATGTTTTCATGGATCGTGCCGCCAAACAGCAGCGTTTCTTGCGGCACAATGCCGATCTGCGCGCGCAAACTGGCCTGCGTGACCTGGCGCACGTCTACGCCATCCACGCACAATGCGCCGCCGGTCACGTCATAAAAACGCGGGATCAGGTTAAACACGGTCGTTTTACCGGCTCCGCTGGGGCCGACCAGCGCGACAATCTCGCCGGGCGCGATAACCAGGTCAAGCCCGCTGAGCACCGGGTGTGTCCCATCATACGAAAAATCCACGTCCGCGAACGTGATCCGCCCCTCGACCGTGTCCAGTTTAAGCGCGTCCGGCGCGTCTTGCAGGTCGGGCACCGTGTCGAGCAGTTCAAACACGCGCTGGGATGCGCCCAGCATCTCTTGAAACTGGGTGTATACCACGCTCAGCTCTGAAAACACCTGCCCCACAATCGCCAGGTACACCACAAACGCGACCAGTTCCCCGCTCGACAGCCGCCCGGCCAACACTTCGCGCCCGCCGTACCACAGCACCAGCACAAACGCCAGCTCGAACATAAAATCGACCATCGGCCCGATCACCGCTCGAATGCGAATCAGCCGGATCAACGCCCGGAAGCCCCGGTCGATGGCAGCGTTGTAACGCGCCACCTCGAAAGGTTCGCGCACAAAACTTTTCACTTCACGGATATTCTGAAAGGCTTCTTCGGCGACCACCGTCGCCGCCGCGATCTCGTCCTGAACCGTGGTGCTGCCGCGCCGCGAAAAACGCGACAGCACCGCACCGAACAGGAAGATCACGGGCGTGACGATCATGATAAACGCCATCAGCCGCCAGTTGAGCACGGTCATAAAGATGATGCCGCCGATGAGCGTGAGCGTTTGGCGCACCACGCGAATCAGGTTGTTGGCAAGCGCGTTGCGCAGCACGGTTACGTCGCTGGACATGCGGCTGACCAGTTCGCCGACGCGCCGTTCGGTGTAAAACCGGAGCGGCAGCGTTTGCAGGTGAGCGTACAACTGGCGGCGCAGGTCGATCACGATGCGCTCCCCGATATAACTCACGTGATAGTTGCCGACTACCGATATCAATCCCAGCACACCAAACAGCCCCAGCAGCATCAGCGTCACGGTGTTCAGGTGTGACAGGTCTTCGTTTTCCAGCACGGAATCGACCACTTTTTGAACGATCACAGGCAGCGCCAGCGCCAGCGCGGCGGCGGCGGTTTTGGTCAGGAAGGCAAGTACGAGCTGTCCTTTATACGGCGCGAGATAACCGGCCAGCCGCCGCCAGAGTCCCCTTGACGGCTTCGGAACCATCCCCGAATCAAGTGGTCGCGCACTACGTGTTAATTGATTGCCAATCGCCATGTTGTTATAATGCCTTATCCAGAGTCAAACATCCACCTTCCACGCGCGCGGGATGTTTGGCCGGTGATTTGTGTGTGTACCGTGTAGACAAAGTATCGCATATGACAGGTACCAGCGGCACACAAAAGCCGACGGCACACAGGACCGATCCGTACTCTGTCTACAACTTAACCTGAAAACCTGTACGCATAACTTGACAAGAAGGGTTCAAAACACAATGACTAAACGTTTTTTGCTGGTTCCACTGTGCGCCGTTGTGCTGGTCGCGCTGGTGATCACCGTGATTCCGGCAGCCGCCCAGGATGGTTACAATCCACTGACCGCCGAAGTCGCCGTTCTGGTGCCGGAGGTGATCGCCGAGTACGAACACGATTCAGCCGCGTTCACCCAGGGGTTGATCCTATATAACGGCTCGTTTTTTGAAAGCGCGGGCCAGTGGGGAGAATCGAACCTGCGCGAAGTGGACCCGGAAACGGGCGAGGTCCTGCGGTCGGTGGACGTAGCCGACGATATTTTTGCCGAAGGGTTGGAACGCGTCGGCGACAGGCTGATCCAACTCACCTGGAAATCAGAAAAAGCGTTTGTGTACGACCTGGAAACATTCGAGCAGGTCGCCAGTTTTGACTATACGGGCGAAGGGTGGGGACTGTGCTCGGATGGCCGGTATCTCTACATGAGCGACGGCAGCCCGTTCCTGACCCTGCGTGATATCGACACGTTCGAAGTTGTCTTTAAAGGGATGGTGACGCTGCAAGGTACCCCGGTGTACCAGATCAACGAACTGGAATGCGTGGGCGATTACGTGTACGCGAACGTGTGGCAGACTGATTACATCATCCAGATCGACAAAACGAACGGCGTGGTTGTAGCCGTCGTTGATGCAACCGGCCTGCTCAGCGAAGAAGAACGCGCCGAACTGGAAGATGGCTCCGTGTTGAATGGGATTGCCTACAACCCGGACAGCGACACGTTTATGCTCACCGGCAAACGCTGGCCGAAAATGTTCGAAGTGACGTTTGTCGAAAAACCGGCTGATACGACCGGATAGGAATAACCGGGTAGTTATCTTTGATGATTTTTGGGATAGCCATTACAACCGCCGGTCTGGGTCCGGCACCGTCCAGCCCAGACCGGTCACGACTCCCAAGCAGGAGCAACATTCATGAACAGCGATCCCCTTCATCCTGATGTGATGCGCGCGTTCAACTTTACGTTGAACGACCTGGAAGCTAACCGCGCCAGCATCCTGAGCGAAGCCCAAACCACTCACCTGGAGCGCAGCAACCAGGCTAACCGGCTGCTGTATGTTGCCATTGCGGCGCTGTTCATCGCGCCGTCACTGTGCATGTCGGATCATTTGCTGCAAGCCGTGCTGCTGCTAAGCGCATTTAGCGTGCTGGCATACGGTACGTTCGACCGCCGCGCGATCAACCGCGATATTCAACGCGCGCGGATCAACTACCTGCACGGCGCGCTGGAATTCCGCCGCTCACCGACAAGCTGGAACAACCAGAGTTACCTGCTCCGGCTGCGCCATGACACCCGGCGAAAAAAGACGTTTAACCTGACCAAAGACCAATGGGGAACTCTGCGCGAACATTATATTGGCGGGCTGTACCGCGTATACTACACACCCCACACCAGCAGCGTGATCGCACTGGAACCCCTTAACGAGCTTGAGCAGCCGCTGCTTGAAGCCAACTGGTCAGCGGCGGCGCCATCACTCGACGCCGTCGTTGCCGCCGCTGATGCCGCGAATATAGAGGACAGCGTTGCCCCGCTTGCCGACCGGGGATAACATGCCCATCGTTCGCAGGCAGTACGCCATTTGCTGCGCCAGCCGCACCTTTTGGCCGAGAGCGGCTGCTAAGTCGGCGGTCGTGAACGGCTCCGCGAGCGCGGGCGGCACCAGGGCCAGCAGATCACGGGGCGACTCAAATACCTGCCGCCCTACCACACCTAACAAGCGCCGCTCGTGGATCACCCACCCTTTACGCCGCCAGCCGCGTTTATTATCGTAGTACCGAATCTCGTCTTCCTGGATCAGCAGCACTTCAAGGGATATCTGCGGCGCCATGACCAGCGCCGGGAAATACACCAGTTCCGCGAACAGGTGGACTACGGCTCCGCGCTTGGGCGAGCGGCGGCGGCTGATCGGGGTGCGGTTATCATCGTCCAGCCGGACGATCCATTTTTCACGGGGAACCGGGTAAACTACGCGCACGGGATAGTGTTCGGCGAGCACCGCCAGTTTACGCTTGAGCACGGCAAAATTGCCGGTTTGAATCTCGACCAGCCGGTTCTCCTGCACAATGTCGATCACGTAACCGTCAAGCGGCACTTCCAGCCGGTCGGATGGCCCGGCGTACCACGCCTTGAGCGCGGCATGCAGCGGGTTTTCGTTGAGCATGCCGATATGGGGCTGCTCGCCGCCGGGGTCGAGTGGTGTGCCGGACATCGGATCAGCGTTCCAGCAGTGGGCCGCTGATCACGCGGAAAAATGGCCCGCTCGGCGGGAGGACCGGCTCAGCGTTCTCGCTGCGTTCGCTCGAAAACACCCCGGTCAGATACCCCATACGCAGCCCTACCAGCAGGCCAAATGGCCCCAGCTTGAGCCTGATATCAATGCCCAGACCCACCCCAAACTGGGCGGCCATCCAGTAGGTTTCATCCAGTTCGCGTTCTGCCAGGCTGCTATCTTTGCCGTTACTGCCGGACAGGGTGATCGCGTCAACGCTTGCGCCCGGTTTGGGATGAATGTCGGCGCCGCCGCCCATGCCCCCCGGCCCCATCAACGGGAAAATGCGCAAAAACCCGTTCTGGAACAGCACGCAGCCAACATGCGCATACCCGCTGCCATACCCTGCGGTAAGCTGGTGCGTCTCGTTCTGTGATTCACCGCCGCCGCCCCCACCGCCGACATCCAGCACCACCCGGCCCAGGCTCATCATCACACCCCCGCCGCCGCGCGACCGCCAGCTATCAGGAACGGTTTGATCCATCTGGTGAAGCCAGCGCTCGGACAACTGGGCAGCGTCCGACCCGTCTTTCAGCGCGGCATACCCGGTAAACCCGGCCCGCGCGCCGCGACGTGATCGCGGCTTTTCTGAGTGCGCGGGCGGTGATTCGGATGCGCCAAACGGCAGCGTGATCAATCCCTGTACAGCGTGACGCAGCAGGTTACGCATGAGTCGCTTCCCTCCGGGTGCAGGCGAGTCCGCCTATCCAGCATATGCAACCAGTGTACCGCAAATCGCAGTGTGGACGTAATCGGTGCACGACACAGCCGGGGTCGTTGCATGAAAACACGACGAACGCCGCCCCTCCCCTCCGGGCTGCGCCCGGCCCCCTCCATCGCTCAGCGATGGAGGGGGGACGCGACCAGCGGTCGCGTAGGGGAGGGGCTTTTTCAGCTCTGAAGCGCTGCCGGGCAGACTCACGGCAGCCAGACAAATTCCAGGATCATATAACCGTCCTCGTACACAAACGGCTTTGAATCACGGGGCGGCTCGGTCTGGAATAACAGGTTATGGGTGGTGTCGCCGGATAATTCCAGCGCGGTCAGGTAGATCGAACTGACGTGCGTTTCGGTGTCGTTATCCACCCACGCGACCAATGACTCGTCCGGGCTGAGGGCGTAGGGCACACCCCACAGTTCATCATTGTCTTTCCAGGTGTACGACATGTGAGCCTGAACGATCTGCCGGGGCAGCTCGCCCAGGTTCGCAATATACAGCCCGGACGCCCCCGGACTGCATACATCATTGGTGATGCCGCGCATCAGCACGCGCCCATCCTGAAGCCAGTTCGCCCCGTCAAAATACACATTCTTAAGCTCAAACGCAACCTGGCGCGGCTGGTCATACTCCGGGTACCAGGAGGCCGCTTTGATCTCCAGCGGGCCGGTCGTGCATACCTGCCCGAACTTCGCCTGTTCCCAGCTCGACGACTGGTACAGGTAATAAATACCATTGGGCGAATACGTTGGGGAATGAGGCTGGATCACGCGGGTATCGGACGACAGCAGTTTTTCCTCACCATCCGCCGGGTTGATCACCAGGTGATTGGCTTCCAGGCCGCCCACCGGACCAACGCCCAGGTATTCGACCACGGGCCGCCCATCGTCCAGCCAGGCTACGTCCAACAGCAGCCCGCTGGGCGCTTCGATCAGTGGTTTGGCCCCGTCTACACCATCGGTGCGAGCGTAGTAAGCAATCGCCCGCTCGCCGGTTTCGACCACATACGTTACGGCGCTGCTGTCGGGCGACCACTGCACAGCCATCACCTCCCCTTCTTCGGGCAGCGTACCGACAATGTGCGCCCGCCGCGCGAGCACGTCCAGGATCATCAAGGCGCTGTCGGTGCGATAGAGCACCCGCCGCCCGGTCGGATCGGGCATCAGCGGCCAAAAACCAACGTAACGCTCGATCTCCTGCGGCGTCTGATCACCGGTCAGCGGCCACAACACCAGCCGCCGCTCGACCAGTCCCTGCACTGTTACCAGCGCGCTCACCGATGACGATCCGCCGGGCAGTGAGGCATCCGCTACCGGGATCGCGGTCGGTGTAGCGGTCACCAGCGGCATATAACCCAGCGCGGTCGTTTGTGCGCCCGGATCGTCACCGTCCAACACGATTACCAGCAGGCCCACAACCACCGCCAGCAGCACCCCAAGGATCACATTCCGCCGGTTTAGGATACCCTGCACGCGTCAAATACCCTTCCCTGATGTGTTAACACACGTTTATCCCATTATACGATCCAAATCGAATTGACCGTTGGTTTGTGAGTAACGCCTTCCCCCTAAATCCCCCTTCCAGCCAAGCTGGACGGGGGACTTGACACTACATATTCCCTGCACGCCCGCAACCGGCTGTTTTTCCCCCTCTTTGGCTTGGCCGGGGAGGGGGTGCGCGACCGCCGGTCGCGCGGGGGAGGGGCATTTTTGGATCCTGAAGCGAGAGCCCTACCCATACGATCCGTATCACCAGCCCAAAACACACGAGGGCGTACCCATTATACGCCCCCGGCAGTCGTTATCTGATCACAGGCCCGGCACATGTCGTCACATGCCCGGCACGGCGATGCCCTCTTTGATGCGCGTATCGACCAGCATACCGTCTTCCATCTCGTGCACGACATCGGCTTCGGCCATCACCTGGGGATCGTGCGTCACGACCAACAGGGTGACGCCGCGTTCCTCGACCAGACGCCGCAGCAGGTTCAAAATACGCCGCCCGGTACGAGTATCAAGCTGCCCGGTCGGCTCGTCGGCCAGCACCAACTGTGGATTTTCGGCCAGCGCCCGCGCGATCGCGACCCGCTGCTGTTCACCGCCGGACAATTCGTAGGGCCGGTGGTGGGCACGGTCACTCAGTCCCACCCATTCCAGCGCCTCGTCGATGTGTCCTTCGCGCTCGGCGGGCGCCACGCCGCGCATACGCAGCGGAACACCTACGTTCTCACGGGCCGTCAACAGCGGCATCAGGCCAAAGCTCTGAAAAATGAAACCCAGGTGATACAGGCGTAAATTCAGGCGCTCGCGCTCGTCCATCTGGGCCAGATTACGTCCCAGCAGCCACACATCACCATCCGTCGGCGTGTCCAGCCCGGCGATCAAATTGAGCAGCGTCGTTTTGCCGGAACCCGACCGTCCCACAATGGCCGTCATCTGGTTGGGCCACACGTCCAATGTCACGTTATTGACGGCATGAATGTTTTCACCGGCCAGATGATAAACACGATCCAGTCCCGCCAGGCGGATGACCGGTTCCAGGCTGCTGGAATAGGTATCACCGTTTGTATCATGAGTCATAATCTTCATCCTCCTGGCCATTGCTGCTCATTTCGCCCTGTGGGTTGTGTTCGGGCCACACGCCAATGTGATCTTCTTCCAACCGCAGACGGACGCGGTCTTCCATGTCCAGCGTATCGATATACGCTTCGGGAAGCTGCAAACGCCCGGCGCGGTCCAGAATAGCATATTCTTCCTCGTGGATCGCGATATCACCCTCGCGCCGCCGCAGAATCTCGGTGCTGGTCCGGCCATCACGCAGGCCGACCAACCGGTCAACACGGTTAGCCACGGTGATATCATGCGTGACGACGATCACGGTCACGCCGAATTCCTCGTTGAGCGTCCGCAGCGAGTGGAAAATTTGCTCGGCAGAGGCGTTATCGACCTCGCCGGTTGGCTCGTCGGCCAGCAGCATCGCCGGGCGGTTTGCCATCCCCACCGCGATCGCGACACGCTGCTGTTCACCACCCGACAGCCGGTCGGGACGGTGATTCATGCGGTCGCTCAGCCCGACACGGTCCAGCAGGTCGGCGGCGCGTTCGCGGCGCTCGCGTGTTGGGAACCCGGCCAGCGCCATAGGCAGCTCGACGTTTTCGACGGCGGTCAGGTAGGGCAGCAGGTTGCGGGCCGTTTGCTGCCACACAAACCCGACCATATGCCGCCGGTAGCGCACCTGATCGCGGCGCGTCATTTCCAGTAAATTATAATCACCGACCCGGACACGCCCGGCGCTGGGGCTGTCCAGCCCGCCGAGAATGTTCATCAGGGTCGATTTTCCCGACCCGGACGGGCCGACCAGCGCCATCATTTCGCCTTCGCGGATGAGCAGGTCCAACCCTTGCAGCGCGACCACTTCCAGGTCCGCCACCTTGTAGATTTTGACCAGGTTATCACACTCGATAAAAATCGGGCGGTGATTGTTCTGATCGTCCAGCCTGGTGTCCCCTGTTGTGTGCGGGGATGTGTTCGATAGTTGACTCATTGTCTTCGACCTCTATAACCATCGGTGCGCCGCAGCGCGCCCCGGCTCGTGTATCCGTGTTACTCTTCGCCCAGGCGCAGCACCTGGTTCACACTCATCCGCCGCAAAAAGATCGCGGCCACACCCATCAAGATGGTAAACGACACGACCAGCACCAGCAGCAGTCCGAGCAGTCCCAGCCAGGGAAGCTGGAGATTCTCACCGCCGACCAGCGCCAGGAAGGGCAGCAGCAAATAGGCCAGTCCCGCCCCAATGGCCGAACCGATGATCAGCGCGGGCGCGATCAGCACGATCTGCTCGATGAACAGCAGCCGCCAGATATGCCCGGCGTTCCAGCCCAACGAGCGCAGCACCGCAAACGTGTACGACCGCTGCCGGGCCGTCACCATCAAGTAAAAACCAAAGTCCAGCAAACTCAGGCCCAGGCTGATCCAGAACCCAGCGAACAGCATCCCGGCGACCGCGCTGGGCAGCGGTTCGCGCTGAATTTCGCCAAAACGGGTCCAGGCCCACACCACGTTATCCACGCCGTCCAGCGCGGCGATCTCGGTTTTTAGCGCGGCGTCCGGTTCCTCGTCAGGCAGCTTGAGCCAGACCTGGTTTTTGTCAAAGAACACGGTAGACACAGCGGCCTGGTTGATGACCGGGCGAATCAGGTCGATATGCGTGACCATAACCGGCTCGTCTTCGGAGAGCGAATACACCGAATCGACGACGCCCACCACTTCATACCCCAGCTCGACCGATCCAAAACCCAGGTTCAGCACAATGTTTTTGGTATCACCCACCGCCAGCGGCTCATCGGCGGCGGACGCGACCGCGCCGCGCCCCGCGAAACGTTCGGCAAATTTCCGGTTGATCACGACCGGGATACGGCCAAGCTCCGGCGTATTGACGACAATACTCGGCTCGCGCGTGATACCGCCAACGCGCCCCATCCGGTAATCCAGGCGCAGCGCCCCCGGCCCTTCGATCTCGGTCACTTCATTTTGCACGGGTTGAACCATCACACCGCGCACCTGGCTGACATTGGCCGCCTGCGAGGTCCACGATCCAGCATAAGGATTGGCAGCCCGCGCTTCCGCCCAGTTATTCGCCTCAGCCTCGAAACTGTCGAGCGTGATCGAGGTCCCAAACACGTCCTGTACGGCGACACGGTCGATGTAAATTGTGTGCTCAAACGCCTCGATGTTCGCCTGGCGGCTGTTGATCCCGATCCGCATCAGGCGGTACGGCAGCCGTCCACGCGTGGGCATGTCACCTTCAAACGTGAGCCACTCCTCGGTGGGGGTCGGCACCAGGCCGATATCGACCTGATCCTCACCCGGTGCACCCGTCGTCAATACGGCGTTGGGCGGGGCCAACTGCACGCGGTAAGGCACGCCCAGCGCATCCTCCACATAGGCGACAAGCTGCACCGACACATCCGGATCACCGGCCACAGTTGGCAGCAGGGAATAGACCTGCACCGACAGGCGAAACGCATCATCGGGCAGTTCCAGGCCGGGCGGCGGCGGCACGTTCACGTCGCGCAGCGGGTCGGCGAGCGATCCCATCACCGGGAAGGCGCTCACGGCCTCGTCGGGCGATATGCCCAGGATATGGACGCGCCGGTGAGTCGAAGCGCCATATTCACCTTCGGCCTTCAAAAATGCCGCCGATGCCTCGACCGTGGGTAGTTGATCCCAGCGCACCGAATCGGCATCGACCAGAGCCGGGTTAAGCTCAACGCGAGCGCTGCCGCCGGTTTCGGTGCGGGCCGTGCGCCATGCGCCCCGGTCGCGAGTCGTCATCAGGCCCAGCGACGCCGTCCCCAGCGCCAGCGTACCGATCAGCAGCAGCACAAACTGCGCGTAATGACCGGGATCGCGGGACACGTTCCACACGGCCAGCGGTGTTGTCAGGTGGCGGTTGTTACGGAACAGGCGCGATATACCCCCCATCAACGCCGGGAACAGGCGCAGCCACAGCAGCGCCGCGCCAGTCATCACCAGCGCCGGGCCGAGCAGGTTAAAGGGATCGTTGAGGCCGCCGGTATCGTTCAGGTTATCGGCGATCAGCGCGATCACGTCACTCGGCGCGGCCAGCAGGTTATTCAACAGGTCGCCCAGGTCACCGCCAACCAGGTAATACAGGCGCAAAATGAACACCGTACCCGTGATCAACAAAAAGGCATCCAGCGCAAAGCGTGTCCAGGCGGGTTTGGTCGGCGGGCGTGATACCAACTGTTTGAGGCGCAGCAGGCTTTTACGCGCGGCAGGCAGCGCGGGTGATGTGAGCACCACCACGGCGGCAGCGGCGGCCCCCGCGCTCAGGTAGTATGAAATGGTCGGGATGTCGGTTGTCCCCAGGGAGCGCCCGCCCAGCGCCTCGGACATCGGCCCGAACTGCTCCAATAACGCCATCAAGCCCACGCTGAGCAGCGGCCCGGCGAACAATCCGATCAGCCCCAAAACGCCGACGGTCGCCACCTGTAACATGATCAACTGCGGCACACTGCCGCCCCGGCTGACGATCGTGCTCCACTCGGTGCCCTGCTGTTCGAGCACCAGCGCCACCGTGTTGATCAGGTGGTAAAGCATCATGACCAGGATCGCGCCCGACAGCAAAATGATCGGGCCTTCAGTGTCGGACACGTCGCCGGAAAAACTATCCAGGATATTCGCCAGTCCGCTGAGCACGGTCAGGCCCGGATGGTAACTGCTCAACCGGCTTTGAAGCACCTGCAACCGATCGTTGACCGCCCGCGTATTGTCCGCCGTGATCGCGTCGGTGTCGGTATCGATGACGTAGATATAACTGTTGCCCGGCGTCACGTCGCGCAGCCAGTCGGTATACGCTTCGGGAATCGTCGCCATCCCGTAATCATAACGGACTTCGGCAATGCCCATCTCAACCTCGCCGCCTTCAAGGAAGTTACGATTCCCCCTCCACAACAGGGCATCCGGGTCTTTGGGCTCGACAATGCCCACGACCACGACCGATGCGACCTCGCCGGAACCATCCGGCAGTTTCAGGCCCAGCACCAGGCGGCTGCCTAACTCCAGTTCGGCGTGTTCGGCCACGGTGCTTGTTACAACAACTTCGACCTGTCCCCGGTTATAAATGCCGATCTGGCGTTCCTGCTGTTCGGCATCGCTCAAACCGGCGGGATTCACATCGGCTGGCGGCGCCAGCCGCACCGGCCACCGCCCCTCGACCAGGTTCAAAATGCCGGGCATATCATCAAAGGCGTAGGGCTGGTAGGTGCGGTCAGTGCGTGACGAGTTCGGCGTAACCGCCTCGCCATATCGAAAAATGTACCCCATGGTCGCCAGGCCGGGATCGTCCATACCGCCTTCGGTGGTCGGCGGGTTATAGTCGGCGCGGATGTAGTGCCGGTAGCCAACCGCCAGGTCGCCCAGTTCCTCGCGGACCACGTCAAATGATTCGGCGTTGAGCGGTTCGTTATCCACGATCAGCGTGATCAGCTTGTCTTCGGGCGCGGCATTGTCCAGCTCATAGCGCAGGCCAACATCGGTCACAGCCCGGACATAAAACGGCCCCAGCGCAAAAAAGCCGGTTAACAAACACACCGCCAGCAGCAAGACGCTCAGCGAGCGCCATTCGCGCCGCATGCGTTTAATGATGAGTCCGATGGTCATACACACATTCCCCTATCGCAGGCCGGTTTATTCTTCGCCCAGGCGCAGCGTGCGCGCCAGCGATAACTGGCGTACCAGCAGCAGGCTGGACGCGAGCACTAACCCCAGCATCGCCACCATCATAGCGCCGTATTCGAGCAGCCGCTGCACTTCGACGCGCATCACAAAGGGCGGAATCACGCTCTCACCGGTCGCACCCAGCGCTAACGTAGGCACAACCTGGCTGGACAGCAGCCAGCCCAGGACCGCGCCCAGTGACACGCCGATCGCCATCACAAAAAGCTGTTCCAGCGCCAGGCCGCCCACCACGCGCAGCGATGACAACCCCAGCGCGCGCAGCACGCCAAATTCGGTACGGCGTGACTGGGCCGTCAATCCGGCGTAGGTCAGCAGCCCGACGACACTCAGCGCCAGCGCCATGATAAACGCCAGGTACATCAGCCCCAACAGGCCCAGCCCCAGCGGATTCGTGCGCAGCTTGCCCAGTTCGTCGGCCAGCGTGGTTTTGCTCAGGATCACCACACCTTCAGACTCGGCGCTGTCAAACTGCCGCAAAAAGGCCGATACCTCGTTTTCACTTTGGACATCCACGTTTTCGCCGAAGCGTAACCAGACCTCGTCAGGATAAACGGTCGCGCTGGGCCGCCGGTTGATACGGTACATCAACTCGCGCACGTCCACCACCATAAACGAGTCACCTTTGGGGACCGCATCGCTGGGCGCACGGTTAAACAACGACGGGTAATACTCGGTCACTTGCACCGCGCGGAATTCCGGATTGATGCCGCCGATGTTCAACAGCGAAAATGGGGTCGCATCCAGGCCGAATGTCAGGCCGTTTTCTTCCTGGACGCGGCGGCTGACCACGGCGTCGATCGGTCCCAGGTCAGGGTAATTCAGCAGTCCACCGACGATTGTACGCTGGGCGTCCTGGTCCCAACTGAAATACACGGCGTCGTCGCGCTCGGTGGGCAGTGACCAGCCAGGATTCGAACGCCCGGTCACGGTTGCGCCGCGATCATAGGCAAATTCCCACGGCTGGTTTTTGAAGATCGATACCGGCGCAGCAGTCCCGGCAGCGTCGAACAGGGTCATGTCGGCCAGTGTCAGGCGCAAACCGCGCTCGCCGCCCGAACTGGGGCTGCGATATTCCCAGAACATCGATACCAGCCGCACCGGTCCCTGGGGCACATAATCCAACGCCGACAGGTCGGCTTCCAGGTAGACCCACCCGCTGCTGACGAATCCGCGCGCCGCCGCGCCCGGCGCATCAACACCGCTGCGCAGATATTCGATTTCGACCGGCTCAAAGGGCACCGTGATCCAGGCATCGTCACTATCCAGCAGCCGCGCCGACAGGTGTGTACGCCGTGTCAAACGCGCGACACTGGCCTGGAACACCTGCTCCTGTGAAAAGCCAAAGCCGCTGGTTTCGAATCGCGCCCACATCCCGATCGTTTCCGGCACGATGGGCAGTTCTTCCCCGCGCTGTGGCAGGTCAGGCGGATCACCCGGCGCACGCGGCGTAAAAATCGCGCCCAGGTCCGACCGCCAGTAGAGGGCGCCGCCGAACGTATCGGGATCGATGGCGAGGATATCGCCGCGCAGTTCACCGGCAATGCTGGTGCTGAGGTTGGCGTTGATCACGCGGAAAGCGGTGCTGGCCGCCGTGACGTCGTCCTGTGCCAGATAATACGACGCCGGGCGGGCGCGATTGACGTTCAGGCGTGCATCACGCTCGATAAACCGGGCGTCGGTGCCGACCAGGTATTTCGCCTGGTCCTCGTGGCTGTTGGACACCGTCGCGCGGAAGCTGGTTGCAAACCAGCCAATGCCGATCGCCAGCGCCAGCAAAAACGTGATCCGGCCATAGTGCACCGGCTCGCGGCTGAGCTGCCAGCTTGCCATCGCGTTGAGCAGGCCGCGCCCTGCCGCCGATACCCGCGCCGCGAGCGCCGCCAGGATCGGGAAAAAACGCAGCGCCAGCCCGCCCAGCGCCAGGAATAACAGCGCCGGGGCCATCAACATCAACGGGTCAGCCTGCTGGCCGCCCAGGTTCACATCCGCCAGCGGCGATCCGCGCCGGACCAGCAGCCACAGCGCGCCCAGGCCGACCAATGCCAGCATGACATCAACATAATACCGCTGCCACCAGTGTTGGCGCTCGCTGCGTGACGCCGCGCCACCGGCTAATACCAGCGGCAGCCGCAGCACAGGCCGCAGTGTCAGCATCAACGTCAGGAACGTGACCACCGCCGCCAGCCCCGCAAACAGGAACACGTCTTGTGTGAGCGGCAGCGGGAATTCATCGGTGTTGGCGACTGTGGGACCCAGCGCCGTCAGCAGCATTTGCGACAAAAACGGCGCCACGATCACCGCCGCCACGCAGATCAACAGCGCTTCGATGCCGCGCAGCAGGATAATCTGGCTGTCCCACGCCCCCCGGCTTTGTAACATCGCGATCTCGCGCCGTTCGCCGCGCCGGACCAGCGCCGCCGTCACCATCAGGTAAAATAACACCAGCGCGCCCACTTGCAGCAGCAGCAGCCCAAACGGCGCGTCCAGCAGTTCGACTTCCTTGGCGTAATCCAGCAAAATACCGTCATCACGGTCCTTGCGGATCGTGTCATAGTCGATCAGGCGCGTGTGATAGTTGTATGCCAGGTCCTGGCGCGCGACACCCGCCGCAGTTTCTTCCGCCGTGGGGATCAGCGAGTCCTTAAACGTATAACGCATGTTACGCTCAAAGGTGCGCAGCGCTTCCCGCGCGGTATCCACCCGCGAAAATGGCAGGTTGTCATGCGCAAACAGCACGCGCCAGCCGACACGCGTCGGTGTATCCGGCAGATAATCACCTGCCGCGCGGAACACCGCCTCACGCGTGGTCAGAAACACAAGTTCATAGTCCCACAGCCCGGCGCCACTTTGACGATCCAGCAGGCGCAGCGGTGAGGGTTCCATCCAATAGGCGGCTTCATCGTCCAGCGGGGACACCACGCCCACAATCCGCGCGGTGATCGGTTGGCTGGACGGGTGACCGCCGCCGGTTTGCCCCTTTTGATCCAACCCCTGGTCGAGCACAACCAGTGTTCCGGCCTCCAGGTTGATCTCGTTGGCGACGTTGAGGCCGATCACGACTTCGACATCAACGTTACTCTCGGACGGTACTTCGGGCAGCCGCCCACTCACCACGCGGACTTCATCCTGCCAGCCGGTGTAATACGCCATCCGGTTACGCACGCCCACCAGCGGCACCACTTCGTCGCCATCGCCGCCTTCACCGGCAGTCACCAGCGATAAGCCCATCGCTTCGGTTTCGACGTAAAACACGACTTCATCGACCCAGCCATCGATCACGCCCAGGTCTTGATCGACCAGGTTGAACGCGATCCCGGTGGCGCCGTCGGCTTGCTGCTCCAACCCGCCGCTGTCGCGCCATTCGTTGGCCCGTAAACTGATATTGGCCGCCGCGTGTCCGTCACGTGATGGTTCTTCGGCCAGGCGTTGGGTCATGCCCACCTGGGCAATAGCAGTTGTATACAGGGGCACCAACGCGCCAATTGAGGCGCTGAGGATCGTACCGGCTACGATGGTGAGCAGCGAACGCCACTGGGTTAATAAACGTGCCACGGCCAGGTGAAATGCAAACCGCACCGGAGTCCGTCTCAGCTCGCGCAGCCCTTCGACGAATCGTTGCGTCCGGCGGACCGAACTACTGCGGGAAACTGCCATAGAATCCCCTTTAGTCAAGACATTGTAAGCTTATTCAGGGTTGCGCCGACGCCCCTCACTACACACGCGGCGCTTATACTGCTTATACGTAGGAACGCTGTCACCCTGTCACCACAATATCACACGTAAAATGATAAACCAGATTGAAACACGGGTCCGGCAGCCCGTGTCGGGCACCGCACCAGCG
Source organism: Anaerolineae bacterium (assembly GCA_016930015.1). Taxonomy (GTDB): domain Bacteria; phylum Chloroflexota; class Anaerolineae; order Aggregatilineales; family Aggregatilineaceae; genus JAFGHR01. Next base: position 9,831 of record JAFGHR010000065.1, on the reverse strand, counting down.
CGCTATTCTAGCGCATCGCCGGGACAATGGGGAGTCATATTGTGGAAAAACCCGGTACGATGCTCCGAGCCAACCCCTACCCATTCGAGTTTGCTCATGTTTTGTCCCCATCAAAACCAGGGTACGGGCGCCCGATCACAATCACGCGGTGTTGCCCCATCATAGTTACAGCAGCCCGCGCGGGCAACGTGATAATCAGCCCCTCCTGAAGCCCACCCCTACACAGCCCGGTAAGGCGCGTTGGCTATTGGGCGTTTTGTTCCGCGCGCCATACACTTCAACAGCGCGCCGGGTTGCAGTTAACCAGGCATATGTGCGTGTACTGGCGCTTGTTCAGAAATCCGCAGCAAGCTATACTTATCTTGTTTAGGGTTTTCGCAGGCGGGCTGGATGCAAAAACAACTGGGAGCATGATCTATTATTTCTGCTAAGATCAATCACAACCAAGCACCATTACGTGACATCAAGCAGCGCAAGCCCATCTGCGAGCCGCGCAGACTCCCAATAAAGGTGGATAGATAGCATGAACTTTGAGGAAAACAACGATAAGCAGCCGGTACTCCCCAATAATAATGACGATCAACAGACCGGCGCATCTGAGCAACTCGACCAACCAGACGGGAACGAAAACTTTCTGGAGATGCTAGAGGCGTCGTTTGATTACCAGCCACCGCGCCGAGGTGAGATCCGTGAAGCAACGATCTTACAGATCGAGCCAAACGAGATTATTGTTGACATGGGAGCCAAACAGGATGGCATTGTCACTTCGCAAGACCTAGAACGACTCAGTCGCGACTTCCGCGCATCACTCGAAGTCGGCCAAAAAGTCCCGGTTTACATCCTGAACCCGCGTGACAGCGATGGGAACCTGGTCGTTTCGATTAACATGGGCCTCCAGCAGTATGACTGGGACGCCGCATCCAAACTGCTCGAATCAGACGATGTTGTCGAGGTCGTCGTAACCGGGCATAACCGGGGCGGTGTACTCGTTAAGTGGAAAATGCTGGAAGGGTTCATCCCGTCGTCGCATATGGTTACTGTCAGCACCGGGTTGCAGGGCAATGAGCGCCGCGAGGCCTTGAATTCACTGATCGGGCAAAAGGTAGGCGTTAAGGTTATCGAAGTGGACCAGGACCGCCGCCGCCTGATCTTTTCCGAGCGCGAAGCTCAGCGCGAATGGCGTGCCCAGCAGAAAGCACGCTTGCTGGCCGAATTGAACGAAGGTGATGTTGTCAAAGGCACCGTCACCGGCCTGCGTGATTTTGGCGCGTTTGTGAATCTGGGCGGCGCCGATGGCCTGATTCATGTCAGTGAGCTGGCATGGCACCGCGTGGATCACCCGCGTGATGTGCTCCGGGTCGGCCAGGAAATCGATGTGTTTGTGCTGAGTCTGGACCGCGACACCAACCGGATCGCCTTGAGCCGTAAACGGTTGTTGGCCGATCCGTGGGATAACGCGCTCGATCACTACCACGAGGGTATGCAGGTCGAAGGTACCGTGACCAACGTTGTCGATTTTGGCGCGTTTATCGCTCTGGATGACGGCCTGGAAGGGCTGCTGCACCTGAGCGAAATGGGTGATGGGTCGCTCAAAGAGCCGTACAGCTACGTCAAAAAGAACGACCGTTTGCAGCTCCGGATCAGCCGCCTGGAACCCGATCAGCGCCGGGTCGGATTCACCCAGCGCTGGGGCACTGACAAGCCGATTATCGAGAGCAGCGAAGAAGCGGTAGAAGCGATCGAAGTTGAAGCGGTCGAATTCGAAACAGGCGAGTTCGAAGCCATCGAAGTCGAAGCAGGTGATGTCGAAGCCATCGAGATCGAAGAAGCGATCGAAGTTGAAGCGGTCGAAGTCGAAACAGACGAGTTCGAAGCCATCGAAGTCGAAACAGGTGATGTCGAAGCCATCGAGATCGAAGACGTGATCGAAGTTGAAGCGGTCGAAGTCGAAACAGATGAGCTCGAAGCGGTCGAGATCGAAGAAGCCATCGAAGTCGAAACAGATGAGATCGAAGCGGTCGAGATCGAAGAAGCCATCGAAGTCGAAACAGATGAGATCGAAGCGGTCGAGATCGAAGAAGCCGTCGAGATCGAAGAAGCCATCGAAGTCGAAACAGACGAGTTCGAAGCCATCGAGATCGAAGAAGGCGAAGCGGAAGCTGACGTTACTGACGAAGCTGAGGCAGCAGAGCCAGACGAAGCGGCGCCAGAAGTGGCGGACGACGAAGACGAAGCGGATATTGAAATCGACGACGGCAGCGATGATGACGATGAGTAGCGGCTAGTACAACGCCCATGTGACGGCGACGCTGTCACATGGGCTGCATGGTATCGCGAATTGAATATTTTCCATCACTCGCCAGACCACCCCACCGGCGAGGTAGGGTGGTTATTTGTATTCTGGCACCCGCCTTTCAAACGGTTGACAAACCATTGAGTGATCGTTATAATTCGCCAGACTTTGGGAAGGAGGGCGCAACTGCGTTTTTAATCGCTTGCTATCCAGAACATCACATACCAGTTTAACTGCTTTACAACGGTGCTTAATCCCCTGTTCTGATACTTGCGTAAGCGCAGTGCGTCTACGACAACGGTAAACATTAACCGGCTTTGCTGCCGTGTAACACAACGGTAGCTGTTGCCGTTTTTTTTTGTTGTGCTGCCAGTCCAACCCGAACAACACATCGTCCGCTGGGGGGAACAGATAAGAATCACATGGTAGACAGAATCCAAGACATAAATGTAGATAGTGAAATTACCGAAAGCGAAATGGATTTCCTCACCCTGTTAGAGGAATCATTCGCTACTATGCCCGTGCGTGGCGACATCGCGATGGGCACCATCCTCTTTATCGACAGCATGGGCATGCTGGTTGACCTGGGTATGAAGCGCGATGGCGTTGTGCCTCGCAACGACATGGAACGCCTGGGCGACAACGTCGCGTTTACCGTTGGCGATCAGGTCCCGGTGATGATCGTGCGCCCTGAAGACTCCGACGGTAACATGATCGTCTCTGTGTCGCAGGCCAAGCAAAACGAAGACTGGCTGCGTGCCGAACAGATGATGACCGACGAGGAAATTTGGGAAGGTGAAGTCGCTGACGCCAACCGGGGCGGCCTGATTGTGCCCTTTGGTAACCTGCGCGGCTTCGTCCCGGCCAGTCATGTTGTTGACCTCCCGCGCGGCCTGAGCGAAGACGAACGCCGCGAGCATCTCAACAACACGGTCGGCCAACCGATCGCGGTCAAGGTCATTGAGGTAAATCGCCGCCGCCGCCGCCTGGTTCTCAGCCAGCGCGAAGCGCAGCGTGAAATGCGTGACGCCAGCAAAGATGAACTGCTGTCCGAACTGCAAGAAGGCGAAATACGCCGTGGCCGTGTCAGCGGCCTGCGCGATTTCGGCGCGTTCGTGGACCTGGGCGGGGCTGACGGACTGATTCACATCAGCGAGCTGGCATGGCACCGTGTCAAGCACCCGCATGAACTGCTCAATGTGGGCGACGAGATCGACGTGTATGTGCTGCGCCTGGACCAGGAAGGCCGCCGCATCGGGCTGTCGCTCAAACGGCTCCAGCCGAATCCGTGGTCACAGGTGGATGACTTGTACCACGTCGGCCAGGTGGTTGAGGGCGTGATCAGCCGTGTGACCCAGTTTGGCGCGTTTGTGAGTCTTGATCCCGGCATCGAAGCCCTGCTGCACGCCAGCCAGATTGCCGATCCCCCACCGGCTGATCCCACGCTGTATCTACAGGACGGGCAAACATTGTCGGCGCGTATCATCAGCATCGAGCCGCATCGCCAACGCCTGGGCCTCAGCATTCGCGATATCGACAACGATCTGCCGGATATGGCCGAAGAAATCGAAGAAGTCGAAGACACTGCCGCCGCGGTGGCCGTGGATGCGAGTGAGCCAGCGGAAGACTCCGTAGATGAACTCGCTGAAAATACCGCTGAAAATGCTGAAATTGAGCCTAGCGCAATCCTGGTAGACACGGTACAATCAGGTGAAGTTGAACCGGTTGCCGAGGAAGAAACGACTATCGAGTAACATCGAATTGACGTAAATGCACATTCAAGGCAGGTTCTTCGTGACCTGCCTTTTTTGACGCGGTAATCCGGTCCAAATTTAAAACCGAAAGGTGGTGATGTGCAATGGCCCATGTGGAACTTCAATCCGGCGAATCCCAAGAGCAGTTGCTCAAGCGGTTTCGTAAGCAGGTTGCCAAAGACGGTATTCTGAGTACCGTGCGCCGCAAACGTTGGTACGTTTCCAAAAGCGAGTTGCGCCGTATTCAGAAGAAAAAGGCAATCCGCCGCGCACGCCGTAAGCAGCGCAAATCCGGTCCTTTCTAAGCCTTTTTCGGACATTGGTTAACGTCCTTAAACACTTGTACTCAGGCATAGACCACGCCATACGTGGCAGCCTATTGCCAGACATGGCAGTTTGCTGCCAGACATGCACTTACTAGCGGCGCCATCAACACGGATAACGGTCGTGCATCTCAGATGTACGTTTTCCCCGGCGCAGTCCGGTCGGCCAAAGAGAAAAACCAGGCACAATGGCTAAACGAGCAGACGACAAAATCGAAATGGAAGGCACCGTCGTTGAGGCCCTTCCTAACACACAATTCACCGTCGAACTTGACAATGGACACCGGGTGTTGGCTTACCTGTCTGGCAAAATGCGCAGGTACTACATTCGCATTCTGCTGGGCGACCGGGTCCGCGTTGAGATGACGCCGTATGACCTGACCCGCGGGCGGATTACCTACCGGTACCGCAAAGGTGGCGGTGGTCCCAACAGCGGCGGGAGCGACAACAGCGCCCAATAGTATAGTCTCGGCCAGCTCTGAATGTGTGTTGTGCGTACGCATACTGATGTGTCCAGATAGTGGAGCGTTTGTGTTCGATCGTCTCTCCGACACGGCTGAATACTGCATAAATGTGCGCAGACTACCTTGTATTCGTTTGAAGACACGCCTGTCGTGTCTTTTTTATTCCTGATCCGGAGCATATGCCATGCCTGGCAACACTATGTGGCGCATCGAAGCCCGGAAGTATGACCAGCGCCTGCACTACACTTTCCCCGCCGTGCTGGTGGACGATGACGGCAACTTGCTGCAACTCAAGGGAGAGGCCGGCGGCATCATCGATCACCGGACACGCGGCAGAAGCTGGGCGTTCGAAGCGCCGTTCGACATGTTCGCCTGGCGCGGACGCTGGTACAACATCTACGTGAATCGCAACGCCGACCACACGCTCAGCCATTTTTACTGCAACGTGGCGCTGCCGCTGGTGATCACCGGGCAGACTCTTGTATTTGTTGATCTGGACCTGGACCTGCGCATCTGGCCCGATGGGCGCATCGAGGTGCTGGACGAAGACGAGTTTGCCGAGCATACCGTGCTGTTCGGTTATCCGGATGACGTGCAGCGCACCGCCCGGCAGGCGTTAGACGATATCCTGGCGCTGTGGGAGCAGCGCTGCCCGCCCTTTGACCGGGTGTAATATGTGTGCAGTGCGCCGGGCGCGTGATCAGTTTGAATCGGGGAGTGATCCTGGTACGTTGGTCGAAATCCCGTGCAGCCCGCGGTCGATTTCCCAGGGATATACAATGTAGGCATCCGTAACCGCGCCATAAAAGTCAGGCTCGGCCCGGCTGAACAGGGAGCGGTAGGGGTTAAAGTGAAACACACACGTAAAACCTTTGGCGCCCGCCGACTGGCAGCGGCTTTTGACCGATGTGATCGTGCGCCCGCTGCCCCACACATCATCCACAATCAACAAACGCCGATCGGCGATCAACGAATCGGCGGGGAACTGCAAAAACGACGGCCAGACCAGCAGCCGCGTTTTGTTATCGTGATCCAGGTCGCGCGGAAAATCCACCGCCGCCGTGAATACATGCGTGATGCCCAGCGCCTCGCACAACAACCCACCTGGAATAATGCCACCCCGCGTGATCATGATCATGGCATCGAACGCTTCGGCAACCCGCAGTTGAGGCAGCAGCACGTCCACAAGTTTGTCTATGTCGTTCCAGGTCAGCCATTCCTGGCGTAGCGGGTTGCGCGATGATCCCATGCAAGGCGCCCTTCTGGTTCTTGGTTATAATTTAAACATCGGTTAACCTGGAATTATGGCTGTAGTTTATGGTAAAGTCAAAGCAAGCCGGGTGCACTATTTCACCTACACCCATTGTGGTGTCGAACGGAAACCGACCGCTCCGCCATACGGGATGGAAATAGCACCGACAGGAGGAAAAGGCTGTGAAAACAAATGCTGAACGCACTGTAGAAGCGCTGACGTGGGCTAGTGTTGTGATCTGGCTGGGATTTTCGCTGATCACACACATCCTCGGATATCCGCTGCTGGTTGTGCTCGTGCTTGGCGTGATCTTGCTCAGTTCGGCCATTTACCAGCGCAGCCAGGGCTGGCACACATCACTTTCGATCTGGATCGCGGGCATCTGGATGGCCGTGTTTAGCGCGATTGAAGGCGTCAACCTGTTTGTCAAAATTATGAATAACGGTGACGGCCTGGGAATCGACCTGTGGGTCTACATGGGGGTGGCGCTGATATCGATGGGCATGGCGGTGGTGCTGCGCAGCGTCACCGTGCCGGGTAGCGCTACCGGGCGGCAGTCGTCGGCCCAGCAGCGTACCAGCTCCCAACGCCAACAAACCAGTTACCAGCGCCAGAGCACAAGCCGCTCACGCGCTCAGTTATCGGTGCCGCGCCGGGTATCGGATGACACCAGTTCCAGTTATACGTCCTCATCCAGCCGGAGCACAAGCTCCAGCCAGAGCGCGAGCTCCAGCCAGGACGCGAGCTGGCAGCCGCAGGAACAGGTTGCACAACCGTCGCGCCGCCGGGCGGCTCCCGCCAGCCGTAAGCAGGCGAGCCGTGCACCGGAGCCGGAAGACCTCGAAACGCGCGTGGATGATATCATCCGCCGCAGCCGCGAACGCCGTGACCGCACCAATTTGCCGTACTAAAACGGCATACCGCTAAACGGGATGCATCAAACGGACGGATTGTTTCTGAATAACGCCTTCCCCCTAAATCCCCCTTCCAGCCAAGCTGGACGGGGGACTTAAACACATGCGGGCTGCGCCAGGAGGGGAGGGGCGTTTTTGATTTTGAAGCGATAACCCTGGGTTTTTCCTGGCACCGCACGCACAAACTCGCTAAAGTAGGTCGTGTGACCTGTACTTTTTTGCCTGTGCGGACTCGCCTGCACCCCGCCGGAGATTACACCGTGAAACCGTTCACCGCGTTGATGACCGTGCTCATGATCGCCGTCCTGCTGCTGGCGTTCTGGCTGCGGCTGGCCGACCTGGATACACTGCCGCCCGGCCTGAGCACCGATGAGGCCGTTAACGTATTCGACGCCTTTAACCTCGCTCACTCCGGAACGTATGTCTTTTACGAAGATGAAGGCCGCTCCGAGCCGCTGTATTACGGGCTGCTGGCGCTGGGCATCCGGCTGTTTGGCCCCAGCGTGTGGGCGGGCCGTTTGGTCAACATGTTCACCGGCACGTTTACCGTCGCGGCGGCGTATTGGGCCGCGCGCCAATGCCTGATCGACCAGCCGCGCGGGGTGCGTTCGGCGGCGGGACTGGCCGCCGCGGGATCACTCGCGGTGGCGCTGGGCCATATCACGCTGTCACGCGGGCTGTACCGCGCCGTGATCCAGCCGCCGCTGATGCTGTTGTTTGCCGGGTTCCTGTTCGCGGGCCTGCGTTCCAACCGGCGGCGTGACCTGATCATCAGCGGCGTGTGCCTGGGATTGGTGTTATATACGTACACCGCCGGGCTGGTAGTCCCCGGTGCATTGGCCACGGCGGGACTCAGCCTGCTGGTGTTCCGGCTCAGCACGTGGCGCGACTGGCTGCCCCAGCTGGCGATCGTGGGTATCGCGTTTGTGATCGTGGCCGCGCCGTTGGGTATTTTAGCGCTTGCCGCCCCCGACCGCGTCTTCAGCCGGGCCGATACCGTCCAGTCGGATAACGATGTGGGAATGTGGGATCGCGTCGAACGTGTCTGGGACCAACTCGTAACGGCGGGTGACATCAACCCGCAGTACAACGCCGCGCAGGCGCCAATCGTGCCGCCCGGCTTTGATCTGCTGTTCCGGTTGGGACTGCTGGCGCTGTTGATCCGCGTGCGCCATCCCGCGTCAGGGCTGATCGCGGCGCTGGTCGTGCTGAGTACGATCCCGGTCATCGGCGCGAATGAAATCCCGCACGGGCTGCGCATCGTGGGCGAATTTGCCGCGTTCCCACTCGTGATCGCGGCGGCGGTGGCGGTCGGGCTGGCGCTGCTGGGGGAGCTGCTGCGCCGGGTGGAGCGATTACCGGCCCGGCATACAATCGGCGGCGGCGTGATTGCGCTGCTGGTCGCGCTGACCGCATACGACGGGCTGGCCGCCCGCCGTGATTATGTCGCTTATTGGGACGAACCGGATATCTGGCGCGTGTACGGGCGCGAGCTTCAGCACGGCGAATGGTTTTTCCGCACCGATCAACGCGACTGGGGCGGCTGGCTGTCGGATCAACCGGGGCCGCTGCTGGTGGCGCTGGATGAACTCAGCCGCGTGACCACGCGCGCCTGGACATTGGACGCCTACCCCACCGTCACCACAGCCGACGACAGTTTTACGCTGCCAGCCAATACACAGATCGCTGTAGCATGGGCGCTCGAAACCGGCGACCTGCGGCGCGATACGCGTGATTATGCGCTGCTGCACGATGGGACGATTACCATTTTGCCGCCGCTGGACGCGGCCACTCAGGCCGCGCTGCTGGACGCGTCCGCGCTGACGCGCGGCATCGATCAGGCGCCAGCGGTCCGGCGGGCCAACGGTGACGTGATGGCCCGTGTCCAACCGGTCGCGCCGGATCTCACGCTCGCGTTCGAGCCGTTAACCGTGACCGCTCTCGCCGATGCACCGTTGGTGTGCGTGGATGACGATCTGCGGCTGGTCGGCTGGCGCGGCCCAGATACCCTGGACCCGGATACACTAACCGAAACGGGGCCGCGCACCCTGCGCTATACACTGGACTGGGCGAACAGCGGCACGCCGGATCATTATTACAGTATCTTTTTGCAGCTTCATACCCAGGATCATGACTCGTTGGGCGGCGACGAGGCGCGTATCTGGCGCTGGTTATTCCCGCCGCCGCTGTGGTCGCGCGGTGATGTTGTGCCCGATCCGCATACGTTCGAGGTGCCCGCCGATCTGCCGCCGGGCGCGTACCGGCTGGTAGTGGGCGCGTACCTGTCCACCTATACCGACCGCCGCCGCACGCTCACCGGGCCGGATGGGGCTGCGCTGGGTGACATGACGACTATCGGCTGGGTGAAGGTGCCACAGCCGGATAAACCGCCGCCGGACGCGGGCGCTTACCCGGTCGAAAACGCCGTGATCGCAGAGACGTTCGCCCTGCGCGGCGCGGATATCGAACGCGATGGTTCCGGCCTGCGCCTGGCGTTGTTCTGGGAAGCGCTGGCCGACCGTCCCGCCATCGACGCGACGATCTTCATACACGCCCTGGCCCCGGACGGTTCGCTGATCGCCCAACACGACGCGCGCCCGTGGAACGGGCAGTATCCGACCTTCATCTGGGACGCGGGCGAACGCGTCCAGACCGATCACGTGCTGGCCCTGCCGGATGACCTGCCGGACGGTACCCGGCTGGTGGTGGGCATGTATACGTATCCCGACATAACCCACCTGCCGGTCGTGCAAGATGGCAGCCCATCAGCGGACGGTGTGATCACGCTGGGCACGCTCGACGACCTGTTAAAAAAATAACAAAAACGCGCC
>JAFGHR010000005.1 GCA_016930015.1 Anaerolineae bacterium | reverse complement strand
ACGGTAGTCAGGCGGCGGCTGATATTCTCCTGAATCGCTGTCGCGTACAGCAGGTAGGTGTTATCCGGGCTGATCTGCACCGTCGCCAGGTCAACGCCCGACGCGACCGGCTCCGGCTCAGCACCGGCGCGGCCTAACGGCCAGTAATAAAGCGTTTCACCCTCGGCATACACCAGCGCCCCGTCCAACGCAGCGAGATCAAGCGCCGCGTCCGCCGCCTCGTTTTGTTCCGCCGCTGCGCTGTCGTCGCTCACCGCTTCGAGCGCAACACCGCTGTCCTGATCACTGCCACCGCACGCCGCCAAAACCAGCATCACACACAATACCAGCAGCATAATCCATGTTCGCGTTTTCATAGACTCACACCTCCATAATCATGATACCCCGACCGCCACCACCGGACAGGTATTGCCATGAGCAGGCCATATCCGGTACAGTTGCAGCATAACTGGCGGGTGTAACAACACGACCTGCCACGGCAGGGAGTTACGCGCCGTCCTGTAGGATTATACGAGGAAAACGGATGATGCATCAGATTATCGACATGGCCGCGCAAAAGCGGATCGCCCTGATCGCCCATGACGAACGCAAACAAGACCTGCTCGAATGGGCGGAATACAACCGTGACAGCCTCAGCAAACACGTGTTGTACGGCACCGGCACCACCGGCGCCCTGCTTTCGCGCCAGTTGGGCCTGTCCGTGATCACCGTCAAAAGCGGCCCGCTAGGCGGCGACCAGCAAATCGGGGCACGTATCGTTGAAGGTGTAATCGATGTGATGATTTTTTTCTGGGACCCGCTCGCATCACATCCCCACGATCCGGATGTGCGCGCCCTGCTGCGCGTGGCGGTCATGCAAAACATCCCCGTCGCGACCAACCGCGCGTCAGCGGACTTTATGTTCTCGTCGCCGCTGATGGACCAGCCCTACGAGCGCCAGATTTACGACTTTGCGAAACGCTTGCGCCGCAGCCCTATTGTAGAGGCATTACAGGATGAGGACTCACAATCGTCATGATCCACCAAAAGCGATTGTTTCAAAAAAGCCGAACGCCCCTCCCGGCGGCCAGGCCATGAAGGGGAAAAACCGTCGGGTTCGCGCCCCGTGACTCCTCCTTTTTCCATCTCGGATGGGGAAAGGAGGCTGGGAGGATAGGGGCTTATCTAAACCGTATTGGATTTAGAGGGAAGGCGTTTATGCCCGGCCTGACACGCGAGGAACTGAACGATCTGGTAGACATCATGCTCGACATCGGGCAGTTGATGCTGCAAAGCGGTGCGGCCAGTTTCCGCGCTGAGCGTACAATGGCGTTAGTGGGCCTGGCGCTGGGCGCGGAGCAGCTCGAAATTTATGTCACGCCGACCGGTATGGTTGCGACGGCCATATGCGGCGCGGAGCAGCGTACACGCACGCGCCGTACCGGTCCTTCAGGCGTTAATATGGCCCGCATTGCGGCGCTCAATTCGCTGTCGCGTTACGAACTCGACGGGGCCACGCTGGCGAGTGTCCGCGAGCGGGTAAACGTCATCAAAACCCAGCCGCGCGAACTGCCCGCCTGGACCACGATCCCGGCAGTGGCAGCCGCCTGCGGCGCGTTTGCCCTGATCCTGGGCGGCAGAGCGCCGGAATTTCTCGCGGCGGCGGCAGGCGCAGGGCTGGCGCAGGCGCTGCGGCTGTGGCTTCACCACGTCGGCATGACCAACCCGTTCGCGGCGACCGTGCTTGCGGCGTTCGGAGCCTCGCTGATGGCCTGGGGGGTGGACAGCCTGATCGCGGGGAAACACATCGAGCTGGCGGTGATCGCGTCGGTGCTGCTGCTGGTGCCGGGTGTGCCGCTCGTCACATCGGTGATCGACCTGACGAACGAAGACCTTGTTTCCGGCGTAACACGCGGCGTGCTGGCGCTGGTATTGGCGCTCAGCATCGGCATCGGGGTCATGCTCACGCTGTGGATCACGGGCTTGAGGATACTACCATGACCGTCCTGGAACTGGCGCAGCAGGTTGTCTGGGGCTTCGTGGCGACGTTTGGCTTCGGCGTATTGTTTAACGTGCCGACACGGATGTTGGTGTTCTGCGGCCTGACGGGTGCAGCGGGGCATGCCTGCCGCTGGGCGCTGGTGCAGCAGGATGTACACATGGTATCGGCCACATTTGTCGGGGCGGTTGTCGTGGGGCTGCTGGGGTATGCCGAAGCGCAGCGCTTCCACCTGCCCCGTTCGATTTTTACCGTAACGGGCATTATTCCGCTGGTGCCGGGCGTCCCGGCTTTTGAAACCCTCGTTTACCTGATGCGAGATTCGATCACCGAAGGGCTGGCCGCCGCCGTCACAACCGGGCTGCGATCCGGCGCGATTGCGTCGGGGCTGGTGGCCGCCCGCTTGCTGAGCCTGCTGGTTGACAAAGCGCATCGCGGTGAGCGGCTGCGGCGCTGGCAGCAGCGCGGTGACTGACCACGCGCCGGGGCGGCGGGACGTGTGCCCGGCTCATACAAACTCGAACATAACGCGGCGTGACAAGTGCCGTATAATAAACACATCCAAACACGTCTACCATAAAGACGGAGTGAGTGATCATGCACAAACGGACATACCTGGTTCTGATCCTGCTGCTGGCGCTGGTGCTGCTGCTGGCGGCATGCGGTGGGGGTGACGACGAAAAGAGTGATTCCGACGAAGCGCCGGACGGGGATACCGCCGTCGATGGGGGACCACCGCCAGAAGCCACCGAGGAACTTGGTGAAAGCATCGATTTCACCGCCGCCGAACCGGGCCTTGATCTACAATCCGGCCTGACCGAAGTGCTGTCCGCCTATGGTGAACAGGACGGCACCGCCTACTTTTTTGCGGAAATCCGCAACGATACCGGCCTAAACCTGCACGAGATCACGTCCATAGTCAAAGCGCTGGATGACGTGTTTTACCCGCTGACCACTGTCGATGCTAACCCGCTGCTGGTTGACGTTCCGCCCGGCCAAACGTTCACACTGGGCGTAACCTATGCCGCACCGGAAGGTTACACCGATCAGTCGATCTGGGTGGTGTATACCACGGAAGAGCCGACATTCGAAGGTTACTTTGACCTGCCGGTGACCATCGACGCCAGCGGTCCCCAGGGCGAACGGGGGTACACCGTGCGCGGCACCGTCCAGAATCCCACCGATATCGACCTGGTGTTCCCGGTCGTGGACGTGATGTTAATCGGCCCGGATGACAACCTGGTCGGGTATGTGCACGCCGTGGTTGCAGATAAAATGTGGCCTGTCGGAGGATCGGGCACGTTCGAAGCCAATGTGCCGTTTGTAGCGGGCAGCCCGGAACGCGTGGTCGATGTCAGGGTGTACGCGACCGGGTACGCCATGCCCCAATAGGCCGCGCCCCACCCCCATACACAAACAAAGCCACCATGCCCGCCAAAGTTGGTACGGTGGCTTTTAGATCAATTAGGTATCCAGGCTCAAATCTGGTCTGAACGTGGATCGGAATCGTCCTGAACAGGTGCCAGCGATTTTTCACGCTGGCTGTCGCCCGCGCTGGTATCAACACGCTGCTCGAGTGGATATCCGGGCCTGCGTTCAGGCGTGCCTGCGCTTTCACCAAGAACCCGATGATGTACATCAAGGTCGGTGCCGGTTTGGCGAATCGACCTTTCACTCGTTTCTGGTTCGCTGGCGTACTCCGACACACTGATCGGACGCATTTCAAGGCGCTGTCGGCGGTGATCATAGGCCGGATCAACACCTGGCATCTCGCCATCTGGGATAGGGCCGCCGTTGGCTTCGGCCTGGATATGGTCCGGACCTGTACGCTCGCCCGGCCCTGGGAGGTCTGGCTTATCTACCACAGTGCGCTCCTTCTAAAATCGTTCAACCTACACCCCGTTTGTTGCCTAATAATGATTGTGACGTGTCTTGCGGTAAATTTCAACCCTTTCGGGGGCTTTTTTAGCAGAATTTTATGAAATTTTACGTTCATTCTTACCGGACATCTTTCTTTTTGCGTCCGGCATACACATCAGGCCGGATATCAGCCTGCCGGACCAGGGCATCAGCCCATGCCTGCGCGTCGTCCACCACGAACCCGGCCACGTCTTGATCTCCGTCGGGCAACTGGTACGCCACGCGCAGCAGTTGTTTTGAACGTCCGAACCGCTCGGACCCGATGCGCTCGGACCCGATCAACTCGGCTAACCGCCCGCCGCCCCGCTTTAACACGTCGAGGCGCTCCACCGCCGCCAGCGGAATCGCGTCTTTCCAGGCAAACAGCAGCCGGTCCGGGGCCAGGTATAACACGTCCTCACCCTGGGGATACCAATCGCCGTACACGTCCTGGCGCAAACGCAGCGCCCGCGCCGGGCCAAAATCGTCACACATGGTACCGGCATCCCGCACCGGCACACCGGACACCCGGTTCAGGCTGATGGCGGCGTCGTGCATGTCGTCCAACACAAACGTGTAAACAACCCAGCCGCCGGGACGTTCCGCATGTACGGACATGGCACGCACGGCGTGGCGGCGGCGTCCGGCTTCAAGCGTTACCGTGCCCAACCCGATCCAGCGGATCATCGAAGCCGGGAGCTGCACATCACACCGGCTGGTGCGGCGGCCTTCAAACGCCAGGCAATCGCCGGTGACGCCCAGCGCCCCGCTTGTCCCCGGCGCATACCGTGTTTGCGGACGGCTGCCCAGACACAGCGCGCTCACCGGGCCAAAATGCACCACGTGCGCCGCCCGCATCCACGCCGTCCGGACACGAATCACATGCGCGCGTTGTGCCCGCTGAGCCAGCATCCCAATCAAACCGCGCGCGCCGCCCAGGGTTCCCGCACCCAATACGCCCAACAGAATAGCGAGTTCAGGTGTCATGCTGTTTGTCCAGTTGTGGTATCGCTCCATGTTGATCTTAACCCGCCGCCGGGCGTTTGCACATCCCTAAATTCCGGGGTGTGCATCGATCACAGGGCGTATAACCAACACGGGGCGAGCCATGATGACTCGCCCGGTGTGTTTTTGTTCATTTTGACAACTGGCGTTTACGGCCCGCACGCGCCGCCGGGAGTGACAAAACCGGCGCTGAGCCGTTGTGATCAATCTGGCGGCGATGTCCAGTATTACACAGGTGTATAATGGAGCGTGGGGGGTGTACTGTTGAGGAGCAGTCATGAGAAAAAAAGATCGCCGCGTGGAACGCACGCACAAACTGCTGCGCGAGGCTCTGATCATACTCAGCCTGCGCAAAGGATACGATTCGGTCACGATTCAAGACATCACCGATCACGCCAACCTGGGCCGGGCTACGTTTTACCTGCATTATCGTGACAAAGACGACCTGCTGTTAAACACGCTGCAAACAATCGTTGACGATCTGCTGGCTGTGATCGAGCCGGAATTGGGAAACGTGTTTACTTTGGGTGACATATCACCGATTCTGACGATTTTTCGCCACGCCGAAGAAAACCGCGACCTGTACCGCATCATTTTACGCGGGCGCGGGGCGGCAGCCGCGGAACGCCGGCTGCGTGAATATGCGGCAGCGTCGGCCCAGTCTTATATCGAAGTGGCGCTACACGGGCGGCCCGCCGCCATCCCCGTTGAAATCGCGGCCAACTACTTCGCCCACTCGATGTTAGGGTTGATCGATTGGTGGCTGGAAAAAGGACAGGCCTACCCGGCTGACTACATGGCGCACGCGTTTTACGACCTGGGCATTACGAGCGTGATCAAGACGCTGGGGTTGGACGTAGACATACCGGCTCCGGAGAAAATGGAATAAGGCCGCGCCATAACCACAATGACCCGATCCCATGCCGGGGCGCACAAACGGGAGACATATTTTCCCGGCCCAGCCGGGCACGTTCGGGCGGTATGTCTGCCCTCGGAACAACGCCATACCAGGCCGTGCGTCTGAGGGTTTTGGCGCACGGTTTGTGTGTTCGGATGGTTCGCACATTTGCCAGAAACCCGCCGTTTGGGGTATGCTGGCGCTGTTGTGACAAGGAAATGTTCATGTCTAACCAGCCTCCGCCCGGTATGCCTTCAGATTGGCCCGCGTCTGCACAGTCACGTTGGGCTGTGCCGCTGTCGCGGGCCCTGATGACCCTGTTATGCCGTTATCGTGTCGAAGGCCGGGAAAACATACCCACCGATCAACCGGTCATTTTTGCGGCCAACCACCTGAGTTATTTTGATGTTCCGGCGGTGGACATGGTCTGCCCGCCGGGTGTAGTTGGGCTGGCGGCGCGCAAGTACAAGGGTACCCCCGTGGAACGGCTGTTTGAACTGTATGCTGTGCTGTGGGTGACCCAGTTTTCCGCCGACCGGGAAGCGCTCAAATCGGCGCTGCGCATATTAAACAGCGGTGTGTCGATGGCCATTGCCCCGGAAGGGACGCGCAGCAGAACCGGCGGGCTGATCGAAGGGCGGTCAGGCATAGCATTCCTGGCGACACGCGCCAATGTGCCGATCGTCCCTGCGGCGGTGTGGGGCACCGAAAAAATTCTCAAACACCCGCGCCCACGGGTTAAGGTCCGGTTCGGTAAACCGTTCCGCCTGCCCGAAGGCCGCGCCAAAGGTGCCCAATTGGACGAATACACCGAGCGGATTATGTGCGCGCTCGCGGCGCTGCTGCCAGAACAATACCACGGATGTTACGCCGGTAACCCGCTGATCGATGAGATGCGAGCGATCGTCACTTGAGAGGGAATCAACATGCGCTTGCTCGCTTTATCGTGTCCACTTCTGCGCGCTTGTGATAACACCCCATGAACCGGATAGCACACGTATCTGGTTTGCTCTGGGCCTATCGCCCCAAAATGACGAGTGTTGTACAATAGTGCCGTACAGGGAGCATGTGAGGAGCGGTCGCATATGAAGATTACAACAGAATGGGATGACGCAGAACATACCATTATGCGTGTAACATATCATGCCGGGTGGACGTGGCATGATCTAGAAGCGAATCTGCCAATTGAACAAGGATTTTTAGACAGTGTTGATCACCGTATAGACGTGATCGCGGATTTCCGCGATACCCGGCTGCCGCCGGGTGCGATCAGTCATTTGCCGAAGATCGCCAATTCGCCGCCATACAGCCATCCGAACAGCGGTTTTGTGGTTATGGTGGGGTCGCCGATGTTTATGCAGGAAGTTGTAGGCGTGTACAAAAGTGTGTACGGGCAGGCGCGTCAGAAACTTACCATGGTGCACGATCTGAACGAAGCGCGCGCACTGATCGCCAAAAAACATGCCGAAGAACCTGACAAAAAACCTGACGAGTCCGGCACAATCTGACGCAGCGGAAGAAAGAGACACCTCGCATGGATACCGGCGCGATACGGCATATTATGGTGGTTGGTGCAGGCACGATGGGCACCGGTATTGCACAGGTGTTGGCGATGAATGGATTCTACGTCATCCTGTGCGATGTTGAACATTCAATATTGGAACACGCGCTGGATGCGATCATGCACGATATCGATCGGCGGATCAGCAAAGGTAAGCTTACCGCTGAGGACAAACAAACCGTTCAAAAAAATATCATCATCACACCCGAACTGACATCCGCGCGCGAGGCCGATTTTGTGATCGAGTCGGTCAGCGAAACTCCCGAACTCAAGCGGGATATCTTTGCCCGGCTGGACCAGCTCACATCACCCGGCGTGATTTTGGCGACAAATACGTCGTCGATCTCGATCACGGCGATCGGGTCGGCCACCGACCGCCCGGAAAAAGTGGTCGGCATGCACTTTATGAATCCGGTGCCGGTGATGAAACTGATCGAGATCATTCCCGGTTTGCTCACCAGCCAGGATACAATCGACACGGTCATGGTTTTGGGGCGTAAGCTGGGCAAAACGCCGGTTGAAGCGGCGGATTATCCCGGCTTCATTGCCAATCGTGTGCTCATGCCGATGATTAACGAGGCGATCTATGCGCTGATGGAAGGCGTGGGTACCGTCGAGGCGATTGACACGGTCATGAAATTGGGTATGAATCACCCCATGGGACCGCTGGCGCTGGCCGATTTTATCGGGCTGGACGTGGTGCTGCACGTGCTCAACGTGTTGAACGAAGGGCTGGGCGATCCCAAGTACCGCCCCTGCCCGCTGCTGCGTAAGATGGTGACGGCAGGCCAGTTAGGCTGCAAATCCGGCCAGGGGTTTTACACCTACGACGAGTCCGACCTGTAAGGCCGAACGGCGTAAAAATCGAACAGGCCGCGCGTATAGGTTCTGCGCGGCCTGTTTTTGTTTGTGTGGTAACAAGCGCTTCTTACCATTGTGGTGCAAGTTCAAAAAACGCCTGGGAAACGCGGCCTAATCCGCCCAACTGCGCACGGCACCGCCGCACGCCGGGCACGTGGTCATCCGCCACGCAAACGGCGTCCCACACGCGGGACAGCGCCAGCGTTCCGCCTGTTCAGCGAGCCACGCCGGAATCCCTATGGCGCGGATAGTTTCAATATCGCCAGGCACCAGCCCGTGATACGGGTATTCCTGGTCCTCGATAAATGCTGTCATGGGCGCACAGGGGAAAGAATCACATTCCGCGCACGAATCGTACCCTTTTTCCTGGGCGCACGCTTTAAGGGGACATTGGGCACACCACCCCATCAACACCGTGCTTTTGCACCCCTTGCACTGTTTGCCATCGATTGTTTCACCCCGCCGGGTAGCGAGGAAAGCCGGGCAGGCTCCGCAATATAACCCGCAGTACCCATCAAAGATAAAACCGTCGGTTTCGGACATAGCGTTATACTCCTCAAAAAACATCGCGCGTGATATCAATCGGCCTCGATACTAATCAACCTCGACCGCCATGGCGACGGCTTCGCCCCCGCCCAGACACAGCGCCGCCAGCCCGCGCCGCAGTCCCCGCTGGCGGAGCGCGTGAATCAACGTGACGAGCACGCGTGCGCCGGACGCCCCGATCGGGTGCCCGATCGCGATCGCGCCGCCGTTCACGTTCAGTTTGTCGAGCGGCAGCGGGTATCCGTCACGCGCCAACCCCTTGAGATCAGCGAGCACCTGGGCCGCGAACGCCTCGTTTAGCTCCACCAGATCAACGTCATCCATCGTCCACCCGGCGCGGAGTAAGGCATTTTGAATACCCTTGATCGGCGCGGCGAACAACCATTTCGGCTCGACGGCGGCCTGTCCATAAGCGACCACGTGCGCCAGCGGGGTATGGCCGTGCTGCTCGGCATAGGCGCGGCTGGCGATCACGACCGCCGCCGCACCGTCATTCAGGCCCGGTGAGTTGCCCGCCGTCACCGTGCCATCAGCCGTAAAAACAGGCCGCAGCGCCGCCAGCGAGTCTGCGCTGGTATCGGGCCGGATCGACTCGTCGCGGTCGAATACCGTGACCGCCCCTTTGCGCCCTTTGATCTCGACCGGCACGATCTCACCGGCAAAACGCCCGGCTTCGGTGGCCTCGTGCGCTAACTGGTGGCTGCGCACGGCGAACGCGTCCATGTCGTCCCGCGTGATATCATATTCACGCGCGATCAATTCGGCGGCCTCGCCCATGATCCAGCCTTCGATCTGGTCGTACAGGCCATCCCACATGGCCGCGTCCTTGAGTTCGATAGGGCCGTATTTGTGCCCGGTACGCCCTTTGAGGTTCATAAACGGGGCGTTGGTCATGCTCTCGATGCCACCCACCACGTAGAGATCGCCGTCACCGGCGCGGATCATACCGGCGGCCAGCATCGCCGCCTTGAGGCTGCTGCCGCAGACTTTGTTCATCACGAACCCGCCCACGTGCGGCGGAATCCCGGCCCCGATCGACACCTGGCGCGGTACGGCCTGCCCGCATCCCGCCGCGAGCACGTGCCCCAGAATGACCTCGTCCACAGCGCCGGGATCGATGCCGCTGCGCTCGACAGCCGTGCGGAAAACGATCTGCCCCAGTTCCACCGCCGAAAACGGGGTCAGCGCACCGAGCAGCTTTCCTTGAGGCAGGCGTGCCCCGCCCAGGATGACGGCGTCACGCGCCGATTTGTTAACCATACCTGAATCCTTTCAAATAATTTAGGCTGAACCAAGAAAATACCTCGCATTACGTATCCCAGGCCGCGCGGAGCTGCTGACACGACGCGTCCAGCGTATCCGGGATCACGCGTGTACCCGCCGCGATAGTCATAAAGTTGCTGTCACCGCTCCAGCGCGGCACCACGTGCAGGTGAAAATGTTCGGCAATGCCCGCGCCCGCCGCTTCGCCGATATTCGCGCCCACGTTAAACCCGTGCGGCTGGTATACCGTTCGCAGCGCCGCCAGCGCCCGGTTGAGGGTGTGCATCAGGTCGGTGAGCGCGTCGGCGGGCAGCGGCTCGATAGACGGTACATGGGCATACGGCACGATCAACAGGTGGCCGTTGTTGTACGGGTACGCGTTGAGCGTCACGTACACGTGTGCGGATCGTGCGATAATGTGTTCACGGTCATCAAAGGCCGGGTCGCCGGGATCACCATCACCCTTGACACAGAACAGGCAGTCGTCATAGTCTTTGCGATCTTCGCCGCGCAGATAGGGCATACGCCAGGGGGTCCACAGGTGTGAATCGTTGTTCATACAGGTCCTCAACGTGTGAGCCGGGTGATTCGCAGCACCGAACCATCTCACGGGCCAGGGTAATCGCTTCAAATGGATGGCTAAGCGTTTGAGCAACGCTGTGCGACGCCTTCCCCCTAAATCCCCCTTCCAGCCAAGCTGGACGGGGGACTAACAACGCGCGTTTGGCTCGTTTTTCCCCTCCTTAGCTCGGCTGGGGAGGGGAAACCGGGCAATAGCCCGGAGGGGAGGGGCGTTTTCGGTTTTGAAGCAATAGCCCAGTCGCACGGCCCAGGCTGCCACGACGATTATCTATCAGGACGGGGCTTTTGGCTATAACTGATTCAAACCGGACGGGTAACACGCAGGGAGGCAAACCATGAGCGATCGATTTTCGACCCAAAGCCTGGGCGCGGTCCTGGGCGATCGACCGTTTTGTTTTTCAGAATCCACCGGCAGCACGCAGGATATCGCCCGTGAATGGGCGCTGGCCGAACCCGACCTGCCGCCGGGCGCAGTCGTGATCACGGAGGAGCAAACCGGCGGACGTGGTCGCCAGGGCCGGGTATGGTTTTCGCCGCCGGGCGCGTGCCTGTTATTCAGCGTGATCCAGCGGCCCGCCATCGCGCCCCAGCGCCTGCCCCGCCTGACGATGGCCGGAGGACTGGCTGTGATCGAAACCCTCGCGCCGCTGGTGGGCGAGCGCGCCCGGCTCAAGTGGCCCAACGACGTGCTGATCGATGGGCGCAAAGTGTGCGGCATTTTGTCCGAGGCGACGTGGATAGGCGACCGGTTGGCGGTGGTCATCATCGGGATCGGGATCAACATCCGCGTGGATTTTTCCGGCATGGACCTGGACGGCATCGCCACCAGCCTTGAGCCGGAACTGGGCCGTACAGTGGACCGGCACACGCTGCTGACCGATATGTTGCGGCGGGTGGATGCGTGGGCAGCGCGCGCCAACGATCCCGCCATTCTGGACGCGTGGCGCGATCACCTGGGGACGTTGGGCAAACGCGTAACCGTGTACCTGGAGCCGCACCAGGACTCCGGCGCGTCGTTTGCGGGTGTAGCCGAAACCGTGGACGACGACGGCGCGCTGCTGGTGCGCACGGATTCCGGCGACGTGCGGCGCGTGCTGGCCGCCGATGTCGGGCTGGCGGAGGGCTAACGTGCCAGGGGCGAGTCATCATGGCCCGCCTTGTTTTGTTCGCCTGCTGAGCGAAGCACGTATACAATTGCACAAAATTACTGTTACATCGGCGCATCCGATTACTTTTTATCACGGGGGAATACATGCACTTATCTCGCATCACGCACCATACCCGGCAGCAAACGCGTTTGCTGCTGATTCCAGTCCTCATCGCCGGGCTGACCCTGGTCAGCCTGATTCCGGCTGTGCAGACGCCACCCACCGCCCACGCGGCGACTTTCACCGTCTCGAACACCAACGACTCCGGGCCGGGATCGCTGCGACAGGCGATTATCGATGCCAACGGCAACGCTGGCGCTGACGATATCGTGTTCAGCACCACCGGCACCATTACGCTGGGTTCCCCTTTACCTGCCATCACCGAGGACCTCACGATCACCGGGCCGGGCGCGGCCAGCCTGATCATCAATGGGGCGGGCCTCTACCGGCCTTTTCGCATCACCGGGGCAGACGTGACCATCACAGGCGTGACCATCCAAAATGGATATACGACGGGCAATGGCGGCGCCATCTTCAACACCGGCGGCGGCACGCTGACCGTATCCGACAGTACATTCACCAGCAATGAGGCAGACTTTTACGGCGGTGCCATCAACAGCACCGGCGGCACGATGACCGTGTCCAACTCCACCTTCTCCGGCCATATAGCGGACAGTGGCGGCGCCATCGACACCAACGGCGGCACGCTGACCGTGTCCAACACCACCTTTGATGATAATTGGGCAGCTAGCGGCGGTGGCGCCATCAACACCAACGGCGGCACGGTGACCGTGTCCAACACCACCTTTGATGGCAATTCGTCGTCAGGCTACGGCGGTGCCATCGAAAACTGGAACGGCTGCACGCTGACCGTATCCAACGCCACCTTTGATGGCAATTCGGCGGCCTTCGGCGGCGCCATCAGCAACTACGGCAGCAGCAGCACGCTGACCGTGTCCAACGCCACCTTTGATGGCAATGCGGCGGGCGACCTCGGCGGCGCCATCTACAACTACGAAGGCACGGCAACCGTATCCAACAGCATCCTGAGCAGCAGCTCTTCCGGCGGGAACTGCTACGGCAGCGGCACGCTGAACGACGGCGGGCACAACATCAATGATGATGGCTCGTGCGGCTTTGGCGACATGGTCGATCCGCGGCTGGGACCGCTGGCGAACAACGGCGGCCCGACGCAAACACACGCGCTGCTGCCCGGCAGCCCGGCCATCGACGCCATCCCGCCAACCGACTGCCCGCTGACCACCGACCAGCGCGGCCAACCGCGTCCCATCGACGGTGACGGCGATGGTATCGCCCTGTGTGACACCGGCGCGTATGAAGGCCTACCGGTCGAACCCGAACCGGAACCCGGCCCGATGCCCAATTTCGAGCCGCCGCCGCCCGCGTCATTGTGCAGCGATTTCGACGGCGTGACCAACCCGATCATTCGCGCCAACATTCCCGGCGGCACCGTCACGGATGGCGCGGCCTTCTGCCGTGTCCTGGCCGAAAACGGCGCGTTCGTGAAGTACGAGAACCCCGGTTCCATCGGCAACGACAAAATCCTGAACCAGGGCGTGATCCAGGCCGTCGATATCTACGGGTGGGCGCACGGCGCGGCCACGTCTGACTTTAACAACCCGGTGAAAGTGTGCCTGATGGGCAGCGGCGCGTTCTACTGGCTGGACGCGACTCAATCCCCGCGCCCGGCGAATCTCATGCCCGCCACCTCCGAGGGCGGCTATACGTGCGCCATGATCCCCGAAGCGGGCACGGTCGTGCTCGTGCCCGGCCCATCTGCGCCAGCGGCGGCGCCCGCGAACACGATCACGGACGGCGTGACGGCGCTCTCCGGGTGTATGGTCACGACCAAAGACATGCTCAATCTGCGCGAATCCCCCGGCGGCGCGGTGATCAGGTGGGTGCCGTACAACGTCACGCTGACCGCGTTCGCCCGCACAGCGGACTGGTTCAACGTGGACTACCTCGGCGTGCAGGGTTGGCTCAGCGCCGGTTTTGTCACGCCCAGCGGGGCATGCGGACCGTAACCGCCAGTTGTCACAATGAACAAAAACACACGGGGCGAGTCATGATGGCTCGCCCCGTTTATTAGCTTCCGCCATGTCCTCGATGCCTGTCCATTCTGCCCACTCTGCCAGCCGCCATTTAGTTAATTTGAACATACGAATAGCGTATGCCAGCGATTATCATTAATAAACAACTTTTTTTTATTCTTACACCCTTCTCAAAAACACTTTCCTGAATAATTTTTGCGCATTCCATATCAGCATGGCTAATCACGTTGGCTCTGAGTAAGGAGAGGCCCCGATGTATAAGCGATATCCCGACAACCAGGGTCTTTACAACAGCGCAAATGAGCACGATAGCTGCGGTATCGGTTTTGTGGCCAACATCAAAGGGCGCAAATCCTATGATATCATCCGGCGCGGGCTGGAAGTCCTGGAGCGTATGACGCACCGGGGCGCCGAAAGCGCCGACAATCGTACCGGCGACGGCGCCGGGGTGATGATCCAGATTCCCGATGCGTTTTACCGCGCCCAGAATCCGGGCCTGCCCCCGGTCGGGCAGTACGCGCCGGCCCTGGTCTTTTTGCCGCGTGACCCGGATCAGGCGACCGCGTGCATACACACCCTGGAAGATATCGTGCGTACCGAAGGGCTGGACGTGATCGGCTGGCGTGACATTCCGGTCAACAGTGATGT
>JAFGHR010000064.1 GCA_016930015.1 Anaerolineae bacterium | reverse complement strand
CGTGAAGATTTGCAGCATCTTGTGTTACGCCTGCGCGCCGAGATGAGCCTGACCAGCGTGATCGTGACCCATGCCATCGAGGAGGCCGCGATCCTGGGCCGCCGGATTCTGGTTTTGCGTGATCCGCCGACAACCGAGGCCGTGATCGTGCCCAATCCTGACGCGGGCACACCCGGCTATCGCAGTACACGGACGTTTTTGGACAAATGCAACGAACTACGTCACCTGTTGGGACTGACCGCCTGACGTCTGCCAGTTGGCGGCGCGCCGCATGGCTGCGGTATGCCGGGCGTGTGGTGGTGGGCTGGGCGTTAAATATGGCGCTGGCGCTGGGCATTTTTCTCGCCTGCTGGATCGCGCTGGCCGTGTACCTCAACCGTGAGATCATGCCCTATCCCTGGGACGTGTGGCCGGTGTTTGTCACTGAGATTCAAGGCGACCTGTGGCATCACCTGGTGATCAGTGCGCGGCGGGTGCTGCTGGCGATCGGGCTGGCGGTGCTGGTTGCGACGCCGGTCGGGCTGGGCCTGGGCCAGATTCGCGCCCTCAACCGCCTGTTTTCGCCGTTGATCGGGCTGGTGCATCCCATCCCCAAGATCGTGTTTTTGCCCGTGATCCTGGTCGTCGTCGGCATCGGTGAGGACTCGAAAGTTTTCCTGATCGCGCTGATCCTGTTTTTCCAGATATTGGTCGTGGTGCGTGACGAAGCCGCCAGCCTGCGCCCGGAGCTGATCCAGTCGGTGCGCTCGCTGGGAGCCGGGCGGCGGGCGCTGTTCCGCTACGTGTACCTGCCCGCGTCGCTGCCCGCCGTGCTCACCGCGCTGCGTATATCGGTCGGCACGTCGATCGCGGTGTTGTTCATCGCAGAGCAGTATTCCACGCGCGAAGGCCTGGGGTATTACATCGTCACGCTGACGTGGCAGCGGCTGCGTTACGAGCAGATGTACGCGGGTATCCTGGCAATGTCGCTGTTGGGGCTGACGCTGTACAGCGTGATCGATGTGCTGGAACGGGTAGCCGGGCGCTGGCGCCGCGCCGGGGAGCATTAATGACCAATCAACCGGAAAAAACGCCTGATTCCATGCCGGATCGCGCTGCTTATGTGCAGGAGATGTTCGGGCGCATCGCGTCCCGTTATGATCTCATGAACCGCCTGATGACGTTCGGACAGGACCGGCGCTGGCGGCGGTTTGTCGTGCGGCAGGCGGCATTATCGCCGGGCGGCTGGCTGCTGGACGTGGCGACGGGCACGGGGGATATCGCGTTCGAGGCGCGGCGGCAGGTGCCCGGTCTGCGCGTGATCGGTGCCGATTTTGCGATCCCCATGATGCGTGTTGCCATACAGCGTATGGACACCATACAGCGTGCCAACGGGACTAAGCCCATTTCATGGCAGGCCGCCGATACGCTGCGGCTGCCCTATGGTGAGGGCGTGTTCGACGCCGTGACGAGCGGCTACCTGTTCCGCAACGTGACCGATATCCCCGCCGCTTTGCGTGAGCAAGTCCGCGTGCTGCGTCCCGGCGGGCGGCTGGTCACGTTGGATACGACACCCCCGCCGCGCGGCCTGCTGCGACCCTTCATTCACATGTATTTAAAGCTCGTGATCCCCGCGCTGGGCCGGATCATCACCGGGCAGGCGGACGCGTACCGCTACCTGCCGGAAAGCACGCTCGGTTTTCGCACGGCTGATGAACTGGCCGGTCTGATGTGTGACGCCGGGTTGATCGACGTGGGCTACCGGCGGTTTATGTTGGGCACCATGGCCGTGCACTGGGGCCGGAAGCCCGGTTTTGCGAATTCCGCAAATCGCGCTATAAAAAACGGCGCTTTGTAAAAATTATCGCTTTAAAATAAACAAAAAATGAATATAATTAGGTTCGTTTTCGTCTCAATAGTTTCAGGATATACAACGCATGCCATCCAACGATGACGCGCAGCGGAATCATGTAGTTGAATTTTTCTCCACAAGGCACGGCGATTTATCTTCAACACTGCCAATGTTAGAAACAGCGAGCGAGCTTGAACCGGCGCTTCGGGACCTGATACACAGCTTGACGCTGCGCCACCGCGAGATTCAAGAACTCGACAAATTGACGTTGCGTATTACTGCCGGGGCGCTGCTCGATGATATCCTGGACTATGTGTATACCCACTTCGACCAGATCATTCCCTACAACCGGATCGGGTTGGCGCTGATCGAGGACAATGGGCAGACTGTACTATCGCGTTGGGCCAGGAGTCATCACGATAATATCCGGTTAGGTCCCGGTTATGCCGCGCCGCTGGAAGGCAGCAGTCTGCAAACCATCATCCAAACCGGCCAGCCGCGCATTATCAACGACCTGGAACGTTATCTGGCTGACAAACCGGAGTCGCAATCGACCCGGCTGATCGTGGCCGAAGGTATTCGTTCGTCGCTGACATGCCCCTTAAACGTGAATGGGCTGCCGGTTGGATTCATCTTTTTTTCCAGTGATACGCCGAACACGTATTCCGCCGTACACAGCGACCTGTTTTTGCGGATCGCAGACCAGCTCTCGATCATCGTCGATAAGGGGAATCTGGTATCCGAGCTGGCCGCACACCAGAATGAGATCGAACGCCAAAATGTCGAACTGCGCCACCTGAACGAACTCAAAAATGAATTTGTCGGCATGGCCGCCCACGATCTGCGCAACCCGATTGCCAGCATTCAGATGATGGCCCAGTTGCTGCTGGAACCACTCGACTGGATGGCCGATGAGGACCGGCGCGGGCTGCTGCAAGATATGCTCTCGCAAACGCAGCACATGCTGGCGCTGCTGACCGAACTGCTCGACGTGACACAAATTGAGTCCGGCAGGCTGGATTTGAACCTGAGACAGGTTCAGATGGACGCGTTTATGGCCAGGGCCGTCAAGCGCCATACCCAGCTTGCTGCTCCAAAGGGCACACAAGTCATTTTGGAAGCGGTCGATTCCGGTTATTTGAACGCCGACCCGGTCCGGCTGCGCCAGGCGATCGACAATTTGATCTCGAATGCGGTCAAGTACTCCCCGGCGGGCAGCACGGTGCGCGTCAGTGCGCGGCAGACCGGCGCAGAATGGCGCGTCAGTGTTCGTGACGAAGGGCCGGGCATTACCCCCCGCGATCGTGAGCGCCTGTTTCAGGATTTCGCGCGGCTGTCGGCCCAACCTACCGGCGGCGAATCCAGCACCGGGCTGGGGCTGGCGATTACGCGCCGCGTGGTGGACGCTCACGGCGGTGTGCTCGATGTTGATTCCGAACCCGGCAGCGGGGCCGATTTCTGGTTTACGCTGCCTGCGTCCTAGCACGGATGGTATGTTGATCGAAAGGGATTATTACGCGAATAACAAAAGACCCTCTTTTTAACACGGTTTGTGACGTCTCCCGGTGGTGAAAGGTTTTTTATATGCTTTATGATGTTGTGATTGTGGGCGGCGGTGTGATCGGCAGCGCCATCGCCCGTGAATTAATGCGCTACCGGCTGCGCGCCGTCCTGGTCGAAAAAGAATGTGAAGTCGGGTTCGGCACCAGCAAATCCAACAGCGGCATTATCCACGCCGGGCACCACAGCGCGCCGGGCACGCTCAAAGGTGACCTGGAATGGACCGGTAACCAGATGTGGGACCCGTTGAACGCCGATCTCGATTTTGGGTTCAAGCGCATCGGTGAACTGACCGTCGCCATGAACGAGGCGCAGGTACACGAAATCGAAGCGCTCAAGCGTCAGGGCGAAACACGCGGCGTGCCGGGGCTGGAAATCTGGGACCGCGAGCGCACGTTAAAAGCGGAGCCGAACCTGACACCGGACCTGCTCGCGTCATTATCTGCGCCCACCGCGGGTGTGATCAACCCCTACGAGGCGTGTTTTTCGCTCGTAGAAAACGCGTGCATCAACGGCCTGGAACTATCAGTCGAAAACCCGGTGCTTGGCATCACGCCGGAGCCGGACGGTACGCTGACGGTCAAAACACGGCACGGCCTGTACCATACGCGGTTTGTGATCAACGCGGCGGGCGTGTTTGCCGACTCCGTCGCCGCGATGGTTGGCTTAAATGATTTCCGCATCTACGTTCGCAAAGGTGAGGAATATCTGCTCGATAAACGGCTGGAAGGGTTTGTCCAGCGCTTGATCTTCCCCTGCCCGGACCCGGTCACCCGGTCCAAAGGTATTCTGGTGATCCCGACGTTTGACGGGACGCTCATGGTTGGCCCTACGTCACATGTGGTGGACGACAAAGACGACCTGACGACCACCAGCGCGGGCAGCGACGAGGTATTCGACAAAGTGACGCAGGTCGTGCCTGGCATCAGCAGCCGTGACTGCATCGCCGAGTTTGCCGGGCTGCGGGCTGTCGCTGACGGCGAAGACTTCATCATTGGCCCGACGGCGGTCAAAGGTTTCATCAATGTAGCCGGAATCCAATCACCGGGGCTGACGGCAGCGCCCGCGATTGCCGCGATGGTGATCGATATCCTGCGTGACGAAGGGCTGGCGCTGGCCCCCAACGATCACTTTATCCCCACCGTGCCCAGGCGTGTACGCTTCGGTGCGCTGCCCATTGAGGAAAAAATCCGCCTTGCCGATGAAAATCCGCGATACGCGCACCTGATCTGCCGCTGCGAGCACGTCAGCGAGCAGGAAATCCTGGACGCGATTCATGATGGCGCGCGCACGCTGGACGGGGTCAAGTTCCGCACGCGGGCCGGGATGGGCCGCTGCCAGGGCGGTTTTTGTACGTGGCGTATCATGGAACTGCTGGCCGGAGAACTGGCGATCCCCATCAGTGATGTCACCAAGCGCGGCGGTGGCTCGTGGATCATTATGCAGCGTGAAGAAGGCGAGCAGCAGGTATGATCACCGGAAAACTATCCCACCTGGAACAACATTATGACGTGGTCGTAGTCGGCGGCGGCCCGGCAGGCATGGCGGCGGCAGTCGGTGCGCGGGATGCGGGCGCCGAAAAAATCCTGATCGTCGACCGCGAAAAAGAGGCGGGCGGCATCCTGTGGCAGTGTATTCACCCCGGCTTTGGCCTGCATCACTTTAAGGAAGAATTGACCGGCCCCGAATACGCCCAGCGTTATCTCGCCAGCGTGATGGATAAGGGCGTGGACGTGGTGACCGGTGCGTTTGTGTTTGACGCGGACCGCGACCGGCGGATTCAACTCACGTCCGGGCAGCACGGTATCCGCGTGATCGACTCAAAGGCGCTGGTCTTGGGTATGGGCGCGCGCGAACGCACACGCGGCGCGATCCGCATTCCCGGCACACGTCCGGCGGGCGTGCTGACGGCGGGACTCGCCCAGAAGTTCGTGAACATGATGGGCTTTTTGCCGGGTAAACGCGTGGTGATCCTCGGTTCCGGCGATATCGGGCTGATCATGGCGCGGCGGCTCACACTGGAAGGCGTCGAAGTGGTCGGCGTGTTTGAGATCATGCCCCACGCCAACGGCCTGAACCGTAACATCGTGCAGTGTTTGCACGACTTCGACATTCCGCTGCACCTCTCGACCACGGTGGCACACATTCACGGGCGCGACCGCGTCGAAAAAGTGACGGTCGCCCCGGTCGATGCGGCGCTGCGGCCCATCATGGAAAAAA
Organism: Anaerolineae bacterium; assembly: GCA_016930015.1. Taxonomy (GTDB): domain Bacteria; phylum Chloroflexota; class Anaerolineae; order Aggregatilineales; family Aggregatilineaceae; genus JAFGHR01. The sequence continues at coordinate 81,487 of JAFGHR010000064.1, read as the reverse complement.
GCTGGGATATCGACTGTGACACGCTGCTGCTGTCGATTGGCCTGCTGCCCGAAAACGAGCTGTCGCGGCAGTTGGGCATCAGCCTGGACCCGGTGACCAGCGGCCCGGTGGTCAGCAGCCGCATGGAAACGTCGATGCCGGGTGTATTCGCGTGCGGCAACGTGGTACACATTCACGACCTGGTCGATTTTGTCAGCCAGGAATCCTACCTGGCGGGGACCAATGCGGGCGAGTTCGTGACCGGTAAACGCCGCCCCGCCGATAACGTCCGCCTGGTGCCTGGCGAAAACGTGCGCTACTGCGTGCCACATACGATCTCGACCGACCGCGAGCACACCGTATATATGCGCGTGCGCCAGCCGCTCGAAAAGTGCCTGATCCGGCTAGGTGACGTGTACCAGAAAAAACTGTTGTACGTCTTCCCGGCGGAAATGGTCAACCTGACGATTCGCCCCCGGTTCCTGGAGCAGTTCCACGGTGACGCCTTACGCGTGGACGTGGTGCCGCGTGACACGTGACGCGTGAGCGCAAGAGGGAAAACATGCCAGACAACACGCTTACCCATTACCTGTGTATCGGCTGTCCGCTGGGCTGCCGATTGGAAGTTGAATCGGATGACGGCGATAACGTGGTCGAAGTGCGCGGCTGGACGTGCAAAAAAGGGGACGCCTACGCCCGCCAGGAACACATCGATCCGCGCCGCATGGTGACTACGACTGTGCGTGTAAACGGCGGGCGCTGGGCCAGGGTCCCGGTCAAAACCAGCGACGCGGTGCCCAAAGGCCAGGTTGAGGCTATCTGCCGGGCGCTGCGATCGGTCACGCTGGCGGCCCCGGTCCGCATGGGCGACGTGATCGTCCGTGACGTGTTCGGCACGGGCGCGGATATCGTCGCCACGCGGGATATGCCCGCGGCAGGATAATCGCATCAAACGGTCGATTGAGCTTTTGGGACAGCGCCTTCCCCCTAACCCCCTTCCAGCCAAGCTGGACGGGGGAATTTTTTTTACGCAACCGGTGTTTTGGCCCCGCCCTGGCTTGGCCGGGGAGGGGCAACCGGACGCAGTCCGCGGACTGAAGTCCGGCGGGGAGGGGCGTTTTTGGTTTATGAAACAATAAGCGATAGACGGGCTGGCGCCGGATAATTATTCCCCCACCGGCGGCGTGTATGCTTTGTCGGTGATCGTCAGGCCGTAAGCCGCCGCGACCAGTTCGACCGGGTGGATCGTGTTGGCCCCGGTCAGGGCCGTGATCTGCCAGCGGCACGTTTCCGTATCGCAGATCACCGTACCGGCCCCGGCGGCGTGCACCTGTTCCGCAAGCGGCCAGCCGACTAACTCCGCGATCGCGCGTTTTTCCGCTTTGTAACCATACGTGCCCGCGATGCCGCAGCAGTCCGCGTCGATCTCCCACGCCTTCAGGCCGGGGATCAGGCTCAGCACGTCCAGCACCGGGCGTCCGAAGCCGTGCGCCTTAAGCTGGCACGGCGCGTGATAGGGGTATTCGCGTTCGATGGGCTGAAAACCGGTCGGCAGGCGGCCTTCCTGGTGCAGCTTCCACAGGAATTCCATGAAGTCGTAGGTGTGCACGGCGACCAGTTGGGCGTCGTCATCGTCCAGGCCGAGCACGTGACGGTAATCACCCTTGATCGCCGTCATGCAGCTTGCCGACGTGCCGACGATCGGAATGCCGCGCCGCGCATAGTCCGCCAGCGCCTCGATATTGTGCCGGGCGTAACACCGGGCGGCGTCAAAATCCCCGTTGGATTGGGCGGGCAGGCCGCAGCACGTTTGCGGCGGAATCTCGACGTGCAGCCCGATATGTTCCAGCACAGCCACCGCCAGCTTGCCGATGAACGGCTCATACGTGTTGGTCGAACAGCCGTGAAAAAACACCACGCGCTGTGAATCGTCATGCTGCGCCGGGCGCGGATGCTGTTTTTGCTCGCGCTGCCACCAGCCCCGGAATGTATACCCGGCCCAGCCGGGCAGCGGTCCCCGCGCGGATACCTTGAACAGCTTTTCCGCCAGCAGGCGCAGCAGCCGCGAGCGCACGCCAAAATTCAGCAGCGGCGCGAACGGGGTGCCCAGGCGGCCCCACAGTTCATTGCGGCTCAGAAACCAGTTGCGCAGCGAAAGCCCGTCGCGCTCAACAATGCGCGCTTTGGCCTGCGTATTGATCTCCATCACTTTCACGCCGTGCGGACACACCAGCGTACAGATGCCGCAGCTTGAGCAGTAATCCACGGCGTGATCCGGCGACGGCTGGCCCGGCTCACGGAGGCGCTGCGCCTGCGGCCCGACCGTTTTAGGGCCGGGGAACAGCGGCGTCACAGCGGCGACCGGGCACGCTGCCGTACAGATGTTGCACTTCAGGCAGTGATCGGCGGAAAATGCCGCTTGGCGAGCAAGCGGCGCTTGTTCAATAAGCGGCGTGTGTCCACTCAGGTCATAAACGGGCTGATCGTGGTCAGTCATAAGCCTGTGTCTGTGGCTCCCCGGTGGTTTTTATCATCCAGTTCGAGCGCGGTGTGTACGGCTTTGTACGCCGTCGCCAGCGCGATCCCTTCGGCGCAGCCATCGGTCAGCGGGTTGAACCCGGCCAGCATGTGCCCCGTCGCGTAAACGTTAGCCAGCGCCGGTTCCCCGGCGGCGTTGAGCGGGCGCAGGTCGTGATCGACGCGCAGCCCGGCCTGCCGGTGGATGGGGTGGCCGCGTTCTTTCAGCAGCCGGTCATAATACCAGCCCTCGCGGCCCGGAACGTCCGGTCCGGCTGTCGGCAGATCAAAGATCGGCTCCCAGACGCGGCCCGTCTCGCTGGTTTGAATGCCGCCGCTGTACAGGCCGCCCGTCGCCAGGATCACGTGATCGGCGTAAAACGGGGTGACGTGGCCGAGCGCCTGCACCTCGACGCCCACACAGCGGTCGCCCTCGACCAGCCCCCGCGTGACCGGGTGCCCGATCTGGACGCGTACGCCGCGCCGCAGCAGCCAGCGCCGCAGCCGGTTGCTCAAACGCAGTCCCGGCAGGCTGGGCGGCAGCGTGGGAATTTCGAATACCAGCCGCTCGATCTGTTCGCTCAGGTTGGTCAGCGCCTCGGTGTGATGATCCAGGCCCAGCACCGCGGGAAACCCGACTTTCTCGACGCCGCGTATGTGCGGCTGCACCTGCTTGATGATCGCGGCACGAAAGGCACTGCTGTCGAACAACCGCGCCAGGTCGGTAGGCCAGCGATCCCAGGGACCGGGTGGTTCGGGCAGGTCGATCCGGATCGCGCGCGCCTCGATGCCCTGCGAGCGCAGGTTACCCGCCGCCAATTCCGGGTAAAAGTCACGCCAGCCGCGCAGCCCAACCAGCAGAATCGATTCGGTGACGTCGGTCCAATCGCTGTTGGCGATGCCGCGCGGGGCCATCATCACGCGCTGGATCGCGCCCAGCATCGTGATCAGGCGCATGTTGTGCCCGTCCCGGCGGCGGCGGTCATAAGACAGGCCGATCGCGGCGGTAATTGCCTGGAACGCCTCCAGCCCGTGCACCATCGCGTCATCACCGGCCTTGGCGTAGGGGTGATCGGGGTGCAGCGCCGCGTAACCGCGCACCTCGGCGATCACGTCGTCGTCGGCCCGGTCGCACACGCTGATCCAGCCGGGCGCGATCAACTGCTGGCCCCAGCCCTCCGCGATCAGGCGTACACGTGCGCCCGCCTGCACGGCGTGAACGGCGGCCATCAACCCGGACAGTCCCGCGCCAATCACGAGGACATCCGTGCCCGGTTGGTTCCCGTGTGGGGATGCGATGTTAGCTGTCAAGGCGTTCCTCCGGTGTGGGGGCGATCAACCGGTCCAGGCCCAACGTGCGGCGGTAGATGAGTTCGTCCAGGTACAACTGCCGGAGCTGGTGACCCCATAACAGCGGCTTGACGCCCCGGAAGCGTTCATCTACAAAATCCTTGAGCGCGCGGGTGACTTTCAGGTTGGAATGTTCTTTGACCTCGTGCAGAATCCCGGCGGCGCGCACGCTGCAAAATCCGGACTGGCACGGTCCCATGCCTAAGCGCAGATCGCGGCGCAGGTCGTCCAGCGCGACCGGGTGATCGCCATAACCCGCGATAGCGGCTTCGATCTGCGGGCGCGTGACCAGCTCGCACTCACAGATCAATTGCCCCGGCAACTGGCCGTGTTCGAGCTTGCGCAGCCGGTGATCCAGCCGGTGATACTGCTGACGAAACGCAGGCAGGGGCAGCGGTTCGGCGGCGGTGGTGCACGGCGTATCGACGCCCAACTGGTCACACACAACGTTGACGGCTTCTTCGGCCATCAGGCGGCAGGTGGTCAGCTTGCCGCCCACGACCGTCACCAGCCCGCCCAGTTGATCGCGCACGCGGTGATCGATCACGGCAAAACGACGCTGGACGCCGTGCCCGGACGTGTCGCCGTGATCGATGTCCGGCGGTTCGTACAGCGGGCGCACACCCGCCCACGCCCGCAGCGCCCGGCCCTGCCGGATGCCCGGAATCACGGCGTCGGCTTCGCCCAGGATTTTGCTTACTTCCCAGTTCTCCACGTGGTGATCGCCGGGGCGGTTGGTGGTTACGGACGTGGTGCCCAGCACGGCGACGGTGCCCACCGGCACGATGATATCGCCGTCATCGGCGGGACGCAGCCGGTTGATGATAGTGTTGACCCAGCGTGTATTCATGGCGACCATCGTGCCCCGGTCGAGTTTCACTTTCACGGTAATGCCCGACAGCCCGGCGACCATACCCGCCCATGGTCCCGCCGCGTTGAGCACACATGCCGCGTGAATCACCTGCCGGTCACCGGTTCGCACGTTTTCGACTTCCGCGCCAACAACTGAGTTATCATTCGTCACCAGCCGGATCACGCGGTGATAGGCCAGCAGGTCGCCGCATAACGTGCTATGCGCGCATAGCGCGCGCATGGCCTCGACGAACCCGTGCACCAGATCAAACGAATCACACGCCGCATCCGGCACGCGGTACGCGGCGGTAATGTGTGGTGTCAGGGCCGGTTCTTGGGCGCGCGCCTGGGCCGGTGTCAGCGCGTCGATATCGATTCCCGCTGCCCGGCAGGCGTCAACCCACCGCGCCGGGTGATCGGCGGGATCGTCCGGCGTGGCGACGAACAGCCCGCCCGTATCCTCGATGGCAAACGGCGCGATATGGCGCAGAATCCGGTTTTCGGTGATGCACTCCGCCGCCGTACCCGGATCACCGACCGCGTAACGCCCGCCCGAATGCAGCAGGCCGTGATAACGCCCGGATGTGCCGGTTGACAGGTCGCTTTGTTCGACCAGCAGCACACGCACGCCGCGCCGGGCGAGATCGTAGGCCGCCGCCGCCCCAGTCGCGCCGCCGCCCACTACCAGCACATCTACAGCGGTTGGAGTCAATGACGTCTCCCTCGATACAACAAAACAATAACCTGAATGGAGGATGCCTTACAGATGACTTTTTGACAATACCTTCCCCCTAAATCCCCCTTCCAGCCAAACTGGACGGGGGACTTGACACCGCGCCCGGTTGACTGCTTTTCCCCCTCCATAGTTCTGTTATGGAGGCATCCATCGTTTGGCGGGGGAGGGGAGGGGCTTTTTGATACAATCACTCTGTTATCCCGACCTGTGTTGAGCGTATCACGCCCGGCGCGCGCGCAATAGTATCAACTATCATGCTTGTTGGGGGAGCTTTTCTAGGGCAGGTTGATCGCCAACTACGCGCAAAAAAGCCGGGGCGTGTCCCCGGCTTGTTAAACAGGTATCAACCAACACACGGAAACGGGCTACATGAGCAGCCGCATCGGGTTTTCGATCAGGTCCTTGAATGCTTTCATGAACTCGGCAGCTTCGGCGCCGTCGCTCACGCGGTGATCGACGCTGATCGTCGCCCGCATGCGCATTCCCACGCCAAGCGAGCCGTCTTCGAGCACGACCGGCACTTTTTGGGCGGCACCCACGGCCAGAATACCCGCTTCCGGCGGGTTGATGATCGCCGCGAAGTGTTCGACATCATACGGGCCGAGGTTGCTCACGCTGAAGGTGCTGCCTTCGATCTCATCCGTTTTGACCTTGCCGTCACGCGCACGCGCGATCATGTCGCGATTTTGGGCGGCCATCGCGCCCAACGCGGTTTTGTCGGCGTCCCGCGCCACCACGTTGATCAGGCCGCCGCCGGGCAGCGCCACCGCGATCCCGATATTGATCCGGTTGTAGCGCACGAGCACATCGCCGTAAAAGTGCGAATTCAGGTTCGGGAACTCGCGCAGGGTCAGCGCCGCCGCTTTGACGATCAGGTCGTTGACGCTGATCTTGCGCGTCTCGTCGGTCACGCTGGCGTTAAGCTGCTGGCGCAGGGCCAGCGCGCCGGCCACGTCGATCGCGGTCGTGACGTAAAAATGCGGCACGTACTGCTTGCTCTGCACCATGCGCTGGCCGATCCGCCTACGCAGGCTGCTTAGCTCGATAGTGTCCATGTCCGGGCCGGTGGGGATATCGCCTACAGGCACCGGGGCACGCGTTTCTGTGACCGGGGCCGCAGGCGCTTCCTCAACCGGGAAGTCTTCCACGTCCTGTTTCACGATGCGCCCGCCGGGGCCGCTGCCGGTTACCCGGCTTAAGTCGATGCCGCGCTCATCCGCGATGCGCCGCGCCACCGGGCTGGCCTTGATCCTGCCGGGGAATTTGTCCCCTGTCACTGGGACAGGGGCGTCACCCGCCGCCGGGGCGGGGGATACTGACGGAGCCGGGGCCGGGGCCGCTTCGACAGCGGGCGCCAGTTCTTGTGCGGCGGGTTTTGCGGCAGGCGGAGCGACATCGTCCGGCGCGGCTTCACCTTCCGCGCCCACGTAACCGATCGGTGCGCCCACGGCCACGATATCGCCCGGTCCGGCCAGCAGTTGCAGCACGTGGCCTGCGACGGTGGTTTCGATCTCGATCGTGGCTTTGTCGGTTTCGATCTCGGCGATCACGTCACCTTTGCTGACCGCGTCACCGACGGCAACCGTCCACGTGATTAAGGTGCCTTCCGCCATGTCAAAGCCCAGCTTGGGCATAATGATGGGCTGAGCCATTAGAGCACCTCCTTAACCGCGTTTATGACTTTTTGTGGATTGGGCAGGGCCATCAACTCGATCTCGCGGTTGTACGGCAGCGGCAGGTCCATAGCCGCCACACGTTTGATCGGCGCGTCCATGTAGTCGAACAGCTCGTTTTGAAGCTGGGCCGCGATCTCGGCGCCGACGTTGAACATCGGCAGGCTTTCTTCCACGATCACGCAGCGGTTGGTTTTTTTGAAGCTCTCGAATACCGGTTCCAGGTCGAGCGGGCGCAGCCAGCGCAGATCGACGATTTCGGCTTCGATGCCTTCTTGCGCGAGCTGGTCCGCTGCCTCGGTGGACCATTCCAGCCCTTTGCCGAACGTTACAATTGTCACGTCGTCGCCTTCGCGCTTGATATCACTCTTGCCGATGGGCAGCACAAAATCGTCATCATCCGGCACCGGGCTGCGGCGCTGGAGCATGGTGCTGTGTTCGACAAACAAAACCGGGTTATCATCCCGGATCGCGGCTTTGAGCATGCCTTTAGCATCGTAAGCCGTACCGGGCACGGCGACATACAGGCCGGGGAAGTGGGCAAAAATAACTTCTGGCGCGTGTGAATGGGTCGCGCCAAGCTGTTTGCCGCCGCCGGTCGTGGTGCGGATCACGAGCGGTACGTTAAACTGCCCGTTGAACATATAGTGAATTTTCGCCGCGTGGTTGATGATCGCGTCCATGGCCACGAACGCAAAATTGATGGTCATGATCTCGGCCACCGGGCGCAGCCCGGCCATCGCCGCGCCGACGGCGGCCCCGGCGATCACCATTTCGGAGATCGGGGTGTCGCGCACGCGTTTTTCACCAAACTCCTCAAGGAACCCGCGCGTCACGGCGTAGGTGCCGCCCCACACGCCGACTTCCTCGCCCATAATAAAAACACGTTCGTCACGGTGCATTTCTTCGCGCAAGGCGGCACTCAGCGCCTCGCGAATGGTAATCGGTCTATCTGCCATCTTGCGCCCCTCTAGTCAGCGTACACGTGGCTGATCAAATCGTCGTAGGTCGGGTCCGGGCTGTTTTTCGCGAATTCCACGGCGTCATCGATGGTATCGAGCACGTCCTGGTCGATGGTGTCGAGCCTGGGGTCGATACCCTTGTATTTCTCGTTCAGATAGTCGCGGAAACGCCCGATCGGGCCGTTGGCGACAAACTGCTCAACTTCTTCTTTGGTGCGGTAGCGCTGCGGGTCGCCCATGCTGTGCCCTTCGAGCCGGTATGTCAGCGATTCCATCAGGATCGGGCCGTGCTTGCGGGCATGTTCGATCCCCTCGCTGACGGCATCGTACACGGCCAGCACGTCCATACCATCGACGCGCGGGCCTTCCTTCATGCCGCGCCCATTGGGACCGCAGCAGTACGCGCGGGCTTTGTTGACGATCTCCACCGCGCCGCTGGCGCGTTCGACCGACGTGCCCATGCCGTACTGGTTATTTTCCACCAGCCACACGACCGGCAGTTCCCAAACGGCGCTCAGGTTCAGCGCCTCGTGAAAGTAACCGATGTTGGTCGAACCATCACCCATAAAGGCCAGCACGACCTCGTCTTCCTCATTGTATTTAGCCTTGAGCGCGATTCCGGCGGCCAGCGGTAAATGTCCGCCAACAATACCATAACCTCCCCAGAATCGGCGGTCGTAATCGGCCAGGTGCATCGAGCCACCCTTGCCGCCGCTGACGCCGGTCTTTTTGCCGAGCATCTCGGCCATCACGGCCTTGGGATCAAGTCCCCGTGCCAGGGCCAGACCGTGATCGCGGTACGCGGTGATCGCGTGATCCTGCTCGCGCAGCGCGTTCACGGCACCAACGCCGGTAGCCTCCTGGCCGATGTACAGGTGCAGAAAGCCGCCGATCAAACCCTGCTGGTACAGCTCGGCGCACCGCTCTTCGAATCGCCGGATCAGTACCATCTGGCGGTACCAATCAAGCAGTGTGTCCTTTTTTGGTGCCATATAGTTTCCCTCAATTTGGATGAAGAAAGGCGTTGGTGAAAACACCTTTGTTATGAAGACAGGCTGCGAAGTGGTGCTGAGAAGATTGTACAAAAGTGCGCAGCGGGTTGGCAAACGCACACACGCTGAATCAGCCGGAAACGGCGGTGAGTCGCCCGGCGCTTAGTCGTTGTCGAGGTCGGGGAACTCCCCGGTGGGGTGAAAACTGTCCAGCGGCGGCAGGTAATCGGGCACGTAGTACAGCGCCAACTGGCGATTCCACGGTACGTTATACGGGCTGTACTGCGGAGCCTCCACAAAAAACCACCCCTTCAGCAGATCACGCGTGGCGTCGTCGGGCGGCTCGATATAAAACGCGTGATCGACGCCCGGCGACAGGTTGCGCAGGTATTGAAGCGAAAAATCGCGGGGCGCGATCACGTGCACGACCAGATCGGCCTGCCAGAATTCGAGCATGGCGCCGATATCGGAGTACCACAGGATCACGTCGGCCACGATGTGTACATGCGTGCCCGGCGGGAAGTCCAGCGAACGGTACACGGCGTCCTCGGCGTCATACGGCATCCCGATAAAATCGGTGTAGCGGTCGAGATACGGGCCGAAATAGTGCCGCACCTGTCCCACGCCCAGCGCGATCACCAGCACACCCGCCGCCCCAATCCGCGCCCAGCGCCCGATTTTTGCCTGACCGAGCGGCACCAGCCGCGACACGCCGCCCCATACTCCGATCGCCAGCGCCAGCGGCACCGCCGGGAACACTACCACGTAACGCGGGTACCACGCGCTGCGGATCATGACCGCTTGAGACAGCGCTCCACCCACCAGCCACAGCAGCACCAGCAGCGCGCCCGGTTGGCGCCAGCGCCACAGCGCCAGCGTCAGCCCAAGCAGAAACAGCGGGATGGCGGCGGGCATCAGCAGCGCGTGGGAATCGCGGTAAAACCAGCTTTCATCGGGCAGGTACACAAAGCTCAAAAAGCCATACGCGGTATGCCATGCCTGCGCGTGCAGCAGATCGCGGTTTGCGGAAAGCAGCAGGTGATCGACCAGATAATGGCCGCTCAGGCCAACCTGCTCCATGCGCGGGGCGGCGGCTTGATGTGACCGGGCCAGCGTGACATACACCGGCGCGGCTGCGATCAGGGCCGTCAGCAGTCCGATCACCAGTCCCCGGCCTGGAATCTGGCGGTCGTCAGGTCGTTTGACCAGCCGCAGGCCCACCAGCCAGACGATCACGAGCACCGGGTAAAACAGGCGCCCGCCTTCGTAAAAATATTGTGTCAGGCCGAGCATGGCCCCGGCAGCGGCAAAATCCGCGCGGCGGTTATCGCGCAGTCCCCGCGCCAGGAATGCCAGCATCAGCACGCCGAACAGCGGATCGGCGATGTTGTTGATCCCCAGGCGGCTAAAATGGATGTGCGGCGGAAAAACGGCCAGCAGCAGCGCCGCCAGCAGCGCGATCCGCGCGTTGAATAACACCCGCGCCAGCGCATACAGGGCCGGGACGGTCAGCGATCCCAGAATCACACTGACGGCCCGGATCGCGGCAAAGTCACGGCCTAACAGACTCACTGCTTTGGCCTGCAAATAGGGGAACACATACGGGAACGCGGCCAGCGGGCTGAACGGTTCCAGCAGGCGCGGATCGGTCGGCCTGTCGAACATGTTGATCGCGGCGACAAAATTTAGTTCATCGATGAGGTGGTGTACGGCCCCGCCGATGTTCCATACACGCAGCACAAACGCCAGCGCCGTAACCAACAGCAGCGCCAGCCCATCCCGCCGCGCCAGCCGGGGCAGACGCGGCCACCTGACCCCGCTCATGCCCCACGTGATCAGCATGATTCCCGCGCACAACAGCATAAACTGCCCGTCCGCTGACAGATCGACCAACACGTCCCATTTCAGCAGCGGCGTGTTGGCTTCGCACAGCAGCGCCAGCGCGATCCCGCCGGGCACGACCGGCCACCAGGATAATCGCGGCGCGGCGGGGGCGGCGGCGGCGCGTGATTCTGATCCCCGCCAATCATCCGGCAGACGCCACACAGCCAGCGCGATCAGCACCAGGATCATGCCTGCCGCCACGTACCCGGCACCGCGCGCCAGTTCCGGCGTGTCGAGCACCGGCTGCGCGTCCCGGTAATATGTCATGCCCTGGTCGAGATCGTTAACAGCGAACAGCGAAAACGCCCTGCTGTGCAGTTGCAGCGCTCCGGTCAGGTGATCCGGGTTTGGCTCGCCGAACGTGACCGCGCCCAACCGAAAACACACGATCCCGGCGGCCAGCACCAGCCCACTGATCAGGCAGCGGCGCAGACAGCGGCGGCTGTTGTGCATAACGCGATTGTCTCTCAGCTTTCCGGCAGTGTCACGGGCGGGACGGCGGCGTGTGCCTCCGGCGGCTTCGGATTGTTCCGGATGAACGCAGCCAGCACGGGCGGCGCAATGTGTACACCCGTTCCTTGCGTATCCTGGGCCAGCAGCGACTTGTTGACCAGTTCACGCGCGATCGTTGGGCTGTATTCAAACGTGCCACCGGCCACCGCGTATAACGCCGCGATCTCCTCTTTGTTGAGGCCGCGCAGCAGCGTTTCACATTCCGCCTGTACGTTCGGTTCAGCGCTCAGACGGCTGGCGGCTAATCCGACCGCCTGTGTATAGTCCGGGGCCTGGATCGGCGCGAGTTTTTCGGCGTGTTGGAAGCCCGCCCGCAGCAGCCCGGCGAATCCACCCGTAGCCCGGATCAGCAGCCCTAACGAGTAGTCGTCTTTCGAAACGGTGCGTTTTTCAAGCTGTTCGATCATGCGCCACGCGTCGTCATCGGCAAAAGGACGCAGGCAAACGGTGCTGTCGTGGAACAGCTCGATAAACGGTTCCAGCACGGGCAGGCGGTTCCCGGTCAAATAGGCCAGGCTGTTGCGCGTAAACGTGACAAACATCACGTTGTACTTAAACCGGTCGCGGATGCTGCGCAGCGCTACAAAAAAGTAGTCGGGCATGGTGACCAGCAGGCGCTCGAACTCATCCATAAAAAACGCAATGCGGATCGGTGTTTCCTGCAAACGAGCGCCCGTCAGCGCCGCGTCAAGGATACTTTCCAGGTGACGTAATGCCAGATGGGCGTGCAGCCGGTCTTCAAAATCGGTTACGTCGGGGTGCGCGTTGTTAAAACGGTCTTGCAGCCGCCCGATATGTTCGATCAGATCGGGATCATCGTCCTCGCCGTCACGCGGGGGACGGTACACGGGGTACAACTGCGGCGTGATCGTGGCGCGGTGAACCAACATCTCAAACCCCGGCCATGCCGCCGCGGCCACATTGCCTTTTTCCTGCGGGAGCGACGGCAGCAGCGCGTTAGGATCAATGTTAATCGCCACGACCGGCCCCTGTTCGGCGCTTTGCGGCGCGTATTGGTTCCAGGGGCTGTCAGGATCGCTGGTTGCCAGCCGTTCCTGGTCCAGAAAGCGCAGCAAGTTTGTTTTGCCAACACTCGGCGGCCCGATGACGGATACCGACTGCCCCCGGTCGAGGGCCTGGACGATGGCCGACACCTCAGCCTTACGATACTCCGGGTGATAATACCGTGATTTCGCCATACGCGGGTCCCCATTTCTCACTCAAGATACCGATCGTTAGTGTAGACCAGCACCCAGCCACCCGCCAATCGTGGCGCGTGTCGTGCCGGGAGTCGTGGGGTTTTGATGGTTCTCTGATGGTTCACTTTCCGATTCTTGCATACAATCTAAATGATTACTTAGTATCCCAGCAATGGAGGATCAAATGTCAACGGTTGCCGAAGGACTGAATGGTCTGACTGCCGACGCCATGGTGCTGTACCAAAAACTCCATCATTATCACTGGAACATTTCTGGCGACGAGTTCTTCAGCCTGCACGCCAAGTTTGAAGAACTGTACGACCTGTTCGCCGTCGTGCTCGATGACGTGGCCGAGCGCGTTCTGACCATTGGCGGCACCCCGCCGCGCACCCTGGCCGAGGTGTTGGAAACAACGTCGCTGCAAGAAGACCCCGGTATGCCCGAAGATGATGAAGACTTCGTCCAGAACATCCTGAACGATTTCGACGCGGTGCTGAAATCCACGTTGGCCGTCGTCGAGGCGGCTGAAGCAGCAAATGATCGCGGCACCGTCGCGCTGCTGGACGATATCCGCGGCCAGATCGAAAAACAGGCGTGGATGCTCAAAGCGTATTTGGCGGACTAATTCACGGTAATTGCAAACAAAAAATGTCAACACCGGGCAGTGTTGGCATTTTGCGTTTTAAAATCCGGCGGCACGCCAATAGACCGGACTACTGATCGCTGCGGCGGCGGCTTTTGCGCTGGCGGCGCAGGTCGAACGGGTCCGGCGCGCGCTGCGGGTCTTCGATGATGTGCGACGTACCGTCGCTAATGAGCGACGGACCGTCGGCGGCTGCCGGTTTTTCAATCTCGCCCGCCGGGGGGCCGGGTTCGGAGGTTTCCAGGGGCAGGGCTGCCGCTGGCAGGGCTGCCGCTTCGACCGGTTTGTCGATGTCGCGCGGGGCTGTTGTCTGGAAGACCACGACCGGCGGTTCATCCAATGCTTGCTGCGCGCGGCGGGTTGTACGACGGCTGGGCGGTGCTCCACGCTGCATGATGTAAAACAACTGGAACGCTTCGTTAAACGGCAGTCCCAGGTCACGCGCCAGTTCCTTGATATCCATCAGCGTTTGTGATTCCTCGCGGACGCGGGCCGCGCGCGCCCACAGCGATTGGTACGCCTCTTTGACCTTCTGCGGGGCGCGGACGTGAACCGTCACCGGGCGCGTCGAGGCCGGGGTGAGGCCCATCGCGGCGCGTCCGGCGATCTGCTCGGTGATCACGGTTTCCAGCGATTCGACGTTGTGCAGCATACTTTGGCCCTGCACGGGGGCCAGCGTGTTAAGGTGTTTGCGCACAATGTCGCGCACGTCACGCGCGATCATGGCCTGGAACTGCTCCGGCGTGGTCATCTGGCGCAGCGCGGCGTACATCGGCGGATCGGCGCTGACCGGGTTAAACGCCATCAACAGTGACACGTCGATATCTACCGGCAGCGACTGCGAGTCCAGCACATCTTCAACCAGGTCGTTGACCACAATCGAGTTAAAGTCCACGTAGCGCCGGATGACCGATCCCCAGCGCCACGGCACGATCATGCGCCCTGGTTCCAGGTATTCGAGCGTGTAACCGTCGCTGTCTTCAACCACCGCATACCAGTTTTCCGGCACACTGACGATCCAGCGGCAGGTGAGCGGCGCGGCCAAATAACGCAGGGCTACCAGCGCCCCGACAATGCCGATACCCAGCCCTAACAGGCGCAGCCAGCTTTCCGCCCCGGTCAACCACGCGATGGTCCACAGCAGCAGCCCGAATACCAGCGGACCACCGCCTAACAGCGCCCCCTGGATAGTTTTCAGCTGCCACCATGCCATGCTGTCGAACCGTGCGCGGCGGCGCAGGCTGCTGTAATTGCTCCACCCGAACGGACCGCCCGTACCGGCAGGCGGCGGATTGTCGTAACCGTAATCATAGTCCTCGTCGTAGGAACGGCGGGGCGGGCGCTGCGCTGCGTTTGACACCATAACCTTCGATCCTCGGTTGTTTTTGGCTGTGATACATGCACCCGCATTGTACTCGATTTTGCCGGGCCAGCGCATGTCAGGTGTTTTTTGGGGAGGGGCAATCGCTTCAAATGAATGACTGTGGTTTTGTACAACGCCTTCCCCCTAATCCCCCTTCCAGCCAAGCTGGACGGGGGACTTGACAACGTGCGTTCGCTGCACACGCGCCCGCCACCGGCTGTTTTTTCTCCTCTTTAGCTCGGCTGGGGAGGGGAAACCGGGCGTTAGCCCGGAGGGGAGGGGCGTTTTTGATTTTTGAAGCAACGGCCCTGCCTGTCCAATATACACCCTTGACACCAGACAACCCATCCTATAGAATCCGTATTGAAAGTGTTTTTCATTTATATCGAAAAAGTTTTTCAATAACCGGGCAGGCAAACCACCGATGACAACCGATTTTGATACGCTGGCTCAACAACTGCGCGACGAGGGCCACAAGCTCACCCAGCCGCGCCGCGCGATTCTGCACGCGCTGCTGGATTCGTCCAAGCCCCTGTCACCCGCCGAGATTCAGGAACGCGGCCAGACTTATTACGCGGACCTGGGGTTGGTGACCGTGTACCGCACGCTGGAACTGATGGCCGATATCGGCATCGCGCGCGCTGTTCACCTGGCGGATCACTGCCACGGTTACGCGCTGGCTACACCGGGGCACACACATCACGTGGTGTGTAAACACTGTCACGGCGTGACCGAGATCGTCGGGTGTGAACTGGGCGCTTTCCTGGCGTCCGTGGCCGACCGCACCGGCTACACGATCACCGGGCACTGGTTGGAAATCTCCGGCATATGCCCAACCTGCCAGCAAAACCTGCCGGAATCAAAGCATTAATAACCTGGAACCACGCAAAAAGAGAGGTAAGGAAACAGATGATGTTGCACAAACACGTTGTGATCCGGATCATGGCGGGGGCTGTTATCCTGACACTGGTCGCTGCGCTGCCAACCGCGCCATCTCCGGCGCAAGCGCAAAGTGAGCGGCTGACCGTGATCGCCAGTTTCAGCATTCTGGCCGATATCGTGGCTAACGTCGCGGGTGAGGCGGCAACCGTCGAGTCGCTGATGGGCTTCGGTGTGAATCCGCACGCTTTCGAGCCATCGGCCCAGGATGTCGTGCGCCTGAGTGACGCCGACGTGGTCTTTGTCGTGGGCGTGAACTTTGAAGAAGGCTTGCTGCCCGTTTTGGCCGAATCGGCTGGGGAAAACATGGTGATCGTATCCGGCTGCGTGCCGGTTCGCCCGGTTATTGCCGGGATGGACGATCACGAGCACGAACACGAAGGCGAGAACCACGCATCCGGCGAGCCGTCCACGCAGGGTGATCGCTGTGAAGCCCATCACGACACGGCAGCCGCCGCCTTTGATCTTGACGCGCACGCGCTCAGCGACGGCACCCTGGGACCGTTATATACCCTCGACTGCGGCGGCGACACGGAAAGCTGCGATCCGCACGTCTGGACCGACCCGGTCAACGCCGGGCTGTGGGCGCTGATGATCCGCGACACGCTGAGCGAACGTGATCCGGCAAACGCCAGCATTTACGCGGCCAACACCGACGCGTACCTGTCCGACCTGGCCCGTATGAGCGGCGACGTCCAGGCCATGATCAACACCGTGCCGCCGGACAAACGCCTGCTCGTGACCAATCATCTCGCGTTTAACTACTTTGCCGAGCGGTTCGGCCTGACGCTGGTCGGCGTGCTGATTCCCGGCGGCAGCACCACGTCCGAACCCTCGGTGCAGGACGTGATCAAATTGATCGAGACCATTCAGGCGAACAACGTTCCGGCGATCTTCACTGAAACCACGGTCAGCGAAGACCTGGCCCAACAGATCGCAAGCGAAGCCGGGGCCGAAATCGTGCGCCTGTATACCGGCTCGCTGAGCGAACCGGGCGGTGAGGCCGGTACGTACATCGATTACACCCTGTTTAACGCCGCGCAGATCACCAACGCGCTGCAATAACACCTGTTTCGCTCAACGTGGGGCGCGGCGGTGATCACGAACGCCAGCCGCGCCTTACTGCGAATAGAGGCGATTATGGTTAACCTATCCATCCGGGCACTTACCCGGCAGCAGGCCAATACCACGAACGATTGCGCTGACCCCACGCGGGTCATGGCCGTCGAAAACCTGTCGGCGGGTTATAACAGCCACCGGGCGCTGCACGCTGTCTCGTTTGACCTGCATGCCGGTGAGCGCGTGGGCATCGTCGGGCCGAACGGGGCGGGCAAATCCACGCTGTTTAAGGCGATCGTCGGCCTGCTGCCCCACCAGGGATCGATCTCGATCCAGGGCGCGACCTGTTACCAGAGCCATACGATGGTCGGGTATGTGCCCCAACACGAGTCGATTGACTGGAATTTTCCGGTCAATGTGTGGGATGTGGTGATGATGGGCCGCGCCCGGCAGATTGGTTATATCCTGCCGCCGCGCCAGCGTGACCGGATCGCCGTGCGGCGCGCGCTGGAACGCGTGGGCATGTGGAATTTACGTAAGCGCCAGATCGGTGAGCTGTCCGGCGGGCAGCGGCGGCGTGTTTTTGTGGGGCGAGCGCTGGCGCAGCAGGCCAGCGTGCTTATGCTGGATGAGCCGTTCAGCGGCGTTGATGCTGGCGCTGAAGAAGATATTTTCCAGGTGCTCGACGTGCTGCGCGCTGAAGGTGTCGCCGTGCTGCTGGCGACACATAACCTCGTTCAGGCCGCCACGCACTATGACAAACTGATGTTTCTTAACGATGGGCACATGCTGGCGTATGGTGCTCCCGCCGACGTGTACACGCCCGAACTGCTCGGCGCCACGTTCGGCGACCGGATCGCGCTGTGGCGCGAAGGCGATCAGTACGTGGTCGTGCCGGACAAACCGTGCCATGATCATGATCACGAGCACGGCCACTCGTAACGCATCAAATGGACGGTCGGGTGGTGAGCAACGCCTTCCCTCTAAATCCCCCTTCCAGCCAAGCTGGACGGGGGACTTTACGACGCGCGATCCTTGAACGCGCGTGATCAGTTGCTTTTTCCCCGCCATGGCTTGGCCGGGGAGGGGAAACCGGGCGTAGCCTGCGGGCTAAAGCCCGGAGGGGAGGGGCGTCATGCAATCACTTTGGTTGACCACCAATCATGCATTGGCGATTCATCAAAAGCTGGTTATGCTTCAACCTGCGATTTTGTGATCGGCATACCAGCCCGAAGGACACACCATGACGCAGCCGCTCATTTTGCTTTGTAACGACGATGGTATCGACTCACCGGGATTGGCCGCCGCCGCGTCGGCGCTCGCCGCGCTGGGTGACCTGCTGATCGTGGCGCCCAGCCAACAACAATCCGGCATGGGCCGCAGCATGCCGAACTTTAACGACGGGCGGCTGTTCAAAACCACGATCAGCGCCAACGGCCAGGCGTGGACCGCTTACGGCGCGAACGCGTCACCGGCCCAGGCTGTGCAGCACGGCATCATGGAACTGGCCGACCGCCAACCGGCGCTGGTGGTATCGGGCATCAATTACGGTGAAAACGTGGGGACCGGCATAACCGTGTCCGGCACGGTGGGCGCCGCGCTCGAAGCCGCTGCACACGGCATTCCGGCGTTGGCCGTGTCGCTGCAAGTCGAAATTCACCAGCACATGACTAATGACGCGTCGGTCGATTTCAGCGGGGCGGAATATTTCACGCACCTGTTCGCCCAACGCTGGCTGAATTCCGAACGCCTGCCGGACGTGGACGCCCTGAAGATCGATATCCCGGCAGGCGCGACACCGCAAACGTGCTGGTGTTTTACACACCTGGAACGACGCTCCTATTTCCGGCCCGTGGCACCTCAGCGCGACCGCCTGGAAGACGTCGCGCCAATCGGCTACGAGCTAAACCCGGCCAACGGCGTCGAAGCCGGATCGGATGCAGCAGCCCTGATCGCCGGACAGGTGTCAGTCACACCGCTGAGCCTGGACATGACATCACGCATCACGCTGGATACACTGCGCGACGTGTTGGGCGGGTGCAAGAGTTAACCGGAGCATCAACCAGAAAACCGATCAGTGGGCTTTTCGGTAACACAAGGGCAATCGCTCCAAATGGGTGATAGGGCTTTTGAAACGCCGCGCGACACTGCGTGTCGCCTTCCCCCTAATCCCCCTTCCAGCCAAGCTGGACGGGGGACTTGATCGCCGCGATCGGCGGTCACGCGGGGGAGGGGCATTCTCGATTTTGAAGCGACAGCCCTATCGGTAACACAAGATTCAGGTGGTAGATAGATCATGTTAAAGCACGGTTGGATGGTGCTGATTTACAGCTTTGACAGGTTAATCCTGGAGCCGCTGGGTTATCCCCTGCTGGAACGCAGCATCGAAGCGGCGATGCTGGTCGGCATCGTCAGCGGCGTGCTGGGCACGTTTATCGTCGTGCGCGGCATGGCGTTTTTTGGCGATGCGCTGGCACATGCCATTTTGCCCGGCGTGGCGTTCATCTACCAGCGCAGCAACGGCAAAACCGATGACCTGTTCTGGGGTGGATTGGCAGCCGGGATCGCGAGCGCGCTGGGAATCGGGTTTTTGACCCGGCACGAACGCATCAAAGAGGATACGGCGATTGGCGTGGTGTTTGCAACCATGTTCGCGCTGGGCATCGCCATGATCTCGCGCATCGACAACTACGCCGGGGACCTGTCGCATATCCTGTTCGGGCAAATTTTAGGAGTCTCGGAAGCCGATCTGCGCCTGATTTTGATCTTCAGTGTGATCGTGCTGGCCGTAGTCGCGCTGTTTTTTAAAGAATTTATGATCATTTCGTTCGACCCGACGCTGGCGCAAACGCTCCGCCTGCCGACCGAATTGTTCCGTATGCTGCTGCTGGTGTTGATCGCGGTAACGATTGTTGTGTCACTGCAAACGGTCGGGATCGCGCTGATGGTCGCGCTGTTGGTCACGCCCGCCGCCACCGCCAACCTGATGACCCGGCGCCTGCTGCCCATGATGCTGGTATCAGCCCTGATCGGCGTGTCGTCCAGCATTTTCGGATTTTACATTTCCTACCACGAAGACATTGCCACCGGCCCCGCGATCGTGCTCAGCGCTACCGCGATCTTTGTATTTGTGTTCGCCGAACAGCAGATCATCCACACGCTGGCGCAGGTGTCGCAGGTATGGCGCAGCACACGTTCCACGCGCGCCGCACCCTCTACGGAAAAATCGTAAAACGCGGTTGGACTCCGCCGCCGTCTCGATTCGCGCCACAACACAACACCGTGACTATCTGCGGCAGATATTACAATCACGATACAATAGGGTCAGCAGCGCAACTGAAGCACGCCCTGCGCGTATAGATTTAACGAAGGGCGATTAGTTGGCTGCGATGTTGGGCATGCCTGTTTTTCACAAGGTTACAGGGGGTAAACATGGATATCGTACGCGCGATCAAGTTTCCGTTTGAAGATGATGAGTGGCCGCTCAAGATCATCGTGGGATCGCTGCTTAGCCTGATTCCCTTCATAGGCTTCGGGTACCAGATCGCGGTGGCGCGTAATGTCATCAATGACAAGCACAAACCACTGCCCGGCACCGATGATCTCGGCCAGGTGCTCACCGATACGATTATGGGGACAATCGCCTGGGTGGTGTATTTCCTGCCGATCATCCTGATCAGTTGTGTGCTGATCTTTCCCGCCATGGCGGCTGGCGACAGCGACCTGGGCAGCCTGTTAGTCTGTATATCATCCTCGTGCATTTTTGTGCTGGCGCTGCTGTACGCGATCCCTGCCCTGCTGCTGTATTGGATGGGCATCATTCGTTATTGTGAAACCGGCAACTTTGCCGAATTCGTCAAACTTGGATCACTGTGGCGCGATATCCGCATCAACTTCAGCCCCCTGCTTATACTGCTGCTGTATGTGGTCGCGCTGTCGATCATCGGATCGGTCGTCTCCGGCGTGATCTGGATCACGTGTATCGGCATACCGCTGGTCAGTTTTCTGGGATACACCGCCACCGGCCACCTGATCGGCCAGACAGCACAGATCATTTACCAGAGCGAATAAACACGCCGTACACAGGTGTACGCGTACACGGGAGCACGCCATGAACAGCCTGGCCCGCCTGGGCGCAACGATGACCATCTGGATTGCGTTTGCCGCCGTCACCGCTACCCTTATTCAGGAACGAACCGGCTACGGTGGCAGCAGGATCAGCGAAGCAACCTTGCTGCTGGTGACGGCTCTCATCGCGTATGCTGCCGTAAAGGGTACCCAGGCGGTCTGGCAGCAGGAAAGCGAACCCATCCGCCGCCAACTGCCGCTGAACATGGCTAAAGCGAAACACGGTAATCATGACCGGGTGGCCCGGCTGGTTGAGGCGCTGGAAGAAGACGAACTGTACGACCTGGAAGCGCTGCTGCTCGCCCGTGAAAACGACACCCAGCGGTTTGGACGTCGCAGCTAGACCGGGATATAGTACACGAGAAACTATCTACGCACGCGCACTCGCTGCGCACGCGCACTGAGCACACGTTTACACAGGCTTGCACAAAGAGCAGGCTTATTCAACGACAGGAACCATTACCATTATGAATGATATTGCACGATTAATTGTAACCAGCATTATCTGGATCGCGGTCATGTCGGCCCTGATGGCGATGCTGCTGTCAGACAGCGGAGCCATGGCCAGCGCCGACAGCGACACTGTGTTTAAGGTCGTGCTGACACTGGCCGCCGCGGCCACATTAAGCACGGGTGCGATCTGGGCGGCCCGGCCCGGCAGCAGCCAGCAGCAAACGACCGACGTCACACGGTTGGCCAAGCCCAAACGCATGGGACGCACCCGGATCGAACGCCTGGTTGAGGCGCTGGACGATGACGAAATCTACGACCTGGAAGCGCTGCTGCTCGCCCGAAATGAAGAACACCGGGATTCGGCCAATCACTTCTAGCCGTCCTTAGATGCAGGGAAAACAGATCATGAACAGCTCTGCTCGCCTCATTTCGACCATTGCGATCTGGACAGCACTCACACTCTGTATGATCACGATCGCAGCCGCGCTGACCTCAAGCGAAACGGAAATTGACCACATCGGCGGGGCGTTTGTGCTGGCGATTGTATTCGTACTCGCCAGGGCAGCCACCCTCAGCACGCGCGCGATCTGGTCCGGCAGTTTCGACGAGACCGACAAAGATACGATGCGCGTGAACCTGGCCCGCCTGACGAACAAACCCAAGCGCCACGACTACAACCGTGCCGAACGGTTGATCGCGGCGTTGGATGATGACGAAATCTACGACCTGGAAACACTGCTGCTCGCCCGCCAGCCGGATCACCGGGACGGAAATCCCATGCGCCAGCGGTGATTTAAAACCGAACCCGCGCGTTCGCGCCGATCCACACAGGGCCTGTTGCTCTGTGTTTTTTTGTCCTGTACCCTTGACGCTGTCGGCGAGTTCAGAATCAAGCCGCGAGCGTCTTAAATCTGGCGACATACATGGGGGTGTGGTAACTTCCATTTTGCTGAGAAGCGCATGAGCGCTTTCAACTAACAATCAAAGTCAAGGAAAGGTATGAGTAACGTAACAGTTATGGAACGGCAGATACGAGTTGTGCAATTCCTGATCTTCGCGGTACTCGGACTTTCCCTCTTTTTTCTGTTAGCTGAACCGTTGGAAATCAATCACGATGCCGCCATATATACCCGTACAGGCCAGTACATCCTGCAAGGCAAAATCCCCTATGTCGATTATGTTGAGATCAATTTCCCCCTGATCCACTATATAAATGTCCCTCCGGCATTTGTGGCCGATATGCTTTCGGTCAACATCATCCCCGTTTTTAAAGTGATGGTCTACATGATCACATTGTGGACTGTCGGCCTGTCGTGGTACCTGATGAAGACATTTACCGGCAGTTCCCAGGCGTTGATCGTCAACAGCATACCGCTGGCAATCGCGCTGTTCACCCTGGATGAGATCAAGTACGTCTTTTACGGCCAGCGTGAGCACCTGTTTTTGTTGCTTTTTATACCTGGCGCGCTGCTGCGCATCATGCGCCACCAGGGGTTGGAGATTTCCCCGCGTCTGGCTTTCGTGATAGGGTTCGTGGCAGCGATCGGGGCATGCCTCAAGCCCTACTTTTTGTTAATCGCAGCCGCGCCCGAAATCTACTGGCTGGTCACACGGCGCAAATTCGACCAGGCGCTGAGGCCAGAAGTGGTAGGGTTTGGGCTGTTCAGTGCGCTGTATGTCTTGCATTTTCTGGTAGTGCCTGCGGCCATGCGTGACACCCTTTTCAACGAAGTAATTCCTGATACATTAAAAGGATACAACGCCTATTCCCGCGACAAGAGCGTAATCGGCGAGAAGATTACGTTTATGGAAGTGTTAACAGGGTCCAAGAGCCAACAATGGTGGGCCTTGTTCGTGATCGCTTTGTTCATCCGGCCCATCGATAAACGTGATATCTGGGCATTCTGCCGTCCTCTGGGGTTGATGGGTATAGCAGCGTTAGTCATGTTCGCCGCGCAAACCAAAGGATGGGACTATCACCTGATCCCGGCCCGGTTGATTGGCTGGTTGATTATCGCGTGTGTGATCCTGCGTGATACCAACCCTATTCGGGAAGCTCCAGCAGCGCACATGGGCGATTCGCCGGTGGTCCGCCAGGTTTTTTCCGCCCAGTTTATTGGGGTGATCGTCATTGTGCTGCTGCAAAGTTATCAGGCGATAGCGAGATTCGACCAGAAGACTCCCATCAGCGAGGCTCACCGGGCCAATCCCCTGGTGCAATTGATCAAGGAATATACTGTCAAGGGTGACCCGGTAATGGTCCTCAGCACGTCGGTCGCTCCGGCCTATCCCATGCTTCAACAGATCGACCGCGAACCGGCGAACACGTATCTTCTCTCACACCCAATCGCGTTCGGCCTGGTGGATTATCCTACCTCAGAGCAGGTGTATGAACATATTGAGGATGTGCCGCCCGTTATCCAGAAATATCTCGACACGCTCGTCAGGGATATCGAAACCAGGCAGCCGAAACTGATCATCATCCAGGCACGCGGCACCTGCCAGGGTTGTCCCTTGAATTTGAGCGTTGGCGATTACCTGGATCGGATCGGCTTCATCGCCGACTATATCGAGCCTGTAACCGAACCCCTGGATTCGATCGGGGATTACGATATTTATAAATATATCGGCTCAGTGCCGGACACCGCTGTCACTCCTAATGCGGTGTTCGATGGGGCATTGAAGCTCAATGCGTGGGCGCCAGGTCAGGATGTCACTTTGCGTCGATGCGACACCGCCCTGCTTGACAGTTGGTGGCAGCTCGCGCAGGAACCCACCGATCAAGATTACATGTTAACGCTGGTTCTTGAGCAGAACGGGAACGGCGTTGTCGATGTGAATGGGCCACCAGGCAATATACATACCAATTTATGGGAAATGGGAAAAATCTATCGTGACCGCCGACGATTAGAGATACCTTGTGATCTGGAGCCTGGTCAGTATAATCTGTTGTTGGCCAGTTTTACTATGGACGATGTTTATAATACACGACCAATCGTGGCGGCAGATGGGACGTCGCTTGGTAATTATTTTTACCTGACCACACTGACTGTCGAGTGATAACTTGCTAGCTTGAGACCCCATGGTATATGAACGTATTGCATTAGTTGTGCCGGTCTACAATGATTGGACATCCTTTGGCAAGTTGTTGGCTGACCTGGACCGGGAACTGATTGGTCTGGAAAACGAGCTGCACGTTTTTGCGATCAATGATGGATCGCCCAATGATGCGAATGTCTTTCAGTGGAATCCGCGCCCCAACACGGTGATTGCACGGACTGAGATTATCCACTTGATGTGCAATCTGGGACACCAGCGGGCAATTGCCGTCGGGCTATCCGAAGTGCTGCGCCGGGAAGTGTTTGACGCTGTGCTCGTCATGGATGCCGATGGTGAAGACCGTCCACAGGAAGTCCCTAATTTGCTGGCTGCCCATCGTGAACAACCCCATGCCGTGATCGCGGCACGCCGCACTAAGCGCAGCGAAGGTCCGGTATTTCGGTTTTTCTACCGGTTGTACATGCTGCTGTTTCGCCTGTTGATCGGCAAAACCATCAACTTTGGGAATTTCTGCCTGATTCCCGCCGTCCAACTGCGCCGGATCATGCATAAAGACAAGGTTTGGAACCACCTGGCGGCATCGCTGCAACAGCCGAGTATTCCCCTGGTTCGAATAGATACATACCGAGGTCAGCGCTACGCCGGACATTCCAGCATGAACTTGGTATCGCTGATCGTTCACGGGCTAAGCGCCATTGCTGTTTACCCGGAAGTAGTTTTTGTGCGAGTCGGATTGATGTCCTTATTGCTCGCGCTGGCAGCTTTGACCAGCATTGTTGTGGTGATTATTATCAGGTTGTTCACCGATCTGGCGATTCCGGGTTGGGCGACCTATACCGTCGGTATCCTATTGGTTATCCTGTTCCAATCACTTGTTTTCTCTGGGGGCGCGATTTTTTTCGTGTTGAGCGAACGCTCCAGACCGCTCTTGATCCCTGCCCTGGATATATTGCGTTATATCGATTACTGCGAGGTTGTTCATGACAGAACAGGCCGAATCTAAGACATTCACCTATATCGGTAGTGAGTTGGATTTCTTCGAGCGAGCCGTAAACTGGAAACGCTATTGGGGATCGCGAATTCATCGCTATTTGGGCGAAAGCGTACTTGAAGTGGGCGCGGGCATCGGGGGCACCACACAAATCTTGGCTCGGGATCACACCGGGCAGTGGATATGTATGGAGCCAGACGGCGAACTAATCGCATTGTTACAACAAAAACGCGATAACGGGGATCTGCCTGCCCGGTGTGAAATTCGGAAGGGAACAGTCGCCAACTTAGCTCCAGACGAGTTATTCGACAGCATCTGTTACATCGATGTAATGGAACATATCGAGGATGACAAAAGTGAAATAGCTCTTGCTGCGAAACACTTGCGGCCTCATGGGCACTTAATCGTATTATGTCCTGCCCACCAGTATTTGTTTTCTGAATTCGATACCGAGATCGGTCACTTTCGCCGTTATAACCGCCAGATGATGGCCGCGCTCACTCCTCCTGAACTGGAAACGGAAGCGTTATATTATCTTGATTCAGTGGGAATGTTCGCTTCATTGGGCAATCGGTTGTTAATGCGTGCCTCCCTGCCCACCTACCGTCAGATTTGGTTCTGGGATAAATTTATGATCCCGGCCTCGCGCATAGTTGACCCGTTGTTGGGCCGACGGGTAGGTAAATCAGTCATGCAGGTCTGGCGGCGCAAAGCCTGAGCACATAATCAAGCGTACTCCCTCGGAGACACACATGATCAACCTGAGCCGCGCGCTCCGCTACCCATTTTCCGGGCCAAACGTTGCCGGGAAAACGCTGGCCGGGGCGTTCATGACGCTGATGGTGCCCTTCGGATTCATCACCGGGTTGATGCTGCTGGGCTACCAACTGCGCATCATGCGGGACGTGATCGACGGGCGGGATGATGAACTGCCGGACTGGCATCACCTGGGCAGTGATCTGGTGCAGGGACTTGTTGTGTTCCTGGGCAGCCTGGTGTATTACGTGCCGGTGTTCATCCTGATGGGAGTCAGCGCGGCGGCGTTGTGGGACATCCTGGTAGACATCCGGGGATCAATAAACCTGCTGGAACCCAGACCGTTTGAATTCGAATTCGACCGGGCCAAGCTGTCACTGATTGTTGTATCATTTTCGCTGGCGCTGATCTGGCTGCTGTTGAGCGCCCCGATGCTGCTGGCAGCTACCGCCAAATACGCCGAAACCGGCGAATTTTCAGCCTTTACGCATATCCTCCAGTGTGCCGACGAAGTATGGGACCAGCGCGGCGCGGCGGCGCAGCTCACGCTGAGTCTGTTTTTACTGGCGATCCTGTTTCAGATCATTTCCATGCTGGTGTCGGTAACCTGCATGGTCGGCACGTATATCCAATTTATCCAGTTCGCGGCGATCAGTCACCTGGGCGGGCAGTGGGGCGCCGTGCTCAAGGCCAACCGCCCCCGGCCCAACGTGATCCGGCCTATCAAGCCGCCGACGCGCTAGAAGCGCGGGCGCGCTAACGTTCATCGGTATCCAGCCAGATCGTGACCGGGCCATCGTTGTGAATCTCGACCTGCATGAACGCGCCAAACTCGCCCATTTCCACGTGTGAAACACCCGCCTGCCGCAGCATAGCGGCGAAGCGTTCGATCAGCGGTGCGGCGATGTCGGGCGGCGCGGCGTTCACAAAACTGGGGCGGCGCCCTTTGCGCGAGTCGGCGAACAGCGTAAACTGCGATACCACCAGGCACCCGCCGCCCACGTCGAGCAGTGACAGGTTAAACTTGCCGTCGCCGTCTTCGAACACACGCAGCCCGGCGATTTTGCGCGCTAACCACTGCGCTTCGGCCTCGCCGTCATTGTGCCCTACCCCCACCAGGATCACAAACCCGTGTTCGACCGCGCCGACAACGGCACCATCGACATGTACCGCGCCGTGTGAAACTCGCTGTAATACGGCTCGCATGATCTACAACCGTCCTTTATGGTGAATGTGCTGTGCAGGCGACCCACTTGATCGTGTCTAGCATAACACGTTCCGAAGCAAGGCTCATGTACGAGCGGCTCGTTCGCCCTCCTGAACGGACACCCTGATCACGCGCGCTTAAATGATCGGCTCAATTATCACATAGAGCAATGCGCCGAGCGCAGCGGACGCGGGAATCGTGAGCAGCCAGGAATAAAATATGTTGTTAACGACACCCCAGCGCACTTTCTGAACCCGTTCGGCGCTGCCTGCCCCAACAATGGCAGAACTGACGACATGCGTTGTGCTCACCGGGCCGCCAAGCAGCGCCGCCCCAAGGATCACAGCGCTCGAAGCCGTTTGCGCGCTGAACCCGTGAATGGGGCGCACCCGGTAGAATTTTGCGCCCAGCGTGCGAATCAGGCTCCAGCCGCCGAGGAGTGTGCCCAGGCCAATTGCCCCGGCGCTGGTGATAATGACCCACAAGGGAACGCTGAAGGTATGCAGGTCACCGGTTGCTACCAGGCCCAGCGTGATAATGCCCATGGTCTTTTGCGCATCGTTAGAGCCGTGTGCGACAGCAAGCGTCGTAGCGGTTAATAGTTGGCCTCGCTTGAACCAACCATTAGCTTGTGGAGACGCGCCGCGTGCCAGAAAAAAGGATAATTTGACGATCAGGTACCCGCCTAACATACCGACAATAGGCGAAAAAAACAGCGCGGCCAGCACGGTGGTCAGCCCGGTAGGTTGCAGGTGATCGAAGCCGAACCCGGCCCACACCGCGCCCATAATACCGCCAATGAGCGCATGTGATGTGCTGGATGGAATGCCGAAGGTCAGCGTGATGACGTTCCACCCGATAGCAGCCAGCAGACTGGCATACACGACAGGCAGTGTCACGGCGTCGGCGGCAACCACTTTGTCGCCGATTGTTGTAGCAACCGCAACACCAAAAATGAAGGGGCCAACTCCCTCGGCGATGGCGGCCATCCATAACGCCCGGCGCGGACTGAGCGCGCGTGTTGAAATGACGGTGGCAACGACATTCGATGAGTCGTGTAACCCGTTAAAAAAGCCAAAAACCAGGGAAATGCCAACTAAAACAATGGCCTCAGGCGAAATTTCGGGCATAAGACAACCTTTCTGGCTGATCGGGATTATTAACTATAGATGCGATCACCCTGGGTAATCGCTTCAAATGGGCGATTGAGCTTTTTGTGCAACGCCTTCCCCCTAATCCCCCTTCCAACCAAGCTGGACGGCGCCCCGTCCAAACAAACTGGACGGGGGACTTGACAACGCGCGCTCGGCTATTTTTTCCTCTCCTTAGCTCGGCTGGGGAGGGGAAAACGGGCGTTAGCCCGGAGGGGAGGGGCGTTTTTGGATTTTGAAACAATAGCTCTGGCGATCACCCTGGTCAAATATGGTAAAAACTGAAAACAATGTTAAAATAATTTTACCCTTTTAACCAGTTTTTAACCCAATTGGAGTCAATGAGGATTTTTTGCATGATTGATCGTGTGGTTAGCCTGGTGAAAAATACGCCCAAAAGGATTCGTGCATACTTTCAACGCCGCCCGGACCAGTTTATCGCGCGTTTAGATGAGCAAAGTTTGTTGGGCATTGAAGCCACTGAAGCATTACTGGACTATATGGGCAAACCCAACAAAAAGAATGCGCAGCGTGTCCGGCAGTTAGAAAAACAGGCTGATGAAGTGCGCCGCATCTTGATTGATGAACTGAATCGCACGTTTGTTACACCGATTGATCGGGAAGACATCTACGCGTTGTCACGTGCGCTGGATGATATTCTGGATGATACGTGGTTTACGATCAACGAAATGGATATTCTGGAGGTCGAGCCGAACAAACACTTACAGGAAATGGCGGCGGAATTGTGTTCGGGAGCCGAAGAAATCAAGCTCGCGATTGACCGCCTGGCGCAGCATCCGGGGGTGGCCAGCACACACGTGATTCGCGCGCGGGGCGTCAAAAACAACCTTGAGACACTGTATGCTAAAGCGTTGGCCGACCTGTTTTGCGAACCTAAAGACCTGGAAAATGTGATTACCATGCTGAAGCTGCGTGAAATCTACCGTCACTTATTTCACGCGGGCGGGCGTATCGGTGATGCGGCTGACATTGTCGATGATATTGTAGTCAAGTTTTTTTAGGCGCCTGTTCAGGTAGTACCCAATCTCATTTATGTTAACCCGTGTCGAGACCGGTGACGGCCTTGACATTATTTTTGTTGAAAATACAGCGACACCAAACTATCTTTTATACGTAATTTAAGGTAGGCTGGTGAAGAATCTCCAGGTTGTGTTTGAAAGGCTTTTGGGTAATGAACCGGTCTCGTTTGGCGTTTCTGCTCATTGTTGGGGCGGCAGTGATATTGGTCGGGGCGGGTGTTGTGCTAGACCAACTAGACAACTCATCTACATCGACAAATTCAGGTGACGCAGAAGAAACAAATAACACGACGGCTGTCACGCTTACGCTGGCCGTCAGTCCGGTAGGCGCAGACTGGATCGAAGCGGCGGGAAAAACGTATAACGCTGAGCGGCGGCGCGTCAATGGGCGCGTCGTGGAAATTCGGGTAACGCAGCAGGACAGTTTACCCGTATGGAACAGCCCCGGCGCATGGTCGGCGCGTGATCATCCGGTGATCTGGATTCCGGAAATGGCGCAAGCTGTTACCTATGCGCATGAAGTCGGCATGGATTTTTCGATTCGCCAGCCATCACTTGCCAGCACCGTGATGCTGTGGGGCGCACCTTCTGATCGTGCGCAAGTGCTCACCGGGCAGTTTGACACGTTCAACTGGACGAGCGTCCAACAAGCAAGTGCCGCATCCCTGTGGGAGGCTATCGGCGGGGAATCCGATTGGCGGTTTTTCAAACCGGGGTTTGCCCAACCTGATCGTTATATGAGTGGGGTGGCCGCTTTGTTGATTGCGACGGCTGAATTTCACGGCCAGCCGGATTTAAACGCGGCCTTGCTCAACGATCCGGCGCTCATTAAGTGGCTAAAACCCGTTTTTGAAAGCGTGCCCAATTTTGCCAGCCTGGGAGTCTATCCCGCCCAGGCGATTGCCACGCGCGGAACGTCGGTGGCGGATGTGGCCCTGCTGCCCGAAAACGAGTGGCTGGTCAACTACAAGAGTTTAACGACGAAGGTCGGCGCGCTGACCCTGGTCTACCCTGATTACCAGGTGTGGTTTGATTTTCCGTTCGCGGTCTGGGATGGAGCCGAGATCACCGATCAAGAACGCGCGGCGGCGGACGATTTTCTTAATTTCCTGTTGAGCGATCAGCAGCAGCGGCAGGCTGCCGCGTTTGGGCTGCGGGGCGCCGATGGCGTACCGGCAGAACCCACCTTGTTTGACGAGGCTGCCTCTGCCGGGGTGTCTGCCATCCGTCCGCCCGGCGAACGTATTCAGTTGCCATCACGCAATGACATAACACCCTTTGTCAATCGCGATTGGACCGCGTTTTAAACGGTTAAGTTACAAGGAGAGCACACGATGCATCAAAAATGGATTCGTTTGGTGAGCGTTTTGTTGATCTTGTCGCTGTTTATCGCCGCCTGCGACGAAGGCAACGGTTCAACGTCGAACGGCGATTCATCAGGCGATGGGGAAACGGTAGCGGTTCCTAAAGATGCTGTTCAAATTTCGATTATTTACGCTCCTGAATCCGATCTCTATATGCCGGACGTGATCCGCGATTTTAACAAGGCTTATGCCGATGGCAATAATCCGCTCACGGGGGGAAAACTCACCGAGGGCGAAAAGCCGATCTATGTCACCGGGGAGCCGGGATCGTCGGGAACGATTATGCAGGCCATTGTGAACGCCGTCATCGCGCCGCAAAATCAAAACGTCGCGCAGCCCACGATTTTCCAGCCGTCGGTCAGTCATTGGCTGGCGCTCGCGAACTACCAATCGGGCCGCGAGTTGTTCGACCTGGCGAACAGCCCGGCGACAGCCAACGCGCCCGTAGTGATGGCGATCTGGGAAAGCCGCTTAAACGCGATCCAGCGTAAGTATCCTGGCGAGGCGATTGGCTGGAAACACCTGCTTGAGGTGTTGGAGAGTCCTAACGGCTGGGCCGATTACGGTATTCCGGATGCACGCCGGACGGTTTACTATGGGCACACCGATCCGTATGTCAGTTCAACGGCGCTTTCGACCCTGATCGGCGAATATTATGCCAGCGCGCTCTATCATGCGGATCTGTCGGGGCGGCGCTTAACGATGGACATGGTCAACGACCCGGTGGTGCAAGATGGCGTGCGCGACATTGAAAACCTGATCCGCCATTATTCGCGGCGCACAACGGAATTCAAAGAATACATCGCGCAAGGCCCCGATTACCTGGACTTCGTCGCGCTGGAAGAAAACGACCTGATTTACATCAACCAGGGCAAAACAGCGTACCAGCCACCGGAGCGGCTGGTAGCCCTGTACCCGGCAGAAGGCACATTTTGGCACGAACACCCGTTTGGTATCGTCCAGGCGGATTGGGTCACGGCGGAACAAGCCGAGGCCGCGCGTGTGTTTGCGGATTATGTGCGGACTCCGGTTGTTCAAGAACAAATCATGGCGGCGGGCTTCCGGCCTGTGATCCCTGAAGTCGAAATCGGCTACCCGTTTGTGCCGGAACTCGGCGTAGACAAGGATCAGCCCACGAACGTGTTATTTGCACCCGACCCGCCGGTGATTGCGGCGATCCAGGAAAACTGGAGTTATGTCAAAAAACAAGCGGATATCTGGCTGGTGATTGATGTCTCCGGCTCAATGCAGGGTGACAAACTGGCCCAGGCCCAGCAGGCGGCCCTGCTCTTTTTGGAGAACACGGAGCTGCAAAACCGGGTGGGCCTCATCACGTTTAGCACCGACGTGACGGTCGAAGTCCCACTTGAAAACCTGGAAGCCGATAAACGCGCGCTGGAAGAAACGATCCGCACGCTGATAGCAGATAACAACACCGCGTTGTACGATGCGATCATCCAGTCGGTCGGCATGTTCGATGAGGAGGAAGACAATAACCGCATCCGTGCGATTGTGCTGCTGAGTGATGGGGCGGATACGGCCAGCAGCGCCCAGATTCGTGACGCCAAACAGGTGATCGAAGACCGGCGCAGTGACCTGAATCCCGTGATCGTGATCCCGGTGGCGTATGGGCAGGACGCGGATATTCAGGTGTTAAATTCGATTGCGCGCTCGGCCTCGACCAAAGTGCAATCGGGCGACCCCTCGAATATCCTGGAACTGCTCGACCTGATCAGCAGTTACTTCTAGCGGCGGGACCGGCGCAGATGGCCTGGGGCGCTCCCGGTTAATCTGTCCGCCCCGACACTACCGGTGATTCATCAATTTGATACGCTCAGGTCACAGCCTGGGCGTATCTTTTTTTCGATGTTGTCCAGTCGAGAAACTCATGCGCAAATCAACCGGAACGTATACAATTAAAATCGTAACGCACACCCTGCAACACGTGCTGTTTTCGCAATAGGGGGCGATTATCAGGAGCCAGACAAGATGCCAAGACGATACTTTGACCAGGAATTAGACCGGCTGCACAACCGGGTTGTCGAAATGGGACAACTGGTTGAAACTGAACTGCAACAGGCGCTTCAGGCATTAAAAACCCTGGATAAAGGTTTAGCGAAACAGGTCATCGAATCGGATCAGGAAGTCAACGCCACCCGGTTTTCGATCGAAGACGACTGCTTTAAGCTGATTGCCACGCAGCAACCTTTGGCAGGCGATCTGCGTTTGATCATCGCGGTTATGAATATCATTGTTGATCTTGAGCAAATCGGCGACAAAGCGAAGGATATCGCCGCGACGATTCGCCAGGTGAAGCGTTTTCAGAAAACAGAAAAACCCTCTGAACTCTACACAATGGGCGAACTGGTCAGTACCATGCTGAAACAGAGTATACAGGCCTACGCTGAGGCCGATATTGAATTAGCCAAACAGGTAGCCAGTCGTGAAGTTGAAGTTGACCAGATGCTGGACGTTGTGGTAAACGATGTGATCGAACGCATGGCGAAAGAGAAAAAAGAGAAAAAAGTCACCGTGTCCGTTGGTATTCTGGGAGTCGCGCAGCATTTGGAACGTATCGGTGATCTAATTACCAACGTTGTCGAGCGTATCATTTATATCGCAACGGGCAGCGTGCAAGAGATCGACGTCGATCATGGTTTACCGGGTTGAGCATCACCAATAATTTGCACTGAGCAACGTTGATCATCCTGGCTAACATGGCGGCCACTCAAAGGTCGCTTTCGCAGCGACCGTTTTTTTGGTCCGCGTGCCGCTTAACGCGGCTTCGATCACCGGGGAGGGATCACAACAATGACGCTGCTGGCTTTGTGGGATATCGTCCGCACACAGGGATATGCCGGGGTGCGTGAGTACACCTTAACAGATGCCCTGGACTGTTTTTACGTGGCGCTGCTGGCGTTCGGTGAGGGGGATATCGACCGGGCGGCAGCGCTGGCTCACCGTGCCGCCAGCCAGGACCTCAATAACCGCGTGTATGTGCAGGGGGCCGCGTACCTGGACCGCGTGCAGCGCCAGGGCAAAGCCGGAGTGTACGTCGATGGTACGGCGTTCGCGGCGTTCATTCGCGGCGGTGGTAACGTGGGCCTGTATGCCGCCGCCAGCCGCGCGCTGCGCACCGTTTACGACGACTACACGTCGCTGGCTGTGCTGGACGTGGGCGTCGGGGATGGGCTGGCGCTGCTGCCCGCGTTGGCGGAATCCGTCAGCCGCGTAGACCTGATCGAACCGTCCGAGGTGATGTTAGCCAAAACAACCGCCGCCCTGGATACACACGGCGTGACATATACGGCGGCGAACACAACGTTACAGGCGTTTATGGCATCCAATCACGACATGTGGAACCACGACACGTGGGACGCACATGGAACATGGGACATGATCCAGGCTACCTGGAGCCTGCAATCGATCCACCCGTCGGAGCGCCCGGCGGCATTTGAGTGGTTCAAGGCACACGGGCAGCGGTTGTTGATCGCGGAATTTGACGTGCCGGACTTTGCCGATCTCTACAGCCCGGACCGCGTGTGTTACATCCTCGACCATTATCAAAACGGCCTGGCCGAGTATGACGGTGATGGCGGGCTGGTCGCGCAGGGGTTTTTGATACCGGTGATGTTCGGATACTTTGATCGCACGGCGGATCGGACCAACTGGGAAGGCCCGATCACGGCGTGGGTTGAGGGCTTACGCGCGGCAGGATTCGAGTCGATCACGACACACAAACTGTTCGCCTATTTTTGGGCAGACGCCTATATGATCGACGCCCGGTAATGCTTCCAGGCGATTTACGCGTGTCCGAGTTGGCCGTGTAATTCGTGTATGGCCTGTTCGATGTCGTCGCGGGCCTGGTCACACAAATCGTCGTCGCACGCTTCCAGATACCGTCGATAATCGGCGATCGCCTCGTGCAGATCGCCGTTTTGCGTATGGGCGATCGCGCGTTCATAGTAGATATCAATCGCATGGGGCGCCAGCCGGATCGCGGCGGTGTAGTCTTCGATCGCGCCGCCCAGGTCACCATCATGACGGCGGGCGTGGCCACGGTTATAGTACACATTCGGATTTTGTGGGGCGAGTCGGATCGCTCTGGAATAACAGGTGATGGCACGCCCATAATCGTGCCGGTAGTAGCAGTCTAACCCCTGGTTGAAGTGGTCTTCGGCGGTCAAGTCGTTGTCTGGGAAGAACAGCCCACCGGCCATAAACCCATCCTTAGAACGTAAGCTTGCTGTCTATCAACGTGATTATCGAACAACGCAGGCCGACATGTCAAGGTCGCATTGATTACCTTG
Source organism: Anaerolineae bacterium (assembly GCA_016930015.1). Lineage (GTDB taxonomy): Bacteria > Chloroflexota > Anaerolineae > Aggregatilineales > Aggregatilineaceae > JAFGHR01. The sequence goes on along the minus strand of JAFGHR010000064.1, from coordinate 46,366 downwards.
TGTCCTGACCGATAACAACCGGCCTGATAACGATTCACCGTCCCAGGGCATAACGCGGCGTGAGTTCAGGGACCAGGTTCAGCGCTGCGATCAAAAAGTGCGACAGCCACCACGCCCCATTTTGAATATCACTGATACAGGCGCGTTCGTGCCCGGTATGCGGATCGGTCATCGGCGGTCCCACCAGGGCCAGAATGCGCGTCCAGCGCCCCAGGGCCATATCATCACTGCGCGACAGGTAGCCGGTGTTCATCTGGACTGTGTTGGGACGCGTGGTGTTCAGGTCGCGCGCCAGGTCAACGGCCAGGGTGCGGTAGTTGGGCGGCACGATCGCGCCGCGCCCCCAACCGGACATCGTACCGTGACACACCCCGTGATCGATCAGCGGCGCGAGTCCCGGCCCGGCGGTTTGCGCGTCCACGATCACGCAGCCATAACGCGGCGGCGGCAGGTGGTAGGTCAGGCGGGACGCACCGTGTCCAAAGAATCCATCCGGCGGACCTTCTTCGTTGTCGGTGAACACGAACAAACAGCGGCGTTCGCGGTCGCGCAGGGCATCTTCTACCCCGCGCAGCACGGCGGCGGTTAGCAGGGTTGTCAATACCCCCACGCTGTTATCCAGGCCAGTGCCCATGACATAACTACGCTCATTTTCATAACTGGGACTCACGTCCATCAAGACGGTATCATGCCAGTCAAGACGCCCTTTTTTAACGTCAAACCGGAGCGTTTCTTCACCGTCTTTTTTGTTTGACAACAACATCCCCTGCGCGCCGACAACCAACCGCCCTTTGTCGAAGCGGATCGCTTTGGCGGTGACGTGGTACTCACCTTCAGGAAACCGGTTAGCGCAGATCGGGACAAGCTGCCCGTCGTCAAGCGAGCGAACGAGGAAAGAGGGGCGATCCATGTGGGCCACGACGACAAGATCGGCTTCCAGCTTGTCCGCGCCCAGCCAGATCGCCGTATTACCGCTTGATCCCAGGTACGGCTTGACCCGGTCGCGCAGATCAAGCTGGTCGGCGATGACGGAGATATCATCCCCAATTCCGCCTAACAGGTTGGCCCCACCCGACGGCGCGTGCGCCACCAGCAGCCGGTTTAAGAGAGTCCACAGCGGATCGGTGAAGTTAACCGGTGGGAGTTGGGAAAGCCGGGTATGGAGATCGGGCAAAGCATTGACAATTGCATCAAGTGGCATCGTGTATCCTTACTGAAAACCATTAGCCGCGTGAACAATCCGGCAGCGGCTGCCGAAGCGTTGCCGCCAGCAGGCGGATCGTGTGATCTATATCATCCAGGTGAACGGTTTCGAGTGGGCCATGTTTGCCGCGCATCGGCAGGCCGATCAGCACGCTGGGAATACCGGCGCGGGCCGCGGCGCGAATATCACTCATCAGCCCGCGGATCGCGTCGTGCTGCACGGGCAGGTTGTGATCACGGGCGGTTTGTTGGAGATGTGCACGCAGCGCAGGATGGGCGTGCCAGCCGTTCAGGCCGCTCACGTAAAGGAATGTGGTCAGCACCGGGCCAGCGCCCAACTGCACATCACCAAAACGGCGTGTATCCGGCGTGTCGTAACTCAACGTGCCATCCACGGCAAAAACGGCGTCAGGCGCCAGGGCCGCCAGGACGTGCTCGGCCCCGGCGCAGGTCGTTTCTTCCTGCACCGTGCCGATCAAGTAGACGGTGCCCGGCGGCGGGTCGGCGGCCAGATGATAGGCGAGTTCCACCAGCACCGCGCACCCGGCGCGGTTGTCAAGATGGGGACTGCTGAAGAGTTTGCCGCCCGCCCAGACCGTCTGGGGAGCATAGGTCACCGGCGCGGCGGGCGTGATCTGCGGCATGGCACCGGGATCGACTTCGATCACCAGGTCATGAACCGTGATCGCCGTGTCGCCGGGCTGCGCCAGGTGTTGGGAGCGCACCCCGATCACGCCGGGAATGCCCGCGTCACCGATCCGGACCGCCGTTCCCGGCAGCGCCTTCAGATTCACACCGCCAACCGGCACGACGCCCAGCAGCCCCGCGCCGATGACGTGTTTGATCATCAGGCCGACGGTATCCATGTGCGCCATAATAACAATCCGGGGTGTGCCGTTTGCTGGACCAATACGCGCGACCAGGCTGCCCAACCGGTCAACCGTGATCGCGTCCACAACGGGGGTGAAAGCGTCCACCAGCGCCCGGATCACGGCGTCTTCATGCCCGGCGATACCCGGTAGTGGGGTCAGGGTACGCAGCAGGGCGACGATACGATCCGGGGTGTGCGGTTGGCTCACGATGGCGGCATCCTCCAGGGCCGGTTAACTGGCCCGCGAACGCTAACCCAGCATACGCTGGTACAGCGCGTAGACACCGGCTGTGTCTACGCCGGTGACGATCATGATGTTGGGGTCGCGGCGCAGGGTCCCAAAGTGGTCGATGACCGTCTGCCCGCGTGTATGGCGGCCTTCAAGCTCAACCGTGACGTACCGGCGTTCGCTGCCCAGGATCAAGGCCGGGTCGAGCGTAACGGCCATAGCTAATGGATCGGGCAGCAAAAAACCGTAGTCGGCCAGGACCACGCGCAAGAATTTATGTGAATGCGCCGTGATGTCACGCAAAAACCGGGCGGCGGTGGTGCCGATCGCCGTCAAGGCGTCGAAATCGTCCCAGGCAAAAGGATGCCGCAGCGTGGTTTCCCACGACAGCATGAGCGCATCCGGGAAACCTGACAGCACGATAGCCGCCGCTTCGGGATCGCAGAATACATTAAACTCGGCGGTGAGGGCCTCGGTATTACCCCTGGCCTCGATGGTGCCGCCCATAAACGCAAACTGCCTGATCTTCTGTGGAAACGCCGGGTCCAGCTTACACGCCAGCGCGATATTTGTGAGCGGGCCGAGCGCGATCAACGTCAGTTCGCCGGGATTCTCGTTGGCGAGCCGGACCAGCGCCACGGCGGCAGGTTCATCTTCAAGCTGGCGCCGGGTCGGGGGACGATCGTGGTACTCGCCCAGGCCATCCGAGCCGTGTACACGCTCTTCGGGGTGCCAGGAATCCGGCAACAGGGGATGATCGGCGCCCCTATAAACCGGCGCATCGCCTTGCATGATTTCCAGCACGGTAAATACATTCCGGTAAACATGATCAACGTGCACGTTGCCTGTCACGGTCGTGATCGCTTCGACGGTCACACCTGGCGACGTGAGCGCCATCATGATTGCCTGCGCGTCGTCAACGCCGGCATCCGTATCAATTATCAAACGCACGTCAGTTGCCCTTTCCATGTGCAGGGAATGGTTGTTATCCCTACGGTGCGTATCCGGGATTCCTTTATAATATCTCTATGCTATCTTATCATTGTTTAGGCGCAGTGTACCATTTTTTTACCGTCACAGGCAAGCCATACTGCCGCGGGCCGGTAGTAAGTCAGCGTAGACAAGTGTGCTTCAAAACAACCATCCGTCTTATTTGCGGTGATATCACTATGACCTCTCATCGTGCTTGACGCTGGTGGGCTGTCACGTTATAGTTTTAACATGAATCCTGAAGGCTGAACGCAAAGTTAATGGTTGATTCGTTTTGTCTGGCAAAACCTGAATCATGATCGTGATGAGTGTGGGCTTAACGCTGTTGCACAACCATCGTAACTACCCGATTTTGAAGCTGAGTGGGGTGAGTTTTGGCTCGCCCCACTTTGTTATCAACCGGCGAGTGGTGCCTGATTAACGACGTATGTACACTTAGTTGACCATACGGGGAGGACGTGTATGGCGCTTGTTGAAGCAAGAGACATCGTAAAAATCTATCCAAACGGTGTGCTGGCCAATGACGGCGTGAATCTGTCAGTTGAACAGGGCGAGATTCACGCGCTGGTTGGCGAGAACGGTGCCGGTAAAAGCACCCTGGTGAAAGTGCTCTATGGGCTTGAAACCCCCACATCGGGCACGATTCAACTGCGAGATAAAACCGTACATATTTCAAATCCGCAGGCCGCGATCGATCTTGGGATTGGGATGGTGCACCAGAACTTCATGCTGGTCGACTCGTTTTCCATCGCGCAGAATATCGTGTTGGGCCAGGAAACGACCACGCTCGGCGGGCTGGCGCTGGACCGGCAGAAAGCGATCAGCGATACCGAGGCGCTGTCGGAGCAGTACGGCCTGTTCGTCGAACCGGCTGCCCGCGTGGATACCGTGCCGGTTGGTATGCGCCAGCGTGTTGAAATCCTCAAGGCGCTCTATCGCGGCGCCGAAATCCTGATTCTGGACGAGCCGACCGCCGTGCTCACGCCGCGCGAAACCAAAGACCTGTTTAACGCCGTCCGAAACCTGGTGGCCGAAGGCAAAACCGTGATCTTTATCACGCATAAACTGCGCGAGGTGATGGAAATTTCCGACCGCGTGACGGTGATGCGCGACGCACGCAACGTCGGGACGGTGGTCACCGCCGAAACCAGCGAGGCCGAGCTGGCCCGGATGATGGTCGGGCGCGAGGTGTTCATGGTGGTGGACAAACCGCCCGTCGAGCACGGCCAGCCCGTGTTAGAAGTGCGCCACGTGACGTACATCAACGAAACCGGGCGCACCCTGCTGCACAATGCCTCATTTAACGTATACGAATCAGAAATCCTGGGCGTGGCCGGGGTCGAGGGCAACGGTCAAACCGAACTGGTCGAGGTGCTGACCGGGCTGCGCGCTGCCACCGGCGGCGGTATAGCCAGCGTGGATGGCCGGTCCGTGTTGGGCTACGGCCCGCGCAAAGTGCGTGAGGCGCACGTAGCGCACATCCCCGAAGATCGCCTGACCAACGGGGTTTCCGTGATGACCACCATCAATGACAACCTGATCGTGGATCGTTACTACCGGACCCCGTTTACACGCCTGGGTATGCTTGATCTGAATGCGATCACCGAAAACGGTAACACCTTGGTCAAACAATTTGACATCCTGACGCCCAGCGGGGAACTGCCGGTCGGGTCGCTGTCCGGCGGCAACATGCAAAAAGTCGTGCTGGCGCGCGAATTGTCCTCATCGCCCCGGCTGCTGATCGCGGCCCAACCCACACGCGGTGTGGATATCGGCGCGATTGAGTACATTCACCAGCAGCTTGTCGACAAACGCACCGATGGGCTGGCGATTTTGCTGATATCGGCGGATTTGCAAGAGGTCATGAAACTTTCCGACCGCATCATGGTCATGTATAACGGCGAAATTGTGGGAGTCTTCCCCAATACGCCCGACCTCACCGAAGAAAAGCTGGGGTTGTACATGCTGGGAGCAGAACGGCAGCCCGCCGCAGAAATGGAGCAGTACCTATGAAATTGAACAGCCGCTTATTGTCATCGCGGATTGTGCTGCTGATCGTCAGCCTGGCGCTCGGACTGGTGGTGATGTTTGCCGTCACGTCCCGGATGTTCGATGGCTCACTCGACACCATGAAAGATACCCCCGACTATACCAGTGTGCTGCTGGTAAACGGGTTGATCGCAGGCAGCGTCGTGCTGTTTGTGCTGGAACTGCGCATGGATGCCGTGCGCGTCGTGCTGACAGTGATCGTGGCGCTGCTCTTTGGTTACCTGGTCACCGCGATCTTTAACCTGGACTCGGCGCAGCGTTTCACCAGGGGCGAGTTCAAAGTTTCGCTGGCGTCGGACGCTGCCGTGCCGGATGTGGAAGACATGGACATCCAGTATGGCCGGGCGCGGGCGGGTGATTTTAACAATGACGACCAGCCCGAACCGCTCGAAGAGGACCGGTACCGCTTTGCCGGGAGCGAAGGCGATGAAATTACCATTCTGGCGTTTGCGGCGCGCGCCAATGTCGAGGTTGATCTTCAAGTCGCGCTGCTGGACGCCGATGGTAATGAGTTAGCCAAGAGCACAGAAGTCACCCAGGAGCAGATCGACGCGTATAAGCCCGATCTCAAGAGCACAAAAGACGCGGCCATCACCAACTACACGCTCCCGGCAGACGGGTTATACACTATCCACGTCAAGCCGGAAGACCTCAGCCAGAGCCAGATCATCAAGGAAATGCTGTCCAAAACGCGCGTAGCTTACGAGGCGTTTTTGTTAGGACCGGTTGATCGCGTGCTGCGCTGGTCGTTCTGGATTCAAGACGCGTTGACGCTGATCCTGCTGGGCCTGTCGATCGCGATTGTATTCCGCGCGGAACAGTTCAGCCTGGGCGCAGAAGGACAGTTGTACTTCGGGGCGCTGGTATCGGGCGTGATCGTGCTGTCGTTTGGGGACGTCCCCAAAACGCTGCTGGTGCCGATCGCGCTGCTGTCGGCGGGGACGGCGGGTTTTCTGTGGGGGCTGCTGCCGGGTGCGCTAAAAGCGTACCTGGGCGCGAATGAACTGGTATCCACCCTGATGTTAAACACCATCGCCACGCGCTTTTACGAAATGGTGCTTACGTTCCAACTCCAACCGCCGGATGCGGGTTATACCGCGTCGGACTGGTTCCCAAGTTCCGGCCAGCTTACGCCGATTGTGGAAGGCACGCAGGTCACGATAGCCGTATACGTCGTGATCGCGGTCGTGATCCTGACCTGGCTGCTCATCCGCCGCACACCGATCGGCTATGAAATCCGCATGATCGGCGCCAACATCAAGTTTGCCGACTACGGCGGAATCAACACCAAACGCACGATCATGCTGGCGATGGCCATCAGCGGTATCGTGGCCGGGCTGGCGGGCGCTCACCTGGGTATGGGCATTCACCGCAAGTTGATCCTCAACATCTCGATTGGCCTGGCCTTCGAAGGTGTCGTCGTGGCGCTGCTGGCGCGTAATAATCCGCTGGTGGTGCCGTTCGCCGGGCTGTTATACGCCTACCTGCGTACTGGCGCCCGCTTTATGGAAAGTGACGCCAACGTCAGTTTTGAGGTTGTGCGTATTATCCAGTCGATCATTATCCTGCTGATCACGGCCCAGGCGTTGGTGACTATCTTCCGGCGGCGGCGTATCCGGCGGCGCGGCACGCTTGATCTTGACCTGGAAGCGGGGGCAAACGGCGGCCTACCCCCATCACTGCCTGCCGAGGAGGGCGCTCATGTTTGATGATATGCTGTTTCAAAACGTAGTCGATGGAATCTTCAGCGCGGCGTTCCTGGCCTCGATGTTACGCGTGACAACGCCGATTTTGCTGCCGTCACTGGGCGCGCTGATCTCGGACCGGGCCGGTGTCATCAACATCGGTTTGGAAGGTACCATGCTGGCCTCGGCGTTTACGGGAGTCGTGTTCAGCGCCAAAGCGACCGAATGGATCAGCCCGGCGATATCGGACCCGATGCTGCCCTGGGTCGGGCTGTTGATGGGCGTGCTGGTGGGGTTGTTGATGGCCCTGCTGCTGGCGTTTTTCCATCTCCAGCTTAAAGCCAACCTGATTTTGTCGGGTATTGCCCTGAATATCCTGGGATCGTCGGCTACCGTGGCGATCATGTATGAACTGACCGGCGACCGGGGCAACACCAAGGGCAACTTAGCCAGCTTCAAAATGCCGTTTGTCCAACTGCCGGAGTTCCTGGCCGATATCCCGATCCTCTCGTTCTTTTTCAAAATCTTCGACAACCAGAGCGTGATGACGTGGATCGCGTTTTTCTCGGTGGCGTTTGTGTGGTGGTTCATGTACCGCACACCCGTCGGCACGCACCTGCGTGCGGTTGGCGAGAATCCCGATGCGGCGGCGTCGGTCGGGATTCGCGTGCAGCGGATTCGTTACCTGGCGCTGTTGATGAGCGGCGTGTTTGCCGGGTTGGGCGGCATCCATATGAGTATGGGCTACCTGGCCTTTTTCCAGAAGGACATGACATCCGGGCGCGGATTTATCGCGCTGGCGACACCGTACCTGGGCGGCGGCAACCCGATCGGGACCGGGTTCGCGTCGCTGATTTTCGGCTTCTTTGACGCGATCTCAACGCGTATCGGCTCGCTGGAAATCCCGTCACAGCTTCCGCAGATGGTGCCGTTCGTCGCTACGGTGATGGCGCTCGTGATCTACGCGCTCCAATCGCAGTTGACCTCACGCGTGCGCACGCTGCGCTCGGCGGAGGGCGAGGAATTCGACGTGAACTTCTGGGGTTCGATTCGCCGGTTGAGCGTGCTGCACATGTTCCTGGCGATGCTGGCCATCATCGGCATCATCATCGCAGTGAGCATGTTCTCCGCCCCCGATGGTTTTAAAGGCGCGGGAGAAAACCTGTCTACCGGCAAGGTGGTAAGTCACGGCGTTGCCATCGCCCTGGTTTCACTGGCGCTGATCGTGATCAACCTGCCGTTTATGCTCAATGTTGAGCGTATCGGGCACTGGCGCTGGTGGTACAGCGCCGGGGCGTCGGTTTTATCACTGTGGATTTACTTGAGCGTGTTCTTTATCCTGTTCCTGATCGCGATTGACGGGCAGGGTGTAGAGATGGCCGACACGTTGATCATTGTGCTGGGGCTGGCGCTGGGACTGATCAGCGGGGCGCTGATCTGGCTGCGGTTGGGCGGTCAATACCTGACGCACAATCACCACCTGGCGGCTGTCGCAGCGGCCTAAAATAACACGCTCCAGGCACCGGGCGACAAGTGGGACACAACAACAACCCGTTGTATTCTCCAGGGGCAGGTGCGGTAACCTGCCCCTCGTTATGGGGGGGCAAAAAAGGAGTAAGGCGTGAAAAAGAAACTGTTAGGTGGGCTGTATGGCCAGGCGTTAGGTGATGCCTGGGGCATGCCAGCCTATTTTGATATCGATCACACGTGGGACGCCTACGGCGGCTGGATTACCGAGTTTCTGCCGGGGCCAGCCGATCACCCGGTGCATCACGGGCTGCCCGCCGGGCGCATTACCGATGATTCAGAACAGGCGTTTTCGCTGGCGCGGTCGTTTATCAAACACGGTGCGGTGTCACTCGAAGCGGCTGTCGAAGCGATCATCACGTGGTATGACCGCGTGGGCGGCGACGAGTCGCCTTACGTGGGACCAAGCACACGGCGCGGCGTCCAGGCGCTCAAACGCGGCGACGACCCGCATACGACCGGCAACTGGGGCGATACCAACGGCGCACCGATGCGCATTTCGCCGGTCGGACTGCTGCACCCCGGCGATCCAACCGGCGCGATCACTGACGCGGTGATCGTGTGTACACCGACGCACCATACCAACGTGGCGATTTCGGGGGCGTGCGCGGTCGCGGCGGCGGTGTCCGTGGCGATGCTGGACGGCGTATCACTCGATGCCGTGATCGCGGCGGGCATCATGGGGGCCGAGATCGGACGCCGTCACGGCGTGCGCTGGTTAGGGCCATCGGTCGCGCGCCGGATTCAGATGGCGGTCGCTATCGCACGCGGCCCCGGTGACGAGCGCTTCCGCCTGCATGAGTTGTTCGATGTGGTCGGCGCGTCTTTGTCGGTGCCGGAATCCGTCGGATCGGCGTTTGGCGTGCTGGCCATGGCTGGCGGTGATCCGCGCCAGACCGCGATCTACGCGGCGAACCTGTCAGGGGACGCTGACACGGTCGGCGCGATGGCGTGCGCGATCGCGGGCGCGTGGGCGGGCATCGATGCGTTTGACCCCGCGATCCCGGCTAAACTTGACTCGGATGCGGTTTTTGCGGCGTATGATGTCGCTGCACTGGCCGATGGGCTGCACGCGCTGATAAAACAGGACTAAACTATGAGCCAACACATAGTCTCTCTAGGCGACCTGGTGCTGGATGTTAACCTGGCGGTCACACTGCCGGTCCGGCCCCGCGAACACCAGGAGCCATCCATGTACCGGGTAGAGCCCGGCGGCGCAGCCAATTTTATGATCATGGCGCGGCATCTGGGGCTGGCTGTATCAGCGGCGGGCACGTTGGGTGATGACGTGTTTGGCGAAGCTATTTTACAGCCGCTCCGCCAGGCAGGGATCAATCTCGACTGCGTTTCTGCTGTGCCCGGTTCTACAACCACGCTGGTCATTGTGCTCACCGATCAAAAATCGGGCGAGCACGTTTTTCTGGGGCATTATGGCGAAGGCGAACCGGTGGCCTATCCTGCCGGGCTGGATGCACGCATCGACCGGGCCGACGGGATGTATATGCAGGGTTATACGCTGGCCGAAGCGCGTGTCGTGCCGCTGGCACAGCGCGCACTTGAGCGGGCGGTGGTCGCTGATGTCCCGATTTTTCTTGACGCCGGGCCGTTTTTGGCCCAGGTGCCGCAAGACCTGATCCGCTGGGCTGTGGCACGCAGCACCGTCATTTTGACGACTGAAGACGAAGTCCCCCTTATCAGCGGCGGCCTGAGCGGCTACGCGGCTTACCGCTCGCTGCTGGACGAGGGGCCGCATATGCTGGTAATCAAACAGGGACCCGGCGGCTGCTTGATCTGTACGGCGGATTGGGAGCAGCAGGTTCCCGGATTCTCGGTGCCGGTGGTCGATACGGTCGGGGCGGGAGACTGCTTTGATGCCGGGTTCGTGGTGGCCATGCTCAAGGGGTGGGACTATCAGGACGCGGCGATCCTGGCGAACGCCGTCGGCGCGGCAGCCGTGCAAAAGATCGGCGCTGGTTCCAATGCCCCCACGCGTGATGAAATTCAGGCCGTGCTGTACCAGGCTGGTTATCACATGGATGTGCCATGTTGACCACGATTGCCGTCAAGACCCCGCCCGGTGATGCGCTGGTGGACATCACGCCGCTGGTGCGCGACGCGGTACAGGCAGCGGGTGTATCGTCCGGGCTGTGTGCCGTGATCGTGCCGCACACCACCGCCGCCATAACGATCAACTCGGCGCTTGATCCCACCACGCCCGACGATATCATTGATGACCTGCGCCGGTTGGTGCCGACGCGGGTTGACTTCAAACACCAGTACGACACACCCGCCGACGCTGCCGGGCACATCAAGGCCGCGTTGATCGGTCACAGCGTGCTGCTGGCGATCAACGGCGGCGAACTGGTGTTGGGCGGCTCACAAAACATTATGTTTTACGAATTTGATGGACCCCGCGATAGACATGTCCAGGTAAAGGTGATAGCCGGATGAACGATAACCTGATTTTTTCCGATGAAGCCGGCGCGGCCCTGATGGCCGGAGAGCCCGTCGTCGCGCTGGAATCAACCCTGATCACGCACGGATTCCCCTACCCCGCTAACGTGGAAACGGCGCTGGCGATGGAAGCCGCGATCCGGGATGAGGGCGCGGTTCCGGCCACAATCGCCGTGCTCGAAGGCCGGATCACGGTCGGGCTGGTCCGTGCCCAGATCGAACACCTGGCCGAACTGGGCCAGCAGGGCGTCCGTAAGTGTTCGCGGCGCGATCTGTCGCTGGTGGTGGGGCTGCGGCAGTACGGCGCGACCACGGTCGCCGGGACGATGATCGTCGCGTACATGGCCGGAATCAAGGTGTTTGCGACCGGCGGCATCGGCGGCGTACATCGCGGCCACCCGCACGATATCTCGGCGGACCTGATCGAGCTGGGGCGCACACCGGTTACGGTCGTGTGCGCGGGCGCCAAGTCGATTCTGGACCTGCCGCTGACGCTGGAAGTGCTCGAAACACAGGGCGTGCCGGTGCTCGGTTATCAAACCGGGACGCTGCCCGCGTTTTACAGCCGGTCGAGCGGCCTGCCGGTCGATCAGCGCGTGGATACGCCGGAGCAGGTCGCGGCCATCGCCAACGCGCGGGATGCGTTAGGGCTGCTGCACGGCACGCTGGTCACGGTGCCGGTGCCCGAAGCGGATGCGCTGCCCCAGGACGAAGCCGAGGCCGCCATTACCGAGGCGACACGCCAGGCCGACGCCGCCGGGATTCACGGTAAGGACGTAACGCCGTTTGTGCTGGCGAAGGTATTGGAACTGACCGGCGGGCGCTCGCAAACAGCCAATATCGCCGCGCTGGTGAATAATGCGCATGTGGCCGCGCAGATCGCGCTGGCCATCGCACGGTAAATACTGGTAGATGTTGGATCAAGAGAGGGGTATCGATGACTCATTTGTTGGTTGAGCAACTTCGCTTTACGCGCAGCGAACTGATCCGCTGCCTGGACGGCGTGACCGACGAAGAAGCCCGCCGCCGTTTTTTACCCATGAACTGTATAAGCTGGATTGTCGGCCACCTGGCGACCCAGGAACAATACTATTGGGCGATCATGGCCCAGGGGAAAATTGTCGTGCCGGGGTTGTATGAACAGGTTGGATACGGCCAACCGGCCAGCACCCCGCCCCTGGATGAGATGTGGGCAGCATGGCGCACGATCACGGCGGCGGCGGATGTATACCTGGATACGCTCACGCCCGATACGCTGGAAACCTTCTTTGAAGTTGACGGCAAACCCGCCTGGGAAAGTGTCGGGACGCTGCTGCTGCGCAACCTCTATCATTACTGGTTCCACCTGGGCGAAGCGTCCGCCATCCGGCAGTTGTTAGGCCATACCAACCTGCCGGAGTTTGTCGGGAATCTGCCATCCTACCGCCTGGAACAAGGTTAACGCCTGAAAAGGGGTATTATGCCGCAAAAAATCATCATCGATACCGATCCCGGCGTGGACGATGCCATGGCGATCTTTTTTGCGCTGCGCTCGCCAGAGCTGGACGTGATCGGTTTGACCACCATTTTTGGTAATGTGCACACCGAACTGGCAACCGTCAACGCGCTGCGCCTGCTGGCAATCGCCGGGCGTACCGATATCCCGGTCGCTGAGGGCGCACATGATCCGCTGACCGGGCCGTTCGAGGGGCCGGTGCCATATGTGCACGGCGATGACGGCCAGGGAAATGTGAATCTCCCCCCGGCGGATAACCGGGCGATCCCACAAACGGCAGCCGCATTTATCGTCGAGCAGGTCATGGCTGCGCCGGGTGCGATCACGCTGGTACCGATCGGCCCGCTGACGAATATCGCGCTGGCGCTGCGCCTGGAACCCCGCATCGCGGCCAACGTCAAAAACGTGGTGCTGATGGGCGGTAACGCCCTGGTGCCGGGTAACGCCTCGCCGTCTGCCGAGGCGAATATCCACAACGATCCCGAAGCGGCGGATATCGTGTTCGGCGCGGGCTGGCCGGTGACGATGGTCGGGCTGGACGTGACGCACAAAACAAACATGACGCCCGAACACCTGGACGCCTACGCGCAGGCCGACAATCCCCTGGCGCAGCATATCGCCCGCATCGTGCCGTTTTACCGGGCGTATTTTGAGCGCAGTTTCAGCGGTGTAAAGGGCATCTACGTTCACGATTCGTCGGCGATCGCGTATGTGATCGATCCGACGCTGTTTGAGGTCGAACGCTGGCCCATACGCGTGGCGACACAGGGGATCAGCCGGGGCAAAACGTGGCCTGCGCTGCCGGGTGTGACCGGTCCCGCCTGGGAAGGCCGCCCGCTGGTTAATGTGTGCGTGGGCGTGGATGCTGACCGCGTGGTGGCGCTGGAATTGGACCGCCTGACCTGATCGGACCGTGACAGATGCAGTTGATGCCTGAATCCCCGACCGACACCCGCCAGCGCAGAATCACACGCCGAGAAGCTCGCCAGGATGTGCTTGTGGCGGGCGTGTTATGCCTGGCGCACGTGGCGCTGGCCTACTATTACCGCCTGAGAATCGACCTGGAGATCGTCAACCTGTGGCCCGGCGTCATGCAGGCGCTGCCCACCGAGGCGCTGCGCACCCACCTGCTGGAAAGCCTGTGGCATCTGCACGCCCAGCCGCCGCTGCTCAACTTCCTGATCGGTATCCTGGCGAAAATCTTTGGCGACGATTACGTACACGCGCTGGTCCATCTCCAGGTGTGGATGGGCGCGAGCACGGTCGGGATCACGTACCTGATCGGCGTCCGCCTGAGCCGCAGCCGGATCGTGGCCGGACTCGTCGCCGTGGTTTACGTGCTGCTTAATCCCGGAATCATCCTGCTGGAACTGGTCACGTACTACTCGATCATGACAACGTTTTTCCTGGCGCTGGGCGCGCTGTGTGTGTTGGTGTATGTGGAGCGCAAACAGCCCGCCGCCCTGATCGCGTTTGTGCTGTGCCTGAATCTGGCGATCCTGTCGCGCAGCCTGTACCACCTGGTGATCCTGGTCCCGGTGGTGGCGCTGGCGGTCATCCTGGCCGAAACCCGCTGGCGGCGTGTGCTGGTGCTGTCGGCGGCGGTGTGCCTGCTGTCGCTGGGCTGGTATGCCAAAAACTGGCTCGTGTTTGACATGTTCGGGGCCAGCAGTTGGGGCGGATCGAACCTGTGGAATATTGTCAACGTGCGTTATTCGGACGCCGACCTGCAAGCCTTCGCCGCCGAGGGTGTGATCGACCAGGTCGTGGCCGACCTGCCGCCCTTCGCGCAGACATCGGACTACGAAGCCTATGGTTTTGATCAAACGTCGGATGTGGATGTGCTGTCACGCGATAATTACAACAACATCAACATCATCGCCATTTCCAGGGCCTATGGGGACAGTTCCCTGGCGCTGATCCGGCATGAGCCGCTGCACTACCTTAAAAACGTGTATGGCAGCTACAAGATTTTTGCCGATCCCGTGTGCCACTACCTGTACTCGCACGCCAACGCCGCCCGCATGGACGATCACTGCACGATCAATGCGCGCTGGTTTTGGGGCCAGCCGCTCACCGATCAACTGAACAAGCTGGTCCACGAAGATTTTACGTCGCCGTTCCTGTTCGTGTTTCCGATCACGCTGCTGGTGTACGCGGCTCACCTGCTGATAAGTTATCGCTTCTCGCTGGCGGCCTGGCTGGCGTACATCCGGCGTGAGCCGGTGCTGATCTACGCTGGTATGATCGTCGTGTATACCGTGGCCGTAAGCTGCCTGGTCGAATACGGCGAGAATAACCGTTTCCGCGTGGTGATCGCGCCGCTGCTGTGGCCGCTGGTGGCCGCGCTGCTGGTGCGGGGAATCCGGTTGAGCCGCAGCAAGATACCCCGGCGTTATAATAGGATTAAACACTTAAAGGGAGACTAAATCTTGTGACTCGTAAAATGATTATCGACACCGATACCGCGTCGGATGATGCCGTCGCGATTATGATGGCGCTCCAAACGCCGGATATTGAGGTTGAGGCGATCACGATTGTGGCGGGCAATATGCCGGTCGCCCAGGGCAGCATCAACGCGCGTTACACGGTCGAGTTGTGCGGTAAAAACGTGCCCGTGTACGAAGGCGCCGACCAACCCTTGATCCGCGATATCTACCGTGCCTATTTTTTTCACGGGCCGGACGGTATGGGCGGCATGAATTACACGGCCAAAACGCCCGCCGCCGAGGGGAACGCGGTTGACGTGTTGATCGATACTATCAAGGCCAACCCCGGTATCATACTGGTCACACTCGGCCCCATGACCAATGTCGCGCTCGCGGTCGGCAAAGCGCCGGAGATCGTTCACAACGTCAGCCGCTGCGTGGTGATGGGCGGGGCGGCGTGTACGGTCGGCAACGTGACGCCTGCGGCTGAATACAATATCTGGTGTGATCCGGAAGCGGCGCGGTTGTGTTTTCGCTCCGGCCTGCCGATCGAAATGGCCGGTTGGGAGTTATGCCGGGGCGAAGCGAACCTGTCCGAAGAAGAGATGGCTTATTTCAAGAACGAGATCAACACGCCGCTGTCACACTTTACCATTGACTGCAACGTGTCGGCGCTGGATGCAAACCGTAACTGGCTGGGTGATCCCGGCCTGGGACTGCCTGACCCGGTGGCGATGGCGATCGCCATCGATCCCACGATATGCACGCGCAAAAGCAAACATTACGTTGAGATCGAGTGCGACGGCACATACACGCGCGGCATGACCGTCGTCGATGAAATTGGCGTCGCACCCTACGACACGGCGAATGTGGCCATGTGGCAGCCGCTCGCCCAAAAAGGCGATCCGCATATCACCGTGTGCTGGGAGATCGACGCTAAACGCTGGAAAGACCTGCTGATCAAGACGGTGCAGGCCTGAGTCTTACTGGGGGCGGGGGAAGGGCAGGACGTGTCATTTACGTTTGATTTTGTCGGGGTGGGCGGTTTGGCCTACGATCTGGCGCTGCGCGTGGATCGCCTGCCCACCTCGGACGCCAAGTATCCGGCGACGCTGGTCGGCAAGCTGCCGGGCGGATTTGTGGCTAACGCGACCTGCGCCGCCGCCCAGTTGGGCCTGTACGCGGGGTATATCGGCTGGGCGGGCGATGACGCCGAAGGCGCCATGCTTCAGGAAAACTTTTTGAAGTGGCACGTTTCCCCGGTGGGACTGGTGCACGTACCCGGCGAGCCGACGCCATTTACCATCGTGATCACGGATACACAGGGCGGGCGGCAGATTTTGCTGCCCGCGTTTCCGTTGTACCGTATGTCGCTGACCGCCGAGCAGTTGATGCTGGTCGGGCGCACGCGCGTCACGTACACGTTCCCGCGTGACCTGGAATGGTGCGGCCAACTGCGCAGCGTTACGCAGGAATCCGGCGGCCTGCTGGCGCTGGACGTCGAAAACGCCGTACCGCTGCACGGTGACGAACTATTCGGCGTGATGCGCGTGGCCGACGTCGTGTTTTTGACGTCCGGCAGCCTGGTCGCGCTGGGTGTGTCGTCACTGCGCGATCTGGTCGTGCCCGGCCAATGGCTGATCATGACCGCAGGCAGCCGCGGCGCGTATGGGATCACCGATGAGTTTATCGAACCGGTGTTTCAACCGGCGCTGCCGGTCCCGCGCGTGGTGGATACAACCGGCGCAGGGGATTGTTTCCACGCGGCGCTGCTGGCGGCCTACCTGGACGGGGCGCACCTGCCGGAAGCGCTAGCATTTGCCAGCGCCGCCGCTGCGATCAAGGTGCAGCATCAGGGCGCACGCGGCGGTTTGCCGACTCGCGCCCAGGTGTTGGCGGTATTATCAGGATAACACCGGGCACACGGTACGCCATTTTTGAGGATATGCTTTGAGAACATGCATAATAGCAGGGGCGGCGCACTTTTCGCCCCGTTTGTGTTTGAGTGGTTGTTTGGTGTATGGCAAGGTGTAACATGATCGAGTTTGTCGCGTTTGGAATCATTGTAGACGATATCGTTTTCCCGGAAGGTTATACCCGTATGGACGTGCTGGGCGGCGGCGGTCCCCAGACGGCCTGGGGCATGGCGCTGGCGTTGGGAAGCGGTGAGCGTGTCGGGCTGGTGGCAGGCATCGGCGCGGATATCGACGCTGAGATACTCGCGCCGCTGCGTGCCGCCGGTATTAATCTCGACGGCGTGCGCGTGACCGATCTCCCGACGCCGCGCGCATGGCAGGTGCTTGAATTCAGCGGGCGGCGGCATCAGGTCTGGCGCGTGCCGCTGGATACATTGGGCCAGCAGCTTGCCCGGCGCTGGGACGTGCTGCCGGATTCATACCGCCAGGCGCGCGTGTTTCATTGGGGCATTCACCCCGGCGAGCCGGGCGCGGCTGCGTTTGCGGTGGAGCTTCAAGGGCGCGGGCGCGTTGTCTCCCTGGAACCGTTCAAAGCGCCCGACTATACCATGCGTGACGACGCCATACGCGCGCTTCTGTCGGCGTGTGCGGTTTTTTCGCCAAACAGTTATGAAGCCGCGCGCCTGGTGCAGCACGATGATTACCACGCGGTGCTCGATCGTTTCCGGGCGCTGGGCGGGCGGATTCTGGCGGTGCGGCGCGGCGCTGACGGCGCGGACGTGTGGAATCTGCCGGAGGGCTGGGGCGTGCACGTGCCCGCCGTAAAAACGACGATCGTTGACGTGGTCGGCGCAGGGAACGCGTTTTGTGGAGCGCTGGCGGCCCGGCTGTCAGACGGCATAAAAACCGCCGCGTGTTATGCGAGTGTCGCCGCGTCGTATATGATCGAGCAGGTCGGTTTGCCGCCAACGCTGCCCGATCCGGCAGATGTGGCGCGCCGCCTGGATGAAGTACACGCTGGACAGCGCCGCTTAACGCTGTCCGGTTAAAATGGTGAGTTTGTTTAACTAGAATCATGCGAGGTTGACCATGTCCGAACGTTCTCCGATGCACCAGCAAATAGACACGCTCCCGGCGCTGGTCCGCGCTATCGCCAAGCCGTTTGACGAATCGGCGCGGGCCGCGTTCGATTTTGAGCTGTGCACGTCGATCAAACGTGTGTACCTGGTCGGCTGCGGCGACAGCTATCATGCCCCGGTAGGCGCTGAGTTGGCGTTTCACCAACTGGCGGGTGTACCTGCCCAGGCGATCAGTTCGCTGCCGTTCAGCCGTTACGTGGTCGGCTACCTGCCCGAAACCGGCCCTAAAACGAATCTCGTGATCACGGTGTCGGTATCGGGCGTGGTCAGCCGCACCATTGAAGCGCTGCAACTGGCGCGGCAGGTGGGCGCGGTGGGCGTGGCGCTCACCGGTACCCCGGATTCACCGCTGGCGCAGGCCGCCGAAACCGTATTCCAGACCAACGTGCCGCCGCTGCCGGACGAACTCAAAGGTATGGTTGTGCCGGGCGTGCGGTCCTACCTGGCGTCACAGATGGGCCTGTACAGCGCCGCGATCCGGATCGGTGAGGTACGCGGCCACCTGACGACGGCCCAGGCCGACGCGCTGCGTGCGGAACTGGTCGCGCTGGCGGACGTGATGGAAGCTACGATCCGGGCATGCGAGCCGCTGGCGCACGAGATCGTACCGGCCTGGACGGATATCCCCGAATGGGTGTACGTGGGCGCGGGACCGCTGTACGGCGTGGCGATGTTCAGCGCGGCCAAAATGCTGGAAGCCAGCGGCGATCCGGCTATGGCGCAGGACACCGAAGAATGGACCCATTTGCAGTATTTCTCGGCGCGCCCGGATACGCCCACCGTGTTGATCAGCGCGGCTGGTTTTGATGCCGACCGCATGGCCGAAGCAGCCCGCGCCGCGCAGTCGATCGGGCGGCGGACGGTGGCCGTGCTGCCCGCCGGTGAAGCGACGATCAGCCCGTTTGTGGATCATGTGCTGGCGGTGAAGGGTGCCATACGCGAATGTTTCGCGCCGCTGGTGTACAGCATCCCCGGCGAACTGCTGGCGGCTGAACGCGCTGCCGCAGCCGGTGCGATTTATTTCCAGGACTTCGGCGGTGGGCGCACGGTGGATTGGGCCGACGGAGCGAGTCGCATCCGGGATAGTCACATTGTGGGCGAGGTGCGCCGTTAGTGGTAATCTATTGTTTTATGTGGAGCAACTAACCAGGGGGAACCGTGCCTGACTCAACCCGGCCCGACGCGGTATGTGTGGGCGGCATCTTTATCGATGACATTGTATATCCGGATGGGCGAACACACATGGAAGTGCTCGGCGGCGGCGTGGTGCACGCGGCTGCCGGACTGTTGATCTGGAACCAGCGGGC
Organism: Anaerolineae bacterium; assembly: GCA_016930015.1. Lineage (GTDB taxonomy): Bacteria > Chloroflexota > Anaerolineae > Aggregatilineales > Aggregatilineaceae > JAFGHR01. The sequence continues at coordinate 27,072 of JAFGHR010000064.1, read as the reverse complement.
CGGTATTTTTGCCTGCGCCGGACATGACCTGCCCGACTCGGCGCGGCTTCGCCTGGAGCGAGATTTTGACTTGCAGGGGCTGATCTGGCTAAAGATTCCCCAGGTGCGCGCATGGCAGTTGTTCGAGTGGGACGGCAAACGTACCGAGATTTACCGGGTTGACGTGCTGGACCCATTTATTCACGAGCCGCTGCCGGACCAGATGCCGCCAGCCTATCACCGGGCGCGCGGTATACACCTGCTGCGTGATGCGGCACCGCTGCGGCAGTGGCGCGAGTTGTTCCCGGACACGGTGCTGTTCTGGGAGCCGCTCCAGCAGTACATGATCCCGGCCAACGCTGCCGAATTTCGCGCGGCGCTGCCCGATGTCGATATCGTGTCACCTAACTGGCTGGAAGCCCGGCAGGTGTACGGGGTTGCGGAGCCGGAAGCGCTGGTGCGGGCTATGCTCGATGACGGCGCGCGTATTGCGGTGCTGCGCATGGGTGAACACGGCTCGATGGTGGGCCAACAAGGCAACGGCCACGTACTCAGGCTGCCCGCCGTACCCGTTCCCGAACTGGTTGACCAGACCGGGGCCGGGAACAGTTACGGCGGCGGGTTTCTGGCCGGGTGGCTCAAAACCGGTGACCTGGCGACAGCCGCCTGTTATGGCGCGGTGTCGGCCTCATTTGCGCTCGAAGCCGTCGGCGTAGCCGATCCGCCCGCCGACGACGTGGAAACATTACGTGAGACGCGTTATCGTTGGGTAACACAGCGGCTCTCTTGAGGGTGGGGTGATTGCATCAAATTCACAGTTGAGTTTTTGAGCAACGCCTTCCCCCTAAATCCCCCTTCCAGCCAAGCTGGACGGGGGACTTCAAAAACACGCGCGAGCGCTGCATTTTTCCCTCCATAGTCTGGTTATGGAGGCATCCATAGTCTGGTTGTGGAGGCATCCATAACCTGGCCGGGGAGGGGAAACCGGGCACAGCCTGCGGGCAAAAGTCCGGAGGGGAGAAGCGTTTGTTGTGTTTTATCTGCCCTTGAGGGTGGGTGCCGTGTTTGCAGTCCGTGCCAGATTATCTACTAGCCTCTGCCGCGAGTTGATGAACCAGAGGGAATTTTGTCCAGCCATCATGTTATTCATACTACCGCCGCGCCGAACCGGCGCCCGACATATTATCTCTGGGTCACGATAGCCCTGTTATTGGCCGGTTTTGTGCTGCGCGTGTGGGACCTGGGACAGCCCAGTTTATGGGCAGACGAAGTCATGACCGAGTTTCGCGCCGAAGCGCCGCTGCGAGATTCGCTTGAGTCGATCCTCAAAACGATCGACCAGACGCCGTTTTATTTCCTGGCGCTGCGTTTGTTTCCGACCGGCAGCAACGAACTGCTGCTGCGCTTCCCATCGGCGCTGATGGGCGTGATCGGTATGGCCGTGGTGATGTTCGTCTTCACACGGCTCTACAAACGGTATGACATGGCGCTGTGGGGCGGCGCGTGGCTGGCCTTTAACCCGTACCATATCTGGCTGTCGCGCACCGCGCGCGGCTACTCGTTGATCTTTGTGCTGGCGGTGCTGGTGTCGTACTTCTTTCTGATGCTGTGGTACCGGGGGTACAGCCGCCGCACGTGGACGCTGCTCACGCTGACCAGCATGATCGCGTATTTTACGCATTACTCCATGCTGGCGCTGCCGGTCGCGCAGTTTGTTCTGCTGGGCATGCATTGGCGTAACAAGTCGGCCCTGATGCGCCGCTGGTTTATCGCGCAGATCGTGGCCGCGCTGCCGATGGCGTTCTGGTTCCTGTTGATGGTGATCAACATGACAGCCCGCGAACCGCAGTGGGGACCGCGTCCCCTGGTTGTGGACGTGGTGCTGTCGCTGCGTAACATGACGGTGGGTTATGACGGGTACCTGAAGTGGTATTCACTGCCGGGGCTGGCGGTCGCGCTGGTTGCGATCGGGTTCACGCTGCGCTACTGGAACAAACAGGTGGTCAATAACCTGTATTGGGTGGTGCTGCTGACGATGCCGATCACGCTGGTGTTTATCGTGTCCCTGTTTTCGTTGAATCTCTACGTTGACCGGTACTTTATGGTGCTGTTTCCCGGCCTGGTATTCATTGTGTCTTACGGCCTGGCGTACCTGGCCCGCCACGGGTGGCCGGTGGTGCTGGCCTGTTTTGCGCTGACCGGCGGAGTCACGGTCGGCCTGTCGATCTATCATCATGACATCCAGCGCGAAAACTGGCGTGATGCGGCCCGGTATACCGAAGCCGAGTACCAGCCGGACGATATCTTTGTCGTAGACCGCGCCGTGACCCTGATCTCGTTTAAGCGCTATTTTCACGTGACGGAGCCGCTGCACGTGATCCAGCTTTCGGAAACCGACGAGGTGATTCCGCCGTCTGATCCGGAAAAACGCTACTGGGTGATTTATCGCAGCCCACACGAGGATATTCACCGCCTGAGCGCGATGAAGGCGTTTGACCCGTTGGAATCCAACCATACCGTAACATCCCAGTGGTTGAGCAGCCGGATAAACTGCGTGGTCGATTATAAGGTGTTTAACGGTGTCACCATGCTGCTGCTGAACGGCTGCCAGCCGCCAGTCATCGAGCCGGGCACCGCGGATTGAGTATGCGAAAAAACGGGTCGCATTGATGACCAGGTGCGGCCCGTTTTTGATTTCCCCCGTGATCCGTTCCGAACCAGTTTACAGCGTGCGGCTCAGTCGGTGGATTCCGGTGGCGCCGCTGGGTTTGGTCGGGTTGGAGTTGGTGATCTGAGGGGTGCCATCTTTTTCGGTGCAGCGCACGGCGAATGTATGCTCCCCGGCTTCGAACGGCCATTCGTAGCGCCAGATTACCCACGTGGTATCAGACAGCGGCTCGCGCAGGGCGGCGGCGGTCCATTCGCCGTCATCAACGGACACCTCGACCCGTGAGATACCCCGCGCGCCTGCGTGCGCGATCCCGCCAATTGGCACAACCATCTGGCCGTCACGCTCAATGGTGCCGCCGCCGTCCACCACATCCACAACCGATACAGCCCGCATCCGGGCGATTTTGTCCCAGTTGCGTTCGACCCAATAGCCGTCTTCATCGTGATCCATGACCTCGATATCGGTGATCCATTTGGGCTGTTTCATGCCGTACCGGTCGGGGATGTAAATGCGCAGCGGGAAACCGTGTTTGTGCAGCAGCGGGATACCGTCCCAGTTGTAGGCCAGCATGATACGCGGGTCCTGGTTGACCATGTCCAGCGCGACCGTTTCAGAAAAACCGTCCGCCGACGTGATCTTGAGGTGTGAGGCGCTCGCCTGGACACCGGCACCGGCCAGCACGGTTTGTAAACTGGCACCGGTCCAGCGCGTGGTGCTGGTCAGGTCACCGCCGATACGGTTTGAGATGCAGGCCAATGTAACGTACTGGTCGAGCGCATCATAGTTCCGGCGCAGGTCATCGAGTGACAGCGTGAGCGGCTGGTCTACCAGCCCGTTAATCCGCAGCCGCCACGAATCCCCGTCGAGTTCGAGCGGGCGCACGTTGATATCAATGCGGTAGTGGTCTTCCAGCGGCGTATATTCGGGACGCGTGCCGGGCACCGCGACCACCCCGGCGCCCTCGTTGGGCAGGTCCTGCGGGACAACGGCGTCACGGTTGCGCGCGATCCGGTCCCGGTAGTCTTTTTCGTCGCGATATTCCAGGTACCGGCCAATTCCTGCGCCGAGCACGGTCAGAGTCGCAGCACCACCACCCACACGGATCAAAAACGTGCGGCGGTCGATCTTCTCAGCGGTCACGCCCGGCGTACTGACCGGTTCCCCGGCGGGCGCTTCAACCGGAACCGGCACCGCCAGGTGATCATAAGCCCAGCCCAACGCACCGCCCCAGGTCAAAAAAACCGCCGCCAGCCAGATCACCTGGACGCTGTCGGGAGCGCCAGCCAGAACATTCACATCCTGGCTGATCAGGATCAGCGGCAGGCCGATAACCGCCCCCGCGAGCAGGCCAACCAAAACAGGTGCCGGGATGCGTCCCAGGCGCACGCTTTGCCAGCGGTTTTCGAAGTGCCGCAGCACCACATACAGCACCAACGCGGCCCCGATTCCGATGCCCAAAAACATCCCCAGTGCTCCCAGGGCTTCGAGTGTTTTGGCTGTACCGGATGTTTCGCCCAGATCAAAGCGGTCGATGAATTCGACCATGGTGTCGATCACGCGTGTGATGATGTCGCCGGGCAGCACGCGCGCCAACCAGTCGAAGAAGTCGAACGGTACAAATGGCAGGTCGAAGACTTGCTCGGCCAGGTATAATAATGCCATCAGCGGCGCCGTTACGAGGAGTCCCATGAGCGCACCGTAGCGCAGGGCCGGCAGGTTGTACATTGTCGTTTCCCTTTCTCTTTTTGCTCAAGACTCATGTTGGTCAGGGATGAACGGGCTTTTTAAAAATATTTATCATAAAATTGCGTGATAAGGTTATAACAAAACAGCCTGCTAAAGGGGATTCAATATTCGTGGTCTGGGGCGGCAGCGAGAAATTTTACACTCAGGCAATTGTGGTGATCGCCGATCATGCGCCGCTGCTGGCGATTCCCCGGTTGGCCCGGCTCGTGTATGATGTGCTGAAGGCGTTGGCGCCCGGTGCGCCCGGTAACTTGTGGGGTATGACCGTGCTGCCGGATAGTGTGCGGCTGGTAGTGGGTCCGGCCCCCGAAGACGCCGTTTTTGCCTATGTGGATACTCTCAAAGCGCAGAGCCAAGCGCGGCTGTTAAACACGATCCGGCACATGAGCGGTTGTGAAACACCGGACGCCGTCGATCCCCTGGACAGGGTGCTGCGCTATAACCCGGTGTGGGGCGGGATGATACTGCGCGTCTGGCAAAACGGCTGGCACCGGCAGGTGTTCCGGTCCGAATACAAGCTGAGCAACGCGCTGTATGAACTGCGCCAGGCTCCCGTAGAAGCCGGATTAGTGGCGTCGGCGGATCACTGGCCGTATACGTGGCTGGCGGACGCTTAAAAACGCGGATGCCCTGTATTCAGGCTGAACTACGACGGAAAACATTCAGAATATCTGATTCATTCCTGCATTGGGGTATTTCGTTATGCGCCCTATCTCCAAAAGGAGCATCATCATGATCATCGAACGTGCAGACACAGCCGACGTACCCGATCTCCTGGCTCTGCAAAAACTGGCGTACCGCAGCGAGGCGGCGATCTACGACGACTACACGATTCCCCCGCTCACGCAGACACTGGATGAGATCGGGGTCGATTTCGAGCGGCAGATATATCTCAAGGCGACGGTGAACGGGGAAATCGTCGGGGCTGTGCGGGGGTATATCGACCAGGGGACGTGTTACGTGGGGCGGTTGATCGTGCACCCTGACCACCAGAACCAGGGCATCGGCACACGCCTGATAGGCGCGATTGAGGCGCACTTTGACGGCGCGGCGCGCTTCGAGTTGTTCACCGGCTTTCGCAGTGAGCGTAACCTGTACCTGTACCAGAAACTGGGCTACCGCGAATATCGCCGCGCCGCGGTCACCCCGGCGCTGGAGTTGGTTTACCTGGAGAAACTGAACGAATAGACCTGCCGCAACCGGCTTCGCAATTCTCCCATAACCTTACAGGTGTGTGCCTACAACAGCTCAATCAGTTTTTGCGCTTCGTTGATTAAGGGCGTATCCCAGTCGAGTTGTTTACCGCTCCATGCTGCATCCCGGTAGTTTTCATCGAGCGCGACCAGAATGTGCCACAGGCGTTTGGCTTCGGCGGTGTGGCCCATGGCATGCCGCGTGATGGCCAGCCCACCAATCGCCCAGGTGGCCCCCGGCTGGAGTTCGTTCACTTTATTAAAATCGGCTAACGCGTGTTCGTAACGTCCCAGCGCAAAATAAATCTGTCCCCGGCTGTCGTAGGCGTCAGCCAGTGCCGGATCGATCTGAAGCGCTTTGTTGATATCGTCGAGCGCCTGCTTGTAGAGGTGCTTGTGATAACGGGCCACCCCCCGGTTGTTATACGCGGCGGCGGACGCACCCGACATCGGCGCGACACGAATCGCCTGGTTGCAGGCATTGATCGCGGCGTCGTACCGTCCCTGGTGGTTGTAGACCAGGCTCAGGTTGATGTACGTGTCCACGCGCTCCGGTGACAGCAAAATCGCCTGTGTAAAATCGTCTATGGCGCCGTTAAAGTCGCCCAGGCAATACCGGCTGATACCCCGGTTGTAGTGGGCCAGCCCGGACTGGGGATTACGGCGCAGTGATTCATCATAACTGGCGATGGCGCTGGGATAATCGCCGTTTTCATGCTGCTGGAAGCCGCGCAGCAGCAGCGCTTCCGCCGTTAGTTCGGCTTCGGTGGGCGGCGGCTGGCTGTTCGCCTCGTCGATCTTTTGCTGCACGGCGATCTCTTCGTGTTTGGGCGTGGGCTGGATCGTGCCGCTAACCGGCTGTTTCAAAAAACGTGAGCGCAGCCGGTTCATGGCCTCTTCAAAGTATTCGTGCGGCACATTGAGGGCATTATACCGGGGCAGTTGCTCCAACTTGCCGGAAAGATACTGCGCCTGCTGATCAAACCGGAAATCGTTGACCAGCACGGGCACGATGTTTCGCTGTAACTGCATGGCGTGTTCGATCTCGCGCCGCAGCCAGTCACCCGGCTCATCACACCGGTCGAGTGTGCCGCTGGTCAGCACCAGCACAAAATGCGCGCGGGCAGCGATCTGGTTCAGGATGATGGTGTCAAACACGCCGCTGTCGATGCTCTCGGTATCCATGAACACGTCATACGCGTGGGCGCGCAAATCCTGAAAGATCGCGCGGGCAATAAACGAACTGACGTTGCGGCGATAGCTGATGAACACGGTTTTTTGCGGATCGGACATGGGCAGCGCTCTCCGGTATGGCGTGAGGTTACACTTGCCTTGATTATTGGCCAGGAACGGGGGAACGTCAATTTTACTTTTCTATCCAGGGTGATTAAACTTATGTCCAGAAAACATTGCCCAACGATAGGTTATCTCATGTCTTTGAATAAGCTTGATGTAAACGATCCGCTGCTGAAGTGGCGGGACGCGTTCCCGATCGTCAATGAAACAACGTACCTGATCAATAATTCGCTGGGCGCCATGCCCCGCGCCGTATACGACAGCCTGCGCGACTACGCCGATACCTGGGCCGCGCGCGGCATTCGTGCCTGGGGTGAAGGCTGGTGGGATATGAACGTGGCGCTGGGCAACCAGATCGCCGGGATCATCGGCGCGCCGTCCAACACCGTCTCGATGCACCAGAACGTATCGCTGGCCCAGGGTATTTTGTTATCCTGCTTTGACTTCGACGGGCCGCGTAATAAGGTCGTGATCGAAGGCGGCATTTTCCCATCGGTGTATTACGTGCTGCGCGGCATGCTGCCGTCCCATATCGAGTTGTGCATGATCCCCGGTGACGACGATATCAGCGTGTCGGTGGAGCGTATTGTAGACGCCATCGACGAACGAACGCTGCTGGTGCCGGTCAGCCATGTGCTGTTCCGCAGCGCGTACATTCTCGACGTCAAACCGATCATCGACAAGGCGCACGCCGTCGGCGCAACCGTGATCCTGGACGGTTACCACGCCGCCGGGATCGTGCCGTTTGATGTAACGGCGCTCAACGTGGATTTTTACCTGGCCGGTGTGCTCAAGTGGATGTGCGGCGGGCCGGGCGGCGTGTTTTTATATGCCCGCGAAGATCACCTGAAGACGATGAAACCGGGCCTGACCGGGTGGATGGCTCACCAGCGCCCATTTGACTTTGAGGTGGCCGATATCGAGTTGCGCGACGACGCGTTCCGTTTCTTGAACGGTACCCCGGCTATGGCCAGCCTGTACGCGAACCGCCCCGGCGTGGAGATCATCGCGCAGGTTGGCGTCGAGAACATCCGCCGCAAGTCCAAACACCAGACCGCGCTGTTGATCGAACTGGCCGAGGCGGCAGGTTACGCGGTGAACTCGCCGCGTGATCCCGAACGGCGCGGTGGCACGGTCACGGTTAATCCACCGCACGCCTACGAGGTGTCGCGCGAGCTGATCACACGCGAGATTCTGGTAGACTATCGTCCCCAGGCCGGGATTCGGATTTCCCCGCACTTTTATAACAGCGATGACGAAGTGCGGATGGTCATCAGCGCCATACAAGCTATTCTTGACAACGGCGCATGGGAACAACATACCAGCGGGCGGGCGTTTGTTACGTAGGGTTCAGGTAGTGAATGGTGGGTTCCCGGCGGAAAAACGTCAGTCTGATGTCGGCTGCCGGGAACGCTCTCCAGGTATAATAGGGTTGGCTTTATGGCAAACACACCAGCACAACCCGGCAAACTGCCGCGTTGTTATGACATCAGCCGGACCATAACGCCTACGCTGGCCGTGTGGCCTGGTGATGCGCCATTTTCGTTTACGCATACGCTGCGCAAACGGGACGGCTCATCGGTGAACTTAACAACGATAACACTCAGCCCGCACACCGGCAGTCACGCCGACGCCTATTACCATTTTGACGATGACGGGCAGCATCCCGACCAGATGCCGCTGGCGCACTACATCGGCCCGGCGCACGTGGTGACCATCACACGGCAGCACGGCGGCATTGTGCCATCCGATTTTGACGCGTATGATCTGGCTAACCTCGAACGCCTGTTGATCCATACCTGGGTGAGTGATGTACCCGATGACGACTGGCCGGACGATTTTCCGTATCCCACCGTGGCGTTGATCGATTGGCTGGCGGCCCAGGGCGGTGTTCTGCTAGGATTAGACAGTCCCTCTGTGGACTGGTTCGACAGTACGGATTTACCCTGCCATCACCGGCTGCGCCATCACGGGATCGCTAACCTGGAATACCTGGCGCTGGCCGGGGTGCCGGATGGCCGGTACGAACTGGTAGCGCTGCCGCTCAAGATCGCAGGGGTATGCGGCAGTCCGGTACGGGCCGTACTACGCGAAATAGAAGGGTCGTAATTGGTCTATTATGTCAAAAATAAGCAGAAATTCTCCGACCATAATACGCTAGTCAAATAAAGGAGCAAGAGGTATCATTAGATGTGTGCGTCGTGGGGAGAAAGTGATAGATCGTGTCTATTCCGCTGGTCTTGATTGTAGACGATGAACCAGGGTTGCTCCGGCTGTTTTCTGGGTTGGTGGAGCGCCTGGATTGTGAGACACTCCAGGCGAGTGGCGGCGTGGCAGCGCTCAACATTCTGGAGCAAGAAGTACCTGATTTGCTGATTCTTGATCTGGCAATGCCCGAAGTGTCAGGGCATGAAGTGCTTCAGCACGTACGCAGTATGCCTCACCTGGATAGTATGAAAGTCATGATCCTGACAGCTCGCCCCAACATGGTCCCGGAGATCGAAGAATTGGGGATCGACCTCTGGGTATCCAAACCGATCATGCCGCAAGATTTCCTGGACGCTGTCGAAACGCTGCTGGACAGCCACCATTATCAATAGGGGTAGTTGTAGCACCGATGTTGATCGACTACGATGGGCCGCCGCCAGATTGTGCCTGATCGAGCAGATCACGCACGCTGACACCGTTGACGCTGGGATAGCTCCAACCGCAGTTCATGCTGCACAATTCCTGCAAAACCGGCACGGCGGCTTCGTAATTTCCCCCGTTGACATAACTACGCGCGTTGATATACATCTCCACAAAAATCGCCTCACCTAGCAGTTCAGGCGGCTCGACCTTGCCAATTTCATCCGCCTTGTAGATCAGCAGCACACCCCGCGCCAGCCGGTCTTCCCCGTCCTGGTTTTGCCCGCGCAGGTAAATGCGCCCCTGCGTCACCAGGGCTTCCATGTACATGGCTTTGGTTTCCTCGGCGCGATAGGCAGGCGCCAGGGCCATCAGTGATTCCAACCACTCGATCGCTTCTTCGTAGTGCGCGACACGCATCGCGGTTGATGCCTGTTCATACAGGTCTGCCGGGTCAGGTCCACCGGGAGCAGTGGGTCCACTGGGGGTGGATTCGCCGGGCGACGGCGTGAGCGAGCCGGCAGCCGGGGCAGCAGGTATCACTGTGGGCGACGGCGATGGGCTTGGAGTGAATGTTGTTGTCGGGTAGGGTGTGGGTGTATACGCGGCAATCGTGCGGGCCATCGCCAGCCGGGCGGCGCTGTCACGTGCGTATTCGGTTGGCGCCTGGATGGTTTCGACAATCCATTCAAACCGGGCGGCGGCCAACTCTGCATAACCATTGTCCAGGTCGGCGACGCCTGTCGCGTACTGTTCCGCGATCCCGGTTGCCAGGGTCTGGGTGATCTTGGCGTCGTTGGTCGCCAGGCCATCACGATACCCGGCTACCCCGGCCAGCGTGACCAACATCAAACACATACACAGCGTGCCCACTATCACGACGGCGGCCAGCACCGGGGGCGGGGATGGCCGTCGCGGACGGGTTGGCGAGCGCTCGGCGGTATCGTCCAGGATAGTGATGGGCGGTTCTTCGGCAGCCAACCGCTGGTGGAGCGATTCCGGCGGCGCGATGATCCCAGGGGCGGCGATCGGCGTTTCGGCTGGCGGTGGCGTGCCCGGCCCGGTTGTTTCCTGCTGCGCCTGGATCGCGTCGCGCAGTCCGGCTGGGGCTTTGGGTTTGGTATCCGGGATACCGGCTTGCCCGGCAGGTGAGTCAGCGGCGGATTCATCGGCGGGCCGGTTGGTGGTTGGCTCGCCGGGTTGTGACGTGTGCCCGGTGGGGTCGATATGATTCTGATCCATAGCCTGATATCCGTTTTCCAACTGACAAAATTGTCAGACTGACACAACTGCCAGTATATCGTAGGGCGTATTATAACGAGGGGATCAGCAGGTTGTCCAAGACGTTTGGCCGACGTTCGATACACGTTGGCACGTGATCTAGGTGCGATTTTCAAGCGTATGCTGCACAGTGTTGAGCAGTTCGTGTATGCTGACGGGCTTGATCAAGACACCGTTCAGCTTTTCAGCCAGGGCACGGCGCTGTGTATCTTCGTCTGCATTAGCGGTCAGCAGCAGAATAGGCGTGTGCGATAGGGCGGGATCGTCGTGGACATGGGTGATCACATCCCACCCGCTCATATCAGGCATACTCACGTCGAGGATCAGGAGGTCGGGAAGTTCTTCGCGAAGGGCGTTAAGCGCATCTTTACCACTGCCCACAGCACGGATATGATACCCTTCCATTTCCAGCGCCATCGCAGTGAACTGGCGAAAAATCGGTTCGTCTTCGGCGATCAATAAATGATACATCAGCCGTGTTACCAGTAATTTTATCCGCGAACGTATAACAACATAATGGGGCCGGTTGGGCTAGCTCAGGTGAATCAACATCCACCAGACCATTTACGGTGTTCATAAACATTATTAAATGCTTAATTGTATTATAGCAGAACAAGGGGATCGTGCATGTTCGAATTTTATGAATATGGGCGTTTGGTATGCTGGTGGCGCAGTTGGCGGTCGATGTTTATCATATTAAGCGGATTTTCACAAGTGATTGCCTAACCTTTACTTCTTCTTAAGAATATCTCATCCCATCCAATAAAAGCGCATCATTTTGTGCACTTTGCACAAAGGTCTTCGTCAGAATCTCATAAAACATGCCTGAAGACACACCGGACCACACCTCGTAAAATGTTAGGTGTCCAGTTGCGGTAGGTTGATTACATGGCACACCAGCACATAATCATGTCCGTGTACACCGCCTGGGGGGAGAAAATTCGATGAACGCCACTTCGACTTCAATAGATATCCAAACACTGCTCAAATTGGCTTTGCCAATCGGAAGTCGCCTGGTTGCTGGAAAACTGGACACGCCTGTTCGCTGGGCACGCCAACTGCGCGCCCAACCGCCTTATGTGGCAGATGTAGAAAACGGCGAACTGGTGATCGTTTCCGTAAGTACGCTGGTGGGCCATCAAAAACCGCTGTCGCTAGAAGCCTTGATCAAGGAACTAGCCAAAACCGGAGCCAGTGCCTTGGCGGTACGTGGTACGCTCACGCCACGGGCGCATCAAGCTGCCAGAGCACACCATTTCCCGCTTATTGCCCTGCCCGATCGCGCCGTACTGCCGCAGGTAGAGCGGGCCGTCAACCGCCTCTTCACGAACTATGAAGCTCAGCTAACCCAGCGGGCCTTCGAGCTTCAGCAGACATTACAGCGTCATGCCGCCAGTTATCGCGGCCTGACCACCATGCTTAACGCCATCGCGCGTATGCTGGATCACCCGGTTGTGATCTATGACCGCCACGGGAACGTGTTGAGTCGTGGGTTACCGGCGTCTCGCGGCCAAGACTGGGATGTCCACATGGCGTTAGCCGGGGGAACCGAATTTGTGCGCCGGTTCGATCTGGAAGATCGCACATTTTATGAAGACGATTGGCAGGTTATCGAAAGCCCGGCGGGCCTGACTACCCCACTGATTCATGAAAGCCGGTTATTAGGGTACGTGTCGGTGCTCAGCGCCGGTAAGTCCCCTAATGAATTTGATCTGCTGGCGTTGGAATATTGCGCGCCCGTGTTCACACGCGAGATCGTGCGTCAACGCGCCTCGGATGTGACTGTTGAGCGCGTGGCACCCGCGCGTGATTGGATCACAGAGTGGCTGGGTATGCCGGCGGCGGATGATGCGCTGCTGTCGCTGCGTGCCGAAAAAGACGGGTACCAGCCGGGGCTGTGGTACGCGGTGGTATTATTCCACTGGGTGCCGAACGGCGAGCGCAGCGGCGGTGCATTTTCGCCCGAACGCATGGTTAAGCTCATCAAAGGTGAGCTGCACCAGCGCCGCATCCAGGCCCCCTGTGGCCGGTACGTTGACCGGGCGGTGCTGTTGTTCCCATTGGACGAACCGCAGCAAACGCAGCGGCTCAAGCAGATCGTCGATATGCTGCACGCCGTATTAGACCAGGCCGCACCCGATGGTGACGTGACCGCGGGAGTTGGCCGCCCGGTCCAGGGATTGTCAAAGCTGCGTGAATCCTTCAAGGAAGCCGAACGCGCGCTGACTCTCTCCGAGCAGTTGTGGGACGACTCACAAGTCGCGTTTTTTGGCGACTTGAGCCTGTACGAACTGCTGTTAAACGTCAGCGATCCCACCATTCTATCAGGTTTCTGCGAACATTGGCTGTCACCCTTGTGTGACTACGACGAGCAGCATCACACCGATTTGCTGCAAACGCTCAGCGCTTATTTTGCCAACAACGGCAACATGGCACGCACGGCGCACGTGCTAAACATTCACCGTAACACACTGGTGTATCGCCTGAGCCGTATCACCGAGATCATCGAGCTTGACATGGATGATCCGAACGTGCGCTTAAACCTGCACCTGGCGCTAAAAGTGCAGCGTATGCTGCTGTCGGAAGAGACCGGCATCGAGATTTAAGCAGGTACGGCGCTTTTACCAACTATGAGCGTCAACAAAATAGATACGCATGCAGGGCGGTGATCACCGCCCTTGTTTGTGTCATGTGGGCCTGAGTCATAAAAGGGGTGCCGTCTGTTTATGGTCCTGCTGATAAAAACACAGCCGCGACTACATCGCCAGCGTGAGCATCAGGATCGCGTCCTGGCTGCCCAGCATCGCGCCGTGTGTCATGCGCACCCGTGTATGGACGATGTGCATCCCATAACCGAGCACCTGGCGCAGCAGCGCGGCCTGGTTGGTGTTGACCGGCAGGACCACGCCCAACTTGGATAAGCTGCGCGCGTATGTTTGTATCTCGTTCAGGATATGCGGCCAGCGGTGCGCCGCTTCGGGCACGCACGCGGCCACTTCGACCGTGATATACGTCAACAAGCCCTGCTGGCGGCGTGGAATGGTGCGCAGGATCGCGAACGCGATCGGAGTGTGATGTTCGTACCAGATCAGAGTCTCACCGGCCCCTTCTTTTTTGAGCCAGACAGCGGCAGGCGTGGGATCAAGACCGGGCACCAGTTGTGACGCGACATCGCGGATCGCGCTGTCATCTTCCCATATCTCAAAGCGTGTTTGGGCGGCGCTTTTGGGCGTGCCCTGGCACAGCACCGTTAGCCGGTACGCATCAAGTCCCAGCAGGGTATAGAGGGCCAGGTTTTTGCCGCTTTCGGGCATGGTTTCCAGGGTTAGCGTCTCACATCCGGCTTCGCGTAGCAGGTCCAGCCCTGCCGCGATCACCGCGCGGCCCAGCCCTAACCCTTGATAGGGGGGAGCAATTCCCAGCGTCCCCAGCCAGCCAACCTTACCCCATATGTGAGTAAAGCAGTACCCCACCGGCCTGCCGGGGGGTGACTCGATCACGATTCCGGGCTGCTCGCGCAAAATGGCCGTTCGGATGTTTTCGGGGGTTCGCAGACGCAGCGGGCGCGCGCTCTGGTGCTGGCTGCGCCGGTGAGTTTCAAACGCATCACGGTCGATTTTGCACACGATATCCTGGTCGTAGGGAACCAGTGGACGTATGTGATGGGGCAGCGTGTCGGCGGGAGGAGACACGGATCAACTCTTTCTGCGGCATCTTTATAATAAGTAATTTGGTAAAAAACTCATTTTATAATCAATTTACATGCAACAATCGTTGATACGACTATAGTCGTGCAGGGACAGAGTTGTCAACCGCCCCAGGCGAGCAGGCGTGTTCAGAGCGTGGGCGTTGGCGAAAACCGTGAGCGATTAGCTTATGTTGACCCTGCGTGAGACCTGCGGAGGGCTGTTATTTGGCATGTTGCATGTTACAATCAATAAAGAAAAACGATGAGGAATTAAGACGTGCGAGAATCGTCGTTACAACGAGACGGTAGGAAGTATGGGGCGGGTACAGGAAACACGATGGATTCAAAAATGCGGTACGAGCGTCTGGCGGTGTGGGCAGACACCGAATGGAAGCAGCGATATGCCGATCGGGAGTATCAACTGCTGTGGGCAGCCGAAAGCTGTGGAAACCAGCTTGCACAGTCACGCGTTAAGCCGCGCCGCCGCCTGAAAAACAAAACGTATTATACCGGCGTGGTACAAATTCCGTGTGAGCTGGTGATCTCGATCAGTGAATACGTGGTGCCGGGCCGCAAAGCCATGCTGGGTGAGACGGTCGGGGCATTTGTGTTCAGTTTTGAACACCCGGACGGTGATTTTGAGATAGTGTATGTCAGTTCATACTATCGTGATGACGATCCCAATATTATCGCGATCGCGCTGGTTCCCCCTGAACATCTTGATGCCTGGGTGAACTTTGAAACGCTGTGTAACGAGGCCGTGCGCCGTCCCAGCCGCCGCCAGGATGTGTACATCATCGGTGGCACAAATGCCTATTTTAAGCCGACCGTGGAATGGAACGAGGTCATTTTACCGGCGCACATCAAAGAGGACCTGCATTCCGACATGGAGGCGTTCTTTAAAGATGGCGTGCCCATCTACCAGGAACTGAACCTGGCTCCGTTCCGAAAACTGCTGTTAGTCGGGCCGCCGGGAACGGGGAAAACGATGCTGTGTGCGGCGATGGCTAAACGCGCATTACGCAGAAGCCGTGTCGTGGTGTACGTATCCGGGGCAGACGACGACGGGGCATCGTTCCACAAAATTCACCACGCCTTAAATGTTGTCGCCAACGCGGGGTATCCGGTGCTGCTTATCGTTGAAGAAATCGACGTTTATTTACGCAAAGACGACAAAGCGCGTATCCTGAATGTGCTCGACGGGCTGGAGTCGCCCAATAATGCGCGTGGGGCGCTGCTGCTGGCGACCACCAATTATCCAGAAGTGATCGACGAACGGATTTCCAAGCGGCCAGGCCGTATGGACCGCATTTTTGTGATCCCGCCGATCCCGGATGAAGACCTCGCCCGCCAGATGTTACAGCACTATATGGGGCCGCAGTGGCACGAAGAACATATCGACATGGTGCCATCCCTGGTCGGCCAGACTGGGGCATTTGTACGCGAGATCGCGCTGCACGCCCGTATGTTAGCCGCACACAACCAGCGCCGCACCGTTGACCTGGAAACGCTGCAACAATCTGTGTTCAGCCTCACGAACCAGATGAATACCGGCGATGATCTGCTGCCGCGCCGCCAGATCGGTTTTGGATCGTCTGGCGGAAACGGATTCGGCGATCTGGAAGAAATCGAATCGCCGGATGCCTATATTGAAGAGGAGCGGCTCGACGATTGATCCCGCCACATTCCAGCCAGCCTTGATCCAAGCGACCCCGATATGGCGGGTCGCTTGGTTTTTAGGGTGTGCCAATCGCCAAGCATGACGATGATGTTTTGCACTATCCACTGGAGGGATGCGGCGTTTATACTCGTACCCACAATAGGAGGTATCCGGCAGGGAGTAGTCTGCCGTTTTTTGGAACAGGGTTTACGACGCACATTAAGAATTATATAGACTGTGGGACGCTTAAACGGGGAAGGTGTGTTGGTGGTGAATCATGAGCGCACAGGCACAGTTTGAGGCCCTGATTCCGGTGATAGTGGCCGCCGTTTTGTCCGGCATCATCGGGTTGGACCGCGAGTGGCGGCATAGTCCCGCTGGCATCCGGACACATATGCTTATCGGCATGGGAGCAGCATTGGTCATGTCCATGGCCGCCCTGCTCTATGATGACGATACGGCCTCACGCCTGACCGCCAATGTGATCACCGGAGTCGGTTTTCTGGGAGCAGGCGTCATCATTCGCCGCAAAACGGAAGTGCACGAACTGACTACCGCCGCCTCGATCTGGTTTGTGGCGATTGTTGGTTTAACGGCAGGCGCTAAGCTGTATGTGCTGGCGGGCGGAACGACCGTTACCGGTTGGTTTGTGTTGGTCGTGCTGCGTTGGGTAACAAAACGTGCCGGGCCGGATCACTGATGGGTATGACCACTCGGTGTTAGTGATCATCGTCGCCGGGCAAATGCCGCTCGATGTGGTTTTTTACGGCAAAAACGGCGGCTTCGGCGCGATTGGACACCTGGAGCTTACTCAGGATATTACCAACATAGTTGCGCACCGTGCCTTCACCTAGAAACAACTGGGCCGCGATCTCGCGGTTGGTCAGACCTTCGACCATCAAGGCCAGGATTCGCATTTCCTGGGGCGTGAGTTCAGAAAAGGCGGAGGCTTCTTTCACCTTGGCGGCCTGCCGGACTTCTTCGAGTAAGGCTTTGGTCATGGTAGGATCGATCAGGGCATCACCATGGCTGACGGTGCGAATCGCATCGACCAGATCGCTGCTGCCTACTCGTTTGAGCACATAGCCCACAGAACCGGCTCGCACCGCGTCCATGACCAGCTCGTCTTCGGCATACGACGTCAGGATGATGACTTTGGTCTGCGGTAGTTGATCCATAATCTGTTCGCAGGCTTCAATGCCCGACAGGCCCCCCGGCATCCGGATATCCATCACGACAATATCGGGTTGGTGGGCAACAGCTTGGCGAACAGCTTCGATACCACTTTCGGCTTCGGCAACAACGGCGAAGTCGGGTTGTTGTTCCAATAAGGCGCGCAGTCCAGCGCGAACGACCGCGTGGTCGTCAGCAATGAGAAGTCGCACAGGGGCCACAGGGTTCTCCGGCATATGTCAAGGCGATGCTGACATTGTGCCCCACATCACAACGTGCGCCGGTATCAATGTCAGCACGACTTACCCTATATGAAATTGATGTAATCGTAAGACGTTGTGACAACAACGCCTGGTTAGATTATTAGATTATACATTGAGACTGGCCAAAAACCAGATTTAATATTTTGTTTATTGTTCAAGCTTCCGGCTTTTATAGTTTTTTTGCATACAAAACCGGTTAATGTGCGAACAAGCGAAGCAAATGGCGAGCAAGTTGATAGGCTATGAGTTCGACACCTGAATCTAACAAAATCTCTGAGAACTGTGCGGCGACGTTGGACGCGCTTAGCCGGGCGGCCAGAGCGATCACCGCTAACCTGAGCTTGCCCCGTACCCTGCAAGCGATCACAGATATTGCGCGCGAGTTAGCCAATGCCCGGTATGCGGCGTTGGGTATTCCGGACGAAGATGGCGCACTCAAAGCTTTCATTACATCAGGCATGGACCCGGCAGACGTCAGCAAAATGCCGCACGAACCCAAAGGGTTAGGGCTGCTAAGCGCGGTGCTGGAGTCGGACGAGCCGATCCGTCTCGACGATCTCACGCAGGACCCACGCTCAGTCGGGTTCGTCAAGAATCACCCGGTGATGAAGCGTTTTTTAGGCGTGCCTATCATCAGCCGGGGTGAACGACTCGGTAACCTGTATTTGACCGACCGGCTGGACGGCGAGTTATTCAGCATCGATGATGAACGCTTGATCGTGCTGCTGGCCAAACAGGCCGCGGTCGCGATCGAAAACACGCGTTTGTCAGAACAACTCCAGGCGATGGCGCTTAGCCGCGAACGCGACCGTATCGGTATGGAACTACACGACGGCGTGATCCAATCGGTCTACGCGGTGGGCATGAAATTGGAGATTCTACGCGGGCAGTTCCCCATGACGCCGGAGCAGGAAGCGCAGTATCACGGCATTATGGACGATCTGAACCAGATCATCGATGATATCCGCCTGTATATTCGTGATCTGCGTAGCGCGCGTGATGAACAGGCTACCTTTGGCCAGCGGCTCGAAAATTTGGCCCGTCACTTTATGGACTTTGCCAGGGTCGAGGTGACGGTGGATGTACCGTCGTCACTGCGCACATTGACCGATCAGCAGCGCCATTCACTCACGCAGATCGTGCGCGAGGGGATGTCCAACGTCGCCCGTCACGCCCAGGCGTCCCATGTGTGGGTGACCGTGCGCGAATTGGATAACCGGCTGGTGCTCACGGTTGAGGACAACGGCAAAGGTCTTGATCCGGCAGCGCTCGAAAATCCGAACAGTTTTGGTTTACGTAACATGGAGCAGCGCGCGCGCCGGTTAGGCGGCACTTTTGTGATCGAAAGTTCAGAAGGCCAGGGTACCTGCCTGACGGTGACAATCCCGCGCCGCCCCTAAGTTTTTTCCACCACAGAATCAAAAACCGGCCCCACCCCACCGCCTGATGGCGGTTGCCCCTCCCCAGCCAAGCTGAAGGAGGGGCGAAAAGCGCTCTTACACGCCTGTTTTGCTCCCCTCTCCATAGTTTGGCGAAGCACCAGCGCAGCCAAACGTCTCGGATGGAGAGGGGCCGGGGGTGAGGCCATTTACCAGCCGCGTGTGTCGAGCGAATTTGCAGCGTTTGCCTGAGGCGCGCGGTATGCGGTTACAGAATGCGGCGGATACGCAGCGCCAGGTGGACGGCCAGCCGGGTTTCCGGGTTGTCGAGGTCGATGCCGCTGATCTCGCGGATACGCTCCATGCGATAGAGCAGCGTGTTGCGGTGCACGTGGAGCCGCTTGGCCGTGCGGGTGAGGTTGCCGTGTTCCTCAAAAAACGCTTCCAGGGTGCTGATGAATTCGGTGTTATGCAGCGAGCTTTCGGTGAGTTTGCCTAATGTTTCATGGTAGAACTTTTTCAGTTCCGGCGATCCGACCAGCAGCGACAGCAGCCGGTAGACACCCATCTCGCGGAAAGCCAGGGGCGCCGTCAGCCGCCACTGGTGCGCCGTGCGGTACGCGGCAACGGCCTGTTGGAAACTCTCGCGCCAGATGCGTAGATCATTGGCGGGCTGGCCCATGCCGATCGCAACCTCGGCGCGATAGCGTTCGTCAACCCGGCCCTGAACGGCCAGCGCAACATCACGGGCCGTGTCTTCGTCCCCCTGTGTGAACACGATCACTTCGCTGCCGTAGGGCTGGACCAGGGCCGATACACCCAGTGCGCTGGCCTGTTCATTACACAGCGCTTCGATCTGGCGGGCTGTGGGCTGGTTTTCATGCAAATCGCCGATATACAACGTGGTGTAGTGCTCGCCGGGCTGATAACCCAGACGTGTCAGGCGCAGCAGCGCTTCGTTTTCGCTGAGCATACCGCCCAAAAACTGTTCGAGTACGTTACCCTGAACACGTTTTTGCGCCTCGCGGACGGCTTTTTCTTTGGCCATCTCCAGGGCAAACACCGCCGCGCCGCTGCGCGCAAATGCGATGTCCAGTTCGTTGTAGGACTCGTCCTCGTCAAACACCAACGACAAAAAGCCGCGGCCCATTTTCCCGGCGACGATCGGCGCGACCAACCGCCGCAGCCCTAAATGGGGCAGCCCGACAGCGACCGGATCAGGACTGGCCTGGGCAACTTCCATCCGGTCACGGAATAAGGCGGGCAGCGGGTTCACATCGTACAGCGCATCCTCAACGGCGGCCCATTCGTGATGTTCGGTCAGGGGACCGGCTGAGGCTAATGGCTGCAAGCGTTTATCCTGAATCACAACGGTTTTACCGACGACCTCGGCCAGCACCCCGGTGAGCGCTTCCAGACCGCGATTTTCGGTGGAGAGTTGCAGCAGTTGTTCGCGCACTTCCTGCGCACGAATGTGCGGGGCGAGCGTGTTGCCCATTAACGCCTGGGCGACCTGACTTTCGACCCGGCGCAGCGAAACAGTATCCGGCAGATTCAAGAGCGGAATGCCGAGTTCATCGGCGGTGTCGCGTGCTGGCTGCCCGACTTCACCCACCACGCCGATGACCGTTACTTCCATTTCGGCCAGGTCCCGCATCAAGCTGACCAGCGTGAGTTTGTCGCTCAGCAGGTGCATGGCATTCAATGACAGCAGCGCCATGTCACCACTGCCCAGGTTGGGGAACGCGGGCGGACGCGTGTTTAATAAGCTGACCCAGCGGACAGGGTTGTACAGGCCCAACCGCCCGGCGAGGATGTGCGTGCCCGCAGGTAAGGCAAACCGCAGGAGATCATGAACCGTGGTGTCAGGCGTACGTGGCAACGGTGTCCTCGCAGACCTCCGACTAGGCTGTGTTGGCATTTCAGTACCTAGCACTCAGTTAATCTGATTCCGATGCATAGATGCCCTGTTTTTTCGCTCATTTGCGAAGAATTCAACCGTCAAATGACCGATGATTAAACACTAGTACATACTCAAGTATCGCTCTTGTTCCCACGGGCTGACAATCAGCAGGTACTCACTCCATTCAAGCCGCTTGGCTTCAAGAAAACGCTCGAACAGGTGAAGGCCCAATGCTTCACGCGTCAGATCACTGGCCTCAAACTCGTCAAGGGCTTCGTGCAGTGACGTGGGCAGTGTGATCAGGTGGCGGCGGCGGTTCGATACCTCGACCAGGTCTTCTTCAGCCGCGGGCGGAAGTGGTAATTGTTCGGTAATGCCGTGCAGCCCGGCGTATAACAACGCGGCAAACGCCAAATAGGGGTTGCAGCTTGGGTCGGGGCAGCGCATTTCGATGCGTGTGCCCAGGGTATTCGAGTCGGCCAGCCGGGGCACGCGCAGCAGCGCACCACGATTGAGCTGCGCCCAGGTGACATAAATGGGCGCTTCAAGCCCGGCCATCAGGCGGCGATAACTGTTGACCAACGGGGCCAGCACCGCACAGATCGCGCGGGCGTGTGTAAGCTGCCCGGCTAAAAAGGTTTGCGCTTTGGCTGACATGTCGTAGTCGTTAGTGACATCCTGAAATACGTTTGTATTGTCGTCCAGGGATTGAAGCCATTGGTGAACGTGCATGCCGCTGCCGGGCGCATTGGTCATTGGCTTGGGCATAAAGGTGGCGAACCGGCCTTCCTGCCGCGCGATGGTGCGTACCGCCATACGCGCAGTGACGATGGCGTCGGCCATTTGCAGCGCACCCATTGGCGAAAAATCAAGCTCATGTTGGCCGCTGCCAACTTCATGATGGCTCG
Organism: Anaerolineae bacterium; assembly: GCA_016930015.1. GTDB lineage: Bacteria > Chloroflexota > Anaerolineae > Aggregatilineales > Aggregatilineaceae > JAFGHR01. Next base: position 5,304 of record JAFGHR010000064.1, on the reverse strand, counting down.
ATTCGACCACGATGCCCATACGCCGCAGCGCATCACTCACACGTTTGCGGATCACGCGCGATACGCCGTCGGATGCGTCAAAATAACTGGCCTGATCATCCGGCTGGGGATCGCCTTGTTTAGGCAGTTTACGATACAGATAAAATTCCAGTTCGGGTGCGACAACATAGTGCATGCCCATGGCGGCGGCGTACTCGATCACACGCCGCAGTGCACCACGCGGATCACCGGCAAAGGGTTGGTGGTTCGGCGTGTACACATCACAAAACAACCGCCCCGTGCGTCCGATTTCGAGGTGGTGGCCTTCCCATGGTAGAATAGCAAACGTCGCGAGGTCGGGGATCAGGTACATATCCGCTTCGGCAACGCGGGCAAAGCCTTCGACCGCCGAACCGTCAAACCATACCCCTTTTTCCAATGCAGCAGGCAGCAAATCAGCATCAATCGTAACCGTTTTGATGATGCCAGCTACATCAGTAAACTGAAGATCGATTGAGCGCACATCCTCGTCACGAATGCGGTTGAGGATATCGTCGGCCTGCAGATTGTCTCGAAGTGCAGAATCCGGCATAACACTCTCCTACTGGTTGTATCTGGCGAATAGTGCCCGCAATTATACCAAGTCGGCGGCAAGTCGATCTGTTCTTATTGCCTAAATGGAACGTGTGATAGTGGTGTGTTGGCACTCCCTTTCATTTCGATTATACCTCATAGTATCCATGTTAAAAACGCCAGGCACTGGGGAGACATTTGTGTATTCCAACTCAACTATAATCAATTTTAACTTGACTTTACCTTTATTATATGCGATAGTTTAGGCTAGCGGCTGGCGAGCAGCGGCTTTCCCAAAACATAGATGATTAAATTACTATCCGGGCATGGATTGTTACATGTTCGGGCGGGTGTGTTTGAAGGGAATAATACGCGCCGGAAGACCGGTAATGTCACGCGAACTCACCTGAATGGTGAAAAACGCAGGAGTTTCGATATATGGACATAAAGCCTACGCCCCGCCGGAGATTAACAGTTGTCAGTATCAAGCTGTTAGTAGCTGTTGTGCTCGCCATTGTCGTCATCACGGCAGTGCAAACCTGGTTAACGCTCCGGGAAGCCCAACAGCGCGGTGAGGACCAATCGCAAACCCGGCTGGACGCCTCGCTCCAAGATTTTAACAATGAGATCGGCCTGTTGCAGCGCGGCATGTCGGGAATGGCGGCCAGTTTCGCGGATAGGCCCGACATCAAAACAGCGCTGATTCAAGAAGACCGTGAGGCGTTGTTAACCATCCTGCAACCGATATTCCTGCAATACCGCGCTGCTTTCCAGATGTCTCACTTTTTTGTTTATGACAGCCGTGGGCGCGTGTTTCTTCAAGTTGATGATCCAGAAAACTATGGTTCGTCCAGCGCTGAGCGTCCTTTGATCGCGGCTGTGATGAATGTCGGGGTCCCGATAGGCGGCATTGCGGTTGACGCAACCCATGTTGGCGTGCGCGGCGCGGCACCGCTGATCGAACAAGGGGAGTTAGTAGGTATTGTAGAAATCGACCTAGCGTATGATCACCTTCTTGTGGATGACCTCAAGACCCGTAATGACCTTGATTATACGATCTGGATAACTTCGGATATTGCCGAACCGGTGGGGCTGCAAGCTCTGGATGAAGACCTGGAAGCGCCCATTCCTGAGCTGGTATATTATGCCAGCACCCACCCCAACCTGCTGCCGATTTCTGATTCTATTTATCGTGACGTGCTTAAAACGGCTGAATCCCAGGTTATATTTGAACGGGATGACGGCAAGAGTTATGCCGTTATGGTTGCCCCGTTTACCGACTACCGCAGCGAGACACTGGGACTTGTCGAGATCGTAGAAGACCGGACCGAATCGCTTGACGCATTAACTGAAGATCGCCTGACGACGTTAGCTGTTTCGGGGGGGCTTCTGCTGTTGGGGATCGGCTTCATCTTGTTATTTCACAACCGGGTCATATCGCGTCCATTGGCCGATCTCACCGAGGTCGCCGAGCGTATCAGTCACGGCGATCTTGAGGCACGTGTCACAGTGCTGCCAAACGACGAATTTGGTCGCCTGGGGCACACGGTCAATACCATGACCATGCAGTTGAGCGACCTGGTCAACAATCTTGAGGAACGGGTAAACGCCCGTACCCATGACTTACAGCTTGCGTCACAAGTGATCGAGGAAGTGGCGACGGTTCTTGATCCTGATGATCTGCTCCGGTTGGTTGTAGATCTGACCAAAGACCGCTTTAACCTGTATCACGCGCATATATACCTGCTGGATGAAACACGCGAGAATCTGGTACTCGCAGCGGGGTCTGGCGAGGCCGGGCGTGTCATGCTTGATCATGGCCATCATATCCCGTGCAGCACCCAGAACAGCCTGGTTATGCGCGCCGTGCGTACCAATGCGGCGGTAGTAGTCGATGACGTGAGTACTGCGCCCGACTTCATGCCGAATCCCCTGCTGCCGCTGACCCGTTCCGAAGTCGCGCAGCCGCTGAGTATCGGTACGCGCGTGCTGGGCGTGCTGGATGTTCAGTCTGAGCATGAAGCACACTTTACTGAAGACATGCAGATGGTACTGGCAACACTCACACGCCAGGTTGCGACCGCCCTCGACAATGCGCGTTTGTTCAGCGAGATCGAACGTGTCGGTCGCCACGAGCAGGCGTTGAGCACCATTACGCACGAGATACAAAGCGCATCCAATATGGAAGAAGTGCTGCAAATTGCTGCCCGTGAATTGGGCCGGGCGCTGAATGTGCCGCATACAGCCATCGAATTGCAGATGAGCGATCCGCCGCCTGATGACCATTCACCAGAGAGCGACGCACAAACCGATAGCGATAGCGCGGCTGTCGATCGTGAGACAGTGCATGACTAGCGTGATAGAAGGAATCAGATTGCCGATGGTACCCAGGCCGCCGCACGTTGGGATATCACGTTCCCGCTTGATCCGCTTGAACTATCGACGATCTATGAAGCCAGTGGCTTGGTAGCGAACAGGTAAATCGTATGCTGCGCAGACAAACTATTCAGACATATTTAATCGGTTTTGTTGTTCTGGCGCTGGCGCTGTTGGCAATCGTGTTGATGATTGCCCGCGTCATTCAAGAGCAAAATACATTGGTCCAGGCCGAGCGTGATCGCAGCCTGGTGTTGACCAATGCTGTCAACGCCACGATTCAGGATATCAACCCGCCGGTTGTGACTCTGGATGACATCAGCGAGTTGGACAGCCGGTTGTTAACGCTGGTGAACCAGAACGACGGTATCGATTTTATCGCTGTTAACTGGCCAAACGGCGAGGTTGTTTTCCATTCGGACCCGGCCTATAAGGGACAGGTTATCGACGATCTGGCCGGTATACCGGCTGGAAAAACAATCGAGCGGTCTGTCACCGAGTTCGGTTCGGTGTACCTGACCACAACCGAGTTCGATACCCCGGTAGACGAAGGGCCTGACACGTTCTTCGTGACGGTTGGTTCCGCTGCCGACCCCATTAAAGACAGCCTGTTCAAAGGTATAGTGTCCTCTGTGTTGATTGCGTTGGGCACGTTGTTCCTGGTGGGCCTGGTGACCCTGCCGCTGGTTCGGATGGTCATCAGTGGTCCTCTCCGGCAGATTACCGAAGGCACACAGGCGTTCAGAAGCGGTGAGCTGTCCCATCGCATCACCAGCCGGGGAAACTACCAGTTTCGCCAGTTGGCGAACACGCTCAACGAAATGGCCACCGATCTCCAGCGCTCTCGCGAGGTGATCGAGGAGACTAACCGCGAACTTGAGCAGCGCGTAGCCGATCGTACACAAGACCTGTTCCACACCCTGGAAGTTGGACGGCTCGCGACACAAATGCAGCGAATCGATGATTTGCTGCCGCACATGACCAATACTATCAGCGCACAGTTTGATCTGTATTACGTCCAGGTGTATCTACTCGACGATGTGGGGCGTTATGCCTGGCTGAAAGCCGGTAGTGGAGAAGTTGGCCGCCAGCTTGTGGAATACGGGCACCGGCTGGACCTGCGTCACACGTCAATTGTGAGCCAGGCCGTCCAGAGGCAAACCCCGGTCGTGGTATCTGATACTGAAACCGACAAGTTCTATATGCCGAACCCGCTGCTGCCGGAAACACGTTCCGAAGTCGCGGTGCCGCTCATTTCCGGTAACGAGATCGTGGGTGTGTTGGACATGCAGGCCCGCACGGTTAACCGGTTTAACGAGGACAATGTACGCGTGTTCCAGTCCATGGCCAACCAGCTAGCGGCGGCGGTCGCCAGCGCAGAAGCATACCAGCAGGCTCAGGTGGCGGTTGATCGCGCAGACACGATCAACCGGCGGCTGATATTTGACGACTGGTCATCCTACCTGGGACGTGTGGCACAAGGTGAACGGGTTGGTTTTCATTACGATTTGCAGGAGGTTCGCCCGCTTGACGAGGTCGCACCGGATATCGAATTGCAGGGCGGCAACGGGTTCAGTTTGCGCCATGACGTGACACTGCGCGGCCAGCCAATCGGCACGATCACGCTCAGCGAAGAGGTGAAACGTAATTGGACAGTCGATGAGCTGTCGTTGGTAGATAGTGTCGCCGAACGTATCGCCCAGGCATTGGAGCAGTTCCGCGCTGTTGACGAAACACAAAACGCATTGGCCGAAACGGCCACACGGTACGAACTGGGTCGGCGCATCAACCAGGCGACTAGTCCGGGTGAATTGATGCAGGCAGTGTTCACTACCGCCGATCTATCCATGTTTGACCGGGCGAATATGTTCACGTTTGAGCACGAAGATGACAGGATCATAAGCTGGGAGGTTGTCGGCGACTGGCACAGTGGCGAAGGTGAACCGCCAATTCCTGTCGGGACACGATTGGCACCAGACAACCCTTCAGTCGAACATCTTGCGAGTTTTACTGATCGTATCGCGTTTATTTCCGATATTGAAACCGATCAGTCCCTCACTTCGTTTACTCGTGAGGCATTCAAGGCGCGAAATATCCGAACAGCGGTGCTGCTGCCTTTGAGAGTTGGTGAACGCCTGATTGGTCTGTTATCTATGGATGGTCCGCAGCCGTATCCCTTCACAGAACGCGATGCACATGCTAATCTGGCGTTGGCGGGACAGATCGCGGCTTCGCTCGACAGCTTGATTTTGTTGGAACAAACTCAACAGCGTGCGGCGGAAATGCAGACGGTGGCGGAGGTGGGCACCGAAGCGGCGCAAAGCCTTGAGTTGGAGACACTGCTGCAAAACGTGGTGAACCTGACCAAAGACCGGT
>JAFGHR010000063.1 GCA_016930015.1 Anaerolineae bacterium | reverse complement strand
TTAAGCATATGAACCTCTTTCTGATCATTGAGGTCAGCTTATCTTGCCCGCCCTTTTTTGTCTAGCAAATGGATAAAGTCGAGTTCACCATACAACAGAATTCGGTCTTATGATCAATTCTCTGGTCACATTCAGAGTTTTTCCGAATGTTAAAACCCATTATCTGCCATTTCGTATCTTTGTTCTTCGAGTAATAACACGGTTACGCCCGCAAATTCATGATAGTCTTTCACCCAGTGAAGTCGCGGCATCAACCAGTCTGAGACAACACACTTGTGAGAGGTCAGGGGATCAAACTCCGGCATCGTTCCCAAACGATGAATATCCTCGCTCGGATTACGGTAGATGACCCAATAACGTGAGGCCGTCATTGTCCATACTTGATCGGTTTCCGACAGGTAAATAACAGGCAATGTTTCGCCCGAATAATAACGATTGAACACGGTGGCAGTAACCGCACGGTCAACGACAAGCACATCACCGGGCAGTGGATCGACGTAAGCGGCTGCCCCGCGCCAGTTTTCACGTTCATGCTGGCCGGAATCCAACACGTCGGTCACGGTCAGGCTGGTTATGACCACCACTACCACCAGAGCTATCTCTTGTAGACGGATTGATAAGGTGTTCCAGCCCGCAGCGATCAAAACCACCAGCGCAGGCAGCACCACCATAAAATAACGGTCGATGTAGGCGTCCATAACCGTAACGGATACGCCAAACACCAGCAGTAACGGCACACCACCTAACAGCAGCCAATATGATTCCACCCGCCGGATGCCCTGCACTAACCCTACGAGCGCAATGGCCAAACCTACAAACGAGTACCAGTGCACACCGCCATCGTAACCAACCGTCAGATTCCAGAATGTCATGCCCAGATCACGCACCTGGGGCGGTTCTCCCCACTGCGGCTCACGCGACGTGAAATTCAGCAGCATGGCCGTCAGCCACAGCAGCATCGGCAGCGCTGCCGTCACCTGGGCGATAAACCAGCGCCGTGACAGTCGCCATGAGCGAGTCCCCAGCAAAAAAAGCATCTGTGTGAACGGCAGCGCTAGCAGGGAATAATGGGTAACGTAGGCGATACCACTGACAATCGTGAACGCAGCCCAGGCACGCGTGTTATTTTGCCGCCGGTAAAGCACGATAAACAGGTAACTGATCAGGGTAGCGAGCACAAAAATAAGCGAATAAAACCGGGCTGTGCGCGAAAGCCAGATATGGAACGGGTTAAACGCAAGCCAGACTCCACCCCACAGCGCCATCCGCAGATCACCGTACAACTCAACAATGATCAACATGATCATCACTGTGCCCAACACGCCCAGGAGCACCGATGGTAAACGCAGTAAAAACTCGGTTTCAGTAGGAAACATACGCAGCATAAAGAAATAACCGGGCGTTTGGTCGATCGTCTTTAATATCGATTGGACGGCATCCGGGAACGCAGCCTGAGCGCGGTACTCTGTCAGCACTTCATCGGCCCATAGTGCAGTATCGCCTAATTCCCATACGCGCAAACCAAAACTGGCCAGCAAAATGACGACAAGCAATACAACGATCTGGATTCGCTCAGACACAACCAGACGGTTTTTGGATTGGATAGCTGAGATACGCATGTGTCGCTGCTTTTTCCCCCGGCCCAGCCTGTTGTCACCTGACCAATGTGTTTTTTACCAGTAATGCTTTTGTGCGATAACATCCCCCCAAAAAGAGCACATATACTCACATTATGGGCAAAGACTCGCACGACATTCCCCTCAATTATTGAGGGGTACACAGCGTTACGGAATACAGCACTACTCCTTATACGTGAAAAGCAGCCGCCAGGTAGCTGTTCGAAACAATGGCGTTGTTGGTCCCTGCGTTTTTATCAGCGGACTCCCCACGAGCCTATCCCCAAAAACGTAACCCCGGATATACCCTTTGATAGGCGACATCACCCGCGCCAGATGATACGCTGGGCGCACAACAATCCGGTCAGCCAGGAAGGGAAATAATGGCCAGAACACGCAGCAAGAAAATCTACCGTGACATCATGGCGCGCAAAGGACGTACACTTCTGGTTTTTCTGAGCGTTCTCATCGGCGTATTCGGCGTCACAACGATGGTGAGCATCACCGACCTGATCAACCGCCAGCTCAAGCAGGACCTGAAACCTGAAGAAATTGCGCATACGCATGTGTATGTTCGCTCCACCGGTCAACAGATCACGGCGGAACAGAACCGCGTCTACCTCGATCAACTGGCGACACTGGAAAACGTTGTCGCTATCGAGGGCCAGGCGGTACACCCGGTTTCCTGGCAAAAAGCGGGAGCGGGCCAGCCTGCCGAATTTACGGACGGCTTTATTGTCGCGTTTCTGGAACCGTTCGAGGACGTGAACCTTGAGCCTGTCGCCCGTGTCACACACGGACGTTTGCCTGACGCCGGTGTTGGTGAGATCGCGGTTGAGCAGCGATTTGCAGACGAGCACGGGATCAAAATAGGCGATAGGCTGGTTTTCCAGAACACGAGCGCGGCTCCGAAACCGGTTGGCGAGTGGGAAGTTGTCGGGTGTGTGCTGCATCCCTACTGGGTGTTCGACGCGACCATACAGGATCAAATCCCGTGGAAAGATGCGATCTACGTGCACTATCAAGATGCGCAGCAGATCGGGGATTTTCCCGGACTCACGGCCATCCACCTGCGTTATAACACCGTCCAGGCATCGGAAGATGGCATTGACGCCCTATCCGAGCGTATCTCATCCCTCACACCTTACTTAACCGTCTTTACCTTCTTCGACAACCCGGACGACAACTACATCATGAGCATCATCAGCCAGATCAGTGTTGTCTTAAACATGCTGGGTATCATGGCGATGGTGGTATCCGGCTTCCTGGTCACAAACGTGATGAATACGGTCGTTGTCGAGCAGAAAAAACAGATCGGCACCATGAAATCATTGGGGGCAAGCGGTTGGGATAACTTCTTCATTTATGCAGGCATCGCACTGATATACGGCTTACTTGGCACACTTCCCGGCATTTTACTTGCCGCCCCCACCGCCGCGTATCTGGCCCAGGAACTCGGCGCTCAAGCCATGACCTACATCGACGGCTTTAATATCTCGCTAGTGGGGTTGGGGACGGGGATAACACTCGGCCTGCTGATACCCGTTCTCGCTGCCGTATTCCCGGTTATGTCGGGTATGCGCGTGTCCATTTTAGAAGCGATCACCGACCTGGGAATTTCATCGAGCTGGGGCCGCTCTCGCCTGTCGCGTTTGATCGGCAGCCTGCCTTTGCCCATGTCCGTCATTCAGGCGCTGAGCAACATCTACCAGAAAAAAGGGCGTCTGGCCCTGACGGGATTAACGCTGACTATCGCGGTGGCGGCCTTCATGGGCGTGACGGCGGTTGATGCGTCGTTAGGGGGGTTTGTTGACAGCCTATACGACTCGTATGGTTACGAGATCAGCATTACTCCCCAGGATGTTCAGGATTTTGACACGATCAAAACCCTGCTCACTGACAACATACCCGGCGTGATCGCGGTTCACCCCGGTTACAGCACGTCACTGGGCATCGAAGGTTACGAGAGCACAAACCCGCTGGCTGCTGGGACTAACCAGGTGACGGTAACAGGTATTGACCCCGCTGCGGACACGATCATATTTGACCTGAAAGAAGGCTCCGGCTGGCAAAAAGACCCCAGTCGCCAGGGAGTCATCATCTCGCGTTCACTGGGCGACAGCCTGAACAAAGGTATTGGGGACACTGTAGACCTGATCATCGGCGGTCAATCACACCACTACGCGATCATCGGTATCGATGGTTCGGCTTTTGGCAATCTCTACATCGATTGGCGTGAACTCGCCACGATCACCGGGTATGTGGACGAAAATGGCAAGCCAATGCCGGGCATGTTTTTCGTTGACCTCAAAGGACAGCCATCGATCAAAACCGTAAACCGCACCATCACCACCATCACCGATCTCTTGCGGGCGCATGGCATCCAGGCCACATATGTCAACCAGCCGCAGGTTGCCGACGCCCACGCCCAACAGGTCAGCATGTTCGGAGTGATTTTTAACGCCACCTCAGCGATCATGGCCGCCGTAAGCGCTGTCGGGCTGGCCGCGGCCCTGTCGATGGCCGTTTTCGAACGCCAGAAGGAAATCGGCGTGATGCGTTCCATCGGAGCCGGTTCATTCACTATCATGAGCCAGTTTCTTATGGAAGGTGTGCTGGTGGGCATCCTTGCCTGGGTTGCAGCGGCGCCGCTGAGCCTGGGGTTGGGAGCCAGCCTGATGAACGTGCTGCCCTTTGACTACCTGAGTTTTACCTACCCGCCGCACGTGCTGATAGTCGGATTTGTCGGTGTCCTTATCATCGCGGCGGGTGCCAGTTTGTGGCCGTCGTTAGCCGCCTCACGCAAGACGGTAGCCGAAATTCTGCGTTATCAATAACACCTGTATCCCCCCTCTGAACAATAAGAGGTGGTGCCGATCACGTTCGCACGACCTCTTTTTGGCGTACATCTCCACGGCAAACGACCTCAACATGTTCGTGATGCTGCGCAACGTCACCAGCGCCCGAACGTAACGAATAGTAACACGATTGAATCAGCCATCATCACGACCGTTTTTGCCAATACCGGCAAGTGCAGCATGGACCACCTTTTACTCACTACCAAACTCTTTATCCCGCCCCTGCGTCCAAACTGGGTCCACCGGCCCCATCTGGTTGACCGTATGGAAGATGGGATTACTCTGGGCCACCGGTTTATCCTGATCTCGGCACCTGCCGGATTTGGGAAAAGCACCCTGATTAGCGAGTGGATTCACACCACCAAACGATCAGCCGCGTGGCTCTCTCTGGACGAAGGCGACAACGACCCAGGCCAATGTATTCGTTATCTGATCGCAGCTTTGCACCAAATTGATTCAAGCATCGGCCAGGCCATTTTGCCACTGCTCACATCACCGCAGGTCCCGCCCATCACCAGCCTGATCACAACGTTGATCAATGACCTGGCTGCCTGTGATAACGATCTGGCGCTGGTGCTGGATGACTACCACCGCATCACCAACCCGACTATACATGAATCCCTGTGGTTTTTTGTCGAGCATTTACCGCCTAATATGGCCGTTGTTGTCAGTACGCGCGAAGACCCGCCATTCCCCCTGTCACGGTTGCGAGCGCGCGGACAAATGACAGAAATCCGCGAGCAAAACCTGCGCTTTTCAGTAGACGAAACCGCCGCGTTTTTTGACCAGGCAACCGGACTCCGGCTATCGAACGCGGTACTCATAGCACTAAAACAGCGCACCGAAGGCTGGATCGCCGGACTCCAACTGGCGGCCCTGGCCCTGGAAGAAACGTATCAACGGCAGCACGAACAAGATGTAGAAGCCTTTGTTGCCACGTTCACGGGCAGCGATCGGTATGTTATGGATTACCTGATCGAAGAAGTGCTCGAACGACAGCCCGAATCCATACGCGCGTTTTTATACCAGACATCGATTTTGGATACGCTGACGGCTTCGCTCTGTGATGCAGTGACCGGGCGGAACGACAGCCAATCCGTTCTTGATTATTTACAGAGCGCGAATCTGTTCCTGATCCCGTTGGATAACCGCCGCGAGTGGTACCGCTATCATCACCTGTTCGCCGAGCTGCTGCGTACCACGCTCGATCCTGATGAGCAGGAACACCTGCACCAGCGAGTCATGCACTGGTACCACACGACCGGCCACGCCCGGCGAGCGATACATCACGCACTGGCCTATGCCAGGCTGTCGGGTGATTTTTCACAAGCCGAGCGGTTCATTCAGGAAGCAGCCGACGAGATCATGCTTACCGGTAACATTCTGACTGTACAAGAATGGCTGCAAGCGCTGCCGGAAGACCGCGTGCGGACTAACCCCGAACTGGCGATCAATCGTGGTTGGATTCTGGCGCTGACCAATGATCTGGACGGTGCGGAAACATACGCCGACGCTGCCGAGGTAGCCGTCACGCAGTACGCAGCCCCACATGACGTGCTCGGCAAACTCGCCTTGTTACGCTGCACACTCGCCATGAGCCACCGCCATTACCACGAGACAACTCGACTGGCATCCGCCGCACTCGAACACCTTGGCGACAGCACATCCCCCTGGCGTATATATGCGCTGTGGATGCTGGCCGAAGCGCAGGAACGCACACGCGCTATCACGGATGCGATCGCGACCTATCGTACCGTCCGACAACTAAGCCGGGAAACCGACATATCGTTTTTCTCGACGGTCGTTGAAACATTTCTGGCGGCTGCGCTGAACAATCATGGGCAGCGGCAGGAAGCTATCATGATCTGTGAACAGTCTCGCCAGCGTTGGTCACAGGGCAGGGAGCATTCCCTGCTAAGCCCACTTTTAAGCTGGTTAGCCTACTTCTATTACGAAGGCGGCGACCTGGAACAAGCTCACGCACTCGCAGAAAAAGCGTTAGAGTCGAGCAAAAAGCTGGCGCTCGGACCGCTGCTGCTGCTGTCATACGGCGTGCTTGCCCTGATCCTGGATGCTGAAGGCGATTCCGTCGCCGCATTCGACGCCCTGCACGCCACCGAAACGTTGATGGATCAACCCGCGTTCTCCGAAGTCGGCTGGATTCTGGCCAGGAAAGCCAACATGCACCTGCGGCAGGGTGATCTACCGGCTGCGTTACGATGGGCAGAAACGCACGCTCTTTCGCTTGAGGATCAACCGGACTATCTGAAAATCGAAATGAATCTTACGTTCGGGCGACTGCTGCTCGCCCAGGATCGTTTTGATGACGCCAGGGAATGGCTAACACGCATGGATCATTTCACGCGCGATCGCCAGTTATATCGCTGGACCATCACCACTCAGATTTTGCTGGCCCTGCTCGAAACCCGCTCCGGTGATCATGATGCCGCGTGCGATGCCCTGTTCCGAGCCGTACAGCTCGCGGCTCCGGGTGGGTATTCCCAGGCGTTCCTCGAAGAAGACCGTCGGATTCTGGCCCTGTTACCCGATGTTCGGCACGCTGCGCCCGAATTTGTTGACCGTGTCCTGGTCGCTGCGACACGCCCCGCCAGCAAACACGGCGCAACCGCCCAGCCGCTGATCGATCCGTTAAGTGTGCGAGAACTCGAAGTGCTGGCCCTGGTCGCTGACGGGCTGGCCAACCGCGCTATCGCACAACACCTGTTCATCACCGTGGGCACCGTAAAAGGTCACGTCAATCACATCTACGGTAAGCTCAATGTACACAGCCGGACACAGGCCGTTGCCAGGGCACGTACATTCGGCATTTTGGATGATTGACACCCAACCGCATCACATATCAGGCGTCCTGTAACGTTTTTTCGTAGTGAACCCAGGCCGGTTTGGCAACAAACCCCAACATCAGGTTCAGGTGATACATGGGGTTATTTTCCTCATTGCTGGTTGTGATGATCGTGACTCCACGCTGCCGGGCATATGCGATCAAGCGAAGTTTGAGCGCAGTGGCGATCCCACGGCGCCGGTGGCTGCGGATAACGCCTGTCAGCTCATTGTTGAACTTTTCGGCATCGGCCTGGTTCATCCAGCCCCGGCACATGCCGACATAGTGACTGTTTTCCAATGCCACGAACCAGCCATCCGTATCGTATGCCGGACCACACAGCGTGCTGGACTCAAATTCTTCAAACGACGGTAAGACCTGTGTCCCGGTTGTGGGCACATCCTGAATAATTGCCATTCGCACATCATACAGGTGGCGCTTCCAGTCAGGGTCGCGTTTTTGGAGTTCGGTCAGCGATACGATTTTGATACTGCTTGATTCAACACGCGCGTTGACATGGGCAAACCTGGCCGGATCGAACGTTGTAATATCCAGTTCCGACATGGGTTCACGCATGGTTTCCTCAAACCCGTTTGCCACCAGGAAGTTCATGTGCGTTGTTTTATCCGCCAGCATGCCGGTTGTCACCGCGATCAGGTTGTGATCCTTCAACACATCGAGCACATGCCGCAAATAGAACGGCCTGATATCCGGGTGATCATGGTCCGGGTGCACAAAAATGTTAAAGACGTATTTTTGCGGGTGGAAAAACCGCGGTAATTGGCCGTAGTCGCCGAAAGCAACTACGCTGTCACCGCACGCGATCAAATCACGGTGAAACGGGTATTTTGGGTCACGATTGGCATCGATATGTTTCCACTCCTCCGCCGACATGCGATACTGCGGGAAAACAGCCGAGTCGATCGCGGTCATCGTTACGTAGTCGGCATCAGAGCCATCAAACGGTTGAATAGAAAACATGAACATCTACCCTCCATCTACCATTCAGGCTGCTGGATAACCTGCCCAGCAGCCTGTATCGAAAAAAATCAATATCAGTCTTGGAGCGCCTGAGTGCTCAATTCCTGACCGGGACGCAGTTCGTGCTCCATCTGGACGTATTGACGAGCGATATGCATGCCCGCTTTTTCATAAAGCTGGGTAGCACCGGTCAAACTGGATGCATCAACGCCAAGCCCTACCCTCGTTTGCCCGCGCCGCCAGAACTCGCCGAATGTATGATGCAGCAGGGCTAAGGCAAGACCGCGCCGGCGCCAGGGGCGGCGCACACCGAGATCGTCTACCCAACCCATCTTGGCGTCTTCGGCGATTTTGGGGCGGCACAAACAGGTCGCCACGATCTCATCGCCAGCCACGGCCACCCACCAGACGGTGGGATCAAAGTCGGGATCGGCTTCGATCCAATGCAACCACTTGTCAAATGTGATTGGCAGGTGTCCCCAATGATCCTTGAAAGCATCCTCGTTAGCTTCAAACACCCGGCGAAGGTATTCACGCGTGTATTCGATCGGGCGCACGGTGATACCGTCGGGCCACACGGGTTCGGGTGGCGGGGCACCCATGTCGATCACCATCCGATAGAAATAACGAATCGGTGTAAACCCCTCATTCTGGAACAACGCCTGTGCCGGTTTGTTGGCAACATTCGTGGATACGCACAGCGTCACACGGGCACCTGCTGGCGCCTGCGCTACAACATCACCGGCGCGATTTCTGGCCCAGTGGCACAGGAAACTACCGATTCCCTGGCCGCGATAGTCGGGATGTGTGCGCCCATACAGGTATGGGCGTACCCGTGGTTCCACTATATTCCAGAACTCGGCATAACCAACCATCATGCCGTCCGATGTCAAAAGACAGCATGAATCGGTCGCTAAATTAAAGCCTGGGGTTTGCAATCCGTTGCGTACATCATCTTCAGTCTCTTCAACAAAGCCGTAGTCGGCCAGTGAACAGGTATTGATAAGCTCGACAATGGCGGGGACGTCCTCAAGGGTAGCAGGACGGGTTGTGATCTCCTGGCATTTCAGGTTTTCCGGTACATTCATAATACTGGTGGTCATAAGTTCCTCTCTGTAGGTTTCTCATGCTTAAAAAATAGAACGGCTATATCGGTCGGATGCGGTTAGCATCACGTATCGGGCGGCGGTACACAACGTATGGCTATGAGATGGCCGTTACAGGTAGTGACATTGACCTCCCCCTATATGAGAAAACACACAACCGCAGGGTGCTGGCCTGCGGTTGGCTTTCGTACTATCAACCGTTAGTCACTTCAGTTGATATCAAAAAACCGCAGGCGTGTGCCTGCGGCTGTATCGTCAATAAACTAAAATTCGATCACTCAGCCAACAGGCGCACTACGACCAGGATCACTGCCACCAGACATGGTCATAAAGTGAATTGTCTGAATGATGATCATAATGCCTTTGGCTCCTTTCATGAACACGCGCGTACTATACCATACGCTGTTATGAGGCGTCAAATTCCCCTAATTTTTAGTTTGAACACGCCCGGCCACAGCAAAAACGGCATCCGGGTCACTCAACCGACTCACGTGGGCGTAAATAGATGAACCAGTACACAATAGCCACCATGATCGCGCCGCCGATGATATTCCCGATAGTCACCGGCAGCAGGTTATTCAGCAGGAATCTATCCCAGGTCAGGTGAGACAGGTTCATCCCCAGCCCATCGGTATAGCTGGAATCAAACGCCTTGATAAACAACCCGATGGGGATGAAATACATATTGGCCACACTGTGCTCGAATCCGGCAGCGACAAAAGCCGTGATCGGAAAGATAATCGCGGCAATTTTATCAATGGTACTGCGCGCACTAAACGTCAGCCAGACGGCGAGGCAAACCAGGGCGTTACACATCATACCCAGCGCGATCGCCTGTACAAACCCCAAATCTACTTTTGCGCTGGCGATGCTGAGTGCGGTTTGCCCAACGGCGCCGCCATCGAACTTGTATTGTTCGGTAAAATACATGATCAACGCGGTGGCAACAGACCCGACAAAGTTCCCGGCATACACAATGACCCAGTTACGCAGCAGTGCTTGCAGGCTGACTTTACCGCTAGCCCAGGCCATCGTGATCAGGCTGTTGCCGGTGAATAATTCCGCGCCTGCCACCACGACCAAAATCAGCCCCAGGCAAAACACCAGGCCGACCAACAGTTTTGTTACACCATATGACAGCATCCCAGCCGCGCCGGTCGCTACAGTCGTCGCAAAAATGGACCCAAGCGCAATGAACGCCCCGGCCAGAATCGCCAGGACGAACGTGGCCACGGCGTCCATTTCCGCCTTTTTGATCCCTATGGCTTCTGCTTTTTGAGCCATCTCAGCGGGTAACAGGGCATCAACACTGAGCTGTTTTTCCATATAATCCAAGTTTTCCTTTGAGTCTAAAAAACTGTCTTTATACATCTGCCTGGGAAATATTTCACAGTTACCACCATTATATCAGGCTGCGTCAAATCTCGGTTTGGCGAGCTGGTCGCGTCCCCCCGTGGATGTTATCACACGGGGAATGGCGCAATTATTTTTATGACGCAGCCTAAAAGGTCAAGCCGTTTGGCCATTTTTACCAAAGTAACCGGCTTGACTCTCGAAACGATTACCAGTATGCTTATGGGCGGTAAGTGAAACAGGCATTTTTTGACAGGTCACAACATGATCAGCATCAGCAAGCAGTTGAAGAAGTCCAAGAAGACCAACGTCACCTAGACGAGTGGTTTTTTCGCTGCGCACTGAAGCAAACGAAAACACGTCAACCCAAGCCACTCGGACGAGTGGCTTTTTTGTTTGATTGATTAACTGGTAGAGACCGATGATAGTCGAAATCAACGTCAAGAAGGCTAAGAAGGAATTCCAGACCTAGCGGCGATATGCCGGTAGCTTCTTGATGCTGTTTACGAAGCGCCCCGACCGGAAATCGCCGGCGGAGCGCTTTTTTTGTTTGTTCAGTGACATTCCCAAAAAAGGAGAAAAACATGCAAACCGAATGTGTTGAATGTGGCGCCGTGATTACCGTTTCCGAAGACGTGATGCAGGGTGAAATCCTGGCATGCAGCGACTGCGGCGCGGAATTGGAAGTGATCGAACTTGAGCCGCTCACGCTTGATCTGGCACCTATGGAAATGGAAGACTGGGGCGAATGAGAGTCGGAATTCTGTGCAGCCGGGTTCGGGTGGAAGAAAAACTGCTGTTCGCGGCCTTCGAGGCGATGGGGATATCACCGCTGCGGCTTGATGAACGCACAATCGCGGTCCAGGTCGGGCAGTATCTTCCTGAAGTCGATGTTGTGCTCGAACGCAGCGTAAGCACCGGCGTAGGGCTTGTGGCGGCTCAACTGCTCGAAGCAGCCGGAATCCCCACCATCAACCGGTATGAGACGGCGGCGGTTTGTGCCGACAAAATCCGTACAACCATCACACTTGAGCGGGCCGGAGTCCCGCAGCCGCGCACCGAAATCGCCCTGAGCGCTGAGGCCGCATTGACCGCCATCGAGCGCATCGGATACCCGGCTGTGCTTAAACCGCCGGTTGGCTCCTGGGGGCGTTTGCTGGCCCGTGTTAACGACCGGGACGCCGCCGAAGCCGTAATCGAACATAAAACCGTGTTGGGCGGGATCGGGCACCAGGTTTTTTACGTGCAGGAATACATCGAAAAACCGGCGCGTGATATCCGTGCATTTGTCGTCGGCACAGAGACAATTTGCGCGATCTATCGTTCGTCGCCGCACTGGATCACCAACACCGCGCGGGGCGGCGCGGCGTCAAACTGCCCTGTCACGCCGGACATTGCCGACATTTGCCACCGGGCCGCCGCCGCCGTGAGTAGCGGTGCGGGCGGTGTGCTGGCTATTGATCTCTTGGAAGACCCGGCGCGTGGTTTGCTGGTGTGCGAGGTCAATCACACCATGGAATTCCGCAACAGCATCGACACGACCGGGGTTAACATCCCCGAACGTATCGCCTGGTACGTGTTGGAGTCGGTGGGGGTGCTGGCATGACGGGCCGCCGCTTGAGCGTTGGTATTGTCGGTGCATCCGGTTATGCGGGCGGGGAACTGCTGCGGCTGCTGTCGGGACATCCTGGCGTAGAGGTGACACAGGCAACATCCGAACAACACGCCGGCAAATTTGTCTATCACGTACACCCACATTTACGCGACCAATCATCATTACGTTTTGTCTCACGGGATGCCCTGGCAGCGTGTGACGTGCTGTTTCTGGCGATGCCGCACGGCCAATCCCAGGCGCACATCACCCACTATGCAGGGTTGGCGGACTACGTGGTTGATCTCAGCGCCGATTTCCGCCTGCGTGACCCGGCGTTTTACGCGGCAGCCTACCAGCGTGACCATCTCGCGCCCAACTGGCTGCCGCGTTTTGTTTATGGGCTGCCCGAACTCAGCCGGGACGCGTTAACGAGTGCTCACTATGCCAGCGGTGTAGGCTGCAACGCCACCGCGACTATGCTGGCGCTGTGGGCCCTGGTCAAAAGCGGCACGATTGTTCCCGACCAGCCGGTGATTGTTGATCTCAAAGTTGGCAGCAGCGAAGCCGGAAACAGCCCAACAGCGTCCAGCCATCACCCGGCGCGCAGCGGCGTTGTCCGCCCGTTTCAACTCACCGGGCACCGCCACGAGGCCGAGGTACAGCAGGCGTTTGAATCGTATGGCGCATTCGATATCCGCATGGCCGTGACCAGCGTGGAAATGGTACGCGGTGTAGCCGCTGCCATTCACCTGACATTACCTGTCGGGCTGCCCGAACGATCATTGTGGAACCACTACCGGGCCGCCTGGGACAACGAACCGTTTGTACGCATTGTTCACGCCCGGCAGGGCATCTACCGGCACCCGGAACCACGCCTGTTAGCCGGGACAAACTACGCTGACGTGGGCTGGGAATACGATCCGGACACCGGGCGAACTGTCCTGCTGTGCGCGTTGGATAACCTGGGCAAAGGCGCTGCCGGTTCTGCCGTGCAGTGCATGAACGTGATGTGTGGATTCGAAGAAACAACAGCGCTGACATTTGGAGGAATTTACCCATGATACGTGTATTAAAACTGGGTGGCAACGCGGAAATCGACCAGGAGCCGGTGCTCCGTAACCTGGCATCACGAATTGCGCAGGGCGAGCGCTGGGTGTTGGTACACGGCGCCAGCGGGGCAGCAAATGCGCTGGCGGAACAGGTCGGCTACCGCGTGCAAACGATCACCAGCCCCGGCGGACATACCAGCCGTTATACCGACGCCCGCATGATCGAGCTTTACAGCGCCGCCGCCGCGGTGGTCAACCAGCGGATCGCGGCCCGGCTGGCCGCCTATGACGTCAGCGCCGTCGGGTTAGCCGGTCCCAACGTGATCGTGGCACGCCGCAAAACCGCGATCCGTGCGCTGCGCAACGGGCGCCCGGTCGTCATTCGTGACGATTATTCGGGCACGATCACCGGCATTGATGCGGGGATGATCAACACGTTACTCGACAATGGGTACACGCCGGTCATCGCGCCGGTAGCCATGGGCGAAGCGTTCGAACGGCTAAATGTGGATGGCGACCTGGTCGCAGCGACGATAACCCGCGCACTGGAAGCCAGCACGCTGATAATTTTAAGTAATGTGCCGGGCCTGCTGCGTGACGTGAACGATCCGGGATCGCTGGTACACCAGTTTATGTTAAGTGAGGTGGATGTATACAACTCACTGGCACAGGGACGCATGAAAAAGAAACTGCTGGCCGCGCGCGAGGCTTACACCGAACGCGTGATTCTGGCCGGGGCGAATGGCGAAAATCCGCTTGACGCGGCGCTAAATGGCAGCGGCACACACATCACGAACACTCAACCAGTTCGCACATCCGTAGTGGACGAGGTGCATTATGCTGAGTACATTGCCTGATCAGGCCACGCTGGAAGAAGTTCACAGCAGCGGCGCTTATGTTAAACGTGACGTGCAGATCGTGCGGGGCACAGGTGCCCGTCTCCGCGATATTGCCGGGAATATTTACATCGACTGTGTCGGGGGGATGGGATCGGCCAACTTTGGTCACGGCCACCCGGCAATTTTAGCTGCTATTCAGCACCAGGCCGCCGATTTGATCGTGTGCCCGGAATTGTTCCATAACCCGGTACGCGCACGATATCAGGCGGCGCTGTGTCGCGCGGCCCAGATGCCGCGTGTATTCCTGTGCAACAGCGGGGCGGAAGCCGTAGAGGGTGCGCTTAAAATCGCCCGCCTGGCAACCGGCAGGCCCGGCATCATCGCCACCATGCGCGGCTTTCATGGCCGGACGATGGGCGCGCTCAGCGCCACCTGGAACCGCGCTTACCGCGAACCGTTCGGCCCGCTGGTGCCGCATATCACACATGTGCCGTTTAACAACATCGAACAGATGCAAGCGGCCATGGACGACTCGGTCGCGGCGGTCCTGGTTGAGGTTGTGCAGGGTGAAGGCGGTATTCACCCCGCTAACGACGGTTACCTTCAGGCTGTGCAAACGTTATGCCAAAACACCGGCGTGCTGCTGATTATTGACGAAATTCAGACCGGTTTCGGTCGCACCGGGTGGCTGTTTGCGCATCACTATGACGGTGTTCAGCCGGACCTGTTATGCCTCGCCAAAAGCATCGCCGGGGGGATGCCGATGGGCGCCGTGGTCATGGGCGAACGCGTGGGTGAACTGCCGCCCAAAACACACGGCAGCACGTTCGGCGGTAATCCGCTGGCGTGTGCTGCCGGGTTGGCCGTGCTCGACCTGCTGCAAAACACACACCTGATCCAGCAAACCCACCAGCGCGGCGAGGCCGTGCTGGCACACCTGCGAGCTCATCTACCCGAACAAACCGTTCGCGAGGTGCGAGGCCGGGGACTCATGATCGGGATCGAACTGCGGGGCAAGGTGGCTCCCATCCTGCAAACCCTACAGGAACGCGGTATTCTGGCGCTGTCTGCCGGGCGAACCGTACTGCGCCTGCTGCCCCCACTTGTAATCACAGATGACGATTTGTGGCACGTTATTGATACCGTTGAGGAGGTATTGACCCATGCCGTTTGATCATTACGCCATCATCGAAAGCACACTGCGCGAAGGCGAGCAGTTCAGCACCGCTACATTCACGTCCGGTCAGAAGCTCGAAATCGCCGGGTTGCTCGACGATTTTGGTGTCGAGATGATCGAAATGACATCGCCCTGCGCGTCGCCACAAAGCGAAGCCGATATCCGCGCCGTCGTCGGTGCCGGACTTAACGCACGCATTCTGACACACATCCGCTGCCACAAAGGTGACGCCATACGCGCGCTTGACACAGGTGTCGATGGGTTGGACATCGTGATCGGCACCTCACCCAAGCTCATGGAGCACAGCCACGGCAAAAGTATCAGCGAGATCATCGACCTGGCTGCCGATGTCCTTGAATTCGTGCGGCAGCAGGCGCCGAATACTGTCCTACGATTCAGCACGGAAGATACATTCCGCAGCCGGGAGTCGGACCTGTTGCGCGTTTACCTGGCAGTAGCCGACCTGGGCATGGTAAACCGGCTGGGCGTCGCCGATACGGTGGGCGTAGCACTGCCGCAGCAGGTTCACGCCCTCGTCAGCCAGTTAGTGCGCCTGACAGGGCTGGATGTGGAGTTCCACGGGCATAATGACAGCGGCTGCGCCGTCGCCAACGCCTGCGCGGCGCTCGAAGCAGGCGCCACCCATATCGACACAACCGTGCTTGGTATTGGCGAACGCAACGGGATCACACCGTTGGGCGGGTTGATCGCACGCCTGTATACGCTTGATCGGGCTTATGTCGCCAAGTACAATCTCAAACTCCTGGCGCGTGTTGACCACGTCGTCGCCTCAATCTGTGATCTGGAGATTCCGTTCAACAACTACATCACGGGATCGAGCGCTTTCATTCACAAGGCGGGCATTCACGCCAAAGCCGTCCTGGCCGACCCGGCTACGTACGAAATTCTGCGCCCGCAAGATTTTGGCCTGACGCGTGAAGTCGCCATCGGCCACCGGCTGACCGGCTGGAACGCAATCCGCGAACGGGCGGTGGTCCTGGGCCTGAACCTGGACGAACTAACGCTGCGCGCCGTCACACAGGATGTCAAACAGCGCGCTGATATCCAGCCGCTGGCTTTGCATGAAATCGACACGCTGTTAATGGCAGCAGCCGGGCAAAGCGCATGACAGGCCGTACATTTGCCGAAAAAGCGCTGGCGCGGGCCGCAGGCGTACCGGATGCCCGCGCGGGTGACACACTCGATGTCACGCCCGACCTGGTGTTCAGCCACGACAATTCGGCGGCCATCCGGCGCATTTTTGAGCAAACGGGCGCACCGCGCATCCTGCACCCGGAGCGCGTGGCGATCATGCTGGATCATGCCGTGCCTGCGCCCACCACGCGCCACGCTCAGAATCACGCCGAAATCCGCGAATGGGTGCGCGAACAGGCTGTCGCCCATTTTTTTGAGGCCGGGCGCGGTATCTGCCACCAGGTGATCAGCGAAGAAGGGCTGGTACTGCCCGGCGAAACGGTGTTGGGCGCCGACAGTCACAGCACCCATGCCGGGTGGTTGGGCGCGTTCGGCGCAGGCGTGGGACGTACCGAAATGGCGGCCCTGTGGGCCACCGGCGAAATCTGGCTGCGTGTGCCGGAAGCGATTCAAATCACGGTGACCGGCACACCGCCGCCCACCGTCACAGCCAAAGATATCAGCCTGCGCATTCTGGGCGAGCTCGGCGCCGACGGCGGATTATACACATCCATCGAGTTCGCCGGAAACACGATAATCACGCTGCCACTGGATGAGCGGGCTACCATCCCCAACATGATGGCCGAAGCCGGGGCGAAAAACGCGTATCTTCCGCCCGATCAGGTTGTGTTTGACTATGTTCAGGCACGACAAACACGCGTTTTTTCACCCATCTACCCCGATCCGGACGCAGAATATGCGCAGCGATACGAATTCGAAGTATCTGGCCTCGAACCGCAAATCGCGCTGCCGCACCAGCCGGACAACGTCGTTCCGATATCCGACGTGGCGGGTGAGGTGGTGCATCAAGCATTTCTGGGCACCTGCACCAACGGGCGGATCACAGACTTGCGAGCGGCGGCTGAGGTGCTGCACGGCCAGCATGTGCAGTGTCGCCTGATCGTGATTCCGGCCAGCGCGCAGATTTTGCAGCAGGCTGTACAGGAAGGATTGATCAGCATTCTGCTCGAAGCCGGGGCCATGATCGGCACGCCGGGTTGTGGTCCCTGCATGGGTAATCACATGGGGATTCCGGCGCCCAACGAAGCCACGATCAGCAGCGCCAACCGTAACTACTGGGGCCGCATGGGCACGCCCAGCGCACCGGTTTACCTGGGTAATCCCTACGTAGTAGCCGCCAGCGCCGTTACAGGCCGGATCACCGATCCGAGGGAGCTGTTAGCATGACCACACATCACCGCTGCTGGGTATACGGCGACAACGTCAACACCGACATGATCTTTCCCGGTCGCCACACCTATACACTCTCGGTCCCCGAAGACATCGCCGCGCACGCGCTGGAAGACCTCGACACAACCTTTGCTGCCAGCGTCCGGCCCGGTGACGTGATCGTCGCCGGGTGGAATTGGGGATGCGGCAGCAGCCGCGAACAGGCCGTCACAGCGCTGAAATACGCCGGAATCGACGTGATCATCGCGGCATCGTTTGGCCGCATCTACTTTCGTAACTGCATCAACCAGGGCGTGCTGCCCATCGTATGCCCGGAATTACACACCCTGGTGAACACCGGCGATAGGCTGGCATTGGATCGCCGCGCAGGAACTATCACCGCCCAGGAACAGATATTCGCCATACCACCGCTGTCACCAACCGTCCAGGCCATTTTAGACGCTGGCGGGCTGCTGTCACTGCTTCAGCACCGCTTTAAAGGAGACAGTTACCCGTGACCAAAACCATTACCGTGATCCCCGGTGACGGCATCGGCGCCGAAGTGATCCCGGCGGCACAGGCCGTGTTAGAAACGCTGGGCCTGCCGCTGATCTTCCAACAAGCCGAGGCCGGATACGCCGTTTTTGAACAAGGTGGGGACGCGCTGCCACCGGCTACACTGGCCGCCTGTGAAACCAGCGACGCGATCCTGTTTGGCGCGACCAGCTCACCCATGACCAAAGTGACCGGCTACCACAGCCCGATCTTGGGTCTGCGCCGCCACTTCGATCTATTCGCCAATCTGCGCCCGGCATCCGGCGACGGAATCGATATCCTGATCGTGCGGGAAAACACCGAAGGCTTATACAGCGGTCGTGAGCGCGTTGAGGATGAAGGCGCCACCGCCATCACCGAACGTGTGATCACCGAAAACGCCTCGGCGCGAATCGTACACATGGCGTGTGAACAGACCCAACGGCGCCGCCGCCGGTTGACCATTGTGCACAAAGCCAACGTGCTCAAGGAAACGTGCGGGCTGTTTCGCCGGGTGGCGTTCGACGTTGCGGCAGAATACCCCTATCTCGCCGTGAATGAACTGCTGGTTGACGCGGCGGCGATGTGGCTGGTGCGTGATCCGGCACGCTTTGACGTCATCGTCACGACAAACCTGTTCGGTGATATCCTCAGCGACCTGGCTGCCGGGTTGACCGGCGGGTTGGGGCTGGCCGCATCGGCCAATATCGGCGTTAACCGTCCCGCGCTGTTTGAGCCGGTGCACGGCAGCGCGCCCGACATTGCCGGTCAGGGGGTAGCCGACCCGCGCGCCGCGATTCTCAGCGCAGCCATGCTGCTCGAACACCTGGGTTTTGCGGATTCAGCCGCGCACGTCCGCCAGCATACCCTGGCTACGCCGCACACCGGGCAAACATCACACACAACACAGGCGATCATTCGCCGCCTGGAGGAAGAATATCACTATGTCTGACCTGCTTATTGAACTCGTCCACCGTTTCAGCCCGTCCCGGCAGGAAGGCCCCGCCGTCGAATACCTGGTGGACTGGATGGAGTCGCGCGGGTTTTCATCACACGTTGACCAGGCCGGAAACGCGGTCGGCATGCGCGGCCCGGCGGATGCTTCTTACACCCTGATGATGCTGGGACACATCGACACCGTGCCGGGCGAACTTCCTGTGCACGTGGACCAGGGATGGTTGTACGGGCGCGGCAGCGTCGATGCCAAAGGATCGCTGTGTGCGTTTGCAGAAGCCGCCGCCGCTGTGGACATCCCACCGGACTGGCGGGTCGTGGTGGCCGGTGCCGTGGAAGAAGAAGCGCCAACCAGCAAAGGCGCACACCACATCCGCGAGCAGTTCTCGCCCGACCTGTGCATCATCGGTGAACCCAGCGGCGCGGACCGCGTGACACTCGGCTATAAAGGGCACCTGCTGCTGGACTACACACTCAGCCGCCCGATCACACACACATCCGCGCCGGACCCCAGCGTCGGCGCACGCGGCGCGGCGTTCTGGCAAACGGTTTTGGCATGGGCCGACGAACAGAACCGAGGAAGTACACGCCAATTTGATCATGTTTCGCCGCAGTTACGCGCCATCAACACGTCGTCGGATGGACTCTCTGACACAGTGCACCTGGTGATTGGTTTCCGCCTGCCGCCACACCTGGCGCCGGATGATATCACAGCGGCTGTGGCCGGGCTGGCCGAACCGGATGCCGAACTCCACGCGTACAGCAAAACAAACGCCTACCTCGGCGACAAAAATAACACACTGGTGCGCGGTATGCTGACCGCGATCCGCTCGACCGGCACGCGTCCCGGTTTTGTGCTCAAGGGCGGCACCAGTGACATGAACGTGGTCGGTGCACGGTGGCCGTGTCCCATTGTGGCGTATGGTCCCGGCGACAGTCACCTGGATCATACGCCCAACGAACGGCTCAATTTGGACGAATACGATCGCGCCAAAACGGTCCTACAACACGTCATCGAACACCTGCCGCCAGCGAGCGCCATCTAGATGTTTGGGCAAATTGCACTGGCTTACCCCAGTCAAGGATGTAAATTACACAGGTGTCCCTGATACACGGGTATCCTTTCAGACGGGAGGGGAAAACGTGCTCGCAGCGTATCAAACCGCGCGGTTGGCCCTGGAAGATGGCAGTATCTGGTCCGGACCGGCCTTTGGTGCCCCCGGCACACACCTGGGCGAAGTCGTGTTCAACACCAGCATGACCGGTTACCAGGAAATTCTGACCGATCCCAGTTATGCCGGGCAGATCGTGGTGATGACCGCCCCACAGATCGGCAATACCGGTATCAATAACGATGATGACGAAGCCCGCCAGCCTTTTCTGAGCGGGTTTGTTGTGCGTGAACTCAGCCCGTGCGTGTCAAACTGGCGTGCTGCCAGTTCGCTGGACGTGTGGTTACAAGCGCATAATCGTCTGGGAATCGCCGGGATCGATACGCGCGCGCTCACACGGAAATTACGCACCGGCGGCACCCAAAAAGGCATACTCACCACCGAGACAGCGCCGTCGGACGCCGATCTTGTGGATCAGGCGCGCGCATGGCCCGGCCTGGATGACGTGGACCTTGTCCAGGCGGTGACGTGTGATGCGGCCTACGAATGGACAGCGCCCAGTGACACTGAATGGGAATTCCGCCGCTGGACGGTACAGCCTGATATCGCAGTGCCACCCGGCGGTTTTTCGGTGGTCGTATACGACTTTGGCGTCAAACATAATATGCTGCGCCGCCTGGCTTCGCTCGGCTGCCGGATTACGGTTGTCCCGGCAAGAACGACCGCTGACGACGTCCTGGCCCTGCACCCGCATGGTGTGCTGTTGAGCAACGGTCCCGGCGATCCTTCGGCGATACCATACGCGGTTGAAATGACCCGGCAGTTATTGGGCCGGGTCCCCATGCTGGGCATTTGCCTGGGACACCAGATCATGGGGCAGGCGTTCGGCGGCAAAACATACCGGCTCAAATTCGGACACCACGGCGGCAACCAGCCGGTCAAACACATCCCCACCGGGCGCGTTGAGATCAGCGCCCACAACCATAACTTCGCCGTCGATCCGGACACGCTGCCGCCAGAGGTCGATGTTACCCACGTCAACCTGAACGATAACTGCTGCGAAGGCATGCGCCACCGCAGCCTGCCCGCCCTGAGCATCCAGTATCACCCGGAAGCCGCACCCGGCCCACATGATGCCGATCCCCTGTTTACCGAGTTCGTGCAGATGATGGCTGAACACAGCCGCGAAGCAGTCACAAGGCGATAGTGATATGCCCAAATCAACCGATATCCATTCGATCCTGATCATTGGTGCCGGTCCAATCATCATCGGCCAGGCTGCCGAATTTGATTACAGCGGCACGCAGGCCGTCAAAGCGCTGAAAACCGAGGGCTACCGCGTCGTGCTGGTCAACAGCAACCCGGCGACCATTATGACCGATCCCGAACTGGCGGACGCGACCTACATCGAGCCGATCACGCCGGATATCCTGGAACTGATCATCGTCCAGGAACAACCCGATGCCCTGCTGCCCACTGTCGGCGGGCAAACAGCCTTGAACGCGGCAGTCGAACTCGCGGAAAATGGCATATTGGAGCGTCACGGCGTCCAGTTGATCGGGGCCAGTCTGCAAGCTATGAAGCTCGCCGAAGACCGGCTGCTGTTTCAGCAGGCCATGACACAGGCCGGGCTGGACGTGCCGCGCGGCGGGCTGGCCGCTTCACTGGACGATGCACGCGCCATCGCCGACACCATCGGCAGTTTCCCGCTGTTGATCCGGCCTTCGTTTACGCTGGGCGGCAGCGGCGGCGGGATCGTGTTTGATGCAAGTGAATTCGCCGAGAAGGTAATGTTTGGTCTCAGCGAAAGCCCGGTCGGGACGGTCCTGATCGAGGAAAGCGTGCTCGGCTGGAAAGAATACGAACTGGAGGTCATGCGCGACCGGGCGGATAATTTCGTGGTCGTGTGTGCCATCGAGAACGTCGATCCGATGGGCATCCACACCGGGGACTCGATCACCGTCGCGCCGACGATGACGCTCACCGACCGTGAATACCAGCGCCTGCGTGATATGGCGCGTGTCGTGATGCGGGCCGTGGGCGTGGAAACCGGCGGGTCGAACGTGCAGTTTGCCATCAACCCGGCAGATGGCCGCGTGCTGGTCATCGAAATGAATCCGCGCGTCAGCCGGTCGTCGGCGCTGGCCAGCAAGGCGACCGGCTTCCCAATTGCCAAGCTCGCCGCGCTGCTGGCGGTGGGGTATACGCTAGACGAACTGCAAAACGACGTGACGCGCACGACGGTCGCCGCGTTTGAGCCCAGCATTGATTATGTTGTAGCCAAGCTGCCGCGCTGGGCATTCGAAAAGTTTCCTACAGTTGATTCCACCCTGGGACCGCAAATGAAATCGGTGGGTGAAGTAATGGCCATCGGGCGCACGTTTAAGGAAGCGCTGCTCAAAGGGTTACAATCCCTCGAACTCGCACGCCCGCCCTATCCCACGCCAGAATGCGCGGTTTGGGATGGTACGCTGGACAGCCTGGCACATCCTGCCGCCGACCGGATATGGGCCTTGTGGGAAGCCTTACGATCCGGCCAACCCGTTGACGACCTGGTCCAGGCCAGCGGTTTTGATCGCTGGTTTGTAACCCAGTTGGCCGGGATCGTGGCCGCCGAACAGCAGATCGCGGCCTGCGGAACACTTGATGCGCTGCCTCAAAACCTGCTGCGCGCCGTCAAACGGTTGGGATTCGGGGATGATCATATCGCTCACCTGCTCAGCACGGCAGAAAACTCGGTGACCGGGCTGGATGTGCGCACGCAGCGCCAGCAAACGCACATCTGCCCGACATTCCACGTGGTCGATACGTGCGCGGCAGAGTTTGAGTCCTACACACCCTATCTCTACAGCGCCTACGAAACAGAGGATGAAGCGCTGCCCACCGAACGCGAAAAAATTATCATCCTGGGCAGTGGGCCTAACCGGATCGGGCAGGGCATCGAGTTCGATTACTGCTGCGTGCATGCAGCCAACGCCGTTCACGAAGCCGGATACGAAGCCGTCATGGTGAACTGCAACCCCGAAACGGTCAGCACGGATTATGATTCATCCGACCGGCTGTACTTCGAGCCGCTCACGTTGGAACACGTGCTCAATGTCGCCACGCGGGAGCATCCGCTCAAAGGCGTGATCGTGCAATTTGGCGGCCAGACGCCGCTGAACCTGACTCAAGCGCTCGTCGCACAAGGCATTCCGATTCTCGGCACATCACCCGACGCCATCGCGATGGCCGAGGACCGGGGGCGCTTTGGTACCCTGTTAGACGACCTGGGTATTCCGAGTCCGGCGCACGGTATGGCCGACTCGCTGGACGCGGCGCGGTTTATCGCGCGTGATATCGGCTACCCGGTTATCGTGCGCCCGTCATACGTATTGGGCGGGCGGGCCATGGCGATTGTGTACAGCGAACACGAGCTTGAACACTACATCACCTCGGCCCTGGCAGCGATGCCCGGCCAGTCGATCCTGATCGATCACTATCTCGAAGACGCTTATGAAGTTGATGTTGATGCCATTGCCGACGGTGAGCGCGTTGTGATCGGCGGTGTGATGCAGCACATTGAGGAAGCCGGTGTTCACAGCGGCGACTCGGCGTGTGTGCTGCCGCCGTACAAAATCTCGGCCTATCACCTGGCGCACGTGCGCGAATATACCGAGCGGCTGGGGCTGGCGTTGGGTGTACGCGGCCTGATGAACGTGCAATATGCCATCAAGGATGATATCACCTACGTGCTCGAAGTGAATCCCCGCGCCAGCCGCACAATTCCCTACGTGAGCAAAGCCACCGGTCTCCCGCTGGCCCGCCTGGCAACACACATCATCACCGGCAAAACCCTGGGCGATCTGGGCCTGACCGAAGAGCCGGAGGTTGACGGTTTTTTTGTCAAAGAAGCCGTGCTGCCGTTCAAAAAATTCCTGGGCATGGATACGCTGCTTGGCCCGGAAATGCGCAGTACGGGCGAAGTGATGGGTCATGCGAACGGCTTTGGGCAGGCGTTCGCCAAAGCTCAAATTGCCGCCGGTGATCGGCTGCCGCTTGAGGGTACCGTGCTGCTCAGTGTAAACAATTACGACAAGAGCGCCGTGCTCAAGCTGGCGCGTGACCTGGATCGTATGGGGTTCAAGTTGATAGGCACACGCGGAACAGCGGCCTTCTGTGTGCAAGCCGGGTTAAACGTCGCGCCGGTGAACAAAGTCAGCGAAGGCAGCCCGCATATCATCGACCTGATTCAGGCGGGGTCGATCAACCTGATCATCAACACACCGCTGGGGTCGATCGCTCACGGTGACGGAAGCCAGATTCGGACGGCGGCGATACGCTACGGGGTACCGCTGCTCACGACGCTCAGCGCCGCCCAGGCCGCCGTCAAAGGTATCCAAACACTCAGCGTGCAGGCCCTAAGGGTGTGCAGTTTGCAGGATCATCACCGCATACTCAGAACGTGAGCTTATCCGATGACTCGTGTGGTTCGTGGAAAACGATTACACTAGGCAGCGTTACCATTCGCGCCAGGATCGCGTTACCGTTTTTTGGAAACGATGATACGTGATTCTGCCGGGCTTGCCGGATAGTATAACAAAATTGAGTGGATAAAAATGACTTATCAAGCCAATTGGGAAAATTTTTTGTCCGTAGCACGCGGCGAAACAACCGGCCAGATTCCCGTCGCACTCATCGTAGACAGCCCGTGGATGCCGGGTTTTTTCGGCATGGATATGCTCGATTTTTTCTTGCGGCTGGATCGCTGGTTAGAAACACACCTGGATATTGTCCAGCGCTTCCCGGACGTGGTATTTGTACCCGGCTTCTGGGTCGAGTACGGGATGGCGGCAGAACCGAGCGCCTACGGAGCGCCGATCATGTGGCGTCACGATGCCCCGCCGGCCATGCGGCACATGGACCTTCTGCCGGACAAATGGGCCGACCTGCCGCGCCCTGATCCACACGCCGACGGGCTGATGCCGCTGGTACTCCGGCGGCTGGTCAACCTGGAGCAAAACGGCGAACTGCCGGAGCCATACCGCATCCACATTGTGGCCGCACGCGGACCGCTGGCGCTGGCAACCCACGTACTCGGTACGACGCCGTTTCTCGAAGCGACGGCGACTGAGCCGGAAGCCGTCCATCATGTGCTGGATATCTTCACCGACCTGGTGATCGCGTTTCTGCAAGCGCAGCTAGATTGTCTGCGCGAACCGCAGGGCATCTTGCTGCTCGACGATATCGTGGGGATGCTGTCGCCGCGTGCGTTCAAGCGCATCGCGCTGCCCTACTTGCAGCGCATGTTTAACGCGTTCGATGGCCTGCTGCGCATCTACCACAATGATACGCCGTGCGCGCACCTGCTGCCTCACCTGCCCGAAGCCGGTTTTGACGTGTTCAACTTCAGCCACGAAATCGACATCGCGGACGCGCAATCGGCGCTTGGTCCTAACATCGCGTTGATGGGTAATGTCGCGCCGCTTCACGTTCTGGCCGAAGGTACACCCGAACAGGTCGAAACCCACGCGCGGCAGTGTATCGAAAAGACCGGCGGAACCGGCCTGATCCTGTCGGCGGGAGGCGGTGTCTCACCGGGGACACCGGCGGAAAACATCGACGCCCTGGTACGCGCCGTTCAGAACTCCTGACGCGCCTGCGCCCTCCACATGTTACTCCCCTATGAACCGTCTGCGTGCACCTGACGTGTCTGCCTGTACCAGACGGTTTTTGGGTATATTTATCATCCGGTAGTGTATCTGTGCGTACAGAGCGAGGGGCGTATCTATGAGCGAACCAGTTGTCGCCGTCCGTGATTTGTTCCGTGAGTACAAAACGACCGTTGGCCTGCTCCGTCGTAAACCACGCATCGTAAACGCACTGAATGGTATCTCGTTCGATGTCCAACCCGGCGAGATTTTCGGGATGGTCGGGCCGAATGGGGCAGGCAAAACCACCTTGATCAAAATCCTGGCGACCCTGCTGCTGCCCACCAGCGGAACAGCACAGGTGCTTGGCTATGATGTCGTCCACCACGAACGGCGTATCCGCCAGCATATCAATTTTATTTTGGGCGGTGAGCGCGGCCTGTACTGGCGGCTGTCGGGCTACGACAATTTACGCTATTTCGCCGACCTCTACCGCCTGGATCGCGCGACGGCGGAAACACGCTGCAAGGATCTGCTGACGCTGGTCGGACTCTGGGATCGGCACGACGAGCGGGTAGAAGGTTACTCGAAGGGTATGAAACAGCGCCTGCACATTGCCAAGGCGCTCATCAACGAGCCGCGGGTGTTGTTTCTCGACGAACCGACCATCGGCCTCGATCCCCTGGCGGCGCGGATGTTACGCGAACTGATCAGCGAGATTCGCAGCCGGGGAATCACGATTTTCCTGACATCACACTACATGTGGGAAATGGAAATCCTGTGTGACCGGCTCGCCGTCCTGTGTGACGGCAAAATCATCACCCTCGACTCCCCGGCGAACCTGAAAAACCACGTCAACGGGCTGGAAGTAGTCGAATTACAGGTCCTGGGCACGCTGGATGAGGTGGCGGACAGGCTGCGCGCTCGACCGTATATCGATACGGTTTCGCTGTCGTCAAGCGGTCACGCCCAAACGATCCGCGTGCAAACCGACGATGCCCAGGCCACCATATCCGAAATTCGCCAGAGCCTGCCAGGAATTGATCTATCACGGCTCGTCGTCCGCCCGCCGAACCTGGAAGACGCGTACATCAAGCTGGTGGGAGGTGAATCATGAGGGCGACCACCAACGTTATTCGGAGCACCATACAAGTCCACATGAAAAACACGCTGGCACGCCCGATGTTTCAGATCGTGCTGGTTTTCCAGCCGTTTGTCATCGCTACGACCACGTACATGGTTTATCGTGATGCCAACGTAGACGATTTTGTGGCATTCGTGGTGCTGGGCGGCGGGCTGTCGGGTATCTGGTCGGCGATGACCTTTTCGTCCCTGGGTGATATCAACCGCGAGCGCTGGTTTGGGACGCTGAACCCCATGCTTGCATCCCCCACATCACTGCTGCTTGTGTTCGCAGCCAAGATCACGGCCAACGCGCTCCTCTCTCTGCTGTCGATGGGCATCGCCATCGTCTACAGCCTGATCCTGTTAGGCTCGAATTTTGCCATCGCGCACGGGCTGGCGTTTGTTGGCGCGTTGGGCCTGTTTCTGTTTAGCACCAGCGCGTTTGCACTGTGCCTGTCGCTGGTGTTTTTGCTGTCGCGAACCACGCAGGTCATGCAAAACTTTATCGAAGCGCCGCTGCTGGTGATCGGCGGCATGGCGTTCCCGGTGTCGATTCTGCCGGGTTGGGCGCAAGCAATCAGCGCCCTGCTGCCGATCCGGTGGGGTAGTGAAACGCTGCGCCTGACGTTTGACCCGGCGCCGCTGAGCACGCATTGGTGGACGGTGGCCGGGCTGACGTTATTGTCCGGCGTTGTCTACCTGGGTTTGGCGACGTTCTTTTTCCGGCGGCTCGAACACCGCGTGCGTTATCTCGGTAACCTGGAGCTGGCATGATGCGTGGGCGAATCGTAATTTTCCGGAATGATCTCCGGCTGTTTGGGCGGCAGTCCCTGTTTTCGTACCGGGCGCTGGTAAGCTGGCTCAATCCGCGTGATTACGTGCTGATGCGCGTGTTGGAACCGGCGTTCCAGATCATCTTTTTTGCCCTGTTAGGCGACTTCGCCGGGCGCCCGACCTCGTATTTTGTGGTGGGTAACGCCGTGCGGCTGGCATCAGTGAGCGGCATTTATGGCTGCGCTACCGTCATGGGCAGTGAACGCCGGTCAGGTACGCTGCAAGCGATCATCGCGTCGGCTACACCGGCCTGGCAAACCTTCATCGCGCGTTCGACCATGCAGATTGTGGACGGGTTGGCGCCGGTGATCATCGGGTTTGCGCTGGGAGGGTTGTTTTTTGACGTGGACTTTGGACAGGTGAACTGGTTCTGGCTGGCCGCTGCGCTGCTGGTCACATCGGCAGCAATGAGCGCGCTCGGCACGTCGATCGGAGCGCTCGGCCTGATCGGAACCGATATCAACATGGTGATGAACTTTGTCTACGCCGTGCTGATGGTCTTGTGCGGCGTCAATTTCCCCGTAAACCAGCTTCCGGGGGCCGTACAGGTCATCTCACAACTGCTGCCCCTGACACACGGATTGCAGGCCGTGCGGCACATTTTCGACGGCAGCCTGGCTGACGTGCCGGGCCTGATCGCCGTGGAAGCCGGTATAGGTGCGACTTATCTGGTGGCGGGATATACGGCTTTTCGTGTCGCGGAACACAAAGCCCGCGTGTTGGGAACGCTGGACCTGGTGTAACCGCTGCTTTTCAGGGAGTGAATAACACGTGATGCAGATTACGTGTACCGGCCCTGTTTTTCTACCGACTGCACGTTGTTTTCTGCGTCGAGCACAATCACTTGAGGCGTCCATCCTTCCGCCGGTGGGAAATCAACCAGGCCAAACGCCAACACGATCAAACGATCACCGACGTTCACAAGGTGCGCGGCGGCCCCATTCACCTGAATCACACGGCTGCCCGCCTCGCCGGGAATGATATAGGTCTCGAACCGGGAGCCGTTTTCGACATCAACCACCAGCACTTTTTCATAGGGCACCATCCGGGCCTGTTCCAGCAGGTCGGTGTCGATCGTGATACTGCCCACATACTCGATATCAGCGCCGGTGACCCTGGCGTGGTGGATTTTGCTCCTGAGCATTGACACTAACATATGTCCTCCGAAGTGGTTAACTTACTCAACCGCGCCGGTTTTCAGCACCATGTTGTCGATCAACCGTACATCACCGATAAACACCGCCATGCTGAGCAAGACCTGTTCGGTCTCCCCTTCGATTTCCTGAAGCGTCACCGGATGCGCCGCGCTGACGTAATCCAGCCGGGCCAGCGGTTCCGCCGCGATGACGGCCCGCATCGTGTCGCGCAGCCGGTCGCCATCACGGCACCCGTTTTCCCACGCGGACCGTGCCGCATTCAGCGCCCGGAACAACACTAACGCCGCCTGCCGTGCCTCAGGCCCCAGGCGAACATTACGGCTGCTCATCGCCAGGCCGTCGGGCTCGCGCACGATGGGGCACACGATAATATCCAGGTTGAACGCCAGATCACGCACCATCTGGCGGATAACAGCCGCCTGCTGTGCATCCTTTTGACCAAAATAAGCGCGTGTTGGCTGAAACACGTTAAACAACTTGGCAACGACCGTCGTCACGCCGCGAAAATGACCGGGCCGGGCCGCGCCTTCAAGCCCGGCAGTCATAGTCTCAACGCTCACATACGTCTGGAAATCCGGCGGATACATCTCCGTGTTTGATGGAGTCCAGATCAGATCAACGCCTTCAGCCGCCAGCAGTTCGGCGTCGCGCTCCAAATCGCGGGGATAGGCGTCCAGGTCATCCTGGCGGTTGAACTGGATCGGGTTCACAAAAATGCTCACGCCGACCCGGTCATTCTCGGCACGCGCGCGCCGCACCAGCGATAAATGCCCCTCGTGCAGTGCGCCCATGGTTGGCACCAATCCCCACGTCAGGGTGGGATCGGCCCAACGCAAACCACGTACATCTTGCGCTGTTTTTACCACTTGCATGGAACGATTTTGCCCCTTCAGATCGTGATCCTGACACAATCCACAAATCCAACTCTGATCACTGTGAACGCCGGGCTGTATACGTCGCCTCAATCGCCTTCACCAGTTGAAACAGCATGCTGTTGGCCGGGGTTGCGATTCCTGATGCGGCACCCGCCGCCACGACGGCCCCACAGATCGCGTTTATCTCGGTTTCTACGCCGCGCAGCACATCTTGCAGCATGGATGATTGGTTGTGCGCGGTGAGGCGAGTTACACGTTCGACGTGTGCCGCCGCATCTGGAAAACCGAGGTGAATGTTTTGAGCTTCGGCAACCGTGGCGACTTCTTCAACCGCCTGCTGCATCAGGTTCCGCGTCCATTCAGATTCTAGCAGCACCCCGTTCCGCACACATAAAATAGCCGTTAGTGGATTGATGGCGGCATTAACGGCCAGTTTTCCCCAGACCAGCGCATCGATATTCTCGACCAATTCAGTTTCCAGCCTAGCCTGGACACACAACGCCGCAAAAGCACGCATCCGGGCATCAATAGCGGGACGTGTGGCCATGATCACCGAACCGGTGCCCCCCAGATACAACATACCCGGCTGTCCACGGGTCGAGGCGCCAATAGTGGTTACGCCCAACGCGACACGCTCCGCACCAAGTACACGCGCGATCACCGCCTGGTTACCAAGCCCGTTTTGCAGCGAAATAACCAGGCCGCCGGGGGCGAGCACACGTGCAGCCGCATCAGCCGCTGCTGCTGTTTTGGGCGTCTTGGTCACCACCAGCGCGATATCCACTGCACCAACAGCGTCCAGATCATCCGTAGCCCGCAGCCGGACGGAATCCTCGGTCCCATCAGGCGCGAAAAGCCGCAGCGGACCGCGTCGTAATGCGTGTAATTGGTCGGGCCAGCGACCGATCAGCGTTACGTCGGCGTGCGGGCTGAGATGCGCACCGAACATACAACCCATCGCACCGATCCCTAAAACCGCGATTCGGATAGTGAACCTCCGCCCTATTCCAGTTCAGACTGAATAACGTCCCAAACATCATCGGGCATAGTAAACTGGTGCTCAGCGCCGGGGAACGTGCGCGAGCGCACTTCGGCCTGATACATCTCGAACGCGCCGCGCATCGTATCCGCTACATTCGCAAACTGCTTGACAAATTTGGGTGTGAAACGGTCGAACAATCCCAGCACATCATGTGTGACCAACACCTGCCCATCACACCCGGCTCCGGCGCCAATGCTAATCGTTGGAACGCCAACCGACCGGGTGATCAGTTCCGCCAGCCGCGCCGGGATCGCCTCTAACACCATGCTGAACGCGCCAGCAGCCTCAAGCGCTCTGGCATCATCCAGCAGTTGGCGAGCCGCTTCGACCGTTTTGCCCTGCACCTTAAAACCGCCCAACTGGCTGACGCTTTGCGGCGTCAGGCCGATATGCCCCTGCACGGCAATCCCGATCGCGACCAGTTCGCGGATTGTCCCGGCCATATGCTGGCCACCCTCTAACTTGACGGCATCCATGCCGCCTTCCACAAGCAGACGGCCTGCATTACGCCGGGCATCTTCCAGACTGGTTTGGTAGCTCATGAATGGCATATCACCGATCAGAAAGGCCCGCTTAGCTCCACGCCGGACAGCCTGGCAGTGCATGACCATCATGTCCATAGTAACCGGCAGGGTCGTTTCAAACCCATGTACGACCATGCCCGCCGAATCGCCAACCAGAATCACGTCAATGCCGCTTTGGTCAAGCAGCAGCGCCGTCGGATAATCATACGCCGTCAGCATACTGATCGGCTCGCCACGTGTTTTCATACGGTGTAAATCGTGGATTGTGACCTTGTCCATATTGCTGCCCGCCTCGTTAGACAAATAAATGAACCGTGCCTGATTGTAACAAATCTACCGCCGTTATCATCTAACGTTTCACTATGTGTAACAGTCGATGACGATATCTGTTACGTTTTTCATCGAGATGATCATTTGGGCCGGAAGACGTACCCGCGCGGCTGTGCCGCCTCGCGGAACCACAATCCAGCATCAAATCAGCTATAATCCACGTATCAAGAAAAACAGACACTGAAGACGCAAGGAAAACGGAATGAGCACAGAAATCGCGACATTGGGCGGCGGGTGTTTCTGGTGTTTAGAAGCCGTATATGACCAGTTGCGGGGCGTGCAAGACGTTGTATCCGGGTATGCTGGGGGGAGCGTTCCCAACCCTACCTATGAACAGGTTTGCACGGGGACTACAGGGCACGTCGAAGTCATACAGATCACGTTTGATCCCGCACGCATTACGTTCAAAGAGCTGTTGGACGTGTTCTTTACGATCCACGATCCGACCACGCTGAATCAACAGGGCGCTGACATGGGCACGCAGTACCGCTCAGCTATCTTTTACCATACACCGGAGCAAAAACACGCAGCGGGACAAACCATCGCTGAACTGAACCAGGCCAGGCTGTGGGACAAACCGATTGTAACCGAGGTCACGCCCGCCGATGTGTTTTACCCGGCAGAAGACTATCACCAG
Source organism: Anaerolineae bacterium (assembly GCA_016930015.1). GTDB lineage: Bacteria > Chloroflexota > Anaerolineae > Aggregatilineales > Aggregatilineaceae > JAFGHR01. The sequence continues at coordinate 62,101 of JAFGHR010000063.1, read as the reverse complement.
GAATACTTCCAGCATAATCCCAACCAGGGGTATTGTCGTGTTGTCGTTGCACCAAAAGTAGCCAAGTTTCGCAAGCAGCATCTCGATAGACTCAAAAGCTGATTCGGAAAACTCGGCATTTGTAAACAGGCCGTATACCCAGACCGGGGTGATATCAATTGTGGAATGGTGCCCACCTGTATAGTATACTCTGCGATATGTTGTAAACCTCCGTTTTTTGCCCCCTCATATAATCTGACAAGATGAAGTGGAGGCCGTTTAAATGACTGATGTATTGGAGCTTCTTGAACAACCAGAAGCACGCGAGATGTACATGATCGCTGGTTGGCGCCAGTGGGCAGATGCTGGCTCGATTTCATCCAGCATGCCCCAATATCTCATCCAACAAACGAATGCCCGGCGCATTGGTACGATTCGCCCTGATGGATTTTACCTGTTCCAGATTCCCGGTACGCATGACCTGGTGCGACCGGTTGTGAAATTTGAAGATGGATATCCCGAATCGCTCAAAACACAGCGTAATGAACTCTATTACACCGGAGACAACGAGCGCGGTGTCGTGCTTTTCCTGGGTGATGAGCCGCACCTCAATATCGAAGCGTATACAGCCGCGCTGTTGCAGGCAGCCAAAACCCTGAAGGTGAAACGTATCATCAGTCTTGGCGGGGTGTATGGCGAACTACCGTACAACAAACAGCGTATGGTGTCCTGTATCTACAGTTTGCCCTCAATGAAAGATGAACTCGACCGCCTGTCTGTGGATCTGTCCGACTATCACGGCGGCGCCAGTATTGGGTCCTACCTATGCAAACGGGCCAGTGATCAGAACTGGAGTGCGTCGGGTTTTACGCGTTTGTGCCAACCTACGATTTTTCGAGCCTGGCGCAAATCGGCAGCGCGATTCAGATCGAGAATGATTTTATGGCGTGGTTGGCCGTCATGCAGCGGTTAAACTACATGCTCAAAACCGAGTTTGATCTATCCGACCTGGAACGTAAAAGCAAACGCCTCGTACAGTTTATGGACGACAAAATCGAGGAACTCGACAGCGTGTCGCCTGAGCTCGACATACGGGAGTACTTCGCACGGTTGGCCGAGGAATTCACCGAAATGCCCTTTAATCCATTGGGCGATGTGTGGGAAGAGGAAATCCGCCGAATTTTCGACGACTCAGATTCTGAGTGACAAGCCGTCAGTGGCAGCAACGTATAGGCCGGGTGATGATCGACCGTGTTACCCAACCGGGGTAAGCGGATCATCCCCGGCCTTTACGATCAGTGAAACCCCACCCTCAGCCGGAAAATCGACAAAATAGTCTGCGATAGACCGGCCATATTCTTCGAGAATGAACCCGGCCAGGAATGAATGCATCCGGTTGGGGCTGTAGTCGATTTCGATACCGTGGCGGCTGAGGCGCTTGTTGGCCATGAGTAACAGGCGATCCACCAGCGGGGTTTGCCTGGGAAAACGTGCACGCGGCACAACAAACGCATGACCGGCGGGGAGTTTGCCAAAGTTGGCGCTGAGCGCACGGGCGGCGTAGCTGTTACTGGCCGCATCATAGTTCAGCGGGACAAGCCGATCGTTTTTGATCAGTTGTCCGTGTTCCAGGTCCAGGAAGTTAAGCACCGGGCGATCATCAAGCGTATGGACATGCCCCCACTGCTCCGAATTGCGCCGGGCCGTGCCCCGATGGCGTTCAAAATGCAGCAGCATACGGTACCAGACATCATCCGGAACACGGTTAGCACGCGGTGGATAAACAGCGTGGATATCTTTGTCTTTCGGGTGCCACTGGTGGTAGATGTTAGCCCGGTCTGAGATCCAGGTTTCTTGCAGGCCGCGCAGTGTGGTCAGGCGCAAATGGTAATCGCTGTCTTCGATCCCCCAGTACCGATAGTACTCGTCAAACCCGCGCAACTCATGAAAAACATCGGTTGCCACACATTGCAGACCCCCATACCCGGTTGGGCTGGAAAGCGGGAAACGTTGGCCGCAGGTTGTGAGATCGTCCCAGTCGGCAAACGCCTGCGGCAGATACTGCACGCGGGAATACACAACCCGATCATCACGCGTGGCGTTCATCAAAACGTCCAGGCAGTCGGGCGCAAAAACGAGATCAATATCAGTCGTGGCTACAAAATCCGATGCGGCCCGGCGCACGCCAATGTTTAGCGCGTGGGCCCGGTTCCAGACAAAGCCGCGTGTTTCGGCATACACGTAGTGGCAGAATGCATACTGCTCAACGAGAGCACGCGCCGCCGCCGCGACCGGTGCCCGGCTGCCGTAATCGACAAACACCGCCTCGAAGTCATCGAACGACTGCGTAGCCAGTGAATCCAGGCAGCGCCTGGCTCGTTCAAGCGCACGATCACGAAAACCAAATACAACCGTTAGTGAGGGCTGACCAGCGATTTTAGCTTGCCTTTCACTCGTGACAACAGGCGGCGCACCGGGTGAGGTGTGGGCGGCGAGGCCGGGCTGGGTGGAAGCACAGCCGGGATATGATTCAACTCGGCTGTGGTGTGAGTATGTACAGCGTTCTGCTCAAAAGCGCGGATTTGCCCGGCCAGAAATGGAAACAACTGGTAACGCTCCAACACTAACCGGCGGGCTTCTGCGATGGCGTCACGGTGGCGTTCGTACCGGTCGCCGTGTACCACGTCCTGTATAGTGGCGATCGCTTCGTCCGGGTTGTTGATGTTTATCCGGACCATCGACTCTGGCGGAAAATAATCCTCGATGTGTGTGCAACCGTAATAAATGGGCATGGTCCAACTCAGAAAACAGTCGGCCAGTTTTTCGCTCCAGTAATACGGGCCGCTGTAGTTTTCGATGGCCAGTGAGTACCGGTAAGGTGCCAGTCCATCCCACTTGTCAGGAATAAGCGTAAACCCTTTGCCCCACAGGTCAAACTCAACCGTACCACGGATCGCGTCAAGAAACGCCATCCGATCCCGTTGACCGGGCACCCACGTTTTATTACTGGTCACCCATGACAGCGTGCGCGTTTTTTCGGGAACCGGTGCCGTTTTTAGCTCATCGTAGGTGCGGTTTACGTGCCAGGGCAGCGCCGGTTGATCGTGAACATATTTCTCACCCTGTAAGTTCGGGTTGACCACGACCATCCGGTAGTAAACGTCTTGTTCGGCATAACGCCACGCGTTTTCTGCAAACGGTGGTTCTTGTGTGATCTGCCAGATGTGCTGCGGCGGGCAGGTGACGCGCACAGGCTGCGGCGACCGGTTCAGCACCACCACATAGTCGCACTGGTCAACCGGGTCAATGGTGAACGTGATATCGTCCCACCAGCCTGTTTGTCCGGGAGTCTGTCGCAGCAGGTCGGGGACATCCCAATCTTTGATGATGCGCACCACCATTGTAAAAAACTGCCCTTCTATGCGCCGGATATGTCGTCAAAGATGTCGCGCAAATGCGGGCGATTGTTCAGTACCACATCCCAAACCAGGTCGGCATGTGCGGCTGTGAACTCGTCCCGCGTGGTCTGGTACGCGGTGCCAAGCTGCATCACCTGTTCGTCGTGGGGTGTTTTGCGCTTGACCTCTTCTTTGGTCACCCGCTGCGCAACGTTGTCGAAACGTTCGTAATCGAAAGCCGTATCGAAGTGAGCCGTGATCTTCGCATACTCAAATGGCAAGTCGCGGCGCAGCCCTTCGTAGGTCACGATTGTTTTGTGCGTGGTGCATGTTTCGGTGCGCAGCCACTTATCCAGGTGACGCCCGTAGAGATCGGCCCAATGTGTGATCCGTCCGGTATCGTTGGGGTTTTCGTGATGATATTGAAGCTGCGAATAAACCGTTTCGACCGGGTCACGGTACAGGTAGATCACGTTGCGGCGCTGGACGTCCAGTTCGAGATCATGCGTGTGCAGCAGTAAATAATCATGCCTGTCAGGATAATAAAACGCGCGTTTCAGGGTCGGACGCTCGAAATACAGTTCGATTAACATGCGCAGCCAATGGCTGCCGGTGCGCGGAAAACTAACCAGGTAGGGGTTATCGGGATCGGCATCGAAGGCGCGGATCACATCCTGATCACCAACGCCAACTGAGGCTGTCATCGCTGGTAGTGCGTCTGGTTGTTGCGGCACGTTACGCTCCGGGTGTGTGATACTTTTGTCCAGCGGCAGCCCCAGCAGCACCTTGACACGATGTTTTAGCCTATTCAAGTGTGGCAGAATAGGACGGCGATCCGGCTGTTTTTGAATGGGCGCCAGTATGTCAATACTCTGGTTGGCCGCCTGCAAGGTTGTGTCATCGTCAAAATGCCACGTACTCGACAACAGTGTGCCGTAGGGTGAGTTTTCATAGGGCTGGTCGGCATAGTTTTCGGTAGCCAGGAACTCACCTTCGACCCGGTATTCGGGCAGTTTATAATGATTACCCCATTCGGTCGGCCACCGGAAACCCTCAATACCGTGTTTCAGGCGTAACAATGATAGAACAGCCTGATCAGTGCGGTGATCGATGTATCCATCAAGTTCGGGCTTGCCGCACCCACTGGGGTCCAACCCGATCACACGCCGTTGTACGGAATAATGGAGCAGTTCTTCGACAAACGCGACAGTTTCCAGGTTTTTCTGGTAAATTTGCAGTCCGCTGGCAGTATGTGGACCATCATGGTACAGGGGTTCATCCAGTCCCATGAAATGGAAGCTGTCACGCTTGACCCATAACCGGTTTCGACGATTGTCGTCGCGCAGTTCCACGAAGAAAAATCCCTGGTTTTGCACACACAGGTCAAATAACGGCTGTGGCTCAGCCACAAATTTGATATCGGTGTCCAGGTAAAAAACAATATCGCCGTCGTTGATTTGCTGGAACAGCTCCAGCATGATGTACGGTTTCCACACGCCGTGTCCCCCTGCGCGGCGCTGATCCAGAAGATAACGATGCTCCTGGTAAAAATCGGTTTGCTTAAGCTGCTGGCGGCTCCAGGATACGATATTCTGAATGCCCACTTGTTGCGCTGTGGCATTTTGCTTGTCCTGGTGCGGCTTCAGATTCTTGAAACCCTGGTCGCGCTCGTCAGTAGCAAAGTTGATCAGGTATACATCCATCGCAGAGCGACTCCTAGCTGGCGGTTGTGCTGTTAACGATCGGCGTCATCAACGTTAAAACCAATAATACGCGTGACACAATACAAACTTATATGCGCAAAGCTGTCAATACCGGTTAATTCGCCAAATGCCGAACGCCGTTTTTACCCTCGAATATCATTTCTACGCGTTCCCTTGATCTTCCTGCTCAGGCGTCTGACCCGCGATTCTGCCCGAACAGGCTTGGTGTGAACTTGTTCGCCAGTTTGCTGTTCGTCGATCCGTTCCAGCCGTTCCGCCAAATCCTCTGGCAGCGGGGTATTACGTGCCGGATCGATGCCCTCGAAGGCATCGGTCAACAAGTGGTGCGTGCGGTAACGCGATACGGCATTCTGCTTCTTTGCCAGCGTTTTTGCGCTGGTTGAAGCCGTGAACGGGTGCCAGGGATGGTACAATCTCAGCGTGGGGTGCCACAGGATGTACAGGCCCAAGCTTCTGAATCGCATGTTGATATCGAATCCGTTGCCGTGAAAACCACTGGCAAAAACCGGGTGCTGCTCATAACCATTAATAACCAGCAGCCATTTTTTCCTGACGGTCAGGCACCCGCCAAAGTTGCCCGGCGACCGGATTTCGCAAACATTTTTGAGATGTCCCAGGTTGGCGGGTGTTTTATGTGCGGCTTCGGGTTCATCTAAGCGGTGAATGTACATGGCGAGTTTATCGAGCGCTTGATGCTCGTGCCAGACCGACTCGAGGAAATCAGGTTCAACAACCACGTCCGCATCCGGAATCACCACCAGATCGGCGCGTGCTGCCATTATCCCCGCGTTGAAACAATACGATGAGTGGTAAAGTCCCGAACGCCCCAGCATGATGATACGCGCATGAGTGTACTTATCGATCTGTGCCTGTAATTCAGGCGAAACCGCATCGGTATATTCCACCCAGATCAATTCATACTCGTCTGGCCGGAGAGTCTGATTACAGAAAAAATCAATCGCGTGAAAGCTCTCACGGAACGAGCCGTCGATCATGATGACGCTCACACGGGGTGTTTTTTCCATGCTGACACAGTTTCCTCAAAGTTGACTGTTAAAGCGCTGCTCACACCAGAGAGCGGTAAACTTCCAGGGTCTGTTCGGCGGTTTTATCCCACGAATAGTGTTGTGTGAGAGCAAACCCGGCCTTGACCCGTTCCGGCTTGCGGCCCTCGGATAACGCCAGATCAAAAGCCGCGATCATGCTCTCGCTGTCGTCCAACTCAAAGTAGAACGGGATATCGCTCGTTATTTCCACTGAAGTCGGAATGCGAGAGGCAACAACCGGGCAGCCGCACGCCATCGCTTCCAGCAGCGGTATGCCGAACCCTTCGTAGAGAGACGGGTAGACAAACGCCGCCGCTTGGTTATACAGGCGGCATAACCGCTCATCATCTACACTGGATAACAGTTTAACATGCCCGGTGAGCTGCAAGTCCGCAATAAGCTGTTCTTCTCGCGGCTGCCACGGGCGCCCTACGACAACCAGGCTAATTTCCTGGTGACGGTGCCAGCGGCTGTATGCTCGAAACAGTCCTTCGACGTTTTTGTGCGGACCGCGCCCACCGACATACAGCAAAAATGGCCGTTCACCCGTTTTAGAACATCGTGTGATGTCATTAAGCTGTCTGAAATGATGGCTTAAGCCAAGGGGTATCACGTGTAGATTTCCCGTTTTTACATCACAAAAACGTGCCACGTCCTGGCGAGTTGAGTCGGATATACAGATAACAGCATCGGCGCTTTCGATGCAGTGACAGTGCGTGATTCGGGTTTTTTCGTGTTTCGGTTCGGAAAATAATTCTGGGAACACGTGATAGACCATATCATATACTGTCACTACTTGTTTGCCTCCCCAGTTTTCCCGGAGGGTGAAATAGGTGGAGTGCCAAATTTTCCCCCGGCTGCGGTACTCGTCGCGCCGTCTCACAGCGGCATCTTTCAGAGTATCAACCCGTTTCCAGAAGCGATACGGGCGCCACCTGCTGGCTAACGCAGGCGCTGGCGGGGAAACATGCCAAACACGGATCTGTGTATGCTGTGGCAGCGGCTGTTGGAGCGAACCACGGCGTTCATCCAGCTCAAACACGATTCGGACCGACCGATCCTGATCGCACATGCGCGGAAATGTCTCGCTGAACAGACGCGCAACACCGCCGCTGGCTCGCTTTTGGTAGATGATAGGATCAACTGTGATGTTCATTTTCAGCAGCTATTTACCGCCTGGATGATTGGTGTGTGCCGCTTACCAGTCGGAACAACTATGAAGCAGATGCTCAGGGTGCGTTTGGTTTGGAAATGCGCATGCACGCTACCGCACGAGCAGCCGCAGCATAATCATTATCGAAGGTGTCGCGTTCGTGAGTGTTAAAATACGCTGCATCAGCGCAAACCTCTTGTGTGCTGACACACCATCCCTCAGGTTCATAACGGAAAAACGTGACTTCGACAGCCGCATTCGCAAAGCAGCTCAGCAGCGTATTAAGATGTTGTCCATCAAACTGCTGCATAAACACTGCCCCGTTCCAGTATACGTGTGTGTATTTTCCATAAGGAACGGAGATCAGCAGTTGACCGCCCGGCGTGAGCACACGCCACAATTCTCTGGCAGCAATCAGATAATCGGTTTTACCCAATTCGCCGGATGACTCTGCCCCATAGTTGACATTATCCATCCCGACATGTTCAAGCGTAGAGATGCATACAATCTCATCAAACCAGCTATCCCGAAACGGAAGTTCACGCAGGTCACCGTAGTGATACGATACCGCCTGTTTCCAGAAGGCTTTCCCTTCGGGTGCAAGGGTCAATATGGTAATGTCTTTTTGTTGCGATTTCAGGCGGTTGATAAACGATTCCTGGTTAAGCGTTGATCCGGCATCCAACAGTCGTGTGCCGCGGGAACTGAGCCGGGAGAATACCCAGGGATATTCAACTGCACGTTCGTCAATGCGCCAACCAAACCCGGATGGCAGTTTATTACCTTCCGCGAAAGCTGCCAGTACGTCAGGTGAGTCGAGTGTTCGCTGGATGAAGTCGCGCTTGTAAAAAACATAACCATCGCTCCAGGGGATATGCCCGTTATCCATAAAGCGCTGAAGACGCGCCAAACGCTCCTCACTCGGTGAAGGCTGCGCGGATTGGGGTGTGTCCGGTGTAAGGAAAGGCGCTTTTATCAACATCTTGATCGTATGTTTTATCCAAGAAGACTGGTTTTTCTTCGCCATGATTTTGCTCAATTGTTATCGACTATAACCCAGTCGCTGCGCCAGGTCGCCGGTTATCTCATCGAACTGAGCCAGCAACGCATTGTCAAAATGGTTGCGCCAATCTCCCGCCACGCCTTTACGGTAATGATGGCTGGAGTCTTCCTGACCCTGTTTTCGCCCACTCAAACGTTCAAACGAATAATCTTCGAGAATTGTGCTCAGTGTTTGATCTGGGATGTGGATATCGCAATGTGTGAGAAGATTGTTAAACACATGTTGGCTTGTCGAGCCTGTAACATCTTCAAACTTCACTAACATGATATTAGAGTCTTCACGAGGTGCGGCAATCCAGGAGTCCAATGAGCTAAATAATTGATCCCGTTCAAGATAGTTGACAGCATATACCAAACCCTCTTTCTCTGACATATTCTCAAGGTCTTTTCTCATTTGGGCGATACGCGGATTGGCACCGTGGGAGTAGCGAACCGAAAAATACCACGACACCACAATGTCACGCGGATCACGCATGATGAAAAACGCCCGGTAACGTTCCGGTTTAGGGATTGACTTGAAGCTGTCATAGCTCATGTACAGCGGGGTCGCGAATGTTTTTTGGGGAAATGGCTCGTCCAGGAAACGCTTATTTAAGGGGCGTGAATCCGGCTGTCCTGGCACCTCGTAGGTGTACGGCTCAAGACCTGAATACTGCTTAAATCGCTCATCGGCAAAAATTTTCAGCAGCCACCGGCTCCCGGTTTTTTGAACACAACAGTGATACACATTGGTCATCGAGCAACTATGCGGTGTCTCTGATAACCACAACTGTTTTGCCCGGTGGCGAACGCCTACCGGTATAAACTTGCGTAGTATATTCATAAGCAGATCAGCTTTCGTGTGTTTGGGTCCAGTCCAGAACTGGCCGGATAACGCCTAACCGCCGTCCCCCAACATCTGAACCAAAGGCGCCCGTATCACTGATGTGGAATGAGAGAATATTGTGTTGTTGTGTCAGAACTTTGACGTGTTGGATGTCGGACGTCACGCTGAGGAAGTAGCGGCCCGGACTGAGGAGATTGCCCGGAATAGTACAGGAGGAAGTATAATGGCCTGGTTGTCGCATACCAGCCAGGTCAGGATTGTCAACATCATGGCTGTGTATGATGACAACGCCTTCAGAATTCGCGATGTGGATCGACACCCGAAAACTGACCAGCGATTGTAACAGTTCATAATCAATTTCAGCGGTAAACGGGTGCCGCACATCAAGCAAATCGGTCGATTGACCAGTACTGTTAGACAGGCGAATACGGTTTATTTTAATTTCATCGATTTCTGGATCGGCATAACCTTCAGCCCACGACACTTCACCACCACCGGCAGCAGCGCCACCCAGGTATTGCGCGATAACTTCATCGGTGCTGCCGTCCATTTCTATCTGTCCAGCGTTAAGCAAGATACAGCGCGGACACAACGACGAGATGGTGGCCATATTATGGCTCACAAACAACACGGTGCGGCCTTCGCTAGTTACATCACTCATCTTGCCAAGACATTTACGCTGGAACTCGACATCACCGACGGCCAGCACTTCGTCAACCATCAGGATTTCCGGCTCCATGTGTGCGGCGACGGCAAAACCGAGGCGGACACGCATACCGCTGGAGTAATGTTTGATCGGCGTATCGATAAATTCTTCGACGCCAGAAAAATCAACAATCTCGTCATATTTCCTCATAACCTCTGCGCGTGACATCCCCAGAATCGCCCCGTTGAGGAATACATTCTCGCGCCCGGTGAGTTCGGGATGAAAGCCGGTTCCCACTTCGAGAAGCGATGAAAATTGTTTATACAGTTCAACGCGTCCCGTCGTCGGTTTGGTGATACGTGAAAGGATTTTAAGCAGCGTGCTTTTACCCGCACCATTCCGGCCAATGATGCCGACAGCTTCACCAAAATCAACTTCAAAGGAGATATCTTGCAGTGCCCAGAAGATTTCACTGAGTCCTGTGGCACCCTCTTCGCGACCACGGAGGATATTTGCTGCACGTCTGGCCGGTTCGACAAACGTGTTTGCCAGCGATTTTGCCATATCACGCTGAGTGTCTTGGAATACGCCGATACGGTATTTTTTGCCAATACCTTCGACGCGAATTGCCAACTGCGCCATACATTTATCATCCGCTATATGATGCTACATGATATCGATCAGGGTGTTTTCAACGCGGCGGAAGTATAACATACCGAGCAGCAACATTCCAGCGGCAACCAATGCCGACAGAATCCATATCGGTTCGGGCCCGGTGTCAGCTCCTAACAGCGCCCACCGGAAACCGTTGACGACCGGGGTCATGGGGTTGACCAGCGATAGGGTTCTCAGGGGTTCATCCAACATCGAAGTGGGATAGATAATCGGGGTTATCAACATCCAGCCGCGCCCAATGAATCCAAGCATCTGCCGCACGTCCCGGAACTGGGCATTGAGCGCACCCAGCAGCAGCCCGATGCCAAGACTGGCGACAAAAGCCTGGAGCAGTAAAAACGGCAGCCAGATCACATTCCAGGTGGGGCCAAAGCTTGTCGATGTTTCTTGACCTAACGAGTTCAGCAGCGAATCACCCATGCCCAATGTAAAAAAGGCAATCATAACCAGCAGAACCCCGAACGACAGCACCACATCCACCAGGTTTGACAGCAGCGTTGAAAGGGGAATGACCAGACGCGGGAAGTAAATACGCTTCATCATCTGCGCATTGCCCAATATGCTGCCTGATACCGATGCCATACCACCGGCAAAAAGGCCCCAGGGTACCAATGCCGTAAAGTTAAAGATAGGATACGGGATGCCATCCGAGGGTAATTTTGCGATCTGGCCAAAAAAGATGGTGAACACGATCATGGTGATAACGGGCTGGATGATGATCCAGAACGCGCCAAGAACGGTTTGTTTGTACCGGACGCTTAGCGTGCGCCAGGTAAACATCACCAACAGGTTGCGATAGTCCCACAACTCTTTGAAGTTAAACTGAAGCCACCGGTTTTGCGAATCGATCACATACAGCGGCTTGGCGTTGGACTGTTCGGCTGGGTCTTGCGGTTGTTGTGCGTCTGGTCTATACATGCCCATTTGTCTCTGTGTTGGACTTGTTGTTTCGGCCAATTCGCATTCACTCACTCTCTAGTTGCTCTCTAATTGCTGCTGAAACAAGGCGGCATATGCCTCGACCTGTCCTGCAATCGTAAACCGTGCGGCGGCATATTCTCGACAGCGGTGCTGCATGGCATGGCGCTGAGTATCATCCTGCACCAGATTTCGAATGGCTGCTGCCAGGGCTGTTACGTTCTGAGAGGGAACAAGCTGCCCAGTCTCACCGGGCAAGATGATTTCCGATAAACCGCCTACATCAAAACCAACAACCGCCGTTCCGCAGCACATCGCCTCAATAATAGTGTTTGGCAGGTTGTCTTGCAAGGTTGGAATCACAAACAAATCGGCGGCGCTGTAAATCAACGATAAGAGTTGTTCGTTTTTGTAGCTCAAATAATCCAGGTGTAGGTGGGGATGACCTGACGGTATCTGCGGCGTGCCGCGCCCCAATGACAGCAAAAACAGGCCGGTTACATCATCTAACTGCCGGAGCGCATCCAACAGCAGCGCTAAACCTTTGCGCACTTCGAGCAGCGAATCGGCCAGGAACAACACCACGCGAGCCTGTTCTGGAATTCCCAGCACCGAGCGCGAAAATGCCTTGTCACGGGGTTGGAACACTGCTGTATCTACGCCGTTCGGAATGACATGTACGGGAACATTTTGCATCAAACTACTGGCACGCACGCATCCGGCCAGCCAGTAACTCGGCGTGACAATATGCAGCCGCCCGCCAGGAATGGCGCTGTATGCGCGCTGCTTGCGATGCCATATCTGCGCCGATAGATCGTTTGTTTTTGACGAGTCAAGCTGGGGACAGGCACCGCAGGAATCCCGGTAACGTTCGCAGCCAAACGCATAGTGACAGCCGCCTGTGAACGCATTCATGTCGTGCAGAGTCCAGATAACGGGGATGTGTGACGGTACCTGGCCGAAAAACGTCGTGTAGTCGATAAAATCGGCAGCCCAATGTAAATTGATCACGTCGGCCTGCGCGACCTGCCGGACCATGCCAGCCCCGTAGATGCTGCGATCATCGCTGAAGTGGACGGCCCGGAACGGTGCCGGGTGATCATAGCGGTACGCGCGTCTATCACGGTCGATCTGTCTACGCCGCCAGCGCCGTTTGATCCGGCTTGTCGTATCCATCGGAAACACAAACCCGTGAATATCCGGATCATCACTCAGCCGGTGCTGGACCAGCATGGACGTTTGGTAACCGTGTTGGCGGAGTCCCCTGAACAAACGGTACGCGGCAATCGCCGCCCCGCCGCCAATATCAGACGTGCTGATGAGTTGAACGCGCACGTTATATTCTCGTTCCCATCTCACGCACTCAGAAAGCAGCCGGTTTGTGAACGAAACGACCGCGCATGTGATTATACCGTTTATGCGCCCAAATGATGACCGGTGTTACTATTGGCATGGAAAGTAAGCGGCAGGCTGCCGGGAATACCCACCCGTGATTCGACCAGCTTTTTTGTCCGAGTTCCTTCAAAAACAGGCGTTTCTGCTGCCAGTTTCGCCCCAGGAGCGGCACTAACTGCCGCAGCGCGTCGTTTTCATCTTCGGCGATGCCATACGCCTGAAACAACCGGGCCAGATCGCTGGCTCGAACATGTTTCCATGCCGTGGTTTTGGCCTCATCGTGCTCGCGAAACACACCCAGGTAACGCGGCACCAGCTCGAACGTATAACCCGCGTCGAGCATACGAATCCAGTATTCATAGTCCATGGCGAACTGGTAACTTTCGTCAACAGGTCCGATGTGTTCCCAGACCGCGCGCCGCCAGAACGTTGTTTCCTGCGCGATCACACACTGCCGCCGGAGCACGTCGGGTGTAGGCATCCAGACGAACCAGTTCCGCACAAACTGCCCTTCGCCGTTTACGATCCTGCGCAGCCCGGTCATGACGTGAACGCCGGGTTTACGCATAAACGTGTAGGCTACAGTGTGTAATGCATTGGGCAGCAAGACATCGTCTGAATTCAGCCAGCCCATGATATCGCCGCTGCTGCGCGCAAAACCTTTGTTGATGGCGTTCGCCTGGCCGTTATCCGGTTCGCTGACCCAGAAACTCAAGTGATTCTCGTAACGGCGTATAACATCGAGCGTTTCATCGGTGCTGCCCCCGTCAATCATGATATATTCCAGGTTTGGGTAACCCTGCATCAGCACGGAACGAATCGTCTCTTCGATATACCGCCCCTGGTTATACGACGGCGTCACGATGGTGATGCGCGGATAGGTCGTGCCGGTATCGCATGAGGCGGGCGTACCAATCCAGGGCCAGCCGGTACGTCCGGCAGGCGCGGGCGGCAGGTTGGCGGAATTATCAGTCACAAATGATTCTCCAAAGAGGCAGCTAGACCGGGCCGCAGGCGAATTATCCGTTTTGCTCAAAGGCCCGGATGCCCAACCAACGCAGCACGCGCAAAACACGCACACGCACGCCCAGGTAACCATGCCGGACTTTTTTGTTTTCACGGATCGATTTGATCCAGCGGGCCGGGTAGTCGGCATATGTGATCACAAACCGCAATAAACGATACCGGGGTGAGCGCAGCAGGCGTTCAACGTCTTCTGTCTGGCGGAGTTCAAATCCCCCTTGGCCGGTTTGCAGATCGTGCCACATCGCGTTGATCGATGGGGGATGTTTTCCGTGGAAGCGTTCCAGCCATGACGGGTAAGCATACACGTTGTGTACACGAAACGGCTTATCGAGACCCATAAACGTGTCTTGTGCCCACTGTAAAGCCTGCGTTCGTTTTTCCCAGTCTACCTTGCCGTAGTATTCACATTTTTCCATGACCTGCCGGGGCAGCAGCAGCGAATAATGATACATGATCACCCCGCGCCGGGTCATTTCTGGCGCTTGAATCCACTTCAGCGACCGCAGATCGCGCCCCTGCGCATCGTGTACGGTTGGGGGCCGGTGGGTAACATAGGTGTAGCCTTCGCCCCACTTGAACACTCGGAAGCAGTTTTCTGCACCCCGCCGCAGGTACCAACCGTCACAGATGACATCCGGACCGCCCCAAAATGTAATCTCTTTAACTGAAACCACGGTAATATCCGGATCATGCTTGAGCATTTCAAGCACGCGCTGCATGTCTTCCGGATGGTAAAATTCATCGCTGTCGATCTGCCACAGGTAATCACCGGTGGCGCGTTTTGCATATGCCTGCGACATTTCGTCTTTTTCGCTCCAGAACCCATCCCGCGTGATGATGATCAGCTTATCGTCCGGGTCTTCTTCGGCTTTGAAGCGGCGGAGCGTTTCCAGCGTTGAATCACGGGAGTGACCATCGGGCGTAGCGATTGCCGCCGCCGCAGGGGCAGCACCTTCCACAACGATGATTTCATGTGCAAATGGGTACAGGGCACGCAAATTATACCGGACGAAAGGTTCGCCGTTGAGCACGATCATGCCAAAGGTAACCCGTGGAAACGTGCTCATGAACCGGACGCTCGCTGTACGATTACTTTTTCGAGACGGTTAGATTCGCCGCTCAACGCCAGAAACATATGATTGATGCTGGTCCCGGCGGCCTTGCGCAGGTGGTAAAAGTAAACACGCGGGTAACTACCATCAAAAGAAAAACGGCTGATCTGCTGCTTCAGCCGCCAGGTCGTTATCTTATGTGAAGTGGCAGCGGGAATACGGGTTAGTCGTCTGGGCATGCCATTTATGTCTTTATGAAAGCGAATTCTTCTTCTGTTTCTGAAACGTGGAAAAGATCATACCCGTTTTTTCTGAGCATCACAACCGCGTTTCGCGTCTGGCGTGGTGTGATGCCATCAAAACGGTGGTGGAACTCGACCAGGATTTGGTTGATCGTCGCCCGGCTGTTCACTATCGACGGTATCACGGCGTACTCAGCGCCCTCAATATCCATCTTGAGGATATCAATATGGCTGTGCTGCAACTCGGCGGCGATTGTGTCCAGCGTTTTCATGGGTACATCAATTACATTCTCTGCGGTTGTATCTCGAAAAAGAACCGTATGTGAAACGTGGGCCGGGTTTTCTGGGGGATAAAACCGGGCCGTCCCATTGCGGTCTGCGATACCATACGGGGAAAAGTGAAACTGAGGTGGCAGCGTTTGTACGTTCACCCAGTCTATTGAGCGCGGAGTTGGATCAAACGCGTAGACCTGAACGCCATAACGCTCAATAAGCGACAGATCGAACGAAATATCCTCACCAACACCGAACGAATACACAATACTTTGAGGTGATAAACCTTCAGGGCAAATCGTCCAGCCGCCGTAATCACTGCCGTGACGCTCAACCGGATAGTGGGCCGTGACGCGATACCCGCGCCGGGTTACGCGTTTCAGCCGCGACCACTCGTAAACAACTTTTCCCTTTACACGTTTCACCAGATTCATCGTGTTCTCACCGTGATCACTTGCGGCCCATGCGTGAACGCAGTTTTTCTACAATAAGCCTATCCACGCGAAATAGCGGAAAATAAACCCGGTTGAAGTACGCAGAACGCAGCAGTTTGGGCCAACGAGCGAGATACGGCGTCAATGCAGCGATTGTCCGAAAGCAGCGTTTGATCGTACCCTGAGCCTGCCATTTTTGCTGCATGAACCATACGTAGGCATCAAAAAGCTGCGCTTGTTTTTCAATGGGTAATGCCTTGATGCTCCATGCCCATAATGTTTTCCACATCATGTACCGCAAATGTATGTTTTCCGATTCCGACCGACTCTGATCAGCGCGGTTTGCATCATGCGCGCGGCGCATGGCAACCGGGGTTTCCAGGCTGCCGGGATACAACCGGGCTACAGCCGCGATCTTGATCCACATGGCGGTATCCTGGTGCAAACGAAGATCGGGAAAATACCCACATCGGGAAAAAACCGAGCGATGCACCACCAACCCGTCACCGCTAAAATGCCCATGCGTACCCGCGACCAGTACAGAGAACAAATCGCCTGGTTCGACGGGTTCGCTTACCGTTGTCAAATATTCACCCTGACGTGCAGTCCAACGCTGCCTGGTAACTTCTGTTTCAAAATGTACGCCGATAGCTTCGTAAACCCCTTCGGCATCCGGATGAGCCTCAAAAACCTGGCGGGCCGTTTTGAACCGATCGGGCAAATAAAAATCGTCAGCATCCAGAAACGCGATATAGTCACACCGACTTTTCAGAATGCCCAGATTCCGGGAAGGACCGGCCCCCCGGTTTTCGCCGTTGGGGTGGCGGAACAGCTTGACCCGGTCATAATCACCGGCCAACTGCTCACAAATCGCGAGATCACCATACGGTGAGCCATCTTCTACAAGGATGACTTCGGCGACTTCGGGCTGCGCCAATGCGGATTCAACAGCATCGCGCACAAAATTTGCCGCGTTGTAAACGGGCATCACAACGCTGATCTGTAACTCGTTCATCGTGAAAACCTAAACAGGTTGGTGTTAGATCGACAGCAGTGTCACGCTGCGGGAGATCAAACAAACCAAACAAACAGCAGGACCTGCGCAGCACTACGCCAGCCGCTACTCGCTAAGCTGGGGATATTTTTTGAGAACGGCCTCGATTTGACGTTGTAAGTCGAACACCTTTTTGATAGCCGTAAATGTGCCACCCGGTTTGCCTGACGAGCGATTCTGAAGTGCGATTAGATTGGCCTGCGCGTTTTGGTGTGCTTCGCGCAGATCCTCAAGCTGCTGCTGGGCTACCGACAGTTCTTCGGGTGACACAACAGGAGCCGGATCGGGTGGCGCGGCGCGGTGTTCGCCGGTTTGTGATGGCGTATGTCCGGTGTCTGATGCCGCGTCTTTGGCGGATTTGTCCTGAGCTTTGTCATTACCCGCATCTGCTGTTTGTTTCTTTTGCACACTTGAAAAAATGCGATACTTCAAACTCAGCGCCATACGCCCGCGAGCCAGATAAAAAAAGACTCCGCCCGGCGTGCGGCGGCGGCTGCCGTCCTGGGTCACCATACCGCCAGCTTCTTCAACGGCTATAGTTTCTTCCAGGACAGAGCGAGCAAACGCGACACCACATAGGCGTACTGTATCCCGAATTTGACGACAGGGAATACGTTCTGTCTCGCCTAATTGATCGGCAATGTCCTGAACGACCGCGTGCTGTTCGGCAGTGAGATCAGGCAGTTCAGAAGGCGCTTTGGAGGGCGTAACTGCCAACCGGTAGCCGTTTATCTCGTGACCGTTAAACTGCTCCAGAATGGTTGTTAACGAGCTCTCAGTTTGTATCCATATCAAAGCACGTGTTTTAGACGCGCTGTCTTCTTTTTGGCCGATAAACTTGATACGTTCCGACTGGCCCACCTCAGCAAATAGGTCTTGCAGTTGGTTTTCTGAAATGGTTGGGGGCAGGTTGGCCAAGTACAGCTTAGCGATCATGGCCTACTCTCGTTTTCATAATCTCGATTCCTAGCAGATAATACCCGGCTTCGAGTAACTCGCAAAGCCTGTTTCCGGTCAAGGATACTCCCAATTGACGCTAAAACCCAGGGACAAAGATTTTGTTTTCGAGTTTCCCCGCCGAAATGTAGTACGCGGACTGACCGATCCCACCCTATTTTACATTAAAAACGCGGTTTCAGAGTACACTGCTTGTGTACATTCTCCTGTTGTTGCGAGTCGTGCTTTCCGATTTTTCGTCAAGTGTGCGGTGTTTAGGGTGCCATCATACTCGGCTCACAGCATCAAAATCTACCATTACATTCTTGAAACGCCCGTTTTTGTTAAAGATAACTGATGAGCTATTTGAGTATATTATTATTGTCTAATGGGAGTAACTGGTGAGCACACCGTACACACACTTTGGCTGCGCCATCAAAATGATGGTCCTAGCCCCCACAAATGGGAGATTATTTTTCCCGGTTCAGCCTTACATTCATTACGATGGTGGGTTATATATCATGCCACTTTTGAGTGAAATCTAATGAATTATACGTAAAGTCTGCGCTGGATGTATGTACATATGGAATGTATTATTGTGAAAATTATCACTTTTTGTTATGGCCTTGTACATGCATAATTGCCTATCTTGGTGAGGGCTATACTATACTGCCCGCCGAGAACTTCCTATTCGACGACAGTCCTGCCAAAGGGGAAAAAACGATGCGTAGCCCTTCAAGAGTTGCCTTGCCTTCTGATGACAAACAGTGGCGGCTCGTTGAGGCGACGATGCGCCGGAATGGCTATCGTCCTGATGCCTTGATCGAGACCTTACATACTGCTCAGGAGGCGTTCGGATATCTGGATGACGAGACACTTCTATTCGTTTCACATGCGCTCCGTGTCGCTCCCAGTCAAGTTTATGGCGTAGCGACGTTTTATCATTTCTTCAATTTGAAGCCCCAAGGCGAGCACGTCTGTTCGGTGTGCCTGGGTACAGCCTGTTACATCAAAAAAGCACAAAAACTGCTCGACTTTATCGAGGAGACGTATGGTGTTGTTCCTGGCAACACGACAGAGGACAGAAAATTGTCCGTGTTGACAGTGCGCTGTGTGGGCGCGTGTGGTCTTGCACCGGCTGCCGTAGTTGATGGCGAGGTTGTAGGTAATGCAACGGTGGACAGCCTGCGTGAAAGGCTGGAAGGGGTATTAGGCAAATGACAACCATATATGAAGAACTTCAGGAGCAGGCAAACGCCGAACTCCAGAAGCGACACACACACTGTGTGCGTGTTTGTATGGCCGCTGGCTGCCTGTCGCATCATGGTGACACCATAAAAAAAGCGCTCGAAGCTGAAATAGAGGCTCAGGGGTGCCAGGATGATGTCACGATCAAAGGCGTAGGCTGTATGGGATTGTGCGCCGCAGGCCCGCTGGTATCGGTTGAACCGGAGGGTATTCTTTACGAGAAAGTTACAGTCGAAGACGCTGCCGATATCGTCAAGAGCGTGGGCAATAAACCGCTTAAACGGCTTCAGTGTGCGACCAATGTGCCGTTCTTTAAGCGACAGGTCAAAATCGTTCTTGAAAATTCCGGTGTTGTAGACCCTGAAAGCCTGGAGGATTACATCCTGGCCGGTGGTTATGCGGCGCTCGATAAGGCGTTGACCGACATGTCTCCGGCGGAAGTGATTGATGAGGTTGTGATCAGCGGCCTGCGTGGACGCGGCGGCGGTGGCTACCCGACCGGCCTTAAATGGTCCACCGTAGCCAAGGCCATTAGCGACACCAAGTATGTGATCTGCAATGCGGATGAGGGTGATCCGGGTGCGTTTATGGATCGCAGTGTCCTCGAAAGTGACCCGCACCGGGTCATCGAGGGTATGGCCATCGCCGCCTACGCCGTTGGCGCTGAGCAAGCGTATGTTTATCTGCGCGCCGAATATCCACTCGCCATCCAGCGCCTGAAAATGGCAATTCGCCAGGCAAAACGAAGCGGTTTGTTGGGCGACAATATTCTCGGCAGCGGTGTCAACTTTAACGTGGATATTCGCCTGGGAGCCGGTGCATTTGTGTGTGGCGAAGAAACAGCCTTGATGGCTTCCATCGAAGGTAAGCGCGGTATGCCGCGCCCACGCCCGCCCTATCCGGCGGATCATGGGTTGTGGGGCGAGCCAACGCTGATCAACAATGTTGAGACTTTCGCCAATGTTGCGCCCATCATCCGTAATGGTGGCGCGTGGTATGCTGGCATCGGCACAAAGGAAAGCAAAGGCACAAAAGTCTTTGCGCTGGCCGGCCAGATCAAAAATACAGGCTTGATTGAAGTCCCAATGGGTATCTCGCTGAACGAAATCGTGAATGAGATCGGCGGTGGTACCCCGGACGGCAGCCAGATCAAGGCTATCCAGACGGGCGGCCCATCGGGAGGGTGCATCCCCAACCAGTATATCGAAACGCCCGTTGACTATGAATCGCTGTCGGAGTTGGGGTCTATCATGGGATCGGGCGGTATGATCGTCATGGATTCGTCTTCCTCAATGGTCGAAGTCGCCAGATACTTCATGGAGTTCTGCAAAACCGAATCGTGCGGAAAGTGTATTCCCTGCCGCGTCGGCACCGCCCAGATGTACAATCTGTTAGATAAGATTGCGACTGGTAAGGCAACGAGTGCCGACCTTGAGTTGTTAGAGCAATTGTGTGATCTGGTGAAGAACACAAGTTTGTGCGGCTTAGGGCAGTCGGCACCGAACCCTGTGCTGAGCACACTGCGTTATTTCCGTGAGGAATATCTAACCAAAATCGTTGATGCGACTGATAAGCAGTCGGGTTCGTAGAGGGGTGTTCCATGGCTAGGCGTTCCCGTATTAAGACACTGAAAATTGACGGGCGTGATGTCGGCGCGCACGAGGATCAGACTATTCTGCAACTGGCTCGCGAAAACAATATCACCATTCCGACTCTGTGCCACATTGAAGGGCTGTCAGTACCCGGTGCCTGCCGCCTGTGTTTGGTGGAGGTAAAAGGCTGGCGCAAACTGGTTCCGGCCTGTGCAACCTACGCCGACGAAGGCATGGAGGTCTTCACGGACTCCGAACGGCTCCGCAGCTACCGCCGTATGATACTGGAGCTGCTGTTTTCAGAGGGTAACCACGTGTGCGCGGTGTGCGTATCAAATGGCCACTGCGAACTTCAATCCCTGGCGCAGCACCTGGGAATGGACCATGTCCGTTATCCTAACTTGCAGCCGGTACGTTTGGTGGATATGACCCACAGCCGTTTTACGCTTGACCGCAATCGCTGTATCTTGTGCCTGCGCTGCGTCCGCGTCTGTGATGAGATCGAAGGGGCACACACCTGGGATGTTAAGGGGCGTGGTGTCGATGCGCGAGTCATCAGCGATCTGGACACGCCGTGGGGCGAGTCTCCAACGTGCACCACGTGCGGTAAATGTGTCAATGTTTGCCCCGTCGGCGCTCTGGTCGAAAAAGGGCGGGCAGTGGGTGAAATGGTTAAACGCCAGGAATTTTTACCCTACCTGTCGAGCATGCGTGAGGTAAAACGATGAGCAAAGTTACTGTAGCTACAGTGTGGTTAGACGGTTGCTCAGGCTGTCATATGTCACTGATCGACATGGATGAGCGGCTGATTGAACTGGCCGAAAAAATCGACGTGGTTTACAGCCCCCTGGTCGATAACAAAACCTATCCCGATTCGGTTGACGTAGCTATCGTCGAAGGAGCGGTTAGCAGCACAGACGATGAAGCAAAAATCAAAAAAATCCGGGCTCACACCAAAATCCTGGTCGCCCTGGGGGACTGTGCCGTAGCAGCGAATATACCGGCTATGCGCAATCCGATTCCAGTTCGGGATGTGATGGATCGGGCGTATTTTGAGACAGCGGACGTTCAGCCGCAGATACCCGATCAGGTCGTCCCCAGTTTGCTGCCGATTGTACGCCCTATACACGAAGTGGTCGATGTTGACGTGTTCGTGCAAGGATGCCCACCTTCAGCAGACACGATCTACTACGTGATCACCGAACTGCTTGCAGGCCGCAAACCGGACCTCAGAAACCGGACCCGGCCTGGTGCATAGGAGATAATGGCATGACAAAACAAATCGTAATCGATCCCATTACCCGTATTGAGGGGCATTCGAAGATCACCATTCAGTTGGATGACAATGGGCGGGTAGAAGATGCGCGTTTCCATGTCACGCAATATCGCGGCTTCGAACGCTTCTGCGAAGGACGCCCGTTCTACGAGATGCCAAGCCTGATGGGCCGCATTTGTGGTATTTGCACTATCAGCCACGAGCTCGCCTCAGCCAAGGCGTGTGATGAAATTATGGCGGTGCAGATTCCTGAAACGGCTGACATGCTGCGACGGATCGTGAACCTGGCTTCGGTCATTCAATCACACGCGCTCAGTTTCTTTTACCTGTCGTCTCCCGATTTCCTGTTAGGGCTGGAATCGGACCCGGCCACTCGAAACATTTTTGGCCTGGCCCAAAAACACCCGGAGATCGCGCGTGACGGTGTGCGGCTGCGCCGCTTTGGGCAGGAGATCATCGAGTGGATGGCAGGCAAACGCGTTCACCCCAACTGGATCGTACCGGGCGGGGTTGGCTCCCCATTGGAACCGGAAGTACGCGACCGCATTCTTGAAACGATCCCCGAAGCGTACGCGATTGTGCAGCACAGCCTGGATTGGTTCAAACGGTCGCTGGAAAACTACGCGGACGAAATCCGGACTTTTGGCAATTTTCCAACATTGTTTATGGGGTTGGTGAGTCCTACTGGCGGCCTGGAACTATACGATGGCAGCGTGCGCGTTGTAGATGAACGGGGCAGTATGCTGGTACCCGGTTTCGCACCCGACAGTTACCAGGAATACATTGGCGAAGCCGTGGAACCCTGGACATTTATGAAATTCCCCTACTACAAGCCGGTGGGATATCCCGATGGTATCTATCGTGTAGGTCCGCTGGCCCGCTTGAACATTATCGACGCGTGTGGCACACCGCAGGCCGACCAGGAATGGGCCGAATTTCGCCAGCTTGATCGCGGTATGAACTTCAGTTCGTTCTATTTCCACTATGCGCGTTTGATCGAATGTTTGTTTGCAATCGAACGGCTTGAACAGCACTTGAACGATCCCAGAATCCTGGATAAACGGGTTCGCGCGTATGCCGGGCCAAACAGCGGTGAGGGTATTGGCATTACTGAGGCACCACGCGGTACACTCATTCATCATTATAGGGCCGACAGCCAGGGGCGCATCACCTGGTCGAATCTTGTTGTGGCAACCACGCACAACAACCTGGCTATGAATCGCGGAGTTAAGCAGGTAGCGCACCGGTACGTGGAAGGCGACAGGCTGACCGAGGGCATGTTGAACCGTGTTGAGGCGGTGATCCGCACATTTGATCCCTGCCTGAGCTGTTCGACACACGCTCAGGACCGGTTGGCGCTGCATGTCGAGTTGGTCAGCCCGGATGGCGAAATGCTGGACCAGATTTGGCGTGACTGATGAGTAGTGATGGCACTGAAAGCCCGGACCAGCAGGCTCAGCATGTGCTGGTCATCGGCTACGGGAACACCCTGCGAGGGGATGATGGCATAGGCCGGTACGTAGTCGGGCATCTGGCGCAAACCATTCGCGCCGGTGCCGCGCGGGTTATTTCGTGCCAGCAGCTTACAATTGACCTGGCCGAGTTAATTTATCGCTTTGGCTTCGTCATTCTAGTGGATGCATGTGAGGGAGGCGTACCGGGGACGTTCACCTGTCAAGAAGTCAGGCTCGAAACCGATACACCTCCTTCTCTGCTGCACCATATGCAGCCGTCCAGCCTGTTAGCGTGTTCCCAGGCGCTGTACGGTGCCACCCCGCGTATGGTGCTGTTGACAGTGGTCGGCGCTGTGTTTGATTACGGCGAAGGACTGTCCCCGGTTTTGCAGCAGATATTGCCCGATATCCTGGTGCGAATTGAGTCGCTGGTATACGACTGGGTAACGATGGGTCCCGCCGCATTAGATGGCGACCTTTGTTCTGGTCCAGATGAAAGTTAGCCCCCATCGCGCTGCGCCCATATCTGATGTTATACTAAGCTACCTCGTGTAAGGTTGAGTGCGCTCCAGGGGCGAGCCGATGCGTGTCCTATCGGGCATTGGGCTGTTTTCGGCAACAGCGCTGCTTTTTCAGGTAACGCTGACGCGCCTTTTTTCCATTGCCCAGTTCTACCATTTTGCTTTTCTGGTTGTCAGCCTGGCCCTGTTAGGTTTTGGCGCGAGCGGTTCGCTGTTAGCGGTATGGCCGCGCCTCCGGTCATCGCGGCTGGGCGCCGTCTACGCGCTGGGTTTTGCCCCCACGGTTGTATTCGCTTACCTGGTGCTCAATCACTGGTCATTTGATTCATATGCCATCGCCTGGGACCGGCAGCAGCTATGGCGCCTGCTGCTGAACCTGTTTTGCCTGGCGGTGCCGTTCACATTTGCCGGGGCATTGGTCGGTGCGTTTTTATCGGACCGGGCCTATTCGCCAGGACAGGTTTACGGCGCCAATATGATAGGCTCGGCGCTGGGGGCTGCGTTGGCCCCGGTGCTGCTGGCGAACATTGGTGATGCCCGGATTGTGGTGTTGTGCGCTGGTCTGGCGGCGTTGGCCGCGCTGATGCTTGTTCCGCAAACGCTGCCGTACAGACACATGTTACACACGCTCAGCCTGCTGGCGCTGAGCGCTGGTGCAGTCGGGCTGCTGTTTCCGTGGGATGTGTTCGAGATACAGCCATCACCCTATAAACCGCTGAGTCATTATCGCCGCAACCCGGACGCAACCCTCGAATCGCCCCGCTATAATGCTTATTCGCGCCTGGACATCGTCCACAGCACCACAATTCACTCAGCGCCGGGTTTGAGCATGACTTACTTTGGCGCGCCACCACCAGAGATCGGCCTGCTGATAGACGGCGATAACCTGATGCCGGTGCCTGAAGCAGCGGCAACATCGCCAGCATTCGCCCAGTCGATGCCGGCGGCAGTTGGATTCAGCCTGTACGAACAGCCGGACGTGTTGGTTTTGGGTCTTGGCGGCGGATTCGACGCTGTGATCGCACTGGAAAACGGGGCGCGTTCGGTTGTTGGCGTCGAGGCCAACGGCTTGATTATCGATGCGCTGCGTGGTGATCTGCGGGCGTGGAGCGGCCTGGCCGGTGATCCGCAAGTTGAGCTTGTACACAAAGATATCCGGCCATACGTCAGGCAGTCGGACCAGACATTTGACATCGTCCAGCTTGCGCTAAATGATGCCTATCGCCCGGTAACGTCCGGTGCATTCACACTCACCGAAAACTATGTATTTACCGTCGAAGCGTTCCGGTCCTACATGGAGCGGCTGGCCGACAACGGTGTGCTGATCGTCACGCGCTGGCTTCAGTCACCGCCCAGCGAGGAACTCCGCACCCTGGGGTTGATCATCGATGCTTTAGAGCAGCGGGGGCATGATCCCGGCTCCCGGATCATCGTTTTTCGCTCGTTCCAGACCATTACCTTTCTGGTGAAAGACTCACCGTTTACGGCGGACGAACAACGCGTCATACTGGAACAGGTCGAGCGGCTGCGTTATGACATGGTGCTGGCCCCCGATCTGCCGCCCGAAACCGTGAATCGTTTCGCACAACTGCCGGAACCTGTTTACCATACGACTTTTAACAACTTGCTGAACAGCACCGATCGTGACGCGTTTTATGCCGCCTACGACTTTGACGTTCGCCCGCCAACCGACGAGCACCCGTTCTTTTTCCACTTTTTTAAGTGGGCCCAGACACCGGATATTTTGGATAACCTGGGCCGGTCGTGGCAGCCGTTCGGGGGCAGCGGTTATTTTGTGCTGGTGGCGTTATTGGGGTTCGCGCTGGCGGCGGCACTCCTGTTAATCATGCTGCCAATCGGGTTGATCAAACGCTTTCGGGCCGGAATACGTCAGGCAGGCAAACGCCGCAGCCTGTGTGTATTTGTGTATTTCGGAGCGCTGGGGCTGGCTTACCTGTTGATCGAAATCGCCGCCATCCAGCAGTTTGTGTTGATCCTGGGACAGCCAACCCTGGCGATTGCCGTCGTACTGGCTACGCTGCTGCTGTTTTCAGGCGTCGGCAGCCTGCTATCGGACCGGTTGGCCTGGGGACACATGCTTCTTGTGCTGGTGCTGGTCGTTCTGGCCTGGCCCTGGCTGATCGATGCCGCGTCAGGGGTATTACTCAAACTGCCGCTGGCGGCGCGGCTGCCGCTGAGTATCATAACGCTGGCGCCCCTGGGCCTGCTGATGGGCATTCCCTTCGCGCGGGGTGTGAGCGCCATTCACGACATGTCCGACCTTGTCCCGTGGGCATGGGCGATCAATGGCAGCGCGTCGGTCGTCAGCGCGGTGCTGGCCTCGCTGCTGGCGCTCACGTTTGGTTTTACGTGGGTCCTGTGGTTGGGCGGGCTGCTGTATGGTGTCGCCTGGGCCAGCCGCCCGATCGCTACTCGCGTGTGAACGGCACAAACCGCACATCCAGAACCCGCTGCATTTCGACATCATCCCCGTTGCGCACGATCAACCACAAACTCTGATAACCGCCCGGCGGGCCGATGGGAATCACCATACGACCGCCGTCCGGGTTCAATTGGGCAACCAACGGCGCGGGTAGATGATCCGGGGCCGCCGTGACGATAATCGCGTCAAATGGCGCATACGCCCACCAGCCATAATACCCGTCGGCTCGCAGCGTGTGGATATCGTCGTAACCAAGCTGGTCCAACACGTGCCGCGCCATTCCGGCCAGTTCAGGAACGATCTCGATGGTGTATACCTCGCCGGTCATCTCGCGCAAAATCGCGGCCTGGTACCCTGACCCGGTCCCGATCTCCAGCACGCGGTCGTCTTCCTGGAGATCAAGCATTTGTGTCATAAGCGCCACCAGCGACGGCTGTGAAATCGTCTGGCCGTAGCCGATAGGCAGCGCATGATCATTGTAAGCCTGGTCAAGATAGCGGGTGGGCACAAATGCATGGCGTTCTACTGCGTGGACAGCGGCCAGCACGCGTGTGCCAGTGATCAACGGCTCGACATAGTCTTTCACCAACGCATCACGGCGCTTGCGCATGGTGTCGGTATCTTCAAAAATACGGTCCACCTCATCAGGTGTGGGTGCCTGTTCGGTTGGCCGGAATGTTGGCGTGGGTGTGAGCTGCTCGACGGTTTTTTCGGTTGCGGGCTGGGTGCTCAGGGACTTGATCGATACAATTTTGCTTTCATAGTTGTCGGCACGGCTGTTCCGCCCGTAAAACAGCCCCATCAGCACTATCAGAATGGCTCCTATTGCCACCACCACAACGCCGGTCACAAGCCGGGTAGTCTGACGCTGCTCCTCCATATACTCCTCCTTGCCCCTCCTTATCCTAAGGATATACCAGATTGGCCTGGAGCTGAACCGGTAAATCAGCAGCGCTACTGCTATTTTTGTTGTGTTGATCAAGTCTTAACGCAACACTGTTTGGTAATGAGCACGATGGCATATAGAATAGGGGTATCTGTTTAGGCAGGCTGTGCCACGCGGCAGTTGGTTCGGATAGATTCAATCGCCCGCAGCACGGCGACTAGTTGAACACTTCAAACAGCATATCATCCCCGCTGTAATCCATACTGTCGATGCATAGTGATCAAATCACAGTAGGTGGATGCACAAAAATGTTTGAGATTGTCCGTATTGATGATTACGCTGAGCTTGACGGTCTGGTTGTTTGTTATCAATTTCGGGTAACTGACAACAAACGCGCTCCCCGGTTTTCGAAAGGTGAAATCCGGGCTTCGCGGCATGGTGTTGTGCTGGCCGGGCCATTTTTTCCCATGAATCCTGCTGCGGCCCGCTTGGTTCAAGCGGCGCTGGAACGCGCCTGGCTTCAGGCCGACTATATGGCCTGGGCCTGGGAACGAACCGGGCGAGACGTAGCGCTGTCAGAAAAAGAACTGACAATGGTACGTCTGCGCTTGAGAGGCATTCTGCATGAGGCCACCACCAATCAGGAAGCCTGACAGCAGCCCTACCCGCTTCAGGATATCTCCCATTTGCCCCGCGATTTTTTGGTTTCTGTGATTTTGAGACGGTAATAGTAAAATACCCACGATAACGTGCTCATCCGATCATGGGATTGGTAGAAGCGCCTCGTTACATTAATAATCTTTAAATTGCTCTGAACCTTTCGTTAAACTTGTTTTATGGGGCTGATAGCGGTCATGTGTTATGGTGCTCTATTGTCAGCCTGCCCATAAAAAACTATTGAGGAGAGGAAAGCCTTGAAAAAGACCACGTTTTTAATCCTGGTGCTGGTGGCGGCTTTGGTACTGCCTACAGTTGGCGGCTACCAACCCACCCGCGCCCAAGACGCGATTGAAATTACGTTTGTCCACATCTTCCCGGATGAGCGTGATATACGCCGTACAACGATCGAGGAGATCGCCGCCGCATTTATGGAACAGAACCCCGGCGTTGTGGTTAATGTCCAGTCTACAACGGACGATTATGGTGAAGTGTTTGAGAGCGCGCTCCGTGCCGCTGACCAGGGTAATGCCCCCCACGTGATCCAGGTTGAAGACTCCTTGCAGCAGATCGCCCTCGACTCGCAGTTCTTCGTCAAAATGAGCGATTATGCGTCAGCAGACCAACAGGCTACCATCCCTGACATCATCGAACCCATGCGCAATTTCTACAACATTAGCGAAGATGAATTTTGGGGTCTGCCCTGGAATGCGTCTAACCCGGTGATGTACTACAATCCAGACCTGTTTGAAGCCGCCGGTCTGGACCCCAACGCGCCGCCCACAACGTTTGACGAGATCACCGCCGCCTGTGACGCGCTGATGAGTGCCAACATTAAGAGCTTGAATGGCTGCATCAACTGGCCTGTCAATAGTTGGCTGCCAGAACAATGGGTGTCGATGCAAAACGCGCTGTTCGTTAATAACGATAATGGCCGTAGTGGCCGGGCAACCGAAGCCCTTCTCGATAGTCCTGAAATGTTGAAGATATTCACCTGGTTGAAGGACCTCTCCGACAAAGGCTATTTTACGTATTCCGGTACGCCGGGCGCCTACACACCCGAAGGACTGCTGTTTATCACCAAAAAAACAGCCATCCACTTGAGCACCAGCGCTGGTATCAGCAATATCCTGTCGTTCGCCGGAACAATGGGCCAGTTTACGCCCATGATTGCGCGTTTCCCCATGCCCGACGCAGATGCCACTAACGGCGTTACACCGGGCGGCGCGGCGGTCTGGGTGATGGGTGGACACTCCGAGGCAGAAACACAGGCAGCCGTGGACTTTGTGTTCTTCCTGATCAACACCGACAATATGAGTGCGTGGCACAAAGCCAGCGGTTATTTCCCGATCCGGCAGAGTTCCATTGATCAACTGGACGACGAGGGTTGGTTCGACGAGCATCCTGCCTTCCGTGTTCCGCTTGATCAACTGCTCGACTCAACGCCAAATGCCGCCAACGCCGGCGCGACCGTCGGCGCGGCAACCCAGATTCGCGGCGCGGTGATTGATGCGTTCTTGTCAGTGGTTGATGCTGGCGAAGACCCTGCCGATGCGTTGAGCGCGGCGAAATCACGCGCAGACAAAGCCATCGAGCAGTATAACAGCGTGATCGTTGACTGACGTGTCAACTGGCTGAGTTTCACGTGGGATGAGTGGCGTCACTTGTCCCACTTTGTTTGATACGCGTCAGAAAGGCCCTTGTCGTATGAACCAGCAAAAACGATCCATTATCCCCGATCGGGCGTGGCAGTGGCTTGTGCTGCTGGCATCAGGCAGCTTCCTGGTTCTATTTTTTGTACCCCAGGCCGGGGGTTTAGCCTCGATGGGAAGCCTGCTGTGGGACGCGCTTAAATCTTTTCCCGGCTTTGTTGCCGACATAATCGACTATTATAAAACCGTACCCGGTGAACAACTCTGGCCATCGATGCTGGTCGGGGCTGTTTTTGGTGCGCTTTCAACGGCGGTTGTTTATCTATCCGGCAACACGTTTAACCTCGCCCGTTTCACCGAGCGCACAACACTGGCTGTCGTATTCGTTGGGGCCTTTGCCGGTGGGATAGGCACGCAGATATTATTGTACCCCGCCCAGCATTGTACCTACGCATCGGATATCGACGGCGCCCAATTTCGCCTGGGACTGCTGGTCACCGCGTTGAGCGCTCTGATTCTGCTGGCTCCGCTGTGGGCGCTGGTGCGACGGCGCAAGTCGCCGCACCAGACCAACACACATCTTCCGGGCCAGTATCGCAGCTATACGCTGCCTTATCTGTTCCTGGTGCCAACGCTGGTTTTTCTGGGCGTGTTTCTCTACTATCCAGCGATTCAGATCACGCTGGTGTCACTGCGCCGCAAAATTTTCCCGCTGCCACAAGAACAGTTCGCCTGCCTGGAAAACTACGTTTCGCTGACCAAGGATACGGTTTATCGCAACAGCTTTAGCACAACCCTCTTCATCACGTTTTTTGTCGTCCTGTTCAGCCTGAGCATCTCGCTGGCGATCGCCGTATTGGCCTCGCAAAATATCAAGGGCGCGAGCATGTACCGCACGTTTTTGGTGTGGCCGTATGCTATTTCACCGGTCGTCACGGGCGTGATATTTTTATCCTTGTTTCGCGAGGGTGGGGTTGGGCTGCTGAATTATGGACTGGATAAAACCCTGGGTATCAGTCCTCATTGGCTCACAGAAAAAAACCTGGCTCCCTGGGTCATCGTGGCGGCGGCGGTGTGGAATCTGCTGGGATTCAACATCTTGTTTTACATCGCGGGCCTTCAGAACATCCCCGCTGATTTGCTGGAAGCCGCTTCCCTGGATGGCGCCGGACGCATCCGGCGCTTCTGGCGGATCACGTTTCCGCTGCTGTCGCCGTTCACGTTTTTTCTGCTGATCACCAACATCACGTATTCCTTTTATGGCATTTACGGTGTCGTAGATACGCTCACTCCGGAAGGCGGGCCGCGATTTGGTCCTGGCGGTGAAAGCGGGGCGACCAATGTGCTGATCTTTAAGCTGTACAAAGATGCATTCGATACCGGTGCACCGGCAGGGTTAGGATCGGCGCAAGCAGTGATCCTGTTCTTGATGGTCGCCACCCTGACCATTGTGCAGTTCCGATTTATCGAACGCCGGGTCATCTACGAGGGCTGACATCATGGGCAATCAACGAACACAATACGGTATCCATATCGGACTGATTCTGGTGTGCCTGGTGGTGGCTTTCCCGGCGCTGTATGCCTTGCAGGTATCTACACTCACGCTGGAAGAAGCGTTCGCCGTCCCGCCGAAATTGTTCCCGCCATCAACCGACTTTTTTAACAACATTCGCGGTTTGTTCGAAGGGCAGAATTTCGACCGCCTGATCGTCAATACACTGACCGTGTCGATGGTGGTTGTCATTACAAAAACGGCGTTTGCCATGCTGGCCGGTTTGGCATTTGTATACTTCAATTTTCCGGGCAAGTGGGTGCTCTTTTTTGTCGTGCTGCTGACCCTGCTCATGCCGACTGAGCTTATCCTGGTGCCGCTGTCCAACCTGATCGCGGATTTGGAATGGGTGAAGGATTCCCCGCAGCTCGCCCTGACCATGCCGTTTATGGCGAGCGCTGTCGGTGTATTTTTGTTCCGCCAGCATTTTTCAAACATCCCGCGTGAACTATCCGAAGCGGCGCAGCTTGACGGCGCCAGTCCGTTGCAGTTTTTGTTCTCTGTTCTGCTGCCCATGTCATGGAACGTAATCGGTGCCCATGCGGTGATTCAGTTCATCGCGATGTGGCACCAATATGCATGGCCGGTTTTCCTGGGCTTGAGTATTGAAGATCAGATGATCCAGGTGGGTGTTCGTCAGTCGGTGATTGTGGGTACCCAGACGGATTTTGGGCTGCTGATGGCGGCGGGTGTGCTCGCATCCATTCCGCCGCTGATTTTCTTTGGGCTGCTGCAAAAACAGTTCATGAGCGGTTTTGCGCTCACGCGAGACAAGTAGTGTGGTATGCGGGAGAGAGCCGTTCACGTCTGAACAGGGTATTCAGGCGTGAACATGCTTCTATGGTTATTGAATAACGCCCCAGGGTTACAGCGCGGCGAGCAGTGTTTCCAGGTCTGTGCTTCTAAAGATCGACCGTACGATCTGTGATATGCCGCACATCCCGGAACCATTGCGGCCTGCGATGCTGGTTGTGGTTGCCCACTTAACCAATCGAATGACACCCCGGTCGATCTCAATGCCGGTGATGCCATCGGAATGAACACAGCAGCCGTCGTTGATATAGTACATGGTCGGGTCAACTCCGTCTTCCGGGAAGAACAGCGTGTTCAGGTCCGGCACGGTATTGTGTCCGTTTCCGCTGCTGAACTGCACCAGGTTTTTAAGAGCGGGAAACGGGTGCAGCATGGGACGGTGTGTGTGACCTGCGATAACCATCAACCGGTTCGCTTTGCCCCATTGTTGCAGGAACTTGTCACGGTTGCGGCGAATGAGGCTGTTTTCAGCGGCGCGATTGATCTTGAACAAAAACATGTTTTGCAGCGGCCCCCACAGGTGCCGCACAACACGACGGCTCAGCCAGATATTGCGGTCAGAACCCAGATCACCCTGGTGACCGTGCGTGATGAACATCTGGTCACCCAACAGCACGCCGGAATGAACCGCGACCGGCTGCCCAATGACCGGCTTCAGATAAGCATCAACCATAGCCGGGTTGGCCCAGTCGATATCATGATTGCCATAGGTGCGCAGATAGTAGTCTTTGCCCCGCTGTGCAAACTGGCGTTCCAGGTGATAGGCTGTATCACCATAGGCTTCAATGATGTCTGAATAACTGGATTTCCAGCCTTCTTCGATATCACCGTTTAGCACCAGCCGGAAATCGTTATTCAGGTAATAATCCAACGCCTTGCAGTAAATACGATCGTTATGCTGAAAGTCATCACTGCCCCGGCTGCGATCGCCTTTGTGAACATCACTGAGGATGATGTATCGATCCTGCTGTAACTGAAAGTGGGGAATGCGGAAGGCACTTCGGCAGGCCTGACTGAGCGCCTGAAACGTGTAACTGAGTTCACTACGTGGCTTGAAAAGCCGTTTTAGGGGAAGTTTCAGGTTACCTCGGCAAGACACAGCGCCTCGACACGTCTGGGGGCGGACATACTCAGACATGTACATGTGCCGGTTGTGATTGTACGCATTAGTCATATTGGTTTGTCGCTTGTCCTGGACCTATTTTCCCAGTTGTAGAAAAGTTGCTAGTGAGCGCCGTGACCATCGAGGCGATTGAGGGTAAGTACGATTGAACCGCTGGTTGAGTTTTACGGCTTCCCGATAGTAACTTTCCAACTGGGCCATGATAGCTTCCCAGGGGCGCTGTTCCGCCTCAAGGCGAGCCTGTCGGGCCATCTGCTGGCGCAGGTCGGGATAATCCCGCAGCGTGCGCACAGCTTCCGCGAAGACTTTTGGATCGTCGGGGCAAATGTAGCCGGTTTTTCCAGGCGTGACCAGGTCGGTGATACCACCCCGGTTGATAATGACAGCCGGCAGCCCGGATGCCATCGCTTCCTGGACAACTTGACCGAATGTCTCAGTTGGGCCGGGGAATAAAAACACATCAGCGCTGGCAAATGCATGCGCCAGATCATCACCGAGCAGATAGCCCATAAAGTATGTACCTGTTTTGGCAAACTGTGTTTCCAATTCGTCGCGCACTGCGCCGTCACCAACGATGGTGAGTGCCACGCCCGGAGTTTTAGCCACGTCGAGCAACAGGTCTACGCGTTTTTCAGATGCCAGCCGGCCCACGTACACACATAACAGGGAATCAGGATCACGCCCATTGAGCATCCGCTTGCGCCATTCGGCGCTGTAATGCTTGGGATTAAAGCGTTCACCATCGACCCCCCGCCCCCAAATCCGCATACGCCGGTAACCCCGCTCGCGGAGTTGTTCCAGGGTGAAATGTGATGGCACGAGAGTCAAATGACAACCATTGTGAATATAACGCAGCCAGTTATTCATGGCCGGACTTAGGAATGTAAAGCCATAGTACTCGGTATATCCGGGCAGATCGGTCTGATAATTGGCAATCACAGGGATCTGTTGACGGCGTCCGCTCAACATGCCGCTAACTGACAAAAGTGCGGGGCTGAACATGTGGATCAGGTCTGGTTTGAACTCTTCCAGGTATCCTGGAACTGAAAAACTCGGCAGTGCCACCCGTGTTTCCGGCGCAAAAGGCAGTCCAAACGATCGTAGCGCAATCACCCGGCTGGGGCCAACTTCTGGCGGTGCAATATCAGGCGCAAGCACCAACACTTCGCGCCCGGTTTGCTGCAAATAGCGCAGGGTCAGGTAAGCCGATTTAGACACACCATCGATTTTAGGCAGAAACGCTTCGGCAAAAATGACCACGCGCTTGACCGGCGCGAGTGCCACTGATGGATCAGGCGGCTTGAGCGCAAATTCACGCCCAAAAACCCGTTCCATTTCCGCCTCATCAAAGTTCGTAAGCGCTTCGTATAGATGTTTGGGTGAAGCCATGATCTTGTCTCACAGACTCCAGGTACCAACAATGCAGATGCTTTTTTGGCCTGGAACACCTGCCACTAACCAGACTTGCTTAGACCCGAAATGAAATCTGTCTACACTTGTATACCAGTTCCAGTTTAAACTTTGACCTAATTAACCCAAAATTATGTTACAAGTCGATTAAATCATCTTAATATACATGTTTCGATGACCAATTTAACACAAGACTCCCGTTTTTTGTAGGCCGAAAGAGATAGCCTCCCTTGAAAGTTGAACGTTACGCTTCCGTTAGGCTCCATCCAAGGTCAGGCTGATCGGGCAGTGATCCGAGCCCATGACCTCGGCATGAATGGAAGCCGCTTTTACGCAGGGGCAAAGGTCCGGGGAGATAAAGAAATAATCGATTCGCCACCCCGTATTCCGCTCGCGTGACTTGCCCCAGAAGGGCCAGTAGGTATAGGCCCCTGTGAGGTCCGGATGTAATTCGCGGAAGATATCTACGTATCCTTGTGCGACAACAGCGTCGATCCAGGCGCATTCTTCGGGCAAAAAACCCGTGTGCTGTTGATTCTCTTTTGGGTTTGCCAGATCGATCGGTTGGTGCGCCGTGTTCACGTCGCCACAGAATATCACGCGTTTTCCGGCTTCGCGCAGCCGGTTGGCATACGCCAGAAAAGCAGCTTTGTAAGCCATTTTGAACGGCACACGGCTCAGATCACGTCCCCCATTGGGGAAATAAGCCCCCATCAACACGAATGTCCCGTAGTCGGCTACAATGGTGCGGCCCTCATCGTCATACTCGGCAATGCCCAGGCCGATCGTGACATCTTGAGGGCGGGTTTTGGTGTACAGCGCGACGCCGCTGTATCCCTTACGCTGGGCAGATGCCCAATAGGTATGATAACCCGCCGGGTTGAGCAAATCATCCGTCAATTGGTCGGGCTGCGCCTTGGTTTCCTGCAAACACAGGATATCCGGCCCGGCTTCTTCAAGCCAGCTCAACAGCCCTTTGCGATGGGCAGCACGGATTCCATTCACATTCCAAGAATACAACTCAAGCATGATGAAAGATTCACGCTCCCGACGCGCCGTTATCTCGCAGGTGTTTTTTGTGCGGTGTCCAATAACACGCACAGGCCCAATAGTCGCTCGATTTTACCTCACATTACGGATTATTGGTCTTTTCGTTGCAATCTGCCCACTTCACGACACGCCAGCGGTCTTTTGTTTCTGCCAGGCGATATGTTTGGCGAGCACCGTATTCGGATCATCAGCCATCGCCGGGCGACGGCGGCGCTGGCGGCGCTCGAACTTGGCCAGCAGGTTTAGCAAACTCTGAGCCCATCTGGCGTTGGGTCGATGGTATTCTACCTCATGCACAAGCGCCTGGCGTACTTGTGGATCAAACAGCAGCGCGGGTTTATTTCGCAGCGCCTGGATCAGGCGGACTTGTTCAGCCAGGTTTATTTTTGGCGCGGGCAGGGTCAGGATCGGCTTGTCTGGAATGATAATGGTGATAACGCGGTTGCGGGGTTGAGGTTGAGGCTTGGGAGGAATGTGCGCCGGAGCCGGTTTGAGTTTAGGTCGTAACTTGAGCTGGCCAACCTGCTCGCGTTCGATAATGCCCAGTTCCCAAAGGCGTAAACCCGACTCATACGCCTTGCTGCGAAAGGGCCACGGCGTGTGGGTCAATTCTTCCCACCGTGGTCCGACGACACTCGCACTTTTATACTTGCCAAAAACACGCCCATAAGGGCCAAAAATGTTGTAGACGCTTCCTTTGCGATCGATTCGATAGACAACTTTTCCACTAACCGTAGGGGAAAAATCTTCTTGGAACAGTTTTTCAAGTTCAGAGCGAGGGTCAGGAAGTTGCGAATCAGGCACAGCGTTAGGCTCCTGTCTGAAACTCCGTCCTCATAGGATGTTTGTATTCT
This sequence comes from Anaerolineae bacterium, assembly GCA_016930015.1. Classification (GTDB taxonomy): domain Bacteria; phylum Chloroflexota; class Anaerolineae; order Aggregatilineales; family Aggregatilineaceae; genus JAFGHR01. The sequence goes on along the minus strand of JAFGHR010000063.1, from coordinate 25,731 downwards.
ATCAGAAATTGATTGTAATTTGGGTTAGGATCAGGTTGAAAAAGGACAAGGCCCATCACAATTAAGCAGGAGGACTAACTTGGGCAAGTATGATCACACTCAAGACAACGCCAAGCCATTCAAGACGCATATACCCGATCCACCAACACCGTTTTAACAAAATACTGGCGTCTTGGAGTGTTATCTACAACAGGTACACGGGGGATTTGTAGTGTGGGGCAGCGGTTCGCCCTGGATTAACTCATAACTGCGGGGCATTTTCATCACAAAGGGGCAACCCGTGGCATGGCCGCATGCGGAACACGGCGGCGTTTCATCATTGATCTCGCGCAGCTTGCCTTTACGCACCCAGTAGTCAAGCATACTTTCTAACATGGCCGGTGTCATGTCCAGTTGGCGAGCCATCTGGTTAAGCGACAACGGCCCGCGGCGGGTTTCGAATGTGTGGAGTACGTCGCGAAGTGTGGCTGCCATGTTTAACCCAACCCCAATAATAACCCACCCTGGTAGACAAACAGTGACACCAGCCACGCCAGGAACACCGTATACACGACCTGGTACAGCATCCACCGTGTCCCGAACTCGTGACGCATGGCGGCCACGCTAGCCATACACGGAATGTAAAGCAGCACAAACACATTAAACGCGAGCGCCGCCAGTTTACCTTTAGCTGTGGAACCGGCTGTCTGGATAAACGCCGAGGTCAGTGATTGTTCGAGCGCGGTGGTATTGTCTGCTTCCCCATCGTCCACAAAACGCGCTTCGGCGATGGATACACCTGGGAGCATATTGAGCGTGCGTGGCATGATGTTGACCGTCTCTTGCACGATCAGGATACCCGTTTCACCAAGACTTTCGAAGATAGTGACCACGTCATCACGGAATGACGGTTCCGTTTCCGGGGCCGGGCCGGTGTCTTGAACGTATATCTGGTTCATCGTGCCGATGATCGCTTCTTTGGCTATCAACCCGGTGAGCAGCGAACCGGCAGTTTTCCAACTGCCAAACCCGGCAGGCGCCAATGCCGGGGCGATTGTTTCGCTAATGGAACCGAAAACACTATCTCCCGCCTGAACCGCGTTGAACGATCCCCGGTTTGTCCTGGCTGGCAGCGCCAGCAGCAGCCAGATAACAATTGAACTCATCAAGATGATGGTGGCGGCGTTGTGTATAAAGTCCTGTGTCCGGTTCCACACCTGGCGCCACACATTCCGGAGGGTAGTAGGAACGCGATAGGGTGGTAATTCGAGCACCAGCGGCAGCGTGAGTTTCTCACGATATACGGTGTGTTTGAGGACGAATCCCGTGGTCAGCGCCACCGCAATCCCCAACAAATACATACCAAAGATCAAGTTTCCGGCATTTGCACCAAAAAACGCGGCTGCAAAAACCGTGTACACCGGCAGGCGTGCACCACAGCTCATGAATGGCAGCAGGAAACCCGTTAGTCTGCGATCGTCTTCGTCTTCGATGGTCCGGGTGGCATAGATCGCCGGAACGGTACATCCGAAGCCAACAATCATCGGCAGAAAACTTTTCCCCGGCAGTCCTATCGCGTGCATCACACCGTCCATCACCAATGCGGCGCGGGCCATATAACCGGAGTCTTCAAGGATGGCGATGGTGAAGAACAAAAAAAGCAAAACGGGTACAAACACCAACACACCGCCAACACCGGCCAGCACGCCATCGATAAGCAGGGCCTCAACCCACGTTTCCTCCAGCCCTACAGCATCCACAATGGCCGCCGTCCAGTGTGTGATCGGGCCACTGAGCACACCATCGATCCAATCCACAAACGGTGCGCTGACGTTGGCCGTGAACTGGAACACGAGCCACATCAGCAGTAAAAAAATCAACACACCCCATACACGGTGCGCGACAATCCGGTCGAGCTTGTCGGACCGGGTTTCAAGTCCGGTATTGGCCCGTACAACAGCTTGTTCAACCACGCGCCCGACAAAACGATAGCGGCGGTCTGCGATCAGTGTTTCGATATCATCACTGAAATCAGCACCAAGCTGTTCTATGGTTTGCTGGGTGGCATGGAGCAGCGATTGATAATTTGCCGTTTCGAGTTTGCTGCACATGTCCTCGTCGTTTTCTAACAGCTTGATCGCCACCCACCGCGCCGGATACGTGTGACCGATGGCAGGTTCGGCTGACACGGCGGTTTGTAAAGCAGCGATCGCATTTTCGAGCACTTCCCCATAATCCACGCGTATGATCTGCTGGGGGTGAGAACAATCGATCACGTCTAAGATGGTCTGTTTCAGTTGATCGATACCGGTTTGACGGCTGCCGACCGTTTCGATAACCGGAATGCCGCCCAGCATCTGCGACAGGAGCTGCCGGTCTATCTGGATACCACGGCTGCGTGCCGCATCGCTCATGTTGAGTACAAGAATCGCGGGTACTTCGAGTTCGAGGATTTGGGTGACAAAATACAGATTACGTTCCAGGTTGGACGCATCAACAACGACCACAACCACGCTGGACGCTTCGTGCATAATAAAATCGCGTGTGATGATTTCTTCGGCAGACTGCGCAGCAAGACTGTACGTGCCGGGTAAATCAACCACGGCGATCTCTCGGTCCTGTATCCTGGTTTTACCTTCCCGTTTTTCGACAGTCTTACCCGGCCAGTTGCCTACGTGCTGTTGTGCGCCAGTCAGTGCATTAAAAATGGTGCTTTTGCCTACATTGGGATTGCCCGCCAGCGCAATCGTCAGACTCGATCGTATCAATGTTTAATCCTCAGGCGAGTCTTGAAAACGAACGCGGATTTTCCGGGCCATGCCGCGCCCAATTGCCAACCGTGTATCTTCTCGAACAGCCAGGATGAGGGGACCACCATGCCCGTTTCGAATCACGCGAACGGATAATCCTGTACATAAACCCAGATCGGCCAGGCGCCTGCGCAGACGGCGGCACTCACCGATCCGCATCAGTTCAACGGTTTCGCCGGGCGAAATGTTGTTCAGCGTCAAGACTGACTGCCGCTTGTTGGCGCGATGCGCTCTGAAATGTCTCGTTTTATGCAAAGTTGTTATCCTGTTGCGGTGGGTCTGATGTTGTTTAGGTATCATACCGCAATAGCGCACGTTATTGCGAATCGTTCTCAAATACAGGTTACTCTAATTATCGGGATTTGACATACAAATTGACAGTGACTTGCTTCATGCTGAAAGCACGACATATGTCAGTTTGTCGGGTCGCTGTTATGGTGAGTTGAATAATCAGTTCAATACGCCGGAGGCAGACAGTGTTGTTTGTTGACTCAACTGATATATGGTACGAATCATGTTGTTGACGGTAACCTGCTTAACCACGACATTGTGATGCCGGAGCCGTTCTCTCTCCAGGTAGGCAGCCGAAAAGGGAAATAACACTATGGGCGACGTGATAAGCACGGACATTTACTGGTCCGAACCAGGCTGGTATGTTCTACATGAAACAAATGCCGGAGACGGTAAAAAACGGCAGGAATATCGTTTTTTTGCCGCGTTGGACATGCCCACCGAAGACGTGCGCACAAAAATGAAAGCTATGGAAAAACCGCCATACTACCTGGCACCAACGGTCAGACGATGGCGAAAGCGCCCGGCAGAAAACGCCAAAATAACCGTTCACGAGGTAGAGTAAACGACCAACAACGATAAGGTATCCCGAAGTTGTGAGTGAGTGATAAACACAGAAAGCTCATTTGCTCCATGACAAGTTAGCGCACGTTGTGAAAAGGCTGCCGGTCGAACTGGATCAGCAGCTTGTTGTGGTTAGTCGTCTCGCGCCCTGGCAACGATCGTCCCCCCTCTAACTCCTAACAAACCCTCCAGACCGTCGAGGCTGTCAGCCATAAGCGGCTCCAAGCCGAATATGCCAGATTGCATGTTTGTTAAGGCGACGTCATCAGGTAAAATACGGTGGTGAGACAATTTGCTTCGCGGGGCAAAATTTAAATCTCATTTTTATGAGAATCAGGTTTTGACTCCAGTATAATGAAGTTTTAAGTTAGTGTAATTTCTACACATGGGGGCGACAATGTTGAAACTGGGCGCACGCTTCTGTTTACCGACATCCCGATCCATTTTGAGAATCCTGGTCGTCGGCACCGTCATTTTAGGGGCCGTTTTGAGCCTGACGTCATCTGCTCATGCTGCGCCGCGCTTTCAAGTCAATAACGGCGACTTGAGCGCCAGCGCCGGTGTGACCGATGAGCCGCTTGTGGGCGGCGACATGACGTTTTCGTTTGATGTCACCAACACCGGCACCATCTACGACGACGATCGCCTGTTTAACCTGTCCCTGGTTGTGACGCTGCCCGCTGGAGTCATTTTTGCGCCCCCGACCTACGGCAGTTCATCGATTGCGCCCACGTTAATCGAGGTCCAGCCGGATGGTACAACACGGGTTGAGTTCATCAACATCAAGAACCTGGAAGCTCAGGAGTCGTATGGGATCACTATCAACGTGGATATTGACCCGGTGGTTCCGATCAACACCCTGCTTGAAGCAACCGGCGAATGGACGGCCAATACGCTGCCGGATAACAGCGGGGATGACCGGACGGACGATGCCACGGCTGGGGCCGATACCCAGGCGATTGATATCGAGAAGTCGATCAACGATGCCGGGTATGTCGAACAGCCCAACGGCGCCGGTGAATATGACGGCACCGGCACGGTAAACAACAACGGTATCCCGGATTGGGCTTATTCCTATACGCTTTCGGTCGAAAACAACACGGTCAACCCCACCGATGATATCATCGTGACCGACATTATCGCGCCCGGTATTGCCTACCTGGGCGGTGACGTTATCACGTGTACCAACTCGGTCGGAACGGTTGTTGTCGGTCCGAATGCCGTGATCGATCCCAGTTTTATCACGGTGACTAAAATCGTCAGCCCCTTTGCGGGTGATGCAGCGCCCAACGATGGCGCACTGGACCTGCACTATGACCTGGGGGGAATTTTAAACGATCTGCGGGGCGCGAGTGAGCTAAACCTCGGCGAAACGTGTTTCATCACATATGGCACCGCAATCCCGTACAGCTACCGCAGTTTTGCGGGTGATGACGGGGCAGCGCCCACCGCTGCAAACCGGTTTGACGGCGATCCGATCCCTGCGGACGCCAGCCACGAAAATACCTTTAACGCCTGCGGCACCTATTTATCGGTCCCCAACGAGTGCGACGGCACAATCGACACCCCCGACGACGATAGTATTGTTATTGAGCCAAGCAGCTACATCACCATTCGTAAGGGTGCGGTTCCGGGCACTGTACTGCAAGATACGGTCGTTACCTTCACGATCGATTACGCCGTGTCCGAGTACTACGATTTTACGAATGTGGTTCTCAGTGATGTGCTGCCGGATGGTATGGTGCTCTGTATCCCCAATGATATCAGCCCTGATCCACCCAATTCACCTGATATTGCTGTGGATGTCCGCTGTATGGTACCCACGCTGAACGCTGCATCTGTGGATGTCCACGACGCAAGTTTTTCGCTCACCCCGGATACCGACCGCAGCGGCCCGGCGCAGGGGTATACCTACATGACCTGGGACATTGCTGCCTCCGACACTCAACAGAGTGATACCGGCAGCCTGGTGTATACCGGCCTGGTGGTCACCAACTACCAGGGCGGCGGACAGCCCCCGATTGTCGGCGGCGACAGTATGGTCAACGATTCCGCGATTGGCGGTGATTGGGCTTCATTGGTAGGAGATAGCCGCACCGGCAGCGACAGCAGCGAGCAGCCAGCGACGATCAATACCGTGCTGCCTGAACTGCAAAAATACCGCTGGGACCCAACGACATCTGACTTTGTCGATACACCCGTAAACGTCCCGATTGGCGACACGGTGCGTTATATGCTGGTATTTGATGTGCCGGAAAGCCTCGATATGCGGAATATCGTTATCGATGATTTCCTGCCACGTGGACAGCGCCTGGTGCCGGGTACGATTGAGTACGTTGATCCCGGCGCGGATGGCGTGTCCGGTACGATCGACGATGACGTGTCCACCGATTATTATTATCGCGGCTCATTGATCCCGCCGTGTGATCCCTGGGACGGTGGTTTTTACGATCCGAACGGGATTCCGGGGGACGGCGACGAACTGCATGAATATGACCTGGACTGCAACCCGACCACTACCGGTGATCCGTATGGCACGCGTCGTTACCTTGACGCCCCGGCCCTGGCATCAGGCGGTTTTTTTGCTTCGGCATGTGGCGCCGATCCGTTCATTCTGGCCGATGACCCGCCAGTACTCCTCGGTGGGCTTCAGGACCTGGAATGGAGCCTGTGCGCGGTGAACGGTACACAGGGTGCCGTGCGCTGGATCGTAAATTTCGAGGCTGTGCAGGTCCATGTACCGGATATTGTCGAGGGCCAGCTATGGAGCAACTTCGGCAACGCGAGCGGTTTTAGCAACCGGGGAAATTCGTACAGCTTACGCGACGATATCATAGTTAATATCATCGAGCCGGACCTGGTGCTGCGTAAAAGCAACAATGCGCCCGATCCGTTGATGACGGGCACGGACTTTTTATACCGCATCGAGATCACCAACGACGGTTTGGGCGATGCGTATGATTGGACCATTCATGATTTTGTGCCCGCCGGTATCGAGATCATCGACGACGACACGAACACGATCTGCGACACGCTGAATACGAGTGCGCCGGGCAGTTTTGAATGTACGCTGACCGCGATCCCCGGCGAGGGGACCATGATCGAAATCCGCCCGGTAACGGCGCCCGGCGTGCACGACTTCAATCGCGCGTTTCCTGCTGCTGCAACATACACGTTCGAATTCGGCGCCCGCCTGGAACGCGGTGCTACCGCTCAGGAAACGATCGTCAACACGGCCAGCGTAGAATACAGCACGCAGCCGGAATACCAGGATGCTGACGGCGACGGTCTGGATGATCGCCGCTCCCGTCCGTTCTTGCACGAGGTTGGTGATAACACCGACGGTGGCAATTTCTCGGATAACACGGCAACACCGCCCGGTTACGAGCAATTCCGCAGCTACACTGACGGTGATGATCCCGCCAGCAGCGGGAACGAGGTCAACAACACCGACAATTCCGAAGTTAACATCGTGGCGCTGGGCCTGTCCAAAAACCTGACACCGCCGCCGCATGTTGACCCGCAGCGTTTGAACAGCGACGGCCCGACCTACGCTACGATCAACGAGATATACATTGCCGAGCTTCAGGTGTCGGTGCCGGGGCGCGTCCATCTCTTCGAGGATTCGAACGGGCGGGTAGTGGTGCGGGATCACATCAATGCCAACGGTGTCGTATTCTGCGATCCTGCCGGCGACATCGAGTGTTGGAACGCGCTTGACGTACGCATGACGGCGCTGGGCGAGACACTGCCCGCTTACCCCACGTCACCCGCGATTGTGTCCGACCCTGCCGTAACGCCGACCTTGCCCGCCCAGTACGTTGGCTCAGCGCCGCTGTACAGCTTTGATCCGGCAGGTGATGGTGATCCGGTGGCGGCTGGCGTGCAGTCCGGCAGCACGATGGAGTTTTACCTGCAAGAGATCGACAACTCGAACAATGACGACCCGTATATCTTCACGATTTATTTCCCGATGCGTGTTACGGGCCTGGACGACGATGGCACGACCGGGTTGTTCCTGCCGCCGGAAGACGTCTTCCCGGTGGATGACCGGTTTGTGCTTGGTTATCGAAACGACAATACCACCCCTGACAACATCACGACGGACCCGTCGAATCAGGAAGAAATCCTGGTCCGCCAGCCGGACATCGTGCTGGAGAAAACCATCTCGCGTTTTGACGCGGACGGCACCGTCAATGGCGTGAATCTGGTCGCCTACAGCGGTGAGTCGGTTCAAGGCGAGGCTATCGTCGAATACACGATTCGCATCTACAACCAGGGGACATCAACCGCGTTTGAAACTACCTTTGAGGATGATATCCCCGAACTGCAAACCTATAACTACGATGACGGCGTGCCCGGTGTTAACGATGTGGACCCGAACTGCACGACCACCGGTTTTGCCGATCCGGGATTCACGGTTAGTCCTACCGTGTCTACCGATGGCCCGGCGACACTGACGTTTACGGGTGACACGGATGGATGGGATATCCCCTATGATCCGGCGGCACCAAGCATCTACGTGGACTGTACATATACAGTCACGATTGATCCGCTGGCGCTGACCGGTTCCGACCAGGAAAACATCGCTGACGCCGACTGGACCGGCCTGGATGGTACGGTAACTGACGAACGGGTCTATGATGACTCGGATATTGACGGTGATGGCACCGATAACGACGACGGCACCGAGGATGAAGATAACGCCATCCTGCCGATTATCGAACCCACGATTGGCAAGGTTCACGTTGTGCCGCTGGGCGGTGACGAGGTGCGCATTGGTGACATCATCATGTACACCATCACGCTCGATCTGCCCATTGGCGAAACCAGGGAACTCCGGTTTGTGGATACATTGCCTGAAGGCTTGATCTACGAAGACGATGTCACCATCGAAGGCGTTCCCTATAACACGTCCATCGTGAGTGATATCACCGGCGCCCTGCTGTACGTGGAGGATTACGACAGCAGCCCCACCGGGAACGACGGAATCGGCACGCTGGATATCACATGGTACATCAACACCGATGGCCTGAACCATGACGGGCAGCTACCGCTGCCGCCGACCTGGTCGATCATCAATCCTGACGACGCGACCACCGTAACGGTGACGTTCTACGCACTGGTAACGGATGGTGCGCTGTTGAACCAGCACGGCGATACACGCCAGAACCAGGTCACGGCGGAACATGTCATCGATTCCGGGGGCACGATCAGCACGGATGCCGACGACGACGCTGTGAGCGTGATCGAGCCGCGCTTGGCGCTGACCAAGCAGGTTTCACCGGACCCGGTTGACGCCGGGGACACTGTGCTCTACCAGGTGCAGATCGAAAATATCAGCAGCACCACGGCCTACGATGTGTTCTGGAACGACATCCCCAGCCCGTTTGTCGAGTTGGGTACACCCGCGATGGCATTTGACTCGACGTTCCGGTGTGAGATCGGCTCAAGTGATCCCGCCTGGTGGGCTACAGCGGATATAACTACGCCCGCAACGTTGCCCGCCAATGGGATATTTGCCGAACAGGTCGCCGCCAGCCCGGACGAGTTCCGGATCAGTCATAATGTCGGCGGCACCGGCGTGTTTGATGAGGATCAGAATGACTGGGACCTTGCAGCAGGCGAATCTCTATACTGTGTGTACCTGGGCCGGGTGCGCGATACGGTTCCGCCCGGCGCGGTCATCACCAACACGGCGGACGCTGATTGGTCCAGCCTCGACGGCGAGCGTGTCAACGAGCGCAAATACCAGGATCAAGACCGTGATCTAACCGTCAACAGCGACGGCGTCGGCGGCACCGATGATGATGACGATGATGCTCCCTACGGCCCGCCCGGAAACTTTGATCCGACCGTGGACACCAACACGGCGACCACACATACACCATACCCGGATATGCTGAAGCAGCAGGATTCGACTGACGGCAACTACTACAACGCATCGCCCAACACGTACCAGACCGGTGAACTGGTGCCGTTCGAGGTAACTTTGCTGCTGCCGGAAGGCACAATCGATCAACTGGTATTCACCGACAGCTACAATCAGACTGAACTGGCCTACGTGCCGGGCAGCGAACAAATCGAGATCAACGGCGTACCGGTCGCCGTCGGGACGTGGTTAACCGGCGGGCAGCCGGACTACACGACGCCCGGCACGGTGGTATGGTCGTTCAGCCAGGCGGTCCCGGCGCTGCCATCCACCGGGAGCACGATTATTCCCGATGCGGGCACACCTACCGGCGTGCCGGTGGTGCTCCGCTACCGCATGCGCGTCCTGGCTACATCGGCGCTGACAACGAGCAATACGGTTGTGGCGCGGTGGGATCGTGACGGCGACGGTTCGGTCGATCTGGTCGATGACCTGCCCGATTACCCGCTGTCAGCGACCGAAACAACCGATATTGTAGTCCCGGTACTGGAAATCACTAAACAGGTGTCGCCGCTCACGGCTGACGCGGGCGATACGCTGACGTATGAAGTGAGTATTGGCAATTCCGAGCCGGATAGTGTTGCCTATGACGTGTTCTGGGTCGATACGCCGGATGTGCAGGTGACGGTCAATACGGGATCGTTTACGTGCGAGCTCAGGCCCCTGGCAGGCGGGCCAATCCCAACGCCCGATGTCGTGGTCGAAGCCGATACACCGGCTGCCGGGCAGATTCGCATCAGCCATAACAATACAGGGGCTGGCACCTACAATGAAGGCGCGAATGATTGGGACCTGGGAACAGGTGACTATCTGTACTGCTCGTATACGGCGACCGTCAACAGCACCGTGCCACCGGGATACACGATCGCCAATGTCGCCAACGCGACCGGCAGCACGATCAACGACGGCCTGAATCCCGGTGATCCGGGTTACGAAGACCCGGCCAACGAGCTTGAGGTCGTATCACCGGATGATGACGCCGAGGTGAACGTACCTGACCCGGTGCTGGACAAGCAGCATGACACGTCCAACCCATACTACCAGGCCGGGCAGGAAGTCGCGTATACCGTAACGTTCCTGGTGCCGCAGAGCCAGTTGGTCAACCTGCGGTTCGTGGATGACTATAACGAAACGTATTTCGTCTATGTGTCCGGCAGCACCGAGATCGATGTCGAGGGCACAACGTACACTGCCACCGGTCCCAATGACCTCGAAACGCTGGTGGTTAGCGGCGATGATCCGGCTGACTCCGGCAGCGCCTTGACGTGGCAGTTCATCAACCCCGTTACCACGTCGTCGGATGGCACGACCGTCACGCCCGCCTTGCCCAGCACGGGGATCGAGATTCAGGTCCGGTACAGCATGCGCGTGCTGACCACGGCGACCGGCGCATCCACCGACCCGATACTCAACATCGACAATACGGTTGACGTGCTGTGGGACGCCGACGGCAACCCCGGCACACCCGGTGACTCGACACTCCAGGCGCAGGATCAGACACCCCTGGCATGGCCGAGCATCGTGGTTGCCAAGTCGGTCACGCCCAACACCGTCACCGATGCCGGTGAAACCCTGACTTACGCCGTCACGATCACGAACGATGGCCCCGGCACGGCTTACGATGTGCGTTTTACCGACACGCTGCCCGGCCATGTAAGTTACGTGGGGCCGGTCGGGTGCCAGCTTAACGGTGTAGGCCCCATCCTGACGCCAGCGGTGAATGCTGTTGGACAAACGATCACGGTGGCCGATGACCTTGACGAGAACAACAACGACTGGCAGCTTGTCCCCAATGATTATTATGTCTGCCGCTATGCTGTGATGGTGCAGGAAACCGCCATCGCAGGTGAAACGCTCGAAAACGACGTAACAGGTACGCTTGACTCGGCGGATGGCGACCTGGGCAGCGACGAAAACGACTACACGGATGACGCGCTGTCTCAGGTGTCCGTGCAGGTGCCGGACCAGGTCACCAAGACGCTGTTGACCCCGGCAACCTACTTTGCGCCCGGCCAGACGGTGCAGTTCAGCATCGCGGTCCGGGTGCCGGAAGGCACCATTCAAGACCTGCACGTGAGCGACACGCTCCCGGCGGGCTTTGAGCTTGACCAGTTTAACCCGGCCACGGATGTTGCGTATTCGTGGACGGGAACGGCGCCCACGTTAGACGCTTATCCCGCCAATGGTGATACAGGCGTGATCGTCTGGGATTTCGCCGATATGGTGGTGAGTACGGCCCCGGCTAACAGCGCCCCGATACCGCCCGGCGAAACGATCACGATCACGTTTACCGCGCTGATCCAGAGTGACGCCGCCGCAGGTACGCGCCAGAACGTGGCCGAGGCGACGTTTGACCCGCCGGGAGACAACGACCAGTTTATCGATGACGATCAAGTATCACTGCTGGTCGCGCGGCCCATCCCCGAAACGGTTAAGGACGCGATCCACATTGAGGACGATACCGGCGCGGTGGTGTGTGATAGTGTGGTCGCGTGTGACGATGCCAGCGTATTTGTCCAGGCCGGGTATGTTGTAACCTACGGCGTCACGGTCGAGAATCGTGATCAAAATGCGATCGCGTTTGACACGACGCTGGACGACGATCTCAACGACAAAACCACGTTTAACGGCACAATCGCCTGTTACACGGACAACGATCAAAACAACACGGACGATTACACCTCGATCACGATTGGTGCGGTGCCCATTGGCGCCGACCCGATCCACGTCGATACCAGTCCGGCAGGCGGCATTGATCTGCTGCCGGACCCGGATGGTGTAGGATTGACCAACCACGGCGGCAAGCTGTACTGCGAATACGAAGTCAGCATCGACACGACGGTGGTTCTGGGTGAAATTCTCACCAACACCGTCACGGCGACGACGACGACCATTGACGGCCCAGTCCCCGGCGAGGGAACCGAAACACGCACGGACGATGAAAGCATCCGTGTTGAACTGACATCCGTGCTGGACAAACTGTTGGTCGCACCGCTGCCGCCTGCGTCGATCACGCTGGAAACCGAAGTGACGTTTGAGGTGCAGATCACGCTGCCGCAGGGCACGACTACCGGCCTCGTGATCACCGACACGTTTGAAGGTGAACCAGCCCCGGATGCGGCGCAGTGGGCTTATGTTGATACGGATACCGTTACCCTGGACGGCGTTGATATCTCGGCGCTGGTATCCCTGCCGCCGACGGTGGTCGTGGTCAATAACGAGGACGTCGTCACCTGGACGTTTGGCGACATCGTCGTGAATCCGGGTGCAAACGGCGTGTTATCGCTGGTTTACCGCGCGCGGGTTACCGGCGACCCTGAAACGCAGGATGAAGACCTGCTGCGCAACTTCGTAACAGCCAGCTACCCCGGTCTGCCGACACCCTACGAGGATCAGATCGATGTGCCGGTGGACGTGCCCGCGCTGGATATCAGCAAGGCGCACAATGACGATAACGGTGTGGTTGATCCGGGCCAGGTGGTGCGTTACACCGTGACCGTCGACCGGCTGGGCGGCAACCTCGCTCAGAATCTCGTGATCGCCGATACCCTGCCGGACGGCTTTACATATGTCGGCAACGCGACCCTCGATCCGGACGGCGCGGGGGCTGCGGCAGCGTATGCGATCACGGATGGCATCAGTACAGCCGGTGACCCGGTCGTCGTGACGTTCGACCTGGATACGGCGGCAGCGGGCGCAGCACAGCCGGTGCCCGTGTTGGATGATACCGTGCCGTCACTCACGATCAGTTACGATGTCCGGGTGCCCGATCCGTTCACCACGTCGCCCTTTGTGAATACCGCCGTGGTGACAGGTAACGACAGCGAAAACAACCCGATCCCCGCCGACAATACCGATCATGTGCCGGGTGATCCGTTCACCAATCCGGATGGTATTCCGGGCAATGGTGACGAAGTGGACCAGGCGCAGACCTCACTGGGCGCGGCGGCAGGCTTGAGCGGCCACGTGTGGGAAGACGCTAACGCCGACGGTGTGATCGACGCCACTGAAACCTATTTGGACGGCGTGCTGATCGAGCTGTACCAGGATGACGGAGACGGTATCCTGCTTCCGTCCGAGCTGGTCGGCACGGCGATCACGTCCACCCACCCGACCTACGGCCCTGGCTACTACGAGTTCACCAACCTGCCTCCCGGCGGTGATTATGTGCTGGTCGAAACCGATCCGACCGATTACGAATCAACCTACGATATCGAAGATGATCCGCTGGATAACCTGATCACGGTGGGCACGCTGACCGCCGGTCAGTTTGTGCCCAACAACGACTTTGGCGACCGCCGCGCGGGCCAGATCACGGGTACGGTCTACCAGGACCCGAACGCGTTGGGCAGCAACGCACTCAGCGCGGGCAGCGTGCCCGGTTCGATCCCGATCGATACCGATGGCAGCCCGATCGGTGAAGTGTGCCTGATCAATCTGGATACCGGCGATACCACTTGTATTCAGACGGACGCGACCGGTTTCTTCGGGTTCTACAACCTGCCCAGCGGAAATTACCGCGTGGTGGTTGATCCGGCGGATACCGATATCTCAGGCATCGACCCCTACATCGACTTTACGCCGGGCGCGGGCGCGTCTGTTGATATCACGCTGGATATCACCACCCAGGATGACCGCGAAGCGCACTTCCCGTTCCACATCCCGGTACCGCTGAATATCCAGAAAACGGCGTTTTCACCGGACGGCACCACGCCGGGATCGGTGCTGCATTGGTTTGTCTGCGTGACAAACGTGGACACGATCAATGCCACGGACGTCACGATCACCGATACCGTCCAGCAGCCCGACCGGGTGAGTTATGTACCCGCTTCAACGCGCAGCGGTTCGTTCACGGGTGGTGTTATCTGCCCGACAACCTATGCCGACGTGCAAACCCTGATATCGGGCCTGACTCCGTATGACACATCGGCCACGTGGCCGACCATAGGCGCAGGTGGAACAGGTATGACACTCGCTCCGAATGATATCCTGGTATTGTACTTCCAGACACAAATCAACGATCCGGCTACCTATAACGTGCTGGTGCCGCCGGTGATCCGTCCTGAAGGCAGCGGTCAGGCTGACCGTGAAACGCCGGGCGGATCGTCACAGGGGCCGGGCTGGCCGCTGGACACTACCTGGGCGATCATGATCGCTGGCCTGGCGCTGCTGGCGGCGGGATGGCTCGCGTTTGCGCGGAACATCCGCCTGCTGGCGGGGCGCCGTTTGCCGGTGATGCTGCGTGCGGCGCTGGTTGTCTTGATCCTGGTGGCGCAGATGGCGGCGTTGATGCCGCTGGTCTCGACGCACGCGCAGGACGGCGGTGATCCGCCCACCGAGACGGAGTCACCGCCAGACGCGGCTGAAGGTGAAGCACCACCGGCAGCCGATCCGACAGATGAAGCGGTGGTTGATCCTACTGAGGAGCCGACCGTCGAAGCCACTGAAGAACCAACGCCCGAACTGACGGATGAACCAACCGAGGCGCCAACGGACGAACCGACCGAAGAACCGACGGTTGAGCCGACGGGCGAATCAACTGAACAGCCGACTGAGGCAGTCACTAACGAGCCGACCAGCGAACCGACAGAAGAACCAACCGTCGAGTCGACGGAGGAAGAACCCACCGCCGAAGTTACCGAAGAACCAACTGAAACACCGACTGAGGAACCCACCGAAGTACCGACCGAGGAACCCGCAGCGGCAGATCAGCCGGGCGGCGTGGTGGTGACGATCACCGGCACGGTGTTCAACGATAATGACGCGAACCGGTCCTGGGATGGTGCGCAGGAAAGCGGCGTATCCGGCGTACACCTGACGCTGTATGCTGATAACGGCGACGGCCTGTTTGACGCCGGGCTGGATCAGGTGTTGTTCAGTGTCACAACCGACGAAACCGGCGCTTATACGCTGGAAAACCTGCCGGTGGGCAGCTACTGGCTGTGGCTCGATGAGGCGACACTGCCGCCCAACTATATGGACACGATCAGCACGGGCGGGCACGGCATCCAGAATCCGCAGCCGTTCACGCTGACCGAAGACATGATCGCGGCGGCGCTGCCGGTCGAGGTGCCTGAGGAAACTGTTTCCACTGAGCCAACAGCGGAGGTTGAAGACGCCGCAGGCCCGGTTATCGTTACCGTGGCACTGGGCGGCCCGCGCTATGCTTACGCGCTGGATACCGATGGCGACAGCAGGCCGGATGCGGTCGAAGGCGCCGGTGACCGTGATAACGACGGCGTCCCGAACTATCTCGACGCGTTCGACCCCAGCGGCACATTCTACGAGGCCGCGACCGGCGATCCGGTGGCGGGCGTGGAAGTCGCGCTGGTGTACGAAGTCAGCCCTGGTGTGTTTGTGGAGGCCGACACGATCCAGGCCAATCCGCAGACGACCGGCATCGACGGCGGTTATACCTTCGACGTGCTGGTAACCGATCCAACCGGCGGCGGTGTTCCCAACGACGGCACGCCGCGCACGTTTCTGCTGGATGTCCGGTCGCTGCCAGCGGGATACAGCTTATCAACGCTGTACACGTCTTCCGGCACGGTCGATCCGCTCACGCTGACACCGCCCGGACAGGTTGTACCGTTCAGCCACCCGCCCAACCCGACCGATCCGCATACGTTCTACGACGGGTTTATCCTCCAATGGACTGCTTCGGACGGTGTGGTTGATGTGGTGAACAACCATGTGCCGCTGGACTTCGCGGATATTGTCAACACGTGGCCCGTGGACAATGACGCAGCGGCGAATCGTGCCGAACGCCCGGATGAATGGGTCCAGGCGTCGGACAGTGTCACGATCAACAGTTCGCTCGACATGGTGTTTACACCGAACAACGCACGCACGCTCCAGCCGGGCCAGACAACGGTCTACGAACACGTGTTGACCAATACCGGCCAGCAGACCGACAGTTACACGGTGGTCTTCCCCGCCGGTACGCAGGGCTGGCCGCAGACGCTCGAAATCTATAACGATGTGGATGGCAACGGCGTTTACACCGACGGGGTGGATACGATTGTAACCACCATGTCACCGGGTACGTCGTTCGTGACCGGTGATCTGCCGCCGGGTGAGAGTTACGTAATGCGGCACCTGATCACCGTACCGTTGGGCACGGCGAGCGGCACCGTCGATACGACCACGATCACGGCCACCAGCACCACCGATACCAACCTGTCCAGCGGTGTGATGGATGTGACCACAGTCGAGGCGGCCTGCCTGGGTGGTTTCATTTACAACGACACCGACCAGGACGGCGTCTACGAACCGTCTGCCGACGATTACGGGCTGGAAAATGTGCGGCTGCTGCTGCGGAGCGCTAACGGCCAGGTTGTGGATCAGACTTTGACGAACGCGATCGGCCAGTACCAGTTTGATAACCTGCCGACCGAACCGCTCCCGACTGACCCGATGGACCCGTTTGGCTCGCTGGCGGATACCAATCCGTACACGGTTGAGATCGATGAATCGACGCTGCCGGATGGCTTCCCCGTGTATATGAACCCGACCAGTTCATCCTTCCAGCAAACGGTAGTCATCGGCGCGACGTGTACGCCGCTTGACTTCGGGCTGGTGGTCGTTGACCCGGCCATTACCAAGTCCGGAACACCGCAGACGGCAGCACCCGGCGATCAGGTAACATTCACGATCACGGCTACTAATAACTCGACCATTCCCATTGACAACGTCACGATCAACGATCCGCTGAACGCCTTCTTCCTGTTTGTGAATGCGTCTGACAACAAGGGTTTTGCGCCGCCGCAATATCTGGCAGCAACGCACACGGTACGCTTCAGCCTGGGGACGATGATGCCGGGCGAAGTAGTCACAATGCGGGTGATTGTTGAAGTAGGACCTAATGCCCCACGCCCAACAACACTGACCAATCAGGCATCCATGAACTTTGAAGCACCCGTTAATTTTGACGGTCCTACATCGTTGTCGAGCGAAGTAATCCCGGTCGAGGTGCCGCCGCTTGACGAAGAAGAACCGATCATCCGCCCGCCGGACGATGCAACCCCGACACCCCAGCCTACACCGGCTGCTGTGGCTGAAGTCACGGTACCAACACCCAGCGCGGCCCGTATCGGCGGTGCAGGTGTCGGCGCGCCCCCATCCGGGTATCCCAGCACACTCCCGCAGACCGGCTTCAGGCCGCGTCCCGTAGATCATCTTGTGTTAGGTGTAAACCCGGTGACATGGATCGCTGGTGGCCTCGCCATGCTGCTGGCGCTGGCCGGGTTAACACTGGCGCTGGGTGGTATCTGGTTAGCGCTCGGCAGCATGGGGCGCAAACGGCTGCGCAATGCGCTAAGCCACCGGCTTGTGATCGGGTTGGTGCTGCTGGCTGGTGTGATCATGTTCGGGGCGGGTGTGGTGGCGGTGAGCAACATCATAACCACATCGACCGATGATTCCGGCAGCCAGGTAAGCCAACCGGTCATGCCTACCGAGGCCCCCACAACGGGCCAGGCGCCAGGGGCCGAATCACCCGCTGAAATAACACAATCCGACGCAGCGGCTGAATCTGCCGCACAAGACGCGGTCGCAGAAGAAGCGGTTGATCTGGAAACCTACACCGCCCAGTTTGTACTGCCCAACGAACCGGCCAGGCGGCTGATCATCCCCCGCCTGTCGATTGATACCGAACTGGTAGAAGCTGCGATCCAGGGTACCACCTGGGAAGTGATGAGCTACACGGATGAAGTCGCCCACCTGGATGGTACGGCTTATCCGGGTATGCCGGGTAATGCTGTGCTCGCCGGTCACGTGATGCACGGTAACGGTTTTGGCCCCTTCCGTGACCTGGACGACATGTCGCCGGGTGATATCATCCTGGCGCGTGGTGATCAGGTCGATTACCTGTATGTCGTGGATGAAGTGCATACCATGGTTGCGCCGGATGCGATCGAGTGGACGTACCAGACCAACGAGCCGGTGATCACGCTGGTAAGCTGTGCCGGGTGGGACAGTGAGGCGTGGACCTACTATGCCCGCACCATCGTGCGCGCCCGGCTGCAAAACGTCAGCCCGGTGGACAATACGGTAGGCAGCCAGGGATAGTGTGTTTCCTGAGTGGCAGGTTTCCGTTATGCAGGAAACCTGCCTTTTTCAGAACCCAAAATCCAAAAGCAGAGAAACGGATTGTATGAAGGGATTACTTGTTCTAAACGGTGGCGAGGCGTTCTCGTCCAAAACCAAGCAGTTGGATCACAACTGGCTCCAGTTTATCCGGCAAACCCACCGGCCCCGCCTGGTTGTCGTGCCGGTCGCCGTCATCGATAACCCGCGACGGGTAGCTGACCAGGTGATGCGCTATTTTAATCACCTGGGGACGTTTGCCGAATATGCCATGCTCGTAGACTCGCTATCAGCTAATACACCGTCCGAATGTGAGATTCTCGACCAGGTTGATGCAGTGGTGCTCACCGACGGCAGCCCGGTCGATATGGTCGAACGGCTGCACGGAACCAGGACCGAGGCCGCTTTACACCGCACACGTGAGCGTAAGGCGGCATTGGTAGCGGTTGGCGCCAGCGCTATGGCGTTAGGGGCGGTGTACTGGTTTGGTGGTGTATGGGAGCCGGGACTGGCTGTAATGCCACACCTCGCCGTAATCCCCCACCACCAGATAGTGCGTATGCGGCTGTCACCTGAAAAGTTGATGGCGGGCTTGCCGGAAGACGTGATGCTTGCGGGCATCGATGATATGACGGCTGCAATTTGTTATCCTGATGGCACCGTTCAGGTGAAAGGTCAGGGACAAGTCACCGTTTATCGCAGTTCCGAGACACAAGAATCGTTTCGCGCTGGCCAAACATTTGAGTTGAGCATCTGATCAACCGCCCTGTTCACACAAAAATAAGCCGCCTGGACGTTTTTCAGAAACCGTTCCAGGCGGCTGCTTGTTGTTACCGGCAGGCTCGCGGGTTTACACCACGATGTTGATCATCCCGCGCTCACCGACATAGATCACGTTGCGCGGCGCTTTACCGCTCATGTGACGCAGCACACTCTCGGATTCCAGGGCCAGTTTTTTAGCCTCTTCTTCGCTGATGTCGGCGGGCACGTCGATGCGGTCGCGCACTTTGCCGTTTACCTGTATCACCAGCGTGATCGTTTGTTCGGCGGCAGCTTCTTCGTCGTACTCCGGCCAGCTTTGCAGGTGCACACTGTACCCGTAACCATGGCGCCCCCACAGTTCTTCAGCGATATGCGGCGCGAAGGGAGCCATCAACCGCAGGTAAATGTTACGCGCTTCATCCCAGGCGTCACTATGGATAACCGGTGTTTGCTGCATGGTCTGCAACGTGTTCTTCAGGCTCATCAACGCGGCGATAGCGGTGTTAAAGCTGAACGTTTCCAGGCTGTCGGTGACACGTTTGATCGCCTGGTGAACTTTGCGGCGCAGCGTGGCAATATCATCGCCGGTCGCTTCGACCGCGGTCGTTTCGACCGCGGAAGCCTCGCCTGGCGCATCAGCCGTCGGTTCTGCGAACAGCCCCCACACGTCACTCAACCAGCGCACCACGCCCTGGATACCCTGGCTGTCCCACGGGCCGCCTTTTTGCCAGTCGAAAGCAAACATCAGGTACCCGCGCACCGTGTCGGCGCCATACTGGGCTACCAGTTCGTCCGGGTCAACCACGTTACCCTTACTCTTGGACATCCGCTGGATTTCCAGGTGGTGTTTGAGCTGGTTCACGTCGTTTTTGCCCGGAATGGCCGGGATGTCTACCACGGCCCCGGACGTGATTTCAACCGTGCGTTGGTTGCCGTCACCGGTATCAACCCGCAGGACGTCTTCGGTGCGCCGCATGATCTCACCGACAATACGGTCAGGTTCGTTTACACGTGGTGTGGACGGATCGATCACTTTGACGTGGTCCGCGAACAACTTCTCGCCGTCGGCGCGACCGGCTGCTTCGATGACATCACCCCGGCGCTCCTCACCCAGAATCTGGCCCTGGTTGCGCAGCACGGTCATGGGTTCGTTGATCAGTTCGTCGGGATTACGCCCGTTTTTGCCCGCAATCGCTGCTGCGTCGTCAAAAACGCCCAGGTCACGCATGGCCTTAGTGAAGAACCGCGTGTACAGCAAATGCAGGGTGGCATGTTCGGCCCCGCCGGTATACACGTCAACCGGCAACCAGTACGCGCCCTCGTCGGGATCAAAGGGAGCCTGATCATAGTCCGGGCTCAGGTAACGGTACTGGTACCACGACGAACACATAAATGTATCCATCGTGTCCGTTTCACGTTTGGCCGGGCTGCCATCGCTGGCGGTTGTGTTCAAAAAACCATCGTGGAACAGCAGCGGACTCTGGCCGGTCGGCATGAACTGCACATCTTCAGGCAGTTCGACCGGTAGTTGATCCTCCGGTACGGCCTCGATGGTGCCGCCATCGGTGAAGACTACCGGGATCGGCGCGCCCCAGTACCGCTGGCGGCTGATCAGCCAGTCCCGCAGGCGGTAATTAACGGTTGCTTGCCCGATCCCCTGCTTTTCCAGCCAGTGGGATACGGCCTGTTTGGCATAACGCTGTTGTTCGCCGTTGTCGTCTGTTTTGATTCCCGGCGTGCCGGTAAATTCACCGGAGTTGATCATGGTGCCGTAGGCGTCATGGTACAACGCATCGCGGTACCATTCGACCCCGTATAACATTTCCATCACCGTGCGTTTATCGGCAACCGCCGGTTCCAGCGCCCGGCAGCGTTCGAGTATGCGCTGCTCGCTGCCCAGCGAGTCGAACGGCATGACGGCATCTTTAAAAACGAACAACCACGCGCCGCCGACAATTTCGGTCCACGCGCCGGGCTTTAAGTACTGCTGGACGATGGCTGCATACGCGTCTACCTGGTCGATATCCGGCGTTACGTACACGTCACTGCCATCCACCTGATGAGGGATAGCCGCCTTGTCCAGCGCGCTGGTGAATCCATCCGTGACCCAGGCGCCCAGGCGCGTATAACTCCTGGTCAGGCCGTCGTTACGCGCAATCACCGGGATGATGGGCAGGCCGAATTTTAACGCAAAGTCAAAGTCGCGCTGGTCGTGGGCCGGAACAGCCATAATCGCGCCACTGCCGTAGGTGATCATGACGTAGTCCGCGATCCAGATCGGAATGCGCGCTTGATTCACCGGGTTGATCGCATAAGCGCCGGTGAAGACGCCGGTTTTATCACGGCCCTCGGCAGTGCGTTCGATCTCGGTAGCACGAGCCGCCTGTTCGACGTAGTTTTCCACGCCGGCACACTGTTCGCCGGTTGTGATTTTGCCAACCAGCGCGTGTTCTGGCGCCAGCACCATGAATGTAGCGCCCCACAACGTGTCGGGACGGGTGGTGAAGACTTTGATCGGATCGCCATGCTCGGTTGTGAAGGTGACGTGCGCGCCTTCGCTGCGGCCAATCCAGTTCGTTTGCATGATGCGGATCGGCTCTGGCCAGTTCAAATTGTCAAAGTTCAGCAGTTCGTCGGCATACTTTGTGATGCGGAAGAACCACTGTTCCATCAACTTTTGAATCACCGGCTGGCCGGTACGTTCGTCTTTGCCGTCGATGACCTGTTCGTTGGCCAGCACCGTTTGCAGCGTGGGGGACCAGTTCACCAGAGCTTCACCCCGGTAGGCTAGATCGTTCTCAAAAAATTGCTTAAAGAACCACTCGGTCCACCGGTAGTAGCCAGGATCACAACTTATCGCTTCACGCTCCCAGTCAAACATCGCGCCCATGCTGCGCAACTGCCGCTGCATGCGGGTGATGTTGTTATAGGTCCACGTTTTCGGATGAATGTTGCGGCTGATGGCTGCCTGTTCGGCGGGCAGGCCGAACGCGTCAAAGCCGATCGGAAACATGACGTTGTAACCGCGCATTCGCATAAAACGCGCACGCGCATCCGACGGCGTCATGGCAAACCAGTGTCCAATGTGCAGGTCACCACTGGGATAGGGCAGCATCGTCATAGCATAGTGTTTGGGCCGGTTCCAATCCACCTCGGAACGATACAACCGATCGTTTTCCCATCGCTTTTGCCATTTGGGTTCGATTTTTTTTGGAACGTATTTCTCAGCCATTGCTGTTTGTTTTCTCCATTAGGTGTCAGGGTTTGGGCTGCGCTTACAAGCTACAGGTTAATGGGTGGCAGACCGCCATCCATGAACGCTTCGCGGTGTATTAGGTGAGCCGGAAGTCCTGCGCGTGCTGGTGACAATCCGGCTCCGGAGGGCCGCGAGAAGGCAGGACACGTTCCACATGATATCTGTTCGGATTGATGTGCTCACCATGATTCCCTCCTTTTCATTAACAAACATGGCCCGTTGTATGTGCTGTATCAGGAAGCACCGTAGTCTGTACACAAACAAAAAACGCGCGCTGGTGATAACGGGCGGCCCGGCATGGTATTCCCGGCCCTGCTCCGTTCCGCGCACGCGTTGTTAAAGCGTGATCAGTACTGAGCTGTGGTGGTGCGACTCAGTGGCGACGTGGCCGGTCGTGCACTGGGATCGGCACAGGGGCGAGTTGGCGAGGACTAAGCGCCTCTTTAATGGCTTCAAGAAAGTCTTGTAGTCGATCAGACAACGAACGCCGCTTGTTTTGAGCCATTGGGATGTCCCTTCCTGTATAACAGCACAACAACACATTCCATTACGCTACGTCTTATCTAAACTATACACCAAAATGGCTCACAAGACCTCTGAAAATTAAATGAAAAATCCCCTTCGACATTTTCCCTGTAAACAGGGACGAAGAGGACTCCGCGGTACCACCCTGGTTGGTGGCATAAAATTATGAGAAGGTGGACCCGAAGGGGCTCGAACCCTTGGCCTCCACAATGCCATTGTGGCGCTCTCCCAGCTGAGCTACGGGCCCATAAAATGGTTGTGCTTTTTTGCCACCCACTTAGTTACGCGTAACGGGCGTACCGGCGCAACCTACTGCCGTTCAACTGCGCAGCTCCTGGACGAGTTCGGCCTGATGCGCTTGCCGGTGGCACAACTGCCAGGTTTGCACTGGTCCTGGCTCACTGCGGCGATGGCCTACTACTTCCATTCAACGCTGTTTGTTTGTTGGATCCATTTGTTAATGCAGTCAAATTCTAGCGGTGTGATGGCAGATTGTCAAGGTGCGGTTTCGAATTTGAGGCGTAAAAACGCGATTATTCAGGTTTGCACCGTTACCGGGTGCCAAGTAAGATCAGATTGGTTCAACTACCATCCATAAATCGGCAAAAGAATGGGTTCTGTGCCTGAACAAAATTTCACTCCAGACTCTACGACTACACAACCTGTGATCACGCGCCGTGTCATCGCCATCTTGCTTGTGGTGGCCGGGTTGGCGCTCGTGTTACGCCTGATACCGCAGCCGCGCACCATCGACGATGCCTTTATCACGTTTCGGTACAGCCGCAATCTCGTTGAGGGGCATGGATTTGTCTATAACCAGGGAACACGCACGCTTGGCACCACCACACCGTTATATACCGTGTTGATGGCCGGTATCGGGTTTGTGACCGGCGGCGAGCAGTATCCCTGGTATGCGCTGATCGTCAATGCGTTGGCCGACGCGATAACGGCGGCTGTTCTGGTGCTGATGGGCGTGCGGCTGACAGGCCGGATAGGGGCGGGTGTGGTCGTGGGCGTGTTGTGGGCGCTCAGCCCGATGAGTGTGACGTTTGCCGTTGGCGGCATGGAAACCAGCGTAATGATCCTGTGGATGGTGCTGGCGAGCTATGCGTATGTAAACGGGCGTGAGGGATGGGCGGCAGCGTTTGCCACCTTAGGTGTGTTAACACGTGTCGATTCGCTGATCTGGGTCGGCCTGCTGTTCTTGTATATGCCGATCATGCGCTGGCGTTCCATACCAGATGCTGCCGGGCACGCGCGCCGTATAACGCGCTGGCTGCCGTGGCGCAGCGGTTTGATCTTTGCAGGCGGTTTGCTGCCGTGGTATGTATTCAGTTGGGCATACTTCGGCACGCTGCTGTCGCGCTCACTCAGCGCCAAGCAGGCAGCCTACCGGGTTGACAGTTTTCAGGCAATGACGCGGTTGATTCAACACGTCGCCACCCCGTTTTTCGAACAAGAAACATTGGGCGTACCCGGTGTGGTCGTCGGATTACTGCTCTATCCGGGGCTGGCCATGATCGGCATACGGTATGCTGCCACGCGCCAGCCGCGTTTGTTACCGTTTCTGATTTATCCCTGGTTATACGTGGTCGCCTTTAGCATCATGAATCCCCTGATCTTCCGCTGGTACCTGGCGCCGCTGCTGCCCGCCTATTTCCTGGCCATTATAACCGGTGTATGGATTCTGGCGGATTCAGCCGGAACAGCGCTGCAACGCTTGCGGCTTGCTCCCCTGGTGATGGCGCTGGCGGGTGCGCTGTTTGCGGCGCTGTCACTCAACGCCTGGGTGCTGCACCCGGATCACGGACCTGATCGCCCGGCTCCTAAAATGGCCTGGCACCAGATCGAACTCTACTACAAACAAATGGCCGATATGCTGCGCTCGACGTATGGAGTCACGGAGGACACACTCGTGTCGGCGGGCGACATCGGCGCGGTAGGCTACTACAGCCGGGCGCGCATTCTGGACACGGTAGGGCTGGTCACGCCGGAGATGTCTGATTATTATCCCGTAGACGCCAGCCTGTACATGGACGATTCAGCAAACTATGCCGTGCCGCCCGATATCATTTTTGACTACCAGCCGGACTATATTGTTTTCATGGAAATGTTTGTACGCAACGGCCTTGCACGCGATCCCGCTTTTTATGAGAATTATGCGGAAATTGCGTTTATCCCCACCGATTTTTACGGCACCGGGATGTTAGCCTACCAGCGCCGTGATTGAGCATGGTAAAAACGCTCCGCAATCAGACACCCCGCCAGGGCTATCGCTTCAAAATCGAAAATGCCCCTCCCCAGCCGAGCTAAGGAGGGGAAAAAACAGCCGGGCGCGCGTTGTCAAGTCCCCCGTCCAAACAAACTGGACGGGGGACTTAGGGGGAAGGCGACACACAGTGTCGCGCTGCGTTTCAAAAGCTTAACCGTCCATTTGAAGCGATAGCCCTTGTATATTAAAAGCAGCAGGGAAGCCAGACCCCGCTGCTTTTTTTCGGTAGAATCATGGTACCTGAAACTGGCTC
>JAFGHR010000062.1 GCA_016930015.1 Anaerolineae bacterium | reverse complement strand
CGAGGCGGGCGGCGAGGTCACCGAATCGCTGTCGGTGACCGGCACCGGTTGGACGGCTTCCATCGAAGCACTGGAACCGGACAAGGTCGGCATCGTGAACATTCCGATTGACCGGTTGGTCATCGAAGGGGACGAACCCGCCGTCGAGCGAGTCCACGCGCTGATACGCCGCCGTACCGAACGCCGCCGCCGCACAAAATACGAGTAGGCCGCACTCACCAGCCTACCCGTGCAGCCCGTAATACTTCATAACCTGTCGCTAAGATCAATCCGGTTAACTCGTTATAACAATACTTTATTAATATATTAGCCCGGAAGACATTCCCGGACAATTTATACACCGCCAGTGGTAGAGGCAAACCAAGAAGTTTACAATCTGTAATATGGCTCCATAAAATCATTTTCGTTTGTTTCGGAGGAGAAGAAGGTATGAAATATCGTAAATTTGGACGCCTGGGTTGGGATGTCAGCGACATGGGCTATGGCATGTGGGGCATGGGCGGCTGGACCGGCTCGGATGATGCCGAGTCTATGCGCTCACTTGAACGCGCTGTCGAACTGGGCTGCACTTTTTTTGATACCGCGTGGGCCTACGGCAGCGGACACAGCGAACGGCTGTTGGGCGAATTGGTCCGGGCGCATCCCGATACCAGGCTGATTACCGCCAGCAAGATTCCACCGAAAAACCGCAAGTGGCCGTCAAAACCGGATTTTAACATACAGGATACGTTCCCGGCTGAGCATATCAAAGAATACACGTATAAAAGCCTGGAAAACCTGGGCCTCGACAGCCTGGACCTGATGCAGTTTCATGTATGGGAAGACGGATGGGCCGGGGCAGAAACATGGCAGCGGGCAGTAGATGACCTCAAACGGGAAGGCGTGGTCAAGGCATTCGGCGTCAGCGTCAACCGCTGGGAGCCGGATAACGTGCTCGACACGCTGCGCACCGGTTATATTGACGCCGTGCAGGTGATCTACAACATTTTTGACCAGGCGCCAGAAGACAACCTGTTTCCGCTGGCCGAAGAACTGGACATTGCCATTATCGCGCGCGTACCGTTCGATGAAGGCACGCTGACCGGTAATCTCACCAAAGACACAACGTGGCCGGGCGGTGACTGGCGCAATTCTTACTTTGTGCCCGAAAACCTCAACGCCTCAGTGGATCACGCTGAAGCCCTGCGCCCGCTGATCCCCGACGGCATGACCATGCCGGAAATGGCGCTGCGCTTCATCCTGTCGAATCCAACCGTGAGCACCATTATCCCCGGCATGCGCAAGCTGCGGCACGTCGAAGCCAACATCGCGTGCAGCGATAAAGGCGGGCTGGATGCTGCGCTGCTGGCCGAACTGCACAAGCATCGTTGGGACCGCACGGTGACCGAGTGGTCGCAGTAACCCGTTTTGGCCGAATCGACATGATCAACATACACACAACCGGCGGGCCTGACCTGCCGGTTGGTATTTAAACCGCCGGGATCACGTGATCACATAACAGTGAATCGAACGGCCCATCACCGGGAAAAAATCACCTCACCCGATGGCAAAATTGACTATGCCCCATCACCCGGACTGCGTTATAATAACCAACTCGATTCAGAATTGAGATAGACGAGGTATATCGTGCGACAAGCTGTTTACCCCTTCACCGCCATCGTCGGCCAGGAACGCATGAAACGCGCCCTGATCCTTAACGCCGTGAACCCCAGCATCGGCGGGGTTTTGATCCGTGGCGAACGCGGTACGGCAAAATCAACAGCGGCCCGCGCCCTGGCGGCCCTGCTGCCCGATATCGAAGTTGTCTCCGACTGCCGCTTCAACTGCAACCCGCATCAGCCCGAACGGCTGTGCGACGAATGCCGCGATCGGCTCGCAGGTGGCGATGTTCTGCCGGTCGCCCACCGCCGCACCCGCCTGGTAGACCTGCCGATCAGCGCGACGGAAGACCGTGTCGTTGGCACCCTGGATATCGAAAAGGCCATTCAGGAAGGCGAGCGCCAGTTCGATCCCGGCGTACTGGCCGCGGCGAACCGTGGCATTCTGTACGTGGACGAGGTGAACCTGCTAGACGATCACGTCGTGGACCTGCTGCTTGACTCGGCGGCCATGGGAGTGAACGTCGTGGAGCGTGAAGGCATCAGTTTCCAGCACCCCGCCCGTTTTATCCTGGTCGGCACCATGAACCCGGAAGAAGGCGAGCTGCGGCCCCAGCTTCTGGACCGGTTCGCGCTGTCGGTGGACGTGCGCGGCCTGGCTAACGCGGTTGAACGTATGGCTATTTTGGAACGGCACATCGCCTTTGACGCCGACGCCGAATCCTTCCGCCGCGAGTGGCTGCCGCAAGAAACCGAACTGTCCGGCCAGATCGGAGCCGCGCGGCATATCGTGGACAGTGTCAAGTACACGCACCGTGACCTGTTTACCATCGCCAACCTGACCGCCGGGCTGGGCGTTGACGGCCACCGCGCCGATCTCGTCATCCTGAAGACAGCCCGCGCCCACGCGGCTTTCCAGGGCCGCACCGCGATCACCGAGCGTGATATCCTGCTGGCTGCCGAACTGGCCCTGCCCCACCGTATCAAGCGCGGCCCATTCTCTGAGGCGACGCTGTATGAGGGCGAGCTTGAGGAACGGCTGAACCAGATCGCTGAAGAGTTCGAAGAACAGACAACAGAAACAAGCGCTCAGTCATCTGAGTCGGACTCACAAGAAAAAAAAGTGAGAAGCTGACCGAAAACCTCGGTCAGCCGGATGACATGGACACAATCGAATCCGTCCCGGAGCCTGCGCCACAGGATGTTTTCCAGGCGCAGGATGCGCATTGGTGGGACGGCGGAAAAAAAATTGAGGCCAAACAGGAATTTATTCCGCGCCGCCTGGATACACCGCTGGACCGGCTAACCCGCCGGATGTCGGGACGCCGCAGCCAGACGCACACCAACCGGAAACACGGGCGTTATATTCAAGCGCGGCCTGCCGGTGAAAAACGCGACGATATCGCGTTTGACGCCACGCTGCGCGCCGCCGCCCCGTACCAGCTCAACCGGGCCAGTGAGCGCGAAGACAATCACCTGGCGTACTCGATTCATAAAGGGGACCTGCAGCGCAAGGTTCGCGTGCGCAAAACGGCTAACTTGATCCTGTTTGTCGTGGATGCAAGCTGGAGTATGGCCGTTGCCGAACGCATGAACGCGACCAAAGGCGCGATTATGTCGCTGCTCACCGACGCTTACCAGCGCCGCGACCGGGTCGGGCTGGTCGTTTTCCAGAAAGACCGCGCCCAGCTTGTGCTGCCGCCGACCAACTCGGTGACGCTCGCCAAAAAAGCGTTGGCCGACATCCCGGTAGGCGGAAAAACACCGCTGTCCGCCGGGTTATTCCTGGCGCTGGACGTGTTCAAGCGCGAACAACTCAGCCACCCGGACGTAACGCCGCTCATGATCCTGCTGACCGACGGGGCCGGTAACGTGTCGATGACCGACATGGCGCCGCAGGATGAAACCAAGCGCATCGCCGAACAAATCAGCGAGGCCGATATCCGCAACATCACGATCAACATGGAACATGCCGCTTTTGACCAGGGGTTAGCCAAACAGCTTGCCGACTGGCTGAACGGTCCATGTTACACCTTACACGATCTCCATGCGGCGGCGCTGTATGAAACGGTCAAAAACGAACTGAGCCTGTAGCCGCCACATCAAACGGCACCCAACACACAGCGAGACACGGTTGTGTCCCGCTGTGTCCACCTGACCCGGATAAGCCCTAATTGATCACAACCGACTCAAAAACCAACTGGCAAGGCATTTTCCTGGTTATCATCGGGGCCTTTTGCTTCAGCCTGGCGATCCCCTTTACGCGCTGGACCGACGGCCTCAACACGACGACGATTGCCTTTTACCGCGCCCTGTTTGCCTTATTGTTTCTGTGTACGCTGCTGGTACGCACCCCCGAACCGCTGCACATTCACTCGTACCGGGGCGCGATCAAAACCCTGCTGCCGCTGGGCGTGATGGTCAGCATGACCGTGGTGCTGTACACCTACGCGATCCAGCACACGACCGCCGCTATTGCCGCGCTGCTGGTGAATACCACGCCGGTATACGTGGCCGTGCTCGCTCCCTGGGTGATCCACGAACCGCGCGCCCGCTATACGTGGCCCAGCCTGGTATTAGCCGTGACCGGCATCCTTTTTGTGTCCGACCCGGCTCACCTGGAACTCAAATGGTCGGCCCTGGGGGGTATTGCGGCGGCGGCGCTGTCGGGTTTTACGTATGCTGTCGCGATGCTGATCAGCCGCTCGCTGCGCGGGAGCATCCACGGCCTGACTCAATCCCTGTGGACCAACGGCATGATTATGTTAATCCTGCTGCCGTGGGCGCTGCAAACTCCCTGGGACAGCGTGACGGCCAACCTGCATATGTTGGTTCCGCTGGGGGTATTTTCGTTGGGGCTGTCGTACCTGTTCTATTTCATGGGCTTGCAGCGTATCAGCGCCCAGGTAGTCAGCGTAACTGCCCTGTTTGAGCCGGTCAGCGGGATCGTGATCGGCGTGCTGTTGTTCAGCGAGATTCCCAACGGCCTGGGCGCAGCGGGCATTGTGCTGATCCTGGGCAGTATTCTCCTGATCACGCGTGATTAACCACGCGTGATTAATCACACGCCAACACCTCACGCTCAGCCGGTTTTATCCTACGCGCCGGTGTAATGCTGGCGCACCTGTTCGCGCAGCCGGTCGATCACGACCAGCTCACCCGTAGCCGGATCGCGATAATACCACTGGGTCCAACCGTTGCACGGCCCCTGTTTGATCGTCTTACCCACCTTGTGAATCGAGCCGACCATACCGTTGTGGGAAAGCTGGCCGTTGGGCAGGATCGTAGCCGAAACGTCACCCTGTTTGCCAAAATACAACGCCTGGCCGGACGACAGCAGGCCGTAATCCAGCAGCAGCCGGAAGGCCACGCGCGGGCGCTGGCGGCGCTCCTCGAACGTAAACGTTCCCGGCGGCAGCGGTTCGACCGCGTCCAGCCGCGCCTGGGCCAGCCGGACATACTCTGCGTCCTGTTCGATCCCGATCCACTGCCGGTGTAGTCGCCTGGCCGCGACGCCCGTCGTCCCGGTGCCAAAAAACGGGTCGAGCACCACGTCGCCCGGCCTGGAACTCGACAGCACGACCCGCAGCAACAGCGCTTCAGGCTTTTGGGCGGGATGCGCTTTTTTACCGTCTACCCGGACACGCTCTTTGCCAACACAGATCGGCAGCAGCCAATCACTGCGCATCTGCAAACCATCATTAAGCGCTTTCATGGACTGGTAATTAAACGTGTAACGCGTGCCCTGCGTTTTCTGCGCCCAGAGTAATGTTTCGTGGGCATTGGTAAACCGCACGCCGCGAAAATTGGGCGTGGGATTGGTTTTGATCCATACCACGTCGTTCAAAATCCAGAAACCGAGGTCCATCAGAAGCGCGCCCACGCGGTAAATGTTGTGATACGAGCCGATCACCCAGATCGTACCGGTGTCCTTCAGCACGCGGCGGCACGCCCGCAGCCACGCGCGCGTAAACGTATCGTACTCGGCGAAACTGCCGAACTGGTCCCACGCGTCATCTACCGCGTCCACCTTGGTCATATTGGGCCGCCACAGATCACCCTGAAGCTGCAAGTTGTACGGCGGATCGGCAAAGATGAGATCGACCGAGTTCCCCGGCAGCCGCGCCAGAACGTCGATGCAGTCCCCTTGTATGATCTGGTTAACCGGTAGGTGCGTATTCGGACTCATATGTGCCGGGCCCTCGGCAACCCGGTAATGGATTTTGGGCGATAACTTACGGTGCGATCAGCAGCAGTTCGCGCGATGCCCGTTTTGATAAAACATAATGTTGGGCCATACCGGCCTCGAACACATCCCCCTTATACTGCCGGAGCAGGTCTACCAGCGTATCCCGTGCGGGGATACCGTCACCGCGATACGAAATTACCAGGATGCTATCCCGGTAGCGGGCGATCACGGCCTCGAACGCGTCCGTGACCTGGTCGGCACACGTCCACGGTGACGGCTGGCGCTGCATCTGCCTATGTTTTGTACTATAGTCGATTCGCTGCCGCCAGTTTGCATAATCCGCCAAGCCTTCCAGGAAGTGGTAAAACGCGTAATAGTCTACGCCTGTGCCTTTGCCGCTGACATACGGCGGGTCGATGTATACCAGGTCAACGTTCGTTGGCGCGTCGAGGGCATCCCCGCACAGCGCCGCGTTATCCCGCCCGTTATCACATACGGCGGCGTTGGCTTCGGCCACAAACGCCCGGAAATGGGTTTCGAACGGTGTATCCCAGGTGGTTTTGTTGCCAAACGAGCGGCGAACATCAGCATGGCGCATGTACAGGTTAGCGCGGTGAAACAGGTTGTACGGGCGCTTGATGATACACGCCTGGTACACCGCAAACCGCGCCAACGCCTGTTTGACCGGATCGGCCAGCCGGTGATCGATGTGCGTGATCACGCGGTCGAGCCACGCGTTTTCCGCGTCGGTGAAATAGATTCCGCCAAACGTGCGCTGGATAAAATCAGGATAGGTCACGCCGGGCTGCTGATCGAGCACAAGCGCCACGTCATCCGCGTTCAGGCGCGTGGCGCCGTTCTCGATCAGCGCCAGCCCGATATGCCAGTTAAAACACAGGTGATCATTGTAGATCACGCGTTTACCAGCGGTCTTGAACAGGTGACTCACGCAGCCTGTCCCGCCGAACAGGTCCAGCACGGAATCAAAAGCCAGGTCCGCGACGTTGGCCCATATCCATTCCGTCAACTTACGTTTGCTGCCCTGGTAGCGCGTAGACGGAAACGGGACATCATACGGGCGTTTATGGTGGTCACTATGATGATCACCAGCGTGATCAGTGGCGCAAAACACGGGTGGATTGGCCTTTTTTGACGTGTGATCAATGGGTTTGCCGGGCCAGTTCATACATCGCCGTGAGCTTTGTACCAGGCGAACGTGTCTTCCAGGCTCTGGCGGATCGGAATCTGCGGTTCGCCCAGTTCGCGCCAGGATTTCTGGCAGTTAAAAAATACCATGCGTGTGCTCAGCCGGAGCTGGTTACCTTCAATCGGCACCGGTACGCCGTATTTGCGCAGGATGTCCGCCGCCACGGCCACGATCTGCACCAGCCATGCCGGGAGCGGGATCGCCAGCATCCGGCCCCGGACCGCGTGCGCGGTCAGGCGCAGCCACGCTTTGTGCGTCAGATCCACCGAACCGAGCAGGTAACGTTCGCCGGTGCGGCCACGCTCCGCCGCCGACACGTGCGCCGCCGCCACGTCGCGCACATCGATCACGGTCACGCCGCCGGGCGGAATCGTGGGCGGCACGTTGCCCCGCGCCATCTCGACCACGACACTGCTCGAAATCTGGTTGAGATCACCCGGCCCGATGATGACAGACGGGTTCAGGATCACGCAGTCCAGCCCGCGCCGGATCGCGCGGAATACCTCGGCCTCGGCTAAAAACTTGCTGTGCCCGTAGGGTGTCAGGTGCTGATCCTGGTTAAAGCGCACGCTTTCATCGACCGGGCGCAGGTCATCGCGAAACCCCATCGCCGCCGCACTGCTGGTCACGATCACGCGCTTGACACCCTGCTGTTCGGCGGCATGTAACACGTTGCGCGTACCGTCCACGTTGACGGCATAAATACGATCCGGATCACTGCGCCAGTAATCGGCCACGGCGGCCACGTGGAACACCCAATCAACACCGTCCATCGCGGCTAACAGCGAGTCCATGTCCAGCACGTCACCCACGACATGCTCACAGGTGATATCGTGTACCGCGTCCAGGCGGCTGGTTGTGCGCCGCAGAATGCGCACCTGGTAGCCGCGCTCGACCAGTTCGCGCGCGATATGTGATCCTACAAAGCCGGTGCCACCGGTAACCAGTGCCGTGATCATGCCTGTCTCACTCCTGAATCACCTGCTATGTACCAACTGTGTTAAACCAGATAATCACCATCTTTGATCAATGTTTCACCGTCTACGATCAGCGTCGGCGCACCGATCACGCCGTCCAGGTGCAGCGGGGCGCGATTCTGCCCGCCGTAAGAGTCCAGCGCGTTATGCCCGATGGCAATGTGCACCGTACCCATTACCTTTTCGTCGGTCAGCACATTACCTTGCAAACGCGCGTTAGGATTGGTGCCGATGCCCAGTTCACACACCACGCGGCAGCCTTCGCCAAACGGTTTTTGCTCGCCCTGTTCGATCAAGTCGAGAAGCTGGCGCGCCTCACGCCCGCCGCCGATTTCCATCACACAGCCATCCTGAACCGTCAGCCGGATCGGGTCTTTGATCAGAATGCCGGGATAACTTTTATCGACCACAAACACGCCGTTGGTCCGGTCTTCGATGGGCGCGACATAACATTCGCCCGCCGGAAGGTTGCCATTGTCACGCGGGTTATGAAACAGCCCGGTATCACGCATCACCTGGCGCCCGGTGATGTCCATGTGCAGGTCGGTGCCCAACGCCGTTGTGATCCGCACGTGTGACCGCCCTTCCAGCCGGTCGCCCATCCGGTTGGTGATCTCGGCGATCTGCTGGTAATCGGCGCTCAATTCGTGTTCGAGGATATCGGGGTTGATCATCGGGCCGGATGCAAAACGAGCGTTCCCATCTTCGACCGCCTGCACCATTTCCAGCGCGCGCGGCGTTTCGATCTCCGGGTTGCGGCGGTGCTCAAAGATCAGCACCACGTCCGCCTGCCGCGCCAGGTCGTACAGCATCGCGGGATAGTGCGGCAGCGGGCGCACGGCGTCCGTAACGGTATACGACCACAACTCACTCACGCCGACTTCGGCCATACGGCTGACCAGTTCACGCCGCATCATGTCCATCGGTTCATCGGTGATCAACAGCACGTTTTCGCCGGGCCGGATCGCCATACATACGTCAACGATATTCTTAACCCATAGTGGATAGGCCATGTGTCGTTCGATCTCCTGTTTTGGCCCGCGACCGCTTGTTTTCCACATCGAGTATACCTCATCCGGCGGCTGGACGGCGAGCCTGTATGAAACCCGTACCCGCGCGGTTAGAATTTGGTGATCGTGCCCGGTTGCCCGTGTTCGACGCTGCCATTACAATCAGGTTTGAATTATGCTCGGTCTACTAGTTAGGAACACAGAAGCGTATGTCACCCTTGCAAGCTGAAGAACCCGCGCGTTGGGTCCAGCATATCCTCGACACCATCGCCGACAACAGCGCGCTGCGTGAAGGGCTCAACGACGATGAAGCGCTCCCGTTGATCGACTGGGGCGCAGCCCAGGCCGAACAGATCGGCAAACGGCTAGCTGCGCCGGGTGCCCCGCCCACCGACGAGGAACAGGTCAGCAATACGGCCTATGCGCTCACACGCTTGATGACGCGCATCACGTGGGTGGTGGTGTACCGGCACGAAAAAGATGCCAACTGGCTGACTCGCACCTTCGGGAAGATCAACGCGCTCAGCCAGGATGTACACGGCCCGGACGCACCGGCCCTATCCGATGACGAGATCGCGGCCTGGATCGCAGAGCATGCCAACCATAACAACGGCGACCTGATCCAAATGCTGACCGCACGCCTGACTCCGCCATCTGAAAGCCAACCGGCCAGCCCTAAACCATTATCCGAACCGGTATTCCCAATTTCAGCACCACCGTCCGAAAGCCAGCCGGACAGCCCTAAACCATTATCCGAACCGGTATTCCCAATTTCAGCACCGCCGACCGAGAGCCAGCCGGACAGCCCTAAACCATTATCCGAATCGGTGTTTCCGACCGACACACCACCATCTGAGGGGCCGAGTACCGGCCTGACGCTACCCAGGCGCAAACACACGCCGTCCACAGGAGAAGAAGAAACACATGAGTAATTCAAGCAGCCGGCGGAAGCGCCGTCCGGATCAAAAAATCACCAACACCCAGCGTGTCACGCTCGGTACGGTCACCGGGTTTGTCCTGATCGTGATCGTGCTGCTTGCCCAGTACGTACTGGGTATCGACGTGCTGAACGAGGAAGAAGGCACTGGCACAGCTACGCCAGTGATCAACCTGACCGCCATTGCCGAACTGCCGCCCGCCGGAAACATGGTGTCGATTCCCGGCGGTTATGATGGCGGCTGGTTCCAGATATACTTCACCAGCCCGATCAACACGACCGACAGCAGCCGGTTCACCGACTCGCCGCTGGAAAACGCGCTGATTACCACCATCAACGGGGCGCAAACCAGCATCGACGCCGCCGTGTTTGAGCTGAACTCCGAGCCGGTGACGCAAGCGTTGATCCAGGCGCATGAACGCGGCGTTATGGTGCGCGTGGTGACCGACGGCGAGCACGGCCTGGAGTCCCCGGACGGCACGGTCGAAGAACTGGAATTCGCCGATATCCCCGTCGTGTCTGATGGGAATCGCGGCGGGTTCATGCACAACAAGTTTTTTGTGATCGACAGCCTGTACGTGTGGACAGGATCGACCAACATCACGCACAATGGCATTTACAACAATAACAACAACGCCATGCTGATTCGCTCGACCCGGCTGGCCCAGAATTACAGCGCCGAGTTTCAAGAATTGTTCGAGGGCAGCTTTGGCACCACGTCACCCAACACAGTGCCCAATCCGAGCATCACGATCGAAGGCACGGTCATCGAAACCGTGTTTGAGTCCGAAGGGGATTTACCGTCAAAGTTGGTCGCGCTGATCGAAAACGCGCATTCGGTGCGTTTTATGGCGTTTTCGCTGACCCGTGACGACTTGATGGAACCCATGATCCGCCGTGCCCAGTCCGGCGAGCTGGATGTCATGGGCATTGTCGAAACCAGCCAGCGGCGTTTTGTAAAAGACATGTTCTGTGCGGGGCTGCCGGTGCGCCAGGACGGCAACCCGGATATCCTGCATCACAAGGTATTCATCATCGACGAGTCGATCGTGGTGATGGGATCGTTCAACTTCTCGAATAATGCGGCGAATGACAACGACGAAAACTCACTTATCATCTACAATCGCGATATCGCCCAGGCGTACCTGAACGAGTTTGACCGGCGCTGGGCCGAAGCGGAAAACCCGCCGGACGATGCGTTCGACTGCTGACGTTCAGGCGGGCAGTGAACATAACACGCTGATATCTCGCCCCCGTGGTGAGATATCGGCCACATAAAAATGGAAAACCAGGGAAAACCAGTTCGATGTCTGAAACACCTGATCCCACCGCGATATTACGCAGCCTGCACCTGCTGCGCAGCGCCGACCCGGCAGAACGTAAACAGGCGATTGCTGTGCTGAGGGGATTGAAAGCCGATCCCCGTATACACCAGGTATTCGAATACCTGTGCCAGAAAGATCCCGATGCCGGGGTGCGCGATCTGGCCCAGCGCATTTTGCACGAACAGGCGGCACCGGCTCCTCAACCCGCTCAGGCGGCACCGGAGGCGGTCACACTCACAGAAACCGCCGCCGCGCCGCCACCGGAACCCCCAACAGAACCGACTCCGGCTCCGGCAGCGGCGGCAGCTCCCGCAGTGACAGAAACTCCGGCAGCGGCGGCACCTGTTCCCAAGACAAAACGGCGCAAGAAAAAGTCCGCGCCGTCATCCCGGCAGACACGACGCTCCCAGGCAAAAGCCGCGCGCGCCAGCGCCAAAAAATCCGCCCGCCCGCGCCCGCCAGTTCAGCGCCAGGGAAATTACTTCCTGCTCAACCCGGCCAACGCGGCGTTTGTCGCCAAAGAAATGCACCGTTTGGCCGAAACCCGGCGCAGCAAAAGCGGGCGCTCGACGTTTTCAGTTATTGCCGTGCTGCTGGTGGTGGTCGGCGTGTTGTGGGGCTTGCTGCTGCCGCGCTGGCTGCCCTGGTACCAACTGCGCCAGGATGGCGTCTCCGTCCAGGCGACGATCACCGACCTGTTGGTACGCGGCGGCGACAGCCGCTATTACGCCGTGTACAGTTTTGCGCCGGGTGGCGACGACACCCCGACGTATACCGACGAACAGCGCATCACCCAAACTGACTTTGAGGGGTTACACAAACAGCAGACTATCACGGTGACATTTTTGCCGGATTCGCCGGACATATCATACCTGGAGGGATACAGCGATCCCGGCGATTTGAGTCGCAACTGGCTGAGTGTGATCGCCGTCACGCTGACCGCGCTGCTGCTGGTGCTGCTGGTAGCGGGACTGCTCCAACGCCGCCAACCACGCGCGGCAGCACGCGCTACACACCTGATCAAAGGCGAAGTCGTGACGTGTCCCGGCACGCTGGACGATGACGGCGACTATAACGTCAAACTGCGCTACCGCTTCCGGTCACCGAGCGGTCGTATGATGGTCAACCAGTCCAGCCGCATCCGCAACGACCTGAAAAACGCGGCTTTGCCCCAACCCGGCACGCCCGTCGCGATTTATTATCGTAATGACCAGTCGTACCAGGTGCTGTAAAAAAGTTCCGGTCGCTGTGCCCGGCTATGATGCACGCCTTACTGTACGACCATTCCTCAAACTAGAAAATCCGTGCTAACATTAGGGTATAATTCTGCGATTACACATGTAAACATTTAGCCCCAAAAGGCGAGGACCCCATGCCCTTTATTGAAGCCCCAACTACCTTTTACCTGGGTCGCCGTTTCGACCCGACCACCCGGCGCCTGGTGGACGAGGTGGTCTACTACGATTCGCGCGACCTGACGACACATGCTGTCGTGGTTGGGATGACCGGCAGCGGCAAAACCGGGCTGTGTATCACGCTGCTCGAAGAAGCCGTGATGGACAACATCCCGTCAATCATCATCGACCCCAAAGGTGACATCACCAATTTGCTGCTGGCCTTCCCAGAACTCAATCCGCAGGACTTCGAACCCTGGATCAATGTGGACGACGCCCATCGCGCCGGGCTGGACATCAAAGACTACGCCGGTGACGTGGCGCAGCAGTGGCGGGACGGGCTGGCAAGCTGGGGGATTACGCCGCAGCGCGTGGCCTACTTCAAACAAAACGCCCGCTTCAGCATCTATACGCCCGGTTCGGACGCCGGTTTGCCGATCAGTATTCTGGACGCTATGCAAGCCCCGCACGGCGGCTGGCAGCCCGGCGACGACGAATTCCACCGGGAGCGGATCGCAGGCATTACGACCGCGCTGCTGGCGCTCATCGGCAAAAATGCAGACCCTGTCAAAGACCGCGAGCACGTCTTGATCGCCAATATTTTTGAATATACGTGGCGACAGGGCCGCGACCTGACCATGGAAGATATCATCCTCCAGGTTCAAAAACCGCCCTTCGCCAAGCTGGGGGTGTTTGATATCGACACCTTCTTCCCGGAAAAAGGCCGGTTTTCGCTGGCGATGGAACTGAATAACATTATCGCTGCGCCCAGCTTCCAAAGCTGGATTCAGGGCGAGCCGCTCGATATCCAGAGTCTGTTGTACACGCCGGAAGGTAAGCCGCGCGTCAGCATCTTTTACATCGCGCACCTGAGCGAGGCCGAACGGATGTTTATCGTCACGCTGCTGCTCGAAAACGTGCAGGCGTGGATGCGTACCCAGAGCGGGACAACCAGCCTGCGCGCTATCCTGTATTTTGACGAGGTGTTCGGCTACTTCCCGCCGCACCCGTACAACCCGCCCAGCAAGCAGCCTATGTTGCGCCTGCTCAAACAAGCGCGCGCGTTCGGTGTAGGGCTGGTCATCGCCACCCAGAATCCGGGCGACATTGACTACAAAGGCTTGTCGAATGCCGGAACATGGTTTATCGGCAAGCTGCAAACCGAAAACGACAAAAACAAGGTGCTCAGCGGCCTTGAAGACGTGGAAACCGTCGAGGGTGTTATTGATATCAAGGATGTGGACCGCCTGCTGAGCACCATTGATCCGCGCGTGTTTGTGATGCACAACGTCCACGACAACGGCGGCGCGATCCCGATCCATACGCGGTGGGCGATGAGTTATTTACGCGGGCCGCTGACGCGCCAGCAGATCAAAACGCTGATGGCTCCCCAACGCCAGCAGCCCTACTACCCGACGTACCAGCAGCTCGCCGCACAGGGTAGCCAGTACGGAACCCAATACGGGACGCAGTATGGGACGCCATACGGCGCACCATATGGCACACAACTGCCAACCGGCGCACAGCCGCCATCCGGCGCACAGCCGCCAACCGGCGCACCCATCCAGGAACAGGCCGTTCCACCCGGTGCGATACCGCTGCCCCCCTCCCTGCCGGAAATGCCCGACATGGTGGTTACACCGCCGCCAGCGTCTTTGCCCGGTTTTGCCACCCAGCCGCCGACCGGGTTTACTCAGCAGCCGACCGTGGGCGTCACACAACCGACGAACCAGTTGCGAGAGCAGTTCACCCAGTCCACCAGCGGGGGCGGGATGAGCGTACAATCGCCGCAAAATGCGCACCTGCCCGAAGGCTACAGCATGAACCAGCCGCCGCTGTCGTCGAGTGTGGCGCAGTACTTTTTCCCGTCCGAGATATCGATGGAACAGGCGATTGGCCGGTGGGAACAGCAAACCGGCATGCAAGCCACGGCCTACGGCGGCTCGGTGATCGTCTACCGGCCTATCCTGCTGGCCCAGGCCCAGGCCCGCTACGCCGACCGTAAAAGCAACGTGTCAACGGTGCAGCCCTTCGCTTATCACGTATCCCACGTCGAAAAAGCCGGGCTGGTGCACTGGGACGAATACCAGTCGCGTTATGTCGATCCGCATACCCTAAGCCAATCGCCGTTCGGTGACGCGGCGTTCGGTACACTGTCGCCGGGATTGAACGAATCAACGCGCATGACCGCGCTTAAAAGCGACGTCGTCGATTACATCTATAAAACGGCCACTATCACGGTCATGTTTAACGGTGAACTGGGCATCTATGGTGAACCAGGCATGAGCCGCCGTGATTTCCTGGTCCAGGCGCAAAACGTCGCCCGCCAGCAGCGCGACGACGAGATCGACAAGGTTACGCTGCGCTACGAAAAAGAATTCGACCGTCTGGAAACCCGGCTGCGTAAAGCCGTGCGCGACCTGGCCGCCGAGCAAAAAGAGCTAAAGGCCCTGCAGAGCGAGGAAATGTTCACCACGGGTGAAGCGGTGCTCAGCCTGCTGCGCGGGCGCACGACGTACACGCTCTCCCGCGTGAGCCGCACGCGCCGCTACAAAGGCCAGGCTGAGGAAGACATTTTCCAGGCCGAACAAGTGATATCCGAGATGGAAATGCAGCTTGACGAGGTTCAGGCCCGGCTGGAAGCAGAATTAGCCACCATCAATGATCGCTGGGGCAAGATCGCGTCCGTGGTTGAGGATTACCACATCACGCCGCTCAAAAAAGACATCTACCTGGATGCATTCGGCATTGGCTGGAAACCGCATTGGCTCGTCGTGGTCAACGGCCAGCCGAATCTGATCACCGCCTGGGAAGGTTGATTCAAGCGCCGACCGGCGGCGACCGGCGCCGACCGGCACCATGCGCAAAAAGCGGGCGATCCCCACGCCAAACGGGATCGCCCGCCTGTTATTTTACGATTTACAGCACGCCAGGCCGCCGCGTGCAGGTATCTCAGGGTACGGGCACCAGCGTTTGTAAATACACGCCGTTGTCCATCAGGCCTTCGATGGCCCAACCGGCTCCCCTGCCCGGCACCTCGATACGCCACCAAACCAACCCTTCCGCATCAACCGCCGGACCCTCTAACACGTTGGCGATCGTGCCGTTGGGCACCTGGAACGATACCTGAAAACCGGTGCCGGGACCGGTCCGCACCCGCAGCATATCACCCTCAGTGGTGTAGACCTGTGCACGCCCGCCAACGGTCAGCGTACCGGGTATCTCTGGCGTTGGTATGATCGGTTCATCGGCACCCGGCACCCAGTTTACCGTACTCGGCTGGAACGGCAGCAGTCCGGCCCCGGTGAACAACGGCATCACCCACACCATGCGCCAATATTCACCCGGCGCGCCTTTCCACAACAGTTGATCCTCTGCCGGGGTCGGCATCCCCGCCGCCAGCCGGTGAAAACGAACCTCATGCCCGCCAGGGGCATTTTCGTCGTAAAAAACATAACCGTCCGGCGTGCCCGCCAGAGTCCAGATCGAGTCCGCCAGTGGCAGAACCCCGGTATTGCCGGTGCGATCCAACCACTGCCATTGACCAACACCCGCGTTCCACAGCTTGATCGCGATCCGGCTGCCGCCGTCGATAAATGCGGCCTGCGTGAGCACTGCCGGGCTTTGCGAAAACACGCCGTAACGATCCCCGGCCTTGTTGGAATACATCACGACGTTAAACGGGTAGCCCATGCCAACCAGGTTCGCGGGCGGGTAGCTGGGGTTTTCTTCAACCCAGATCGCTTCCCCGTTGGTGGTCAGCAGGTCGAGCGAGGTTTTGCCGTAAACGTCGATCAGTGATGTGTAGTTTGTACCGTCAAGCTGCCATACGATGCCGGGATATTCGGAAGACGGCTCCGTGCCCCAGCGCACCGGCTTAAACGCGATCACACCAGGGCTGAAGGCCGTCACAAACGGCACCGACCCAAGAACATCCTGGCCCAGCGCGGCAATGGCCGGTAA
This sequence comes from Anaerolineae bacterium, assembly GCA_016930015.1. GTDB lineage: Bacteria > Chloroflexota > Anaerolineae > Aggregatilineales > Aggregatilineaceae > JAFGHR01. Next base: position 89,348 of record JAFGHR010000062.1, on the reverse strand, counting down.
ACTTGAGTCGATGTGATACAGGATCGCGCTGGTGTTCATTTCCATGACGTTCAATTCCCAATCCGGGGTTGGATTGGCGGGATCGTAATAGTGATGCATAACGCCAAACGCGAGCTGTGTACCGTCTTCGCTGAACGACTGCGAACTCAGGCCGCAGCCTTCGATTGCCCCAGGGGGGATGTACGCGGCGATGTACAGGTTTGTTGTCAGATCATACACGCGCACGCTGTGCTGCCCGGCGTTGTTCTTCAAGCAGGCCGCCAGCCGCGACCCATTACGTGAAAACGTAATGGAGGATGGGTATTCGGATGTATCGGGCGGCAGCGGGAACGGGACTGTTTGCATCCCCAGCCCGTCAGGGTACGCCTGTACCAGCACGCCGGTATCCTGGTTATACAGCCACACCGACCACGATCCCCCGGCTTCGGCGGGCTGAAGCGTACCGCCAAACGGCACGACTGCCGCCGCCAGCATCACGATCAGAATCAACCGAAAAAACCATCGTTGTGTCATGTGTTTTCCTCCACACGTTTAATCGGCCAGAAATGCGTTCACCCACACCGGGCGCGGCGGGAGATCACCACTGCGCACCCGGCTGCGCCATTCATCATCGGTCAACCGCTGGTTGATATCACCCACGAACTCGTAATAACTGAATACACCGCCGCGCACGAGCTGCAAACCGCCATCCGGCGCGGGCACCACCATGTAAATGTAATCCACGCCGCCGACCGCCTCTTGCAGCACCGCCTGAATACTGGGGTTGCTGGCGACATCGGTCACCAGGGCGACCGGGTCGGGCTGGCTGTCGGGCTGGTACTGGAACAGAGTCATTAGCAGAACATACAGGTAATTGCCGACGCCCAAAATCGACCAGTAGTCATTTTCGCTGAGCGGCTCACCGGTCAGTTCCTTACGTGCGATCTCGGCAAAACCAGCCGATGTCACCGCCAACTGGCGCAGTTGGTCGAGCGTCACGAACAACTCGCCCGGCCCGAACTGGGCGGCATCCGGCGCCGCCAGGCCCGGCAGACGCCCGGCCATATCCGGCGTATCGTAGCCCATCTCATGCGGCACAACCTGGTCCAGATCGCGCGCTATGAGACCCTGATAGGTCATGGTCGCGACCACTGCGATCCGGGCGAAGACCAGCGGATTCGGTTCAACATAACCATAGCTGGTCAAGGGCATCCCGCCACCGCCAAAACCGGTCGCCTGCTTGGCATAGAGCACCGTGTCGTGTTTGAGCTCGGTCCAGCTTGCCAGCCCGGTCTGGATATCACGCCGCTGCCACGCGTCCGTATTCATCACGGGCGGATAGGCGGCGGGATCACGTTCCAACAGCGGCTTGAGCGTCCACAACCAGCCGCCGTAACTGTTTTCCAACCAGTTATCCTGGGTCAGGCCGTTTAGTTCCGACCGCAGCGCCGCTTGTTGAGTATCGTAGTTCACAAACGCAGTTGCCCCGGCTTCACCGGCCAGCGTATAGGCCGTATCAGAGCCTAAAACCGCCGCGATATCCAACCCCATCGGCAGCAGGCGCGGCTCTGACGGCAGGCCAACGTAGGGATACATCACCTGCTGCATGATGTACGCGTCAAACGTGAAACGCTGCCCCAAAAACCGGAAGCCCTGGGTCAATTCGGCGATCTCGTCGGTGGTCGTGTCGTCAGGCAGGATCAGCCCATTCACACGCGGCGCGGGCAGCGCGGCGACCGCCTCACGGAAAGCGGCTAACCGGTCCGCACCGGCCAGTTGATCGAGCGGCAGCCCCGGCCAGATGGTGTTGATCAGGTGGCTGTACTCCGGCGGGCCGAGATCATCCACCGGGCCAACCAGAAACGAGAGCATGTCGTCCACAGTGCGCCAGCTTTCGGCGGCACCGGGCGCCGCCTGTAACGCCTGTGTGAGCAGCAGCGCGATCAACGATTCGTTGTCGTTATTGGCGCGAAACGTGATCCGGCTGAGCCACATCACGCCCCGGAAGTACTGTTCCAGTTCGACATCACCGTCATAATGACCGCGCGGGCGGTACTGGCTGAAATCCTCGGTATAGCCCGGCGCAAAAGGCAGCTCGTTTTGCCCTTCCCCGGCCAGGGCCAGCGCCGCGATCGACTCGGCATCGGCGGCCACATCCGGATCGATCGTCCCTTCGGCGGCCAGCCGCGCCGGATCACCGGGCCGGAACAGCTCCAACGCCACCGCCAGGTACAGTTCAGCGTTATACCCGGCCTGGACCAGCGCCGCATCACTGCCGAGTTGGTCCCGCTGGCGGTGGGCTTCGACCAGCGTGGGCACCAGCACATCTGAGGCGATGATGTATTGGAACGCCTGTTTTTCAAGGTCGGTCAGCAAATTGTTAAAGATGAAGTGCAGGGCGTGCAGCATGGCATCGGTGGTCACAACATACGCGTGACCGTAACCCCACTCGGACGCGTCAGCGTCATAATCAAAACTCGGCGGGACCGTTGTCCAGTTCTCACCCTCGCGGTAAGCTTCGTCGAACTGATCCAGGCCCGCCGGAACCACGACAAACCCGTTTTGGGCCAGCAGCGCGCGCTGCGCCTCGCTGAGCGCGGCATCGTCCACAAACGTCACCGCATTAAGGTCAATGGGCAGGCCGGGCAGATCACCCGCGTACACATCCGGGGGTGTGATCGCCAGCGGATCAGGCAGTCCTGATCCCCATTCACCGATAAACGCCGCCCAATCCCAGGTTGTGAACGGCCCCGATCCCGCTGCCATATCCGGCACTGGCACGGCTGGCGCGGCGACCGGCTCGACGTAATACGTGCCGTCCGCGCTTTCCGCGATCCAGCCGATCACACCCCCGGAATCGATCTGCCACCAGTAGATCGCGTCGGCGCAAACCGGGCCGTCGATCACGCTAAAAGCCGTTCCTTCCGGCAGTTGGGTGACCTGTGCCCCGGATAGGCCGGGCGCGGCCCGCACATTCAGCGGCAGGCCGTCAGTAAATGATACCTGGCCGCTGCCCCCTACGACCAGGCGCGGCGGAAGTCCATTCGCGCAGCCGTCCTGCGCGCGAACCGTCACCGGCACCAGCGGCGCCAGCCCGCTCGTTATCACGATCACGACCAATCCCAACGTCATTGCTATTCGACACCGTTTGCTCATGGCCCATCCACTCCTGAACACCGATTTCACGACTTCATTCTAGCACCGGCAGCGGCTTTGCGCTGTGCGCCTGGGCCATGCCCGGCATACGGACAGCGTCAGGCAAGCGTCAGGGAATAACGCGCCACGACACGTTGTGATCTGCGCCGCCAGACTCTATAATCCCCGGTTATGGATACCCTACACGACTCCTCACCTCGAACGCTGTTCGGATTCCGGCTGCGCACGCTGTTGATCGCGGCGGTGGTCGTGCTGATCGGGATCACGGCGCTGGGCTTCGACCTGCTCAGCGAAGGACCGATCTATGAAACGCTGTGGAACCTGACCGGCGAAATCGAGCCGCACAAGCAGATTCTTGGCTTCGGGCAGTGGCTGGCCCGCTACACACGCCAGCAGCCGGAAACCGAGCCGTTTGTCCCGGTCGAGAACACCGATGTCAACCCGTTTGGCGTAAATACCTTTTTGGAACAGGAAGTCGAGCCGGAAAAACGCGAGCGCCAGGTGCAGATGATCGCCGAGGCCGGTTTCCACTGGCTGCGCCAACAGTTCCCGTGGGAAGATATCGAAATCGAGGGCAAGGGCGACTTCATCGACCGCCGCAACGATCTCAACGGCGACAGCGTGATCGATGATTCTGATGCGATCAGCGCCTGGGCGAAATACGATCACATCGTCGATCTGGCCGATGCCTACGGGCTGGCGATCATGGCCCGGCTCAGCGCGCCGCCCGCCTGGAGCCAGCCGCCCGGCACCACCAACCACATGTCTCCCCCGGCGGACTTCGACGACTTTGTAGACTACGCCGCCGTCGTCGCGGAACGCTACAAGGGCCGGATTATGCATTTCCAGGTGTGGAACGAACCCAACCTGTACCCGGAATGGGGCGACCAGACCGTCAATGCCGAAGCCTACACCGACCTGCTGTGCCGCACCTACCACGCGCTGAAAGCGATTGATCCCGGCAACGTGGTGATCACGGGCGCGCTCGGCCCCACAATCGATCTGAGCGGCGCCAACGCCTATGACCTGCTGTACTTGCAGCGCATGTACCAGGCGGGCGCGGGTGACTGCTTCGACGTGCTCAGCGTGCAGGGTTACGGGCTGTGGAGCGGTCCCACCGATCAACGCCTGCGGCAGGTGACAATCAACTACCAGCGCAACCTGTGGATTCGGGACATGATGGTCGCCAACGGCGACGCCCACAAGGCGATCTGGATCAGCGAAATGGCCTGGAATCCGGTCCCCGACGATCCCGGCATCGCCAACCTGGACCGCTACGGGCGCGTGACGATGGAACAGGCCGCCGATTGGGCGCCGCTGGCGTATGAACGCGCGATCAAGGATTGGCCGTGGGTGGGCGTGGTCAGCGCGTGGTACTTCAAACGCGCCGACGAATCCGAGCGTAATCAAAGCTGGTATTACTTCCGGCTGGTCGAACCGGACTTCACGCCGACGCCGGTTTACGAGTCGCTCAAAGCGTACATCACCGGCGAGCAGCCGAAATTACTCGGCGCGGGGCGGCACGGGACGCAGCAGCGCGGGCTGATCGGCCAGGACGTCGAAGGCCGCGAAACGCGCACCTTCCGCTTTGACGGTACCGATATCTACCTGTGTCATGATGCGCTGCCGGAATCGCGCACGGTGTCGATAAACATGGACGGGGACCGCTTCACCAGCCTGCTGATCCCCGCCAACACGCCCGGCTGTATGCGCCTGTGTGATGACCTGGACGCGGGCGAGCACCGGGTGACTCTCGCGGCCACCGACTGGGGCGGGCTGCCGAGCATCGTCGTGACGGATTTCAGCGCCCGGCACCGCCTGCCCTGGCTGCTGACCGGGGCTGTCGCCGTGATCCTGGCCGGGATCGTGATCGCGCGTGCGCTGGCGATCCGGCTATAGAGAGAATCCTCAGAGGAGCTGGCTACCGCCGATGATAATCAAAGGCATGGATATTCCGTTAGAGAAACTGGCCTATCAATTTCAGGACAGGCCGCTGCTGGTTGGCGGCATGGCGATGGAATATTACGGCCTCCGCAAAACCGGGGCGGATATTGACCTCGTGATCTCCGCAGACGATCACGCGCGGCTGAAACAGCAGTACCCTCACCACGTCAAAGATTTACACGGCGATATTGGCATTTGCGAGTTCGAATTTGAGATATGGAATCAAATCTGCCGGTGTGATTATGAAGAACTCAAGACAGGGGCGATTGAAGAATCATCCCTGCTGATCATTTCACTGGAGAAGCTGCTGTTCCTGAAAACACTGGCGATCAAACACGAAAAATATTATCAGGATGTGTTGTTACTCGTCGACGAAATCCTGAGACGAAAATATGCATAACGACGAGCAACGCGCCAGCCGGGCGAACACGGCGGTTTTTCTGCTGGCGGCCCTGCCGGTGATCCTGCTGGCGGCGCTGGCACGCTTCCACGATCTGGACGCTCAATCGTTGTGGAATGACGAAGGTAACAGCCTACGATTGGCCCAGCGCGGCGTGAACGACCTGATCGACGCGGCAGGGCGTGACATCCACCCGCCGGGGTATTACCTGGCGCTCAAAACATGGATCAGTGCGGCGGGCGACAGTGAATTTTCGCTGCGGGCGCTGTCCGCGTTTGAGGGTGTGCTGACCGCCGCCGCCGTGATCGCGCTGGGGCGGGCGCTGTTCTCACGATCCGCCGGGCTGGTAGCCGGGCTGATCGTCGCGCTGAGTCCCTTCGCCGTGTATTACAGCCAGGAAACCCGCATGTATGCCCAGCTTGGCCTGCTGGCGGCGGTTGGCGTATGGCTGTGCGTGCGGTGGGTACACGCACAGGACGGCGACCGGTCCGGCTGGAGGTGGGCGCTTGCGCTGGCGCTGTGTAATGCTGCCGGGCTGTATACGCAGTACACGTACCCGTTCAGTATGCTAGCGCAGGGCGTGATCGTGGTCGCGTGGCTGGTTTCACGGCGATCACGTCCCGGTACGCGGCGGCACACGCTGGCCGTTTTTGTGGCGCTGAACGTGATCACGCTGGCGCTGTTCGTGCCCTGGCTGCCGACCGCCTGGGACCAGGTGACGAACTGGCCGCGCACAGGCGTTGATCTCGCGCTGGACGAGCAGCTTCGCACCGTGTTCACGTGGATCACGTTCGGCAGCACCGCCCATGATCTGGGCTGGGGGTGGTTGATCGCGCCGGGAGTGCTGGCGGGCGCGGCGCTGCTGGGATCACGGCGGCGGCAAGCGGCGTATATGGCCGTGTGGGCCGCGATCGTGATCGGGGCGCTGTTCGCCTCCGGCGCGTACCGCGAAGCCAATCTGAAATTTCTGCTCCCCGCGCAGGCCGCGTTATCCGTGTTGACCGGCGGCGGCGTCTGGGGGCTGTGGACCGGGCGCACGATTACCAACCGCCTGCGTGCAGGCGACCGGCTGCTGGCAGGTGCCTGCCTGCTGGTGCTCATCGCGGGGCAGATCAACGCGCTCGATGCCCTGTACACCGATCCGGCCTACGCCCGCGACGATTACCGCGCGTTGGCGGCGCAGATCACGCACGATCCGCGCCCCGGTGACGCGATCATCCTGGACGCGCCCAACCAGGCCGAGGTATTCACATACTATTACCACGGCGCCGCGCCGGTTTACGAGCTGCCGCGCGGCCTGGGCGGGGATGATGCCCAAACTCGCACCGACGTGCAGGCTGTGATCGCGCAGCATACGCGTATTTTTGCCGTGTTGTGGGGCGAGGAAGAACGCGATCCGCGCCGCATCGTGCAAAAAACGCTGGAAACCGACGCCTTCCCGGTTGCATCCGGCTGGTATGGCGACGTGCGGCTGGCCCAGTATGCCGTGCTGGGCGCTCCCCCGGGCGCGCCGCACACCCCGGTCAACGCCCGGTTTGGCGATCACATCACGCTGGACGGCTGCGCGCTCAGCGCCGATCAAACGCAGCCGGGGAGCGTGCTCGGTGTGACGTTGTTCTGGCGCACGGATGCGCCGCTCGCCACGCGTTACAAGGTCACGGTGCAGCTTCTGGCCCCGGATGGTACGCTGATCACCCAACACGATGGCGAACCGGGTAACAATCTGGTCCCGACCACGATCTGGACGCCCGGCGAGCGTGTGATCGACCTGCACGGGCTGGTAATCCCGCCGGATCAAACGCCCGGTGAGATTACGCTGGCCGTCGGCCTGTACGATATCGACGCACCGTCGGAACGCCTGCCCATCACTGCCAGCGAAGATTTGACCAGCACAACCAGCGACAACTTGCTGATTCTCGGCACGCTGGACGCCCCCTAATCCCTTTCGGCACAAGCGTACCGATTCGTGTACAACATACAGTAGATAACTCAACCAACAGCAGGAAGGTGTAGCATGATCCTGGTAACGGGCGCGTCCGGTTATGTGGGTAATAATCTCGTTCGCCGCCTGGCCGCCGCCGGAAAGCCGGTGCGGGCGCTGGTCCGTAATCCCGACAAAGCCGCCGCCCGGCTGGCGGGTGTGCGCGATCAGGTCGATATCGTGACCGGCGACGTTACGCGGCCCGAAACGCTGCCGCCGGTTATGGCGGACGTCAGCGCCGTGATCCACCTGGTGGCGATTGCGATTGAATCCAGCGGGCGGACGTATGAACAGGTCAACACGCAGGGTACGATCAACATGGTGGATGCCGCCAAAGCTGCGGGAGTCCGCCGCTTCGTCAACATGAGCCAGAACGGCGCCGACAGCCGCCTGCCCTACCGTTTTCTGGCGAGCAAAGGCGCTGCCCAGGATTATGTCGCCGCGTCCGGCCTGGATTGGACCGCGCTTCAGCCGTCCGTGATCTGGGGGCCGCAGGACGAATTCGCCAACGTGCAGGCCCGGCTGATCAAACTCACGCCGCTGATCTTCCCGGTGGTGGGCGACGGGCAGGCGTTATTTCAGCCGGTGTATGTGGGTGACGTGGTCGAAGCCGCCGCCCGCTGCCTGGACATGGACAGCATGATCGGGGGGGCGTATGCCCTCGGCGGGCCGGAGGTGCTGACGTATGAGGCGATCGTTAAGCGCGTATTGTTGGCATTGGGCGCCCGGCGCCTGACGGTGAAGGTGCCGGTACCGCTGCTGCGTCCGGTTATCTGGTTGATGGGCCGGGTACTGCCCAACCCGCCGGTATCCTCCGGCCTGCTGGACCTGCTCAACGTCGATAACACGGTGGAACACAACGCGCTGGCGGACGTGTTCGGCATCACGCCGCGCCCGTTCACGCCGGATAACCTGGATTATATGCGGCAGTTTACGGCGATAGGCTCGCTGCGGCGTTTTTTGGGCCAGGCCACGGCGGACGAAGAACATCCGGCGGACGAGATCGGTCCGGCAGACGGAACCCGCGCCTGATAAACACCGGTGGGGGCGTATGGCCACTATACACCCCCACCAACCGAAGGATGTGCCGGTAGATACCGGCAGAGGAGGGAGAAAGGAATTAGCTAACGCGAATCGATATCACCCTGGTACGTGATCGCGGCCCGCCCACGCTCGCCAGAACTGATACGCACTACATCTTCAACCGGATAGATGAAAATCACGCCATCGCCCGATGAACCGGACGTAGCCGCGCGGCGGATCGTGTCTACGGTCACATCAAGATTATCATCACTGAGCACAATGTTGACCTGTATCTTGGGGATCATGTCTACTACGTAAGAATCGCCGTTCCGTCCCGGAATCTTAATGCCGCCGCTGCGTCCGCGTCCGCGTACCGGGATCACGTTCAGGCCGACGATGCCAATATCGGTGAGTGCGGCCTTGACCGCCTCAAACTTTTCCTCTCGAATGATGGCTTCGATTTTTTTGGTCATGCGTTTGTCCTCATCAGGTTAGTTAACTCGACAGGTTGGAATGCCAACAGGCTTGAAATGGCTCCCCCTGTTGCAGATGGCCCAGGGGGAGCGGTGGTGTGATGGATAGAGAGCTAATCGCCTGCTGGTGACGACTTGGCCTGAAGATCGCTCAATGACGGGTCGATGGGGTTGATCTCCAACGATGGCAGGCTGTACGAACTGGTGAATTCCGGATAAGACATCGTGCCATGATAGAAACCATCGATGCCCATACGCTCGACTTCTGCCGGGACGCGCAGGATAAAGAACCGTTTGATGGCCGCAAACATGAGCAGCGACACAGGGAACACGTACAGCGTTGCCGCCACCACACCGAGGGCCTGAGTCCCCAACATGTCAAAGCCACCACCGTAGAACAGGCCGCCTTCTGTGGCGAATAGGCCGACTGACAGCGTCCCGAAAATACCGTTGATGCCGTGCACCGGGAACGCGCCCACCGGGTCATCGATCTTGAGTGTTTCCATCAGGCCAACACCGTAGTACACGAGCACGCCCGCGATCACGCCGATGAGCAGCGCCGCTTCCGGCGTCACAAACGCACACGGCGCCGTGATCGCAACCAGCCCGGCCAGCGAGCCGTTAAAGGCCATACTCACATCCCACATCCGGGTGTGATAATAACTGAGGAAAATAGCGACAATCGCGCCGGTTGTTGCGGCGAAATCCGTATTCAACACGATCAGGGCGATGGAATAGGGATCACCTGCGCCGAGTGTCGAACCGGGGTTAAAACCGAACCAGGCCAACCACAGGACAAACGTACCGATCGCGGCCAGCGGGATGTTATGCCCGCGGATCGTAGTCTTGCCAAACTCTTTGTCTAAGCGTTTACCGAGAGTCAGCGTTCCGGCCAGGCCGACCAACGCACCCACCAGGTGCACCACGGTCGAACCAGCGAAGTCCAGGAAGCCGCGATCGGCCAACCAGCCATCATTGCTCCATATCCAGTGACCGACCACGGGATAGATCACCAGACCGACAACAAAGCTGTAGATCAGGTCGGCGCGAAAATCGGTGCGCTCGGCCATCAACCCGGAGGCGATGGTTGACGCGGCTGCCGAAAACGCGAACTGGAAAAAGAAAAAGGCGTAAAACGGCAGGCCCGCATATTCTGTCGGGATACCGTGTAAAAAGAACCACTCGGTTCCAAACAAGGCGTTGCCGCCGCCGAACATAATACCAAACCCGGCAGCCCAAAAGCCCATGGTCGTCATCGTCGTGTCGAGGAAGTTTTCGGCCATGATATTGACCACATTCTTTGACCGCACGAACCCGGCTTCCAAAAAGCCAAAACCACACTGCATGAAAAAAACCAGGAACCCGGCAATCAACACCCACACGGTATCGATCGACTGCGCCAACTGCGCGATCGACTCATCACTATCCTGGGCGTGAACCAGGCCGGGAAACAGCATAATCAATCCGGTGACCAACATCGTCAGGGAGAAATAACGCCAAAATCGTGACCGTTTTTTCATGTGCTTCTCTCCTTCTTGCTTGACTGGCTTCCAGTCTTCGGCGTAAAAGACTCCGACAGGCTGCACGGTGGTGATCACAGCCGTCCAAGCGTGCGCTAATGATACTCAGGAGGGAATATGCAGTCTTCGGATCAATTATCATATTCTTTCGCGTGATTTCTTGTGCAGTTCATGTTGGGCACCTGTAACATTCGTACGAAGGCACCCCGCTTGATTCACGGCTCTGCACAAGTGGGTTGGCCAGATTACCTAACTGCGTCCATGAATCGCCCATAAACACGGTAGTCCCCCAAACTATGGGGTATTGCTGCACAGCATTTTGTTTATGATTGGTTATTCAACCAACCACGTGTACAATGCCCACAGGGAAATGTGGGCGTTTTAATAGGGGAAGTACAGCTATGATAACAAACCCGGATGAAACGACCTGGTACGCGCTATCTGCCGAAGATACCCTTGCCCAACTGGATTGTGATCAAGACCAGGGGTTGAGCGAGGCAGATATCCGGCAGCGGCAGGCGCAGTACGGTACAAACGAACTCCCCAGCGAGGACGGTACATCGCTGTGGAAACTGTTGATCAGCCAGTTTACTAGTGTGATGGTAGTCGTTTTGATCGTGGCCGCCGTGATATCGGTGGCCGTCGGCGACACAAAAGACGCCGTCGTCATTATGGCGATCGTGGTGCTCAATGCCGCGCTGGGTTTTTTCCAGGAATACCAGGCCGAACAGGCGTTGGCCGCGCTGGGCGCCATGCAAACCCCCCAGGTGCGGGTGCGGCGCGGCGGTCATGTCCAGACGGTGAGCGCGATTGACCTGGTGCCGGGCGACATTGTGCTTCTTGAAGCCGGGGACCGCGTGCCCGCCGATGGCCGCCTGATCGAAGCCGTCAACCTGCATATCGACGAATCGGCGCTAACCGGCGAATCGCTGGCCGTCGAAAAAAACGACCGGGCCATGGAAGACAGCGATCCGCCCCCGGCGCTGGCCGACCAGCACAATATCGCCTACATGGGGACAGCGGTTACGTATGGGCGCGCGGTGCTGGCCGTCACCGCGACCGGCCTGAAAACACAGCTTGGCACCATCGCCGCCCTGCTCCAACACGTCGAAGAAGGCAAAACACCGCTACAGGAGCGGCTCGAACGCGTCGGTTATATCCTGGCCGGGGCTGCGCTGGCGGTGTGTGTGCTGGTATTCGTGGTCGGCGTGGCACGCGGCGAGGATACCGAAGACATGCTGCTGACGGCGATCAGCCTGGCCGTAGCCGCGATCCCGGAAGGTCTGCCCGCCGTGATCACGATCTCGCTGGCGCTGGGCGCGCGGCGCATGGTGCGGCGTCAGGCGTTGATCCGCAAGCTGCCCGCCGTCGAAACGCTGGGATCGGTGTCGGTGATCTGCTCCGACAAAACCGGCACCCTGACACGAAACGAGATGACCGTCACCACCATCGCCCTGCCGGGCCGTGACGATATCGCGGTTAGCGGGGTTGGTTACCAGCCCGTCGGCAATTTTTACGAGGGCGGCAGGAAAGCCAAAATCAACCCGGTCAACGATAACGACCTGTCGCGCATCCTGAAGGCGGCGGCGCTGAACACGGATGCGTTCCTTGAGCAAGCCCAGGACGATGAGCGCTGGCAAGTCGTGGGCGACACCACCGAAGGCGCGCTGCTGGTAGCTGCCGGTAAAGCCGGGTGGAGCCGCTCCACGCTGGAAGACGACCTGCCGCGCGTGGGTGAGCTGCCCTTTAGCTCCGAGCGCAAAGCCATGACCACGATTCACTGTCCCAAAGGACGTTTTGCGACCATGCTGTTCGAGAACGCGCCATTTGTGGCCTTCACCAAAGGCGCACCCGATCAACTGCTGCGCTGGGCATCCAACGAGATGATGCCGGATGGCCCGGAGCCGCTGTCACCCGAACGTCACGACACGTGGCGCAAACAGATCGACAAAATGGCCAGCGAGGGGCTGCGCGTGATCGGCGTGGGATACCGGCCCTGGCAGGACAAGCCGGAAACCCTCGAACCAGAAGCCCTTGAGCGTGAACTCACGCTGTTGGGATTGGTCGGCATTGTGGACCCACCGCGCAGCGAAGCCAAAGACGCGGTCGCCGTGGCTGCCAACGCGGGCATCCGCACGGTGATGATCACGGGCGACCACAAGCTGACGGCCACAGCCATCGCCCGCCAGCTTGGGATTATGCACGACAGCGATACGGCGTTAACCGGCGTGGAGCTGGACCGTATCAGCGAAGACGAGCTGCGACATATCGTGATAGACACCTCCGTGTATGCGCGCGTCACGCCCGAACACAAATTACGCGTGGTCAAGGCGCTGCAAACCCACGATCACATTGTGGCCATGACCGGCGACGGCGTGAACGATGCCCCGGCCCTGAAGCAGGCCAATATCGGCGTGGCGATGGGCATCACCGGCACGGATGTCAGCCAGGGCGCGTCCGACATGGTGCTGACCGACGACAACTTCGCCAGCATCGTCGCCGCCGTCGAAGAAGGCCGCACCATCTTTGACAATATCCGCAAGTTTATTCGTTACCTGCTGAGCACGAATGCCGGTGAAATCGTGGCGATGTTCTTCGGGCTGGTGCTGGGGCTGCGCGTGCCGCTGCTGGCGATCCAGATTTTGTGGATCAACCTGGTCACGGACGGCCTACCGGCGATTGCGCTGGGCTTCGAGCCGTCAGAACCGGACGTGATGCAGCGCAAACCGCGCCCGCCCCGCGAGAGTATTTTTGCACACGGCGTCGGACTGCACGTGCTGTGGGTTGGCGTATGGATCGGCCTGTGCACCCTGTTGGGCTTCGTATGGGGGCTGGATCGTTACGGCGGTGATATCCTCGATCCATCCGACGATGCGCTGACATTTGCCCGCACCATCGGTTTCTCGATCCTGGCGCTGTCACAGGTCTTTGAGGTCACGGCCATTCATGGCGGGGATGCATCGTTCCTGCAAGCGCCGCTGTTCAAAAACCGGCTGCTGCTGCTGGCGGTGCTGATCACGGCTGTTCTACAAATGCTGGTGGTGTATGCACCGTTTGCACATGATATCCTCAAAACCACGTCGCTGGATGCCACCGAACTGATCGTGACATGGCTGCTGGCAGGTTCGATTTTCCCGGCGGTCGAGTTCGAGAAAATGTTGAGACGCCGCCGCGCCCACCGATCACACCAAGACGTATAGGCCACACAGGCGGATCGTTGGTTAAGCGATCCGCCTGTTGTTTATCTCCCCATGTGCGCCGGTTGAACAGCCATCTACGCGTTCAAAATACCCAGCGTGATCAACAGGGCGCGAAGCTCCTGGCGTTTGCCGTCACTGAGGGGCAAAATCGGGCGGCGCGCCGGGCCAGCGGGCAGGCCCATCAGGTTGAGCGCTTCCTTGACCGGGGCCGGATATGATCCAAAGCGCGGCAGCGCGTCACGCAGGATCGACAGGCGTTCCTGGCAAACGCGGGCGCGGTCGTATTCCCCGGCGCGGAAAGCGTCGTAAATCCTCACCAAAATCGACGGCACAACATTGGCGGTCAGGGCCACCGTCCCAACCGCGCCGTAATGCAGCGCCGCCAAAACCAGGGTGTCCCGCCCAACGAATACCCGGAAATCAGCCGGACAGGCGCGAATGATGGCGGCGGTTTCGGCCAGATCGCCGCTCGAATCCTTCACGCCGATGAAATGCGGAATCTCCGAGGCGAGGTGAGCCAGCGTATCCGGCAGCAGGCGCACGCCGCCGGTTCGCGCCGGGTTGGAATAACCCAGGATCGGGATCGTGATGCTGTCGGCGACGGTTTTGTAGTGCGCGATCAGTTCGTCTTGTGAGGGCGTAATAAAATAGGGCGTAATGATGGCGGCAGCATCCACCCCGGCGCGTTCGGCATCCTGGCTGAGCGCGATCGTGTCACGCGTGGTGATGGCCCCGGTCCCGGCGATAACAGGCACACGTCCATCGACCGCCGCCAGCACCGCGTCCAACACCTGCCGCCGTTCACCTACCGACAGGGCAAACGCTTCGCTCTGGCTGCCGGGCGTAAAAATGCCGTGTACACCGTTTGACAGCACGTGTTCAACCAGTACAGGAACCGCGTCCAAATTGAGCGATCCATCCGCGTGCATGGGTGTTACCAGCGGGGGAATGACGCCGTGAAGTTGTTCGGGTTGCATAGTTGTTTCCTTTGTTCGGAGCAGCGAACCAGTTTTTCGTTTATGCCGGTGCAGCTAAAAGCAGGTCGGCCAGATCAGTCATGCCAGTATAACATACCCCCGGCCAAATCCAGTACAGCCAAGCGGTGATCACAACAGAATTTGGACCAGCCCACAGGCGGCGCTACCATTGGGGACTATTCGTGGATATGTATAACGCGGGGGCGGTGAACACCATGACGCAGTTACCAGAAACCAGGCTCCAACCGGCGGCCCGGCGCAGGTCGTTATGGGCGGCGGTGCTGGTCATGCTGCTGGCCGCCGCGCTGCTTATCCCGGAGCTGGCTCACCTGTCGATCTGGGAGGACGAGGGGTGGATGATCCACGCAGTGCGGCAGTCCACGCCGGACGACGTGATGGCCTTCGTAGACGAAGACAGCTTCCCGCCGCTGTATTTCCTGGCGCTGCACGGCTGGCAGCGGGTCGTTGGCGATGCGCTGCTGCTGTATCGTATGGTCGGCGTGTGGGCCATTTTGTTAGGCGTGGCCCTGACATACCGGCTGGCGCTGGACTGTTTCGGGCCGCGCGCCGCGATCACGGCGGCGGTGATCGTCTCGACGAGCGACCTGCTGCTGGTGTTCGCCCCGTTTACCCGGCATTACAACGTGTACCTGATGCTGTCGGCGCTTTGCACGTGGATTTACTGGCGTTTAACACGCCGCTGGACGGTGCGCTGGATGGCTGCATACACACTCGCGGCGCTGGCGCTGTTATACACGATCTACTGGGGCGGCTTCATTTTGATCGCGCACGGCCTGCACGTGCTGATCGTTCACCGCCGCCGCCTGCCCCGGTTCGCCCTGGTCGTGATGATCATCGCGGCGGGTTACCTGCCGTGGCTGCCGTCCATGCTCGACCAGGCGCGGGGCGGCTCGCACGGCCTCGGTGATTCGGGCGGCTTTCTGTACGCCGAACCGCTCAACCGCGACGGCCTGGACGTGATCGCATTCCAGCTTTTCGGCGTGCCGGAGGCGTTATTTTTCGGACTGGCCGCCGCCGGGCTGGCTGGCACGTATGCCGCCGCCCGCCGCCGGGATTATCTCCCCACGCCGCAAACGGCGCTGGATGGGCTGTGGCTGGCGGTCCCGGTGCTGCTGCCCATGATCATCCACGCCGCCGGGTTTAAACTGCTCACCTACCGGCCCATGATCGGGCTGGTCCCCGCGCTGGCGCTGCTGATCGGGCACACGCTCAACGAGATGCCCCGCTGGGCGTTCAGGCTGCTGCTGGGCATTATTTTGCTCAACAACCTGACGACCACCGGCGCGACGCGCACGTCAAACGGCCCGTGGTGGGCTGTCGCGGACCTGCTGCGGGAGAATGCGTCACCGGCGGACGCGCTGGTTATTGAGTCCGACCTGCACGCCTACACTATCGAAGAACACGCCCGCATCGCGAATGTACCTGTCCGCGAGTCGATCCGCGCCACGCAGATACGATTAGGCTGGGCCAACGAAACGAGCGAACCCGTGATCGACCGGCTGGCGCGGCAAAACAGCGTGTGGCTGGTCGAATTCCTGAACGAGTACGACGGGCGCCCGGACCTGACCGCGCTGGGTTTTGTGCAAACCACGCCTAAAATCGATTTTGGCGACTTTATCAACCACCCGGTGCAGGCGGCACGTTTCGCCCGCCCACCGGCTGACCCGCTGCCCTGGACGTTCGGCGCCGCCATGCAGCTTGCGGAGGTGGATCAGTTCGTGGACGACGGCGGCTTACACGTCAACCTGACGTGGCAGGCGCTCGCCCCGCCGGACGTCGATTATTCGGTGCTGGTGTTTCTGCTGGCGCCGGACGGCGGCGTGATCGTCCAGCATGACAGTTACCCGCTGAATGGGCGCTCGCCGACCTCGACCTGGACCACAGGCGGCCTGTATTTCGACCGGCACAACCTGCCCACCGATGATCTGCCGCCGGGCGCGTATGATCTCGGCGTGCGTGTGTATACGTGGTGGGATTTGGTCATCCAGCCGGTGACGCCGTGCGAGGCTGAGACGTGCGAACACGTCATCGTGGACACGGTCGTCATACCGTAAAACATCAACGGGGCGAGAATCGTTATAATCAGCACACGTTATGCAGGAGAGGATTATTTTTGAGCTTCGCGGATACCATCGCCGTTTTTAGCACACGATTTCTCGGCATTTTTATCGAGGCGGCCCCGTTTTTGCTGCTGGGCACGCTGACATCCGGCCTGATCGAAGCGTTCGTCAGCCATGATGACCTGGTCAAGGTGCTGCCGCGCCATCCCCTGCTGGCGACCCTGTTGGGTGGTTTGATGGGTTTTGTTTTCCCGGTGTGCGAATGCGGCGTGGTGCCCGTGACGCGGCGGCTGTACCGCAAGGGTCTGCCGACCTCCGCCGGGATCGCGTTCCTGCTGGCGACGCCCATCGTCAACCCGATCGTGATCGCCAGCACCTACGCCGCGTTCCATAACCGCGCGCCGGAAATCGTCTATCTGCGGGTGGGCGTGGCGCTGGTGGTGTCGGTCGGAATCGGGCTGTTGTTCACTTTTCAGAAGCGGGCCGAACGCCTGCTGCGCAGCCCTGTACCGGGCGGCTTATCGCTGTCACCGTCGCTAGCAGCGGCGCCGCTGGCGGTGAATCCGGGCGCATTTCCTGCCAGTGGGTCCGCTAACAGTGGGCGTATGAAACTGCTGCCGGGACTGCGCCACGCGCTGACCCTGGCCGGGGAAGAGTTTTTCGAGATGGGCCGCTACCTGATCATCGGGACGCTGCTGGCGACCAGCACGCGTTTTGTCATCACGCAGGGCCAGCTTGAAGACCTCGCCACCAACCCGGTGAACTCCGTGTTCGTGATGCAGGCCCTCGCGTTCATCCTGTCGATTTGCAGCACGGCAGATGCGTTTGTCGCGCTGGATTTCGCCAACACATTTACACTCGGCTCGGTGCTGGGCTTTTTGACCTTCGGGCCGATGGTGGATATCAAAAGCACCATGATGTTTCTGGGCGTATTCCGCCGCCGCGTAGTGCTGTATCTGATCCTGCTGCCGTTCCTGGCGACGACCCTGATCGCGGTATGGGTCAATCTCAACGTGCGGTTTTAGGGGAGCAGCGGCCATGTTATCCAAAACACAAAGCTGGGCGCAGGTGATCATTCTGGGGGCAACCGGCGCGTATTTTGCCGCCAACAACCTGAACGGCAACATCACCAACTACATCGCCAAAAAGTTTATCTGGCTGTCGTGGATGGCGGCGGCGCTGCTGCTGACGTTGGCGATCATGCGAGCCGCTGCATTGCTGCGCGGGCAGACTCACGATCACGCGCATGAGGGCGGCCATCATCACGCGCACGCGACCGGCTGGCGCGGCTGGATCGGCCTGGGGATCGTGGCGCTGCCGGTGGTGTTCGGGCTGTTTGTGCCGTCGCAGCCGCTCGACAGCCGCGCGATTGACGGCGAGATCAGCGGCGATATCGGCAGCATCGGCACGTCACAGGACGAGATGATCGGCATCGCGCCGCAGGAACGTAACGTGCTGGACTGGCTGCGCGCGTTCAGCGTGGAACCGGACCTGAACGCGTTCAACGGCCAGGAAGCCGACGTCAGCGGGTTTGTGTATCGTGATGCGCGTTTTGAAGGTGATCCGGCCCGGTTCATGGTGGCCCGCTTCGTGATTAGCTGCTGCGTGGCCGACGCGCAGGCGATCGGGCTGGTCGTGTCGTGGCCGGATGGCGCCTCCCTGCCGGATGATAGCTGGGTGCGCATCCGGGGCACGTTCGAAGCCGGTGAATTCGACGGCATGGCGCCCTACCCGGTGCTGGCAGCGTATGACGGCACAGACGGCGTACAGCCCATCGAGCAGCCCGATCACCCGTACCTGTACCCGTAGCGCTGGAGCGAGATCGTTTTTATGGCTGAAACACACTCTACACGCCCGCGCTGGCTGGCTGCGCTCGACCTGGACCGGTTTGATGTGCTGGTGCTGGCCGTGATGCTGGCGCTCACTGCCGGGATCGTGGGCGTCGTGCTGGCGGGTGATCAACTCGGCGTGACGATTGCCAGCAATGGCTACGCACCACAGGGCAGCGTGCGCGGCTCCGAACCGATCCGCATTCGTTTTTCGGACGACATGGACCAGGATTCGGTAGCGGAGCGCTTCCGCATCACGCCGGACACACCCGGTGATATCACGTGGACCACGTCGCAAACGTTGATCTTCACGCCGCAGCAGCCCTTACTGGCCGGGCAGACGTACACGGTCACGGTGGAACGCGGCGCGCGCGCATCCCGGCGTGGATCGTCGCTGGCGGATGATTTTAGCTGGACGTTCAGCGTGCGGCTGCCGCGCGTGGCTTACCTGGCCCCGGCGGACCGGATCGCGGCCAACGTGATGATGACCGATACCCAATCCGGCGAGGTGTACCAACTTACGACGGTGGAAGACGGCAGCGAAGATTTCGCCGTCAGCCCCAACGGGAGCGCGATTGCCTTCAGCCACGTCAACCCCGATGGCACGTCCGATATCTGGGTGGTGGACCTGATCAATAACACCACGCGGCAGATGACTAACTGTGTCGCGGCGCTGTGTGATAACCCATCCTGGAAACCGGACGGCACACAGATCGTGTACCAGCGGGCGGAGTTCAACGCCGGGCTGGGCACGGGACTCGGCCCCAGCCGCGCCTGGGTGGTGGACGTTAACAGCCAACAAACCGTGCTGCTGTTTGCCGACTCGCAGCGCCTGGGCTTCGATCCCACGTGGTCACCGGACGGGCGGCGGCTGGCGGTGTTCGACGCCAGCTTGCCGGGCATCCGCGTTCACGACTTCACCGCCGACTCGGACGCGATCATCGAGAGTATGCAAGGCGTAGTCGGGCGCTTTTCGCCGGATGGCAGCCAACTGGTTTACCCGGTGCTGGTGCGCGGCGCGCTGGGCCAGGAATTTTACACGCACCTGGAGATCGTGGACTTCGACACCGTCACGCGGACCCGCGTCAGCGGCCCGGAGGACACACCGGTCGAAGATGCCGACGCGGTATGGTCCCCCGACGGGCAAATACTACTGATCGCGCGGCGTTACCTGGACGAGCGTTATACACCGGGGCAGCAGCTTTACCTGCTGGACCTGGCAACAGACATCATCGAGCCGCTTGTCGTTGACGCAAGTTATAATCACAGCGCCATGAGTTGGGACGCATCCGGGCGGCGGATCGTGTTCCAGCGGTTTTCACTGTCGGCACCGGGCGCACGCCCCGAAATATGGACGTTTGACCTGGACACGGGCGAGCTTGCCCAGGTGGCCGACAACGCGTTTTTACCGGCGTGGGTGCCCTGACCCCTGATTAACACAAAAGGGGCACACCGCATCACAGTATGCCCCTGCTCCGGCTGGTCAGAACCGGCGCGTTTTTACATTCATCCAATATCAGGCGGCTGAACCGTCGGGAACGTCCCCGGTATCGGTATCCGGCACGGCTTCGGGCTCGACATTATCACCGTCACCGAAGTTAAAGAAGCCGGGGCCGTGTTCCTTTAACATCTGGCCCATGAACGGGTGCATGTCCATGAAACCTTCGAAGTCGAAAGCGCCCGGCGCGAAGAAAAACCCCATGCCATGCTGGCCGAAATCGCGCATATGCCCCGCCTGCTCCATAAACATACTGGCAAAACCGGGCATGCCGATCGTGACCTCGATCTCAAGTTCCTCACCGTCGCGCAGCACGGCCAGCGTGACTACATCGTTTTCTTCGTAAGCCACCAGGCGATCACGCAGCGTGTGTTCTTCGTCAACCGGTTCGTCGTTCACGGCGGTCACGATATCGTCGGCCTGCAACCCGGCTTCAGCCGCCGGTGAATCGTCCATCACCTCAAGAATCAAGGCACCTTCTTCAACCGGCAGATCGCGTTCTGCCGCGATATCGGGCGTCAGCGCCAGATATTGCACGCCAAGCTGCACCGGCTGGCCCACGAATGGAATTTGCGCCTCAAACGGGTAGACCGGCATAACGTCCCAGTCCGAATCACTAAACCCGAAGTCCATGTCGGATAGATTCACCTCGATATCGACTTCTTCACCGTTACGCTCAACCGTGAACATGATCGTGTCATCCGGCCCCAGTTCCAGCATGAGATCGCGCGGGCCAAGCTCGCTAATCAACTCACCGTTGATGGCGACGATCAGATCACCTTCTTCGAAGCCGACACCGGCCAGCGGTGACTCCGGATCGATTTCCTCGACCAGCAGCCCGTCATCGGTCAGGCTGGCTTCCAGTCCCATCAGGTTCAGAACGCCGTACATCAGCGGGTGTTCGCGCTCCCAGTCACGCTGGCCGGGTTTATCGTCGCGTTCAGCCAAGGTGACCTCATAGTCCTTCGTATCGCCCCGCCGCTCGACACTGACGACAATCGTATCGCCCGGTTCGTAGGTGGCGATGAGGTCTACCAGCATTTCGGCAGACTCAATCGCTTCGTCATCCACAGCAACAATCACGTCACCCATGCGCAGCCCGGCCTCACGCGCCGGGGAGCGGGACTGCACGCGCGTGATCATCACCCCCTCGTCGCTGTCGGTCACGTAAACGCCGAGCCAGGCCTGCCCATCGGCTTGATACACCATCGTCTGCGCCGGTGTTTCACTGGCTGCACCAACTACGGCCAATCCCATCCCACCGAGCGCAACGGTTAATACCATACCGACAACTATCGTGCGTTTGACAATTGACATCGTTCCATTCCTCCTGCTTTTGCTTTCACAGTGTAGGCCGTGTTGACGTGTCAACACTACCCAGCGATTCTAATTGTTCATTTAAATGTAAACTTTTTGTAACGCCATTCTTAGAAGTAGATTAGAATATGCTCGGCGCACACCGGGTGCGTGGCGTGTATCAATGGATGGGTGGAAAAAATGGTGCGGGCGGTGCGCTATCGTGAACCCGGCAGCCGGACGGTGGGTAAGTTCAGGTGTGTCTTACGTATGGATTCTTTCGCCACCTGGACCGGGACCAGCGGCAGTCGAAGGGTAAACGTCGAACCTTTGCCCTGTGTGCTGGTGACGCCGATCTCACCGCCGTGAGCGTCGGCAATCCACCGGGCAATGGACAATCCCAGGCCGGTGCCGCCCTGGACGCGTGAGCGGGCCTTGTCCACGCGGTAAAAGCGGTCGAAGATATATGGCAGGTCATCTTCAGGAATACCCAGGCCGGTATCCGCTACATTGATCGTGGCCCAGTCGTCGCTGCGGTTCAGCGACAGGGTGACTGTGCCGCCGTCAGGTGTATATTTCAGGCCGTTGGTGACCAGGTTGAGCAAAAGCTGTTTGAGCCGGTCGGAATCACCCACGACCTGCACCTGGTCAACCGGGCCTAGAATCACCTCAACACCATCGCTCAATACCCGCGCCTGGTTGTACACTTCCAGCACAAGCGTGTCCAGCTCGACCATTGTTTTTTCGAGGGATAACCGCCCGGCATCAGCCTTCGCCAGCAGCAGCAGATCATCCACCAGCCGCGTCATACGCTGCGATTCACTCTGGATAGCTTCCATCGCTTCTTCATCGTGACCGATGCGGCGCATCAGGTCCAGGTTGCCCTGGATCGCCGTGAGTGGGGTACGCATTTCATGCGAAACGTCGGCCACAAAACGACGCTGTACCTTAAACAATCGCTCTAACCGGCCCAGCGTATCATTAAACGTTTCGACCAGTTGGCCGATCTCGTCCGGCGGCCCATCATACGGAATCCGGCGGCTGAGATCGTCTGCCGCGGTGATCTGGCGGGCCGTCTGGCTGATCGCATCAATGGGGCGTAACGCGCGCCGGGCCACGAAGTCACCGGCAAACAGCGCGATCAGGATCGTTCCCGCGCCCGCAATGAGCATGATCTCCAACAACCGGTCGATCGCCGCGTCAACGGTGTGCAGCGATGATCCCGCCTGGATGTGCCCGACCATCTGCCCGTTGACGTTCAGCGGAATGGTCGCCACGCGCAGGTGGACGTTATCGACGACCACATCACGCCGGACTTCGTGCGGCGAGTCCAGGGCCTCCGGATCGAGCGAATCGGTATAACCAACGCCCATCAGGCTGAGTGAGGCCCACTGCAAAAACGGGCGCTGTGACTGCTCATCGTGCAGCCAAATCTGGACAAATAACCCTGGTGTGCTCAAACTGTTCGGCTGCGGCATGGGTACGGCGCCCTGTGCCGAATTATCCTGGGTCGGGTTTAGCAGCGTGATCACGGCATACGAGCGTACATCGCCCAATACTTCGAGCAGCGACTCATCAACCTGGTTGCGCAGCGTCCAATTGAGAATGCTAGACGTAACCGCGCTGAACATCAGGATGACGATGGCCAGAAGGGTTGAGTATAAAAATGTCAGGCGTGTACGAATGGTCATAAGATTGTGTCACGGTATGTTTGCTGACAAATGACGGCCATGATCTTAAACAAACATTTTATCACGCCAAGGTTAGCCGCCGATTAAAATTCAGCAGTCCGCCGCCTGAACAAGTGGTTTATTGCGACTCTGCCGCCGATTGCGGTGTGCTGAACTGTGTTGATGCCACCTCATTGAACAAAACGCGACCCCTCTAAGCGGGCATCGCGTCCGAGTGACATGTTTAGTTCCGTGTCATTGGCCGGGACTATTCTTCGCGCAGCACATAACCAACACCACGCACGGTATGGATCAGGCGGGGCGCGTCGTCCTCTTCGGTTTTCTGGCGGAGATAACGCACGTAGACTTCAATGATGTTACTCTCGCCGCCAAAGTCATAGCCCCACACCCGGTCAAAGATCATTTCACGTGTTAATACACGGCGCGGGTTGCGCATGAACAGTTCCAGCAGTTCGTATTCTTTGGCCGTCAGATCAATAAACCGGTCCTCACGTTGGGCGCGATGCGTGCCTGTGTCCAGCGACAGATCACCAAAACGCAGCACTTCCGGGTGTGATGACGGTGCAGAACGTCTGAACAGCGCGCGAATCCGGGCCATCAGTTCGTCGAACGAAAAGGGTTTCACCAGGTAGTCATCGGCCCCGGCATCCAGGCCGGTAACCCGGTCTTGCACATCTTCTTTGGCGGTCAGCATCAAAATCGGCACATCACCCGCCGCCCGCATCCGTTTACAGACTTCCAGCCCATCCAGCCCCGGCAGCATCCAGTCCAGAATGACGAGATCAGGCGGATTATCGCGGGCCATATCCAGGCCGCTCTGACCATCGTAGGCGACATCCACACGATATCCTTCGTAGATCAGCCCGCGTTTTAAAAACTGGGCGATGTGCGCCTCATCCTCAATGACGAGAATATGTTCGGGCATCCGGGACTCCTTTCACGGACCCATGTTGTTTACCCGATTATACGTGTTTCGGTGTCTGGGAGCATTTCTCCCCGCGTCAGGGCAGATCGGGAAACTCGATGAACTGCGCCTCCCCGGTGTCGAGGTCGAGCACACACACGGAGCGTGTCTCCGGGCGGCTGCCCCCCAGCGCGCCGGGGTTGATCACGCGGACACCGTAGGCGCTGCGGTGTTCGTCACAGCGGTGGTGCGTGTGTCCGTAACAGACGTAAGCATATTTGCCGCTCATGATCATGCCCAACAGCGAACCCTGTTTATCACCATGGGCCACGCCGATCAACGCCCCACCGATCCGCACTTCCGCGCTCTGGCTGGGACGCGGCACACCGATCAACTGGGCGGCCTGCGCCAGCGCGGTCCAGTCGCGATCCATGTTACCCAGCACAAACGTGACCTGCCACCCCGCGAAAAGATACAATGTCGCGGGCGTGGTGATATCACCGCAGTGAATCAACCGGCGGATGCCATGCCCGCGCAGAGTCGCCAGCGCGACACGCGTGTTTTTGCTGGCGTTGTGCGTATCGGACAGGATGCCGATCTTCATAACGATCAGGCTTTCGTCGCACCCGGCAGCAGCAGACGGTCATAGGGCGCGGTCAGAAATGGCGTTTTGGGAGTCATGGTCGCCCGTTCGACGGCCATCACCGCCGCAAACCCGATCTGGCGCCACGCGTCATACGTCGGGGCTTCATGGCGCAGATGAGCGGTGTACAACGTCAGCACGGTACCGTGTGCCACCACCGCCAGCGCGGACTCGACCGGGTGCCGTGCCAAAAGCTGATCCATGGCCGCCACAAACCGCGCCTGCGCGTCCGATGCCGGTTCCCAGCCAGGGCACGGCGGGCTGTCGAGCTGGTCAAAAAACGCGCGCTGCGCCTCGACAAACGCCTCGCTGCCGATCCAGGCATCGCGCCGCGCTTCGCCCAACGTATCGAACGGCGTAAACGGGATGCCGTGCGCCGCCTTGACCGCTTCGCCAACGATCGTTGTCTTGTGTTGATCGCTCGTATACAGCGCGGCCACATGCGTCCAAAAGGGGGCACGTGCCAGAACCTGCACCTGCCGTTTACCCTGAGGCGTCAGCCGCCATTGTGAAGGCGGGACAGCCGAATCAGGGAGCGTTTGAGGGTGCCGGATGAGGTAGAGGTACGTCATGGCTGTTCGTCTTCGTCGGTGACAGTATACTGGCCTTCGATCACGTTGGGTTCACCGGTTTTATCAGATTGACCTGTACCACCCCGAATCCGGTTATTTTTGCGTTTTTTGCCGCCGCGATACTCGTCAAGCACGTAGGGCGGGGCGCTGCGAATGAACAACTGCAAACCGAGCACAAATACACCCAGGTCATCCAGCACACCAAACGGCAGCAGCAGGTCCGGCACCAAATCAATGGGTGATATCAGATAGGCCAGGACCGCAACCGGGATCAATTTAGCCGTCGCGCTGACACGCCGGTCGAACATCAGGCGCCACGACAACACCATGTTATTCCACAACCGGACGACCAGATCAGGATCAGGCGGCGATTTTTTCTGCCGAACCATACCATTACTCCTCACTACTCAGGCCAGACGGCCTAATCTAACCCTGTATACGTAGAAACAACCTCACGGTAACGCGAAACCCGCTGGCGCAGC
Source organism: Anaerolineae bacterium (assembly GCA_016930015.1). Taxonomy (GTDB): domain Bacteria; phylum Chloroflexota; class Anaerolineae; order Aggregatilineales; family Aggregatilineaceae; genus JAFGHR01. Next base: position 63,699 of record JAFGHR010000062.1, on the reverse strand, counting down.
ATCACGATCCCCAGGGCTACCACGCTCACGATGCCGGTCATCCCCACCATAAACGGCCAGTCCGGATTTCGATCGTACAATACCCCTGCCAGATTCGTGCCCACCAGCGTCGCCAACCCGGCCAGCGTATCGACCAGGGCGTAAGCCATACCGCGCTGGTGTTCGGCCACGTAGGCGCTGATCACGCTCACCGCCAGGGGGCGCGTGGCGTAATGCGCGCCCAGGATGAAATAGGCGACGATCACGACAAACACGTTACCGGTCAGCAGCAGCAGCCCAAACGCCAGCAGCACCAGCAGCAGACAGGCCAGGAAGCCCCGCCACGCGGGCAGGCGCCCTAACAGGATACTGCCTGCCGCCGTGCCCAACGCATTGATCGATCCAAACGCGCCCACCAACCCGCCAGAAAAACCGCGCACTTCTTCAAGATACTGCGGCGCCAGCGGTTGGCCGATCAGTACCGCCATAAACCCCAGTGTGATCACGACAAACGCCACGAATACCGGCCACCGGCTGAGCAGCCCGCGATAGTCGTAACCCAGCGGCGGGCGATCCTGCTTCGGATAGGGCCGGGTGCGCCTGATCGCCGCCGTGCTCAGCCCAAACCAGAACAGGCTGAGCAAAAATACGGTGCGCAGCCCCACCGCATCACCGATCAGGCCGCCAATGCCGGGCGATACCACCAGCCCGATCGAATACGCCGCCCACAGCAGCGTCAGCGTTGACTGGAGCGGTAGATCGGGGCGGCGCGTTGGATCGTAACGCACGCCCTGCGCCAGGTAGAGGTTGGTCGCCGGGATCGCTGACGCCGAGATGCCGTATACCAAAAAACCGGGCGCGGCCCAGCGCCAGTCAGGCGCGACGGCCATGATCAACACGCCCAGCACGCCAATATACCAGCCGGGAATCAGCAGCCGGTGCGGTCCCCAGCGATCCGCCAGAATCCCCGCCGGGAGAATGAACAACAGTCGGCCCAGGCCCCACATGCCGATCACAAAACCCGTTTGGGCCGGTGTGGCGCCCAACGACTTGACATACAGCGGCTCGATGAACAGCCACATACCTTCACCGATGCCCCACAGCACGTAGGCGGCCATCACCCAGCGCGTATCGCGCCCAATATCATACCACAGGTTCCGCAACGAATAGGTGTCCTCGTTCAGTCCAGCCGGGCAGATAAAAAGTCCCACACCCGATCATACACGGTTTCGCGCTCGGTCTCTTGAGTCAGCACGTGGTCGCTGTATTCAAGGGTTTGTACGACCAGATCACGGCTGCCGACACGGTCCGCGATCAGGGCCAGGTTGTCATAGGGCACCGTCTGATCGGCTTTGGAATACACCAGCAGCAGCGGCGCGGTCAGCGTGTGCAGGTGTTCATAGACATCATGCATTAACGCATACAACTGCCCGATGGACTCGGTCGGCATCACGCCGTAATCAACCTTGCCCACCTCGTCACGACCTTCGGCCTGCTGAACGGCGCGCACTCGATCATTCAAATCACCCGGCCACCCGTCTTTTGCGTAGTACGGCTTGATGTACTTGATCCAGTGGGCGTGGGGCATCAAGCGTTCGGTCAGGCGCACCGGGGCCGCCAGCGCCACCACGCCGTCAACCAACCCTTCCGCACCGATCCGCAAACTGAGCGTGCCACCCATCGACAGCCCCAGCGCAAACACTTTGCGACACCGTGCCCGCAGCAAGGCGACACCATCCTGTACGTCTTCGTACCAGTCGATCCAGCGCTGGTGATTCATCACTGTAGGATCGGTGCCGTGCCCGGCCAGGCGCGGGCCAAACACCGTCAGGCCGCGCCCGTTGAGGTATTCGCCCAACCAGCGCATTTCGTCCGGCGAACCGGTGAATCCGTGTGTACACACACACCCCACATCACCGCCGTCCAGAAAAAACGGTTCGGCGCCGCGTCGAATCGGAAATACTCGTGTCATTATATCGCCGCTTTCTAAACACTAGTTCAGCATTACTCCTACGCCGGGTAAGTCTACCATGCTCGCCGTATTCGGCCCACCATTTTTGATCGGACGGGGGTGGGGCAAAACACGTTTGAGGCCGGATTGGTCACGGCACGCGCTCCGCTGTTATACTGACCAGTGGAAACACGTATGGAATCACAAAGAGAAAACCAGATGAAACGTTACCTGCTGCCGATCACGACCCTGATCGTGTTAGTGATAAGCACCGCCGCGCCGGTGCTGTTATCAGCGCACGCCCAGGACCCGGTTTTTCCGCTGCCTGCCGACCTGTTTATCGTGACATCCGAGGGGCGTTTGCTCCGCATCGACGCGAACAGCGGGCAGCAAACGTTAATATCCCAGGAAGAACAGAGCGTAGCCGACTTTGCGATCGCGCCGGATGGCACGTGGTACGCGTACCGCACCTGGAATTTTGCCGGTATGGCGCTGGCCTCACTCGACAACATGAGCGGATCGCTGCTCACCGTTGAAGGCGGCCTGCCACCCGGCCTGGATGTGCCCCACAACGGGCGTACCATCGCCTGGGCACCGGATGCGACGGCGCTGGCCTACACCGTGCCGGAAGGGTTAACGATTGCCGAGATCAGCGCAGGCGACTACGGCGAGCCGGTATTCAGCCTGATCCGGGGCGGCCCGTGGGTCGATGCGGCCTGGACCGGGCCGGATTCGGTGATCGTGGGTGACGCGGAGGGCGCTTATGTCCGCATTACCGGGCAGGCCGGACAATGGACCGTCGAGTCGATTCCCGGTGAGGCCAGCCCGCCGCTGCGTGTTGTGCCGTCATCGCTCACCGCGCAGGGCGTCACGCTGGCCGATGACACGCTTATCCCGGCGACAGCAGGCGCGTTAACATTCGACTGGGCACCGCTGCCGCTGCCGGATGTCACCGGGCTGCCACTCCCCGCCGACCTGTACTACATCGCGCCGGAAAACGGCCCGGAAAACGGCATCGACCAGGTATGGCGGCTGCCGGGTACCGGTGATGCTGCCGCGCCCATCACTGCCGAAAACGCGGCGGTCACGGCCTACGCGGTCGCCCCCGACCGGGCGCAGATCGGTTATGTCTGCGGCGACAAACTGGTAACCGCCGCCCTGGACGGGTCCAACCGCCGCGAACTGGCCGCGCTGACGCTCGACTTCCTGCACGCGCACCTGGCATGGAGTCCCGACGGCACCCAGATCGCCTATCACGACCAACGCGGCCTGTGGATCATGCGCGCCGACGGCAACGAACCGCCGCGCCTGCTGGCCGAACATGTCATGACGGGGGACGTGCGCGCTTACACCGAGCCGCGCTGGAGTCCGGATGGCGCTCACTTACTGCTCAGCCTGCGATTTTATGAAGGCAGCGCGCCGGGTATAGTTGACCTGGCTGATGGCACCATCACCGAACTGGGACAGGTGCCCGCGTTCAATTCACGCTGGACGCAGGATGGGCGCGTGCTCGCCTGGGCGTCGTCATGGGGCTACCAGACGCCGGGCCTGTACCTGATCGATCCGGCGGCACCGGATACACCGCCGCAAACGCTGCTCAACGCGCGTTACGCGGTGCTGGATGCCCAACACACCCCAAACGGGGAATGGGTCGCGCTGGTGGGCTCTACCACCGGCATGGGACCCCAGTTTGCGCACCTGCTGATAGCCTCCTCACCCGGTGACGTGTTTTCCCCGGCTTTTGGGCCAACGGCAGGCGGCTTTGTGCAGCAAGCCCAGCTTTACCCGCTGTTCAACGACTCACCCGTCATTGCCGGGCTGCGCAGCGCCAGTTATCGTGATGACGGCACGTATCGCGGCGACCTGGTGATCGTGGATATCGCCAGCGGGACGACCCGCCGCGTCCAAACCAGCGGCCCGGTTTACGGCATCCAATGGGCGCCATAACACGTTATGGGCCATAACGTGTTATAGATGGGGTGAAAATTAGGGTCTGTCGCGCGCGCCTTATGGGGCGCGGCGTTTTTCCATGATCAGGCCGGTTTCGCCGTTGCGATAATATCCGGGTTTGCGACTGATCACGCGGTAACCGGCTTTATCATAAAGCGTGATCGCGGGGATATTGCCAGCACGCACGGTCAGGCGGATATCAGGCTTGCCGATGCGTTCCTCACACACCGCCAGCAGCCGCGTACCCAGCCCTTTACGCTGGTGCTCCGGGGTAATGCCAAACGTGATAATCCAGCCCCGGTCATGGAAAAATGGGCGCGTCCCAGACGCAAACCCCGCGAACGATCCATCCGGGGCCACTGCTTTGATGTTTACAATGCCGGGTATCACAAACAACAAAAACAGGTCAAATTGGGGGTACGCATCCAGCGGAAAAATGGCCTGTTCCAACCGGTAAACCGCCCGCATGTCAAGCAATGTGGCCCGCCGTATGTGGTATGCGTCTGCCGGTGCAGGGTTAATTTGAGGATTATTCAAACCGGTCTTTACCTGCCCGAAACAAACGTGTGCGTCTGAACTTCATCAATGGCAGAAATAGTATCTTCGAGTGACATTACTTCGTCACGGATATCCTCTTGCAAACGCTGAGTACGTGCGCTGTCAAGGTCTTTGGTATCAATCAGTTGAAGCTGGGCGTAAACGGTCCCCAGCGCTGAGAGCGTGTGATCAAGCTGGATGTCGGCGCGCTTGATGTTGTTTTCCAGGCTGCGCAGGTTGGATAACTGGGCCTCTTTGGTCTGGATCGCCTCTTCCAACTCGGTGCGTACACTGGGCGCTTGCTCGATCTCCAACCGGCGGCGCAGATTTTGCAGGTCTTGCGGCACCATGCGCCGGTCGCGGCTGATGATCTGGTTTTCGTCAAACGAATCCATGCGCCGTGCCAGCAGGTAAATCTGTTCAATCCAATCGCTGATCTCGACCGCCGTTTGCGCAATACTTTCACGCATCGCGCCGGAGTGCTGCCGTGCCATCTCACTGATCAAGCGGCGGTATTCCAATGCTTTTTGAAGCCGCTCGCGGGCAACCGGATTTTCAATGTCGTGCGGGTTGTAGCGGTCAGTCAGCATCCGATCAACCGCCCGTTCGGCAGCCTTGGGATCGGTTACGGTGACACTCATATACAGCGCCTCGGCAGCCGCACCAAACAGCAGCCAATACCACGACTGCCACCAGTCAAACGGCATGTATCCCAGGCCAAACAACACAATCGCCAGGGCGATGATCACGCCGCTCTCCACACCAAAAAAAGCCGAGCTTAGAATTGCCTGCCATGCGCGACCGCGCATCTGGTCCTTCATTTTTGACATGTACACATCCCCATGTGCAAGCCGACTTCATGCTGTCATATACCATCAATGTACCCGAATGCCCAAGGTAATTGCATCACATTAATGATTGGCTTTTTAGCAACGCCTTCCCCCTAAATCCCCCCTCCAGCCAAGCTGGACGGGGGACTTGACAACGCGCAAACAGCTTTTCTCCCCTCCATGGCTTGGCCGGGGAGGGGAAACCGGGCGTAGCCCGGCGGGGGGCGGGGCGTTCATCGTGTTTTAATGTAATGACCCTGTAGATGCACACGCGCCATCCGGATATCCGCGCCTAACGCTATAATAACATTCAGGGCGTAGATGATACGCCCTGTTTACCGTATCCTGGCACACCGGGTGTCCCGGTGTTGTGCGCGTAGAATAACACGCACGATGGTGCACGCCAGATCAACACACGACCAGCAGGCTACGCGCCGCTGTCTTCGCCGCCGCTAAGCCCCAACCGCTGCCGCCGTTCTTCGAGCTGCAATTCGATCTCGGTCATGCCGATCGCTTCATCGATCTGATCGCGGACATCGGTGGTTGCGATCTCCAACCGGGCTTCTTCACGGTCAAGACGGGCGCGAATCTGGTCACCAAGCCGCTGAACGTCCTCGTCACCTATCCCGGCCAGGTCATCCAGGCTCTTGACGGTTTTAGTCGTCAGCTCTTTGGCTTCGACCAGTTCCATCAGGGCCTTGAGGTGTTCGCGTTCCTGCTTGATGGTTGTCAGCTTGGCTTCGAGCTTAAGCTTGGCATCCAGCATCCGGCGATATTCCTGCTCTTGGGTCTGCCACTGCTCATAATATTCCTGAGCCAACTGCTGCTTCTGGTTCAACTCGGCCTGAGCCGCCGTCGCCAGGTCTTGTTTACCACGGCGCAGCAGAGTATCGATATCGCGGTCGAGCTTTTCGGATGCTGCCGCGAATTCCTCGTACTTACGCTTGAGGGTCTTGACCGTCCCGCCGATGGTCGCCGCCGAATCTTCCAATGCATCCAGGTTCCGCTCAGACTGGCGAATGTATTCATCCATCACCTTAACTGAGTTGGATTCCAGCGCCTGATCGACCAACGCGTGCATGTTCGCCGAGATTAGCGTATTGATTTTTTGAAGCAGTGAAGCCATTTAGAAAATACCTCCTGGTTAAACCGGGTGAAACTCACTATAAAAGATGAGGCAGGTGATACGAGCGTCTGGCAAGCGGTAAGATCACCACGGTTTGAATAACCACTTATCAGTCACCAGCATCACCTTTTTAGAACAGGTAATTTAATCCTAACACAGTTTGTCAGCGGCTTCTGACGATGTCCTGACAGCCGTCTGACAGGTGTGTCGCGTTTCATTCTATCAGCCTGTAGGCGACTTGTCACTCCGGGCAACTGGCAGCCGTATCATAAAGGTGCTGCCTGTGCCGAACGTGCTTTCAACCGAGACGCTGCCGCCGTGAAGCCGGACAATACCATCCACAATCGCCAGGCCCGAACCGGCCCCCTGATCCTCATATTTTTCACGGTTGATCTGGTAAAACGTATCAAATATATTTTCGAGTTCGTGCGATGGTATCCCGCGTCCCTGATCGTTAACCACAAAACACATGTATCCGTCCTCGGCGTAGAAGCGGACCGATACCATCGTATTCGGCTTATCCGAAAACTTAATGGCATTATCAATCAAACATTCGAGCGCCGAAGACACATATTCCCGATCGACCACAACCGCGGGCAGGTCATCCTGGACATCAAAACGCAGGGTGATATTTTTCTCGCTTGCGATATCGGTATATTTGGCCTTGATGCTGTTCACCAATACCTCGTAGCGGTCAAACGAGCTGCTGCGCCAGGCAAATGTCTGCTCAGCCTCACCGGTTTCAAGCTCGACCAGCAGGATAAAATTCTCGACCATGCGGCGCAGCCGGTTGGCCCCGGCATTGATCCCGCGCAAAAACGTGCGCATATCGTCGGCGCGCAGTGTATTGGGATCACCCTGAAGCATATCAGAATAGGCCACAACATAGGTGAGCGGGGTACGTATCTCGTGGTTAAGGATGGTCAGGATGTTATGCTTTATGTCCGACACTTCGGTGCGCCACGCGTCATCAAGCTGCCGTTTACGATCAAGTTTGGCCGACACCGCCACCAGCAGTTCCTCGGCGTCAAACGGCTTGACCACGTAGTCTTCCGCGCCCATCCGCTTGCCGCGGTGGATGTCGTCGCGCTCGCCCTTGGCCGTCAAGAAAATGAACGGAACAGTGACCCAATCTTCAACTGACCGCACCGCTTCAAAAAAATCATACCCATCCATGCGCGGCATCATGATGTCGGACACAATCAGGTCAGGTGGGATGGCCTGTTGTTCCAGTTTTTCCAACCCAGACACTCCATTGGTCGCTGTAAGCACAACGTAACCATTCAGTTCAAGGATATCACGGATACCCTCCATCAGGTGCATGTCATCTTCAACGACCAGGATTGTCGCCTTTCTCTCCATCAACTTGCCTCCAACACACCCATCACTTAGAAAACCCTAACGCCGGTAACGTTATTCGAAATGTGCTCCCCTGCCCCTCATAGCTTTCGACTTCAATCGTACCACGGTGCAGTTCTACGATTTCTTTAATGATCGCCAACCCCAACCCTGTTCCTGGAATATTGGGGTTCACATTGGACCCGCGATAGAACCGTTCAAAGATCATCGGCGTCTCATACGCCGGTATACCAATACCATTGTCTACAACCTCAATAATAACCGATTCTGGCTTTGCGTGCTCAGCGAATTGCGCCTGACTCCGGATCAGTATAGAGCCATTATCCGGTGTATAGTTGATGGCGTTGCTGACCAAATTCATAAGTGCCCGCACAAGCTGATCTTCGTCACCTGACACATACGGTAAAACCGGCGATAGGCGCTCGTGCCGCAGTTCATCACCCTGGTCTTTTGCCCGATCCAGATTAGCCTGGACAACGTGTTCCACGACCGCTTCGATATCAACGGGCTCGCGAATCTGGGGGCGCTCCGCGCGCTGTTCACTCTGCAAGCGTGACAGGTCCAACAAATCGCTAATCAAACGCGCCAGCCGTTCGATCTCACGCGACATAACGCCTACATATTTTTCGCGGCGTTCCGGGCGGCCCTGCTCGATCAGCGACAGATACAGTTTAAGATTCGCCAACGGCGTGCGCAGTTCGTGAGACACGTTAGATACAAATACGTCTTTCATCCGATCAAGTTCCTGGAGCCGCGAAATATCACGCAGCACCACAACCGCACCCAGCACAATCGCGCCCTCAACCACGCGAGCCGCTTTAGCTTGAAGCGACACATTGCCCAACTCGATGATTTCGGTTGAATCGCCACCATTTTGTCGATCCGTATCCAGGGTTTGCGCGACCATCGGCGCGATACGTGCGCCCAGGTTCATATCCAGATCGTACTGGTCGAACAGATTCTTGGCTGCCGGGTTGGTCATTTGCACCTGCCCGGCCAGGTCAAACACGATCACCGCATCGGCCACCGACCGTAGAATCGCCTCAGTACGCTCGTGCTGCTGGCGGATTTGCGCCGTGCGCTCACGCACGCGTGCTTCCAGTTCGATCGTCTGGTGGCGGACCTTTTCGAACAACCGCGCGGTAGACAGCGAAATCGCCAGTTGGGCGGCCAGGGGTTCCATCACATCCAGATCAGCCTGCGTGATGTTATGATGGCCAAAACGCTCGACGGTCAGCACACCGATCACCTCGTCGGCGACGATCAGCGGCATCGCCAGCGAGCAGCAATCACGCGTCAAATCATCGCCTGCCGCGCGATCGTGCAGCATACAGATATGGTTACATATCACCGGCTGAGCGCTGCGCATGGCTTCCGCGGTTACGCTATCCGGCTGCGAATAATAGTCGTTGTCTACCTCGACATGGCCCAGGTGTTTGTTTTTGAATATGGCAAACAACACGAGCTGCCCGTCTTCAACCTGCATTAAACTGATAAGGTCATACGCTAGCATACCGAATAGTCGTTTGGCAACACCTTCGATCAGGCTTTGCTGGCTCAAAATCGCGGTAGCATAACGCCCTACCTCATTGACCAGGCGCAGTTGATCCAGCCGGTGCCGAACCTCATCAAACAGATCGGCATTCTGGATCGACAGCGCTGCCTGAACACCCAACAACCCGCTTTGTTCGGCGATCCAGTCTGCAAACGCGTCGGTTCGCTGCGTATTGACCACCATCAAGGTACCAATTGGGACATCGGCTTTGAGCAGTGGAATCGCCAGCACCGACTGCGCCCCGGTGGCTTCTAAAAAGTCCTGCGGCAGCACGCCGCTGCTCGCTACCTGGTTGACGTGTTTGGGGCGCCAGTCCCTGATCACACTGACCGGCAGCAACTGTTCGTCGTCCAAAGAACAGGTTGTCCCGACAAACCAATCCTCACCAGGGCCGTGGGCTGCTGTGCCGACGAGCCGGTCGTTATCCACCAACCAGATATACGCGCCCTGGGCATCAAACACGCTGATACCTTCGCGGCAGATGAGAGCGAGCACCGTATCATGATCAAGCTGGGCGCTGATCGCCAGGCTTAAACGGCCCAGGTCTGTCAGCAGGCGTTCGCGCTGAACCGCATCCTCGAACATGGCGGCGTTCTGCATCACAACCCCTAACTGCTGGCCGACATTTCGGAGCAGGTCCTGCATTTCACCACTGCGCGTGAGATCATCTGTTTTTAGCACGCTCAACAGGCCGATATCCGTGCCGTGTGACGTGAGCGGCACGCTGAAAAAAGCATAACGCTCACCTGTTGGTAATTCGATATCCGGCAGTGACGTCACAAAGGGTATGTGATCCAGTTGCTCAACCACCTCCGGCGGCAGGTTCGACGACACCCGGAGTCGAAGCTCGCCAGCCGCAGCCGTATATTGGTGAATCGCACCACTGCCAATGCCGAGGGTTTCCAGTATCCGTTCGAGCGACACACTGAGCAAGTTATCCTGCGTGAGCGCTTCGTTGCTCGCCGCCAGAATGCTGTTCAGGGCACGCTGCGCCCGGTTCTGCCGGCTGGCTTCGTCCAACAGGTAAAAATTCTCGATGGCAGAGGCAAGCTGATTCCCAAACGTCTGCGCCATCTGATACTGTTCCGGCGAGAACCCGTGCGGCTTGAGCGAATCCAGGTTCAGCACACCGATCACGCGGTCACGCACGGTGAGCGGCACACCAATCCAAGACCGGGTTTCATTTATTTTATCGGTTGTTTGCCGCCACTCAGCGGCTACGTGTGTGTCCGGCACCATAATGGGGCGTTTTGTGCGAATGATCTCTTGCATCACCGGGTAGCGGCTGAGCGGCGCCGGGCCGGTTAGCAGCCGGGCACCTGATTCCTCGGAATACCCATAACGGACACGTGGAATCCATGCTTCCAGGGTTTCATCGATCAAACCAATATGGGCGCGCTCAAACTCCATCAGGTTCGCCAGCCCAGACAGCCCCCGCAGCAGGGCGGTGTCCAGGTCAGAGCTTGTACTCAGTTCAAAAAACACCTGCTGCAATTGGTCCGCCTGAACACGGCGCTGCTGTTCGGTTCCAAACAACTTGGCGTTTTGCACGGCAATCGCGACCTGGTCGGCAAAGGCCTGTGCAATCACCAGATCGCTGTCGATGAACCGGTGCGGTTGTTCGTGGACAAGGCTCAGGCAGCCTAATACTTGCTGCCGCACGATCAATGGCACCCCGATCCATCCCCCGAACGCAAACCGGTCATGATCCCAACCGGCTTCGACCGTCGTGTCCGGCACAAATACCGGCTGGCACTCTTCAAACAACCGGGCCAGATTAGGACACTGGGCGATCTCGATGCGTTCACTGTCCGGCCCAAGATCGGTCCTCTTGAATCCGTTTTCCACCCGGGTATGGGTGATCACATAACCGGGTTCGGCCAACAACAACACCGACGCCCAATCATACTCGAGCACTTCTAACAGGCGTTCCAGCGTAATCTGAAGCGCTTCATCCAGGTTTTCGCTGCTGAGAATAGCCGCCACTTCTTGCAGCGTTTCAGCGCGGCGCCGCTGCTGGCGCTCGGCGCTGTGCAAACGCGCGTTTTCAATCGAAACGGCAAGCTGCTGCGCGACACTTTCCAGCAAGGCCGTGTTATAACTATCAAATGCATGCGGTTCTTTGCACCCAACCTGCAACAACCCGATCACGCAGTCACGCACGGTCAGCGGCACGGATACCCCCGCCCGCAAGCCATATTTCCTCATGCCCGGCGTCCACGGTGTGCCGTCCTCACTATCCGCGACGATGATGATTTCCTGCATTCGAGCCCAACGGTCGGCAGAGAACTTATCAGCCGCGAGTACGGGCGGTGGAGCTAACAAGTCCGGCGACAGCGCCAGGTGATTGGCCAACTCCATCCGGTCGGCCCCATCCAGCGCAGCCAGGTAAACGGCAACATAATCCACGTGCGCAATAACCGATACCTGCTGCACCGCACGCGCAATAACCTGGTCAACATCCAACGACGACGCGATATCGGTGCTGATCGCGGTGAGCGTCTCCAGTTCCCGGCGGCGTTCGTCCAGGTCACGCCGCATGTGTAACGCGCTGATATCTTTAAACAGCAATAAGGATGTGTCCGGCAGCACATACCGTACATACTCTAAAGGGCGGATATCAACGCGTATAACATACGTATCGCCATTGAACGTAATATCACATTCCTCGGCAGTCGAACCGGCGCTCAGCATCAATTTTACAGGGCCTGCCAGCGGTGATCCCCGTAACATCTCAAACAGGTGTGGTTGGGCAGCAATACCTATCGCGCCGGGCAGCAGCCAATCGGCATGGTTAACATTCTGCCACAGCACCTTGTAATCGGCATCGATCAAAATCGCCCCGTCATTGTGATCCAGGGCGGACTTCAGAAGGATATCCAGGGGAATTTTGCGTGATGCACGCACAACCACCAGCGTTAACAAACAAATCATAGGCAGATAACCAATGGCAGCCAACGTCAGCGCCCGTTCTTCCCCCGCCAGGGGCGAGAGCAGGGTGGTCAGCAGACTGATCAACGACAGCACGATAAACACAAACCCACTGCGCATCCGGGCTATCCGCCGGTTATACAACATCATGCCCACGGTGATAATGACAGGTATCTGGCTGGCCAGCACCACCGCCGCCGCCAATGTCCACGAAAACGCCGTCCGCCGCAGCACCCAATGCAGCTCATACCCCGTTTCAAGCGGGCGTACAAGAGGCCCCTCGCTGGTTCTCAGAACGTAAGCGGTCGCAATGTCCACAACAACAATGCCCGCTAACAAGGCAGCAGTCAACTGCCGCCAGTAAATGCGGAGCCAGCCTTCAAAATACAGGCCGATCAGAGTAAGGGGCAAAAACGCGAGGTAGGACCAGGTCGAAACCAGCAGCACCGACACCGCCGCAATCTCGGCGCTGGTCTGGGCATGTGTCGTCCCCATGATCAAATAGCCGCCAGTGACGACAATCACACTGCCAACATAACTTGCCAACGCAAAGTTGGATACACCGCGCGGTTGGCGGAGCAGCACTGCCGTTGTAAGTGCGGTGTACAGGCAAATGGGCAAAATTAACAAATAGGCCATTTTGACATGCTCGATGTGACAACGTAATGCATCACGGTTCCCAGTATAACACGCTCTGTCTCCAGGTACGTATGGTGTACCCAGGGCCAGCGCATCAAGTTGACGGCTGGTTTTTGTCTAGCGCCTTCCCCTAAATTCCCCTTCCAGCCAGGCTGAACAGGGGATTTTACAACGCGCAATCGGCTGTTTTCCCCCGGCATAGTGTGGCCGGAAATGGGAAAACTGCCCGCTGCGTTTTGATGCAATCGCCTTGATGACATACCCGGACTGCTACCGGCCCCTGGCCGCTACTGGCAACCTATCACTGACTGCTCAGATGCCTGGCACCAACCAGTTTGTATCCCCGCCCACGCACCGTATTGATATACTGCGGATGGGATGGATCAGGCTCTAATTTGGACCGCAGGCGGCTGACCAGTTTTTCGATGCGTGCATCATCGACCTCGCCCAAATACTCCTGTCCCCATACCGCCTCCACGATCTGGTATTTGTCACAGATTTTGTTGAGACGCCCATACAGCAGCAGCAGCAGGCGGTATTCGAGATCGGTCAACGGTTCGATCACCTGCCCGCTCAACCAGACGGTCCCGGCGTCAATATCCACCCAAACCCCGTCAGGGACATCCTGCTGGACAAGCGCCTTACGACGGGCATAATGCGCCAGCAGCCTGGAAAACAGATAAACGCCGTGTTCGTCTTCGACCAGCAGCCCACGCTCCAACAGATCAAACCGTTGCGTTTCCAATATATCATCTACGCCACGAGTTGCGATCAGGGTGGCGACCTTACGTTCGTGAGGAAGCATTTGTTTCCACAGCTTGCCCAACTCGGTCCGCACCAGCCGGTGATTCTCCAACACGTCATCGGCCATGCTTAACGCTTGCTGGGTAAAATTGGCCGGTGCCCCCGACTCCACTTCCATCACAACGTGTGCCACCGCCTGGATCAACCCCGGATGGCCGCCCGCCTGTGCCAGAATATAATCCCGCTCAGGCGGATCAAGTGAATCATTGGCCTGGTGGAAAATGTCCGACGCCAGCGACACCGCATCCGTGCAGTTCAATGGTTTTAAGTGGTATTTGTAGGCCGCAAACAACTCAAGAAACTCGGCCAGATCATCGCCGCCGCCTACCGATGACAACGGCTGCAACGTAGCGGTCAGATAGTTTAACCGTTCGGCATACTTGTCCTTGAGTGCGCGCAGGTTCAGAAATACCCGCTCGTCCAGGTCGGTCAGCACGGCGTCAAACTCGTCCAACATCACGATCACATCACGCGTGCTCTCGGCTTCGATCATGGCAATGATCGCATCGTTAAACGCCAGCGGAATCGTAAATGTGCTTTGCGACTCGACGACACGCCGGTAAAGTCCCTCAATGGTTTCTATCAGGGTGCCATAGTCCGGCCCGGCACCAGACAGGGTTTCAAGCACAGCGCGTAAGATAACCTCGTAGAATCCCTGGGCGCTCATCTCCAGCATACGGTTGCAGTCAACGTATACAAACAGCGCCGGTCGCTGGGAGGTTTCCAAGTAAGCCTGGGCGATCTGGGGTTCAGCCATATACCGCAGCAACGTTGACTTTCCAAAGTTGCTTAGCCCGATGATGGATACCGACTGCCCGATACTGAGCATTTCCAGGATAGCAGCAGCATCTTGTTGGCGGGATATTGTGATGCGTTCTTTTCCTGACATAATCGACCATAGCTAGTGTGAATATAATGAAAAATACGATGAGGACAACCATGCAATTGACGGACACACAACCAGCTTGCCAGCCTATTGTAACACGCAGGGGCAACTCACTTCGAAAAGTGAATTGCCCCCACGAACATACGCGGTGCTAACGCGAGTAAACAACCTTCATAACGCGCCCGGTCAGGCCGAGGTGCGCAGTTTGCGTGCAATGAATACCACGGCCACCAGGCCAATTGCCGCAATGGCCAGGATCGTCAGGCCGCTGACACCGTCGATGTCATTTGACTTGTCCGAGATGTCCGACAGCAAGCCGGTTTCGGGGATAATGCTCGGCTCCGGGGTGCTGGTCAATGTCTCAACAAGCCCCATCGGCGCTTCAACCGTCTCGGTCGTCGCGAACGGCGCCGCGCCGGTCAGGGCTATAGCCGTCAACGTCGCCGCGTTAGGTGTCGGTGTAGGCGCCATGCCCACCGTGAACGTGATCGGACCCGAAGCCGGCACCTCAACCTGGATGAAGACCTGCTCTACCGGGTCGATCTGCGCCTGAAGGTCAGCCGGAAGCGTATCGTAATCCAGCAGCAGCCAGTACGTGCCGGGGTCCAACACGCCAAAGTTAAACTCACCGTCCGGGCCAGTGATCACATCGGTAACCGGCTGGTCGCCTTCGACTTCGGGCGTTGCTTCTCCGGGGGTCGCTTCTCCGGCGGGTTCTTCGGTTTCAAGGAGTTCCATTTCGGGCGTAGGCGCGCCAAAATCAGACTCATCTTCGGGCGTAGCCTCATCACCGGCAGCGTCACCCGGCATGGCGTCCTCGCCGGTCGTTTCGGCCTCCGGTTCAGGGGTCGTGTCATCCCCACCAGGACCGGGTACAGGCGTTTCGTCGCCGCCATCCTGGGCCAGTTTAGCCATGGCATCCGGCGCCAGACCACCCGAATGGGGTATCATGCTCACGCCGTCGGCAGTTTCCCCGGTTGTTTCACCTTCGACCGGGGCTTCGCCTTCGACCGGGGCTTCACCCTCGGCGGGTGCCTCACCCTCAGCCGGGACTTCCGCCGGGACACCGGCACCCGATACCAGCGTCAGCGTATACGCGCCGGGTTCGGCCAGGCTGATCACCTGGATGGTGTACTCGCCACCAGCAGGCAGGACAAAACCCGCAATCCGCGAATTCAGCCCGTCGCCGCCATCATCGTCTTCGACCAACACGGCACCATCCGGGCCGAGCAGTTTCATGAACATGTCCATCTGCACAACATCGACCGCCATCACATCGATTGTGACCTGGTCACCTGCTGCGCCGGTAAATGTCCACTGGGCCACAGCGCTGAGTTGAACCGTGCCGCGCACCGTTTCGCCAAAAGTGATGGTCTGGGCGGATTCCATCACGACCTCGCCCTGATCACTCTCAACGCCCGGACCGCTGGGGCCGACCGGCTCCGGCGCTGGCGTCGGTGTGGCGAGGTCTGCCGGGTTAAACTGGGCATCACCATCATCCCGGTACAGGCGAATGCTTACACCACCTGCCCCCCTACCGGCATTATCCACCACCTGGCCGACCAGCACCAAGGCAGTAGCCGTTGCGGTGGCAGCGTCCGATGTCTGCTGCATCTCGATTGCCTGTTGAGTGGCGGTTTGCGCATCAGCAGCGGCCTGCGTCGCGGCGGCGGCAGTCGCTGTACTGGCGGCATTCAGCGTCGCCAGGGCCGACTGGGTCTGGACTTCCTGCTGAGTCGCCGTCGAATCCAGCTCAAACTTGCGGATAGCCGTCTGGCTGGCCTGTAAGAACAGCGCATTAGCGGTTTGCGTTTCCTGGAAGTTCTTTTCGGTCGTCATGTTCATGGCGACAATGGCGGTTGCCGTTTTTTCGCCTTGTGACGGTCCGCTGTCTTTACCCAGGGCAAACAGGAGCAGCAGCGCTACAACGGCCACGACACTGAGCAGCAGAATTACGAAAACAATCCTGAAGGTTCGGCTGATCCCTCCCTCACCGGGTTCAGGGATAAGACCCATCTCTTCGTCCAAACCTTCGTCAAATGATTCCGGAATATCAAGATCGAAATCGTCAAAATCTTCTAAACCCATAATTCCCTCCACACGTGTGGTGGCGTGATCCTACAACTGATCGATGGGCGGCCTGCCAACCGACTGCCCCAATAATTCAAGGTTTGCCAGTGGGATCACTTCAACCCGACTGTTCGACAGCTGCACCCTGGCGCAACGGACTTGCAGGCCGTTCTCGATCACCTGCGGTTTAGGTGGCAGCTCGACTACTTCGCCAATGAAACCTTCCCAGGGCCGGCGCACGATCCGTACCTGAGTTCCTACTTGCAACGGCTGATCCAATGCCGGAGTCGGCGGTGTGACGCTGCCGGACGGTAACGGAATGACGATCTCAGGCTGTTCGGTGGACCAGGGGTCCGGCGTGACCGCATCAAATGCTGCTGTTCGCCCGATATTGGTTTGCAGCAAATTGTAGATCAATGATGTCGGGCGTCGCTGACCAAAACCTTCTGTTAACAATACAGGAAATTTAAGCTGCATCGCAAATTCGCGCAAGTCGGACGGCATACTCGGTGCGACAACGCCCCAGGCTTCCTGCTGGCGAGCGACCAACAGATCACCTTTTGACACGGGTGCCGTGCTGATCACCACCACATTCCGGTACTCTGAAATGCTAACATCCATTTTGCTCAGGGCAAAAAAGCCATCTTCCGGCAAAAACTGGTACGGGCCAAACACCGATTGGCCGTTGCCCCAGGCACACTGGATCGCCGCGCCACGGGTCACGATCTGGACGGCGCGCGCCTCGGCATCTTCAATATCACCGGGAACACGCGCCAGAATCTCAACGTGCCGCTCGCTGACCTGCAAAATAATCTGGCCGCGCTCGATGCGCACCACTTCGCCATCCGCCGGTGACTGGAGCACTTTGGCACGCCGCCCCCGCCCGCGCCGCGCCAATTCCTGGCCGAACTGAACGCGCTGTTCGGGATGAACCTGGATCAATGTCTCGACCTCATCCGGATCGCGCACCTTGAAGAACTTGCCCACATCGAGTATGCGGTATTCGCCCCGCATATCACCTTGCAGCACAATCTGCATCGCCTGGGTGGGCATACCGAGACTGACCAGTGTTGAGGATGTGTCGGGCACAACGTTGGGCGGCAGCCGGCGCTCACGCTGGATACGCGCCATGCCCTGAATAATCGTCATGTCAGGATAGTATGACATCTAAACTGGCTCCTGCTGTTCGAACCCGCCATCAAAATCAGAGAACGGCTCGAACCCACTGTCAAGATCGGGGAATAGATCGTCAACATCATCCAGGCTCGGCAGTTGGATGTCCTCCTGCGGTTTGGGCGACAGGCTCAGCTCACGGCCCGACATGGCATACTGCCATTGCAAAAAGCGGGCGGCGCGTGTCTTAGTGCGCGGCATCACGAGCGGGCGTCCACGCGCGTCAAAAATGATACCGGCGGTGCCTGTCATCACGGTAGCGCTCAGACGCCGTTTGCCCTGAATGGACAGGCCGCGCCGCATTTTGACGGTGACCCGCGCCTGGAGTCCCGGCACGGTGGGCGCCATCCATATCTCGCCGCCCTTCACGGTGTGATTGATCACGCGGCCATCGGCCAGGCGAATCTGGACATAAAGCGCGTCGCTGCCGTCGCGGACGCTGCCCAACGGGCAAAATGCCGTTCCCAGGTTCACGATCCCGCCTGATTCGAGCGCCTGTACCATGATCACCGGGTCCAGATAGGCCGCCACACCCAGCGCCGACAGCAAATTATGCGGGTCCAGGCGCAGCCGGGTGATCCCTGCCGGTTGGAGCGCGTCGAGCAGCAGCATAGCCGAGATGCCCGGATGCTGGGCTTCGGTCAGGATCGCGCCCGCCGCGATAATCGGGTCAAAATGTGGCAGCAGGCTGCCGTGCCCTAAGCCCCAATCGGGACGAGCATCCGCCACCAACAGCCGGATGATCTCGCGGGCGAATGCCTGTTCAATCATCAAGTCTTCATCAGTCACCGGCATCGTGCCAGGATAAAGCTGCTTGTTCCAGGCATAATCCCGCAGATCGGCAGGTGAACTATCAAACGGCAGCCAGCGCTGGAGGCTGGCGGGTGTGATGTGTGCCAGCGCTTGTACGGCATTATGCCCCACACCCAGATCAGTACGAATCGTGAAACGCGGTTCGTGGTTCACCCCGGCCATTAACAGGCTGTTGGCGCTGCCCACGTCCACACATAACGGCCCGATGCCGGGTTCGGGCAGCTCACTCAAGTACCGGATCGCGCTCATATACCCCTGGGTGGTCGGGATCACGCCGATCCGGCTCTGGCGACCGCCCGCGGCAAAACCACCAGGGCTGCTG
The DNA here is from genome assembly GCA_016930015.1 of Anaerolineae bacterium. Classification (GTDB taxonomy): domain Bacteria; phylum Chloroflexota; class Anaerolineae; order Aggregatilineales; family Aggregatilineaceae; genus JAFGHR01. The sequence continues at coordinate 44,774 of JAFGHR010000062.1, read as the reverse complement.
CTCCGGTAGTCATCGTAAACCATGGCCAGCTCGATCTGCGCCGGGAAAAGATTTTCTTCCTGCAAGCTGGGCCGGATATTTTTGGCGGCAAACACGGTTGTGAGCGATCCTAACATGGCATCCACGCGCCGCCGGAGTTCACGGTTTCCGGCGAACAACACGGTCGGCATTTTGCCGCGCGTGACCAACGACAATGCGGCCCGCACGGTTTCGACCTGTTCGATCAAAATGTCTTCAGCGCCGCCGTCTGTTCCACCCACAATGAAGATCAAGTCCGGCTCGTCGCGCAAAATCGTATTGACCAGTTCTTCACGGCTGCGCAGGTCGTCGGGATTCAGCGAATCCGTAACTGTAACATAAGTTCCGGCCAGGACGTGCCGGGCGCTGGTCAGGCTGATCTCCGGTGTCAGGCCCACGACAAAGACCCGCATCGGACGCCCCGCGCTGCCCGTCGCCAAAAACGCATCGACGCCGTGGCCGCCCGTTTCAGGAATAAAAAATGCCTGGTCCGGCTCCGGGCTGAGCAGCCGCCGCCCGATCATCTCGGTCATGCGCTCCGCGGCATGTTCCAGCCCGCGTGACACACTGGACAGCGGCGGCTGGGCCGTGGTCCGCGCTCGTGACGACGCCACCAGCCGGTACTGGCCTTCGACCAAGTCCAGCAGCACCAGGCGGGTGTGTACACTGCCTATATCGGCTATCAGCAGTGAGTTGATGGTGGTTTCTTCAGCCATCGACCGCTAACCCCCAACCTTATCCAGGATAAACTGGAGCTGTTCTCGGACAACATCGCTGAAAACGGCCACACTGGTCAGAATCGCGCCCGCATACAGCGCCCCCAACGTCACCGTGACGAACCCCCGCCCGATTGTGCCCAGCACACCCACCGCGCGCATTACCCGGCCCTGGTGTTCGACCGTCCAGTATTGGAAGTAAATGAGTGTCGTGATCACACCGACGACCATCACCGCTCCCTCCAATGCGTCATCTCCCATGGATTCACCGGCTGCTTTCACCAGCGGGATCACGGTACCGGATGCCGCCCCGACGATAGCCACCGCCGTCCCCACGCCGATCAATACTGCCAGCCCCAGGTTACCGACCGGGGCCAGCCGCCGCGACGACTTGAACAACAGCAGCGAGCCGAACAAAAAGGGAACCATGCCCATCACGCGCACGGCGACCATCGTCGCATCGCTGCGATCGCCCTGGGCGGCCAGCAGCGTATCATCCAGCCACGGGACCAGCACACTTTCAACCGCTACAATGGCGACATACCCGGCGGCCACACCCACCAGCACATTCACCGCGAGCCGGTACAGGATATTGTCCCCAAGCAGGTAACTGAAGATGAGCAGGGTCAGCACAAAGGATACCCACCCGGCTATCGTGTCAAGGTTTTCAGGAGTCAACGGTGACGCCTCCGTCTATACGCCCGAAACAGGTTCACAACCAGACCCAGCGTGATCAATCCGGCGGCTACAGATGCCCCGAACGCCATACTGTGCCAGCGCGCGTCTTCCGGATTCGGGATATCAAAATCGATGTCGTCGGGCACGGTGTACGCCTCACGTGAAGCGGTGTTGCGCGCGGCATTGTAACTGTACGCGTCACGGAAACCGGCCAGATACCCCTGGTAACCATCATCATTCACATAGGCCGTGACCACCGGCTCGACTGCCGCCGTCACCAGCGCAATCATGGGCACATCCACGTCCGGTAGCTGCTCAACCCAGGTACGCACATCGTCTGTTTCTTCACCGATCACGACGATCAGCGCGATGTCCTGCGCAATGTCACCGATCAGCACGTTCGTATCGTCACCGTGCAAGTCGGTATCAAACGCCGGGTGGCGCTTAAGCTGCCCGTCAGCATCCCGGCGCGTTTCGCTGAGCGACCGCACACCGAGCGCTTCGCCCGGCAGCATGCCCAGCAGCACGTAATCCTCGCCGAATGTGAGCGTGTCTTCCTGCTCGCCGCGCACGGCCAACAAGGCCGCATCATCCACAAGCGGCGCGATGACGGCTTCGGCGTGCAGCGTCCCGGCGGCGTTGGTGCTGATAGTCAGCGGGATGGCGCCCTGCGCCAGCACATCACGCAGCACGGCTTCGACCAATGAATCCAGTTCACCGGCTGACGTAGGCCCATATTCAAACGCAAACAACACATAGTCGCCCGCCGTCACCCGGTCCACAGTTTGAGCCGCCGCCAGCCGGTCCCCGCTGAGTTCGGGCGGATCGGCAGCAAAAAACAGCGAATCCGACAGGAACGGCACCAGCAGCCCAACGAGCAGCAGCAGGGAGACAAACACCCGGTCACGCTTACGACGTACCGCGCGCCGCGGGCGCTTCTGAGGCGCGGCGGCTTCCGGCTCGATTTCGTCTTCATCAAGCGCAAAATCCGGCTCGCCCAATACGTCTTCCTCGGCGGCGGATAGAGTCTCTTCCTCGTCGAGTTCCAACAGCGCCCGCATACGGTTGACCAATCGGCGCTGTCCAGGCGTCACGGTTAATCCCCTGGTTGGGAGCACGGCTTCTTGCTCAAACGTCATATCCACCAGCGGGAGCACACCTTCGATCCCGGCCAACGGGCCTTCATCGAGCGTGACGGGTTCGCCAGCCAGATCGCCCAGTTCCTTCATGGTTGTTTCGTGGAACAAACGCACCTGGTCGGGCAGTTCCGCGACCTGTTTCTGGGTTACGTCAGCCTCAACACCGCCATAGTACAGCGTGACCGGCAGATCGGACGGGCGCATCTCGGCCACCCACTCCGGCTGGGAATCGCGAAGTGGCACCGTGATATCGTCCACTGTAGCAGCAGCAACGCCAGCCGCTTCGACAGTGTCAGCCCACAGCGCATCACCCACCACACCCGGCGGTTCGACCAGGGTGGCAGCTTCTTCCGGCGGGAATAAATCCACGCCCTCTGGCGCCACTTCCGCCTGCCCGATATCCGCCATCAAAGCTTCTAACTCTGCCACATCGGCGGGCAGCGCTGGTGACTCATCAGCCCCCGGAAACCCTTCAAAGGCATCGGCCCAGTCCATACTGTCGGGCATGTCAGCGTCTGCCGTAACGCCCGGCAAAGCCTGTTCAGGCGTATCGTACAAACTCAACATCTGGTCGAGCGCGCCCGCACCGAATTCAACCGATGCGTCGCCCGATGCGTCGCCCGGCTCCCTGGCCCGTTCCTCTGCTGGTTCGACGATCCCTTCAGGAAACTCCGGGAACAGCGGTTCAGCCACCGATTCCGGCGACAACCCTTCCAACCAGTCGAGTTTTTCCTCGGCCAGAGTCTCGGTTTCCATATCAAACAGCCCGGACGACGGCCTATCAACACCCCCAGGTGCCGACTCAAATGATACGTCACGCAGCCAATCCGGCGCATCCTCGCCAACCGGTGCCGCGGCTGCATCGCCTGGCATCTCCGGCTCAAAACGCTCGACAAAATCGGCAGCCGTATCTTCCGGCGGCATAACCTGGTCGAGATCAAGTTCGGGGAACGGAATATCTTCGGGCGCGGCCATCATACCGGCGCCCGGTGCAGCGGCAGACAGCCAATCGGGTATGTCACCGGGTACTGCCGGTTCTTCGGCCATACCGCCCAACGCGTCCAGATCGGGCAGCGGCAAACCGGCGTCTGCTTCGAGGTCCGAATCGGGCGCGGCCATCCAATCCAGTTCGGACGGCACTTCGTCAGAGTCAGCCGGGGGCGCACCAAAGGCGGCAGTCCAATCGGCGCCTTCAGCAGCGGGCGCCCCCACACCTTTGAACCAATCCGGCAGCGCCTCTTCCGTGGGCGGCGCCTCGGCTGGCTGAGCGGGCAGCGATTCGTCGGGAGGCCGGTCGATGGCCTCAGCAGAATAATCAAGCTGTTGGAACCAATCGGGCGCTTCCTCCAGGTTTTGTTCTTCGAGGCCCAGGTACCAATCCGGCACAAACTCGGTTTCGCCGGATTCGGTTGTTTTTTCCGGTGTTGTTTCGGGTTCAACCGGTGCAGGTTCAGCATCTGCGCCATCGATTTTCGAGAACCAGTCCGGCACTTCTTCGAGCAGCCGGTCCTCCGGCGTTTTTTGCGCTTCGCGCTCAAGTTCGTCTTGCTGCTGTTCCCATTCGTCAAACGTCAATTCGGTTTCGTCTTCGGGCAGCTCAGCGAACACGTCTTCTTCATCATCAAACCAACCCAGGTCGGCCTGTTCCGCATCCTCGGCAGCGGGCTCCGGTCCGGCAAACGAGTCGAGCCGCCGGATGCCGCGCGGCGCTTCGTCACCAGCAGGCCCAGATGAGAGATCGCCGGTATCCTGAAGCGCCCAATCAGGCAGGTCACCGGTACCGACCGGCTCCGGTTCTTCGTCGTCGTCCAGAGAAAACGGGACAATCGGCTCGCCAACGGGTATCGCCTGCGGCTTATCCTGCTCGCTCATCCAGGCCGGGACCAGATCATCTGTGCTGGGCAGTCCGGAAGGTTCCGGTTCTGGTTCTGTTGGGGTGGCGCCCATGCCAACCATCGCGCCATCCAGCCAGGAAACAAAGGCTTCGTCAGGCGCAGCCGGTGGGGCGGCTTCCGGCTCTTCGGCAAACAGATCGTCAAGACTGGCGGGTGCGCGACCATCGGCTGCTTGCGGCGGCGGACTCTCATCCCCCGGTGCCGCCAACCAGTCCAGATCGTCCTGATCTCCGGTTGGCACAGCCGCCGCGTCATAGTCAGCCGCCTGCCCGAATGCGCTCATCCATTCCATGTCATCAGCGGACGGTTCCACCGGTAGGATGGGTTCTTGCGATGGCACCGGCACCGGTTCTTGTGGTGACGCAGGTTCCGACCCGGATTCCAGTTCGTCACGATCGGGCGAAAGGGACAACAGGCGATCACGCAGTGACGGCGCCTTCGGAGGCGGCTGCTCAACGGGTAGTTCTTCATCGAACTCGGACAGCAGCGAATCCATGGTAAACTGCTCGTCCGTCAGCCCGGCCAATTCGGCGACTGAAAACCCTGTATCTTCTGGTTCAGGCGGCTGCTCAGGTTGTTCTTCAGGCTGTTCTGATGCTCGCCACGGCAGCATACTTGTAAATCCGGGTGGAATCTCATCTCTATCACTCGCGGTGGGACTCACCTCGCCGCGAACAGATGACCAATCGATCGTGCCGTCGGTGGCCTGATCAGCAGGCGCGGCGTCCTCGGACGCGGCCTCAGCACTCCATTGGAAAACTGGCTCATCAGCAGCGGCTGACGGTGCCGGTGCTCCAGGTGACTCACCCCAGGGCGGCGCCACAAGTGATTCCGCCGCCGGTTCGACTTCAGCCCCTTCGAACAATTCCCAGGGCGGCGCTTCGGATGTCAGCCCGACCGGGGCAGATGGTGCGTCACCCCGCATCTGCTCCCAGGCGGGACTCTCAACCGCAAATGCGCCCGCCGCCGGGCGCAGCACATCATCGCCCGGCGTTGGCTCATGAGATGGCGGCGGGCTGTCAGCAGCCAGCCGGTCCAGCCAGTCGATAGCACCGTCTTCGGGAACATCGGACCAGGCCTCACCGCTGTCGTCGGGCGGCGGCTCTGAATCCGCTCCACTCAGCCAATCTGGCATGAGGTTATCATCATCAAACAGATTGTGATCGTCAGACATAATACGCCCTGAACCTATCGCTCACCCGGCGCTTGCCTAGCCGCGGTACGAGCGGTCCTGACCAAGCAGCACACGCACACCTACCGTCACAGTGCCCAGGCCCACGCCGATTAAAATGCCCCGCGCCCCGGCGCTAACCGGCACACGTACCAGCCAGTCGCGCACATCGCCCAGCGCATCCATGTTTTCCAACGGGATCCAACCAACTAATACCACCACAATCGCCGCCAGAAACAACACATTCCAGACCGTCACGTCGCGGCGCATGAGACGGTAGGCAGCATACACCAGAAAAAACACCAGCAAACCCATCAGTGCCGATTCCAGGCTGACCTGCACAGCTTCGAACACGCGCAGGCTGACCGTTTCGCCTTCCAGATCACCGGACCACCCCTCGGCCCGGTCGATGATCCGCAGCACCACAACGGCGACCGCCGCCAGCAGCACAATGAGGCTGTAGGGCCACCCGTATTCCGTGTGCCGGATGCGCCCGGTGTGGACCGCGAGCAGATTCACTATCCCGACCAGCACCGCCAGCGCCGAAATCAGCGCGACCAGTTGGATCAGGAACCCGGCCATCTCACCCGCCGTCGAATCACGATCACTCAGCAGGCCGATCACGGTCACTAGTCCCAAACTGATCACGGTCACGGTCGATAAGATATCAAGTAACCGATGGCGTCTCACGCCCTATCCTCCACGGCCAGCGGGGGCTGCCTTACAGCGCTTGCAGTGCCGTTATCAGCACTCCCACGATCACCAGCCAACGCAGCAGGTCCAGCGCGATCACACTCCCCTGCTCGATCAAACGCCCATTCATATACGCCGGGCCAACGTACAACTCTTCACCGATCAACACCTGTTGGGCCTGGGCAAAGGCCACTGCCTGCCCCTCAATCCGGTCACTGTGAGCGATCAACACCTGACCGTGGCGCAGCGCACTTTCGCCCAACAGCGCCAGTTCATAACCAAACCGCCCCAGCAGCACCGAGCGCGACACGTCGGCATCAGCCGCCAGGCTCGAAACCCCGGCGGCAAACACCAGCGACCGGGCTCCCTGGGGATACCAGGCCGCCGCGCGGCTGTGATAACGTTCGATACGACACCGGTATTCATAGGCGCGGCGCAGCGTATCCTGTGCCAGCGTCAGCGTAACCGGATCGCTGACCGTGATCAGCGGTGTCTGGCGGCTCACGACGAGCCGCTGTGATAAACGATAGACTAATTCGGCTGTCACCAGTGCACTGACGGTGCTGGCCTGGCCTATCGCACTGCTGCCCATTGAAAAATGAATGCGGTTATCGCTTTCAACCGCGTCGGCTGCCGACTCTGGCAGCACAACATAAGCCGGGATCGAACGCCAGTGCAGCCGCCAGCGCTTGGCTAACAACCTGCCCGCCAGCGTAGCGGCCAGCGCTACGAGTATCAGAACTAGGGTCAGTTCGTTATTCTCGATCATCGTGTTTTTCGTGTCTCTCGTCCGGCCCGGCGAGCCGCTCGTGCAGCCATGCCAACCCGTCAGGATGCTCTAAGATGCGTGCCAGCGATGCCACATCATCGCGCGGCATAAACAACCCCAACGTCGGCTGCGCAACCCACAACATCTGCGCGCCCAGCGGACCGAGTGGTTCCGCTGCATCTAACAGCGCTCCAACCAGCCCCGTCAGGCGTTTTTTTCGCAGACGGTGCGACCACCGCGCCAGCCGCCCGTCCCAACAAGCCATGTCAGGTGAGTAGTTAATATTTCGCATAGCGACAGTATAGCACAGCGCCCAGCATCGAGGAAATCGTACTCACTGCCTAGTTCAGCCTAAATGCGGTCTTTCAAACTAAAATCTGGACACAATTGATACCAACTATAAATATTCCAGGTCATTTGGCCCAGGGTAATCCAATAAAAATACGTCCGACCGCCAGCCTGGGGCAATTCCGCCCGCCGTGATTTTTTAACCCTCAAGGGGTTGACAGTGCTTCACGTTTTGCGCTATGCTCTGGTCAACAATCTGATACCTTATATTTCAAAGTGTTGATCGGGATGAGTACTGGCCCAGGCGGTCCCAGAGAAAACGCGCCATAGACTGGAAGCGCGTTCGGCCAGCAGGTCAGGAAAACCACCCGTGAGCACGCCGCTGAACAGCAGCGCCAACCAGGCGTACCCAGTAAGCGGCGGCGGTTAGCCCCGTTAGCGGCTGCAAGAGGGCGTCACATGAATCACGTACCCCGATCCGGGCCCGGATCGGACCTGATCCGGGTGTGGCGCTGAACTTGGGTGGAACCGCGTGATTTGTCAAGCTGTCAAATCCTCGCCCCAACAGTGGGCGGGGATTTTTTTGATCCGGCGTTATCTGCCGGTTGGGATCAAATTCGTTTAAGATTTGGGGCAATTTCGTAGTAGCATAGGGATATGAATATTCCGATAGTTTGAAAGGCAGCATCTATGCTTGTCAAACATGTATGGATCGATCAATCGCCGCAAAACGATTTTAATCCCTTAACCGACAGTGCCGATGTGCTGGTCGAAATGGAGGATGGCCGCCTGTGGCAGGCACGTTTTGTAACGCTGGCCTATCTCAAGCAAGAAATGCAGCTCAGTCTGGATGTAGTTCACTCGCACAAGCGAACGCTTGCCCAAACGGCGTTTTTGGCGCTGGAAACCCCCCACGTCATCGTCGAGAACCTGCTTCACGTTACCATCGAGGATATTGTTGATAACCTGGTGGTGTTGGGTGTGTTCGAAAGTGTGTTCGCGCTGATTGCTAACGATGACGAGACGAAAAAAAACAAACGTTTTCAGGCAGTATAACAAAGGGGGAATGCTGAATGACTGATCCTTCAACTGATACGACAGTATCAACTGACGCGACAGCGTCAACTGATGGCACCGTAGGGGTCACGGCCAGGCGACCTGGGTAGGGATATTCTGTGTTGATCCCTGCCCGTGAGCCGCCATCGCCACAGGCAGCAGGGACCAACGCAGAGCAACCCTGCCTGTCACCATAAACAATCCCCTTCGGCAAAGGCGGCATGAGCGCCTGCCCGGACTATGCGCGTATCCCGGCTGTTTTTAACGGACGCTGCCCGTGTCCGGTCCGGCGTGCCGCATCACACAACACCTTTTCGTTTTACGCCATACCACCTATATTGAGGAGTATCATGGAACGCTACGAAGACAGTCAGCTTTACCGGATACGGCATTCAACGGCTCACATTATGGCCCAGGCCGTTCTGGAGCGCTTCCCGGAAGCCAAAATCGCCATCGGCCCGCCCATTGAGGACGGTTTTTACTATGACTTTGACCTGCCGCGTGCACTGACCGATGATGATCTCAAGGCCATCGAAAAACGGATGCGCAAGATCATCAGCCAGGGACATGAGTTTGTGCGCAAAGAAGTCAGCGCCGACGAAGCCCGCGAACTTTTCGCCGGCCAATCCTACAAACTCGAACTGATCGACGGGCTGGAACAGGGCGGCGTGGACGAATATGGCGAAAAAACCGATCAAGCGCTGGTGATCAGCACCTACACACAGGATTCATTCGAAGACCTGTGCCGTGGGCCGCACGTCGCCAACTCGCGCGAGATCAACCCGAAAGCGATCAGCATCACGTTTAAGGCCCCGGCTGGCGCCTACTGGCGCGGCGACGAAAACCGCGAAATGCTGACGCGCATCTACGGGACCGCCTGGGAAACACCCGAACAGCTCCAGGAATACCTGAACCTGCTCGAAGAAGCCAGGAAACGCGATCATCGCCGCCTTGGTCAGGAACTGGGCCTGTTTACGTTCAACCAGGAAGTCGGCAAAGGGCTGCCGCTGTGGAAACCGAACGGCGCGATCCTGCGGGACCTGCTCGAACGTTTTTTGCGCGACGTGCAGATCAAACGCGGTTATGAGCCGGTCATCACGCCGCACATCGCCCGCATCGCCCTTTTCGAGCGGTCGGGACACTATCCATACTACAAGGACAGCCAGTATTCGCCGTTTGAGGTGGAAGGTGACATGTTCATGCTCAAGCCCATGAACTGCCCGCACCACATCCACATTTACCGGAGTGACCTGCACTCGTACCGCGATCTACCGATCCGGTATGCCGAGTTCGGCACGGTCTACCGCTACGAAAAATCGGGCGAACTGCACGGCCTGACGCGTGTACGCGGTTTTACACAAGACGATGCGCACATTTTCTGCACGCCGGAGCAGCTCGAAGACGAGTTTCTGGGCGTGGTGGACCTGATCGAGTTCATCTTTAACGGCCTGGGATTGACCGACTACCGCGCCCGTATCGGCATCCGTGATCCCGAAAGTGACAAATACGTGGGCGATGACGCCAACTGGAACAAAGCCGCCCAGGCCATCATCGCCGCCGCCGACAAGCGCGGACTCGATTACAGGGTCGAAGAAGGCGAAGCCGCGTTTTACGGCCCCAAGCTCGACTTTATCGTGCGCGACGTGCTCAAGCGTGAATGGCAGATCAGCACCGTGCAGGTGGATTACAACCTCCCGGCACGGTTCGAGTTGGAATATGTCGGTGAGGACAACGAGCGCCACCAGCCGATCATGATCCACCGCGCGTTGTATGGCAGCCTGGAACGGTTTGTCGCGGTGTTGATCGAGCACTACGGCGGGGCGTTCCCGGCCTGGCTGTCACCGGTTCAGATCGTCTTGATCCCGGTGGCCGATCGCCATATCGAATACGCCGAACAGGTCGCCGCACAGCTAGACGCGCGGGGGCTGCGCGTGAACGTGGACGTGTCATCGGGCCGCATCGGGGCCAAGATTCGCACGGCGACACAGCAAAAAATCCCGTGGATGCTGGTTGTTGGCGACCAGGACATTGAGTCAGGTGCCGTCAGTGTCCGGCTCCGAGGCGGTGAAGACCTGGGCGCGATCCCGGTTGAGAACTTCATCGAGCAAGCGCTGGCGATTGTGAATAACAAGTCGCTTGAGCTGCAATAGGCAGCCGCCCGATATTTGCATAGGTGTTGATATCCGCCCGCTAACGCTCCACACATGAGCGTTAGCGGGGTCGTTTTTGTCGAAACTGCCCTGACACACCCTTTTGCCGGTGCTATACTCGCCGAACTTTTGTTTTGTGCGGTTCAAATCCTACATAATCCTAAAGGAAGCGTCACGTTGACAGCATACACCGGTGAACTCGCGGGACTCATGACGTCATTATGCTGGAGTTTCACTTCGATCTTCTTCACCTTGTCGGGCCGTATCGTGGGCTCACCGGTCGTCAACCGCACGCGCCTGTTGATGGCCTTGATCATGGTCACCGGCCTGCACTGGATCACGCAGGGGCAGCCGTTCCCGCTGGACGCGGACCTGTCGCGCTGGGGATGGATGGGCCTGTCAGGGCTGATCGGGTTTGTGATCGGGGATGCGTTTTTGTTTCAGGCGTTTGTCATGATCGGCCCGCGCCTGTCGATGCTGCTGATGGCGCTTAACCCGGTCATGGGCGCGGTGCTGGCGTGGTTTCTGCTCAAAGAAACGTTGAGCGCGGGTGAACTGATGGGTATCTTTCTGGCGGTAAGCGGCGTGGCGTGGGTCGTCACCGATCGCCGCAACGGGACCGACGCCAACGGCCATTCCCAACCAGCGGACAACCCCCACCGGCAGTACATCATCGGCGTGTTGTTCGGGCTGGGCGGCGCACTGGGGCAAGCCGCGGGACTGGTCGCCTCTAAACAAGGGCTGGTCGATGATTTTCCCGCGCTGTCCGGCAACCTGATGCGGCTGATCGTGTCCACGCTGGTCATCTGGACAGTGGCGCTGGCCGGTGGGTACGGCCATACCACCTTTCGTACCCTCAAAAACAACCCGCGCGCGATCCGGTTCATCCTGATTGGGGCCATTGCCGGGCCGTTTGTCGGCGTTACCTTTTCGCTGATCGCGGTGCAAAACGCGCCGGTTGGCATTGCCTCCACGTTGATGAGCCTGACCCCGATCATTCTACTGCCGCTGGGACGCTTCTTTTTTAACGAGCGGATCACACGGCGGGCCGTGGCCGGCACACTGATCGCCGTGCTGGGTATCACGATCCTGTTCATCAAGCCCTAAGCACGGGCTTGCCGGTTGCACAACGAGTTCCCCACAACGCGTAGCGCACATGCCCGTAGCGCGGTAGACTTGGGTGGTGTGGGTCGCCAGGGTTATACTCTGTGCCAGAAATGGAGTCTCTGCCGGAACTGGAGTTTCCGCTTAGACCGGGGCGAACACAACGGTAATCGAACACGTTCATATTGGTAACACATGCAAAACTTAACTGAAACAATCTACGCCGCTCATAACCTGACTATCGAATTCGACCTGACCCGGTGGGCGCTGCTCAACGGTGCACGACAGCCTGATCAGCCCAACACCCTACCACCGCTGGTAGAAGCGCGTCCCGACCGCATTGTGTGTTCACAGGCATTCGCCAAAGCGCGACAGATTCCCGGTGAGGGGCAGCTTATCCCTGCCGATGTGGCGCGCGTCGTTGTGGGCTGGGCCCCCGAAAGCCGTAACTGGCGTATGGGCCTGTTGATCGCTGCCCGCCCCGAAACCAACTATCAAATGCGCTGGTGCGGGCTGGCAAGTTGGCCCAGCGGCGCCACAACCGAACACTTCGACGAAGCCAAACAGGCCGGGCAATCGCTGGCGCGGGTGATTGGCCGCCCGTTTCACCTTGTACCGGCCCCAACGCGCGCCGTCAACCTGATATCCGATACGCAGCCGCTTCAGGCGACTGCGCCGATGATGTCGGTTGACATGGCACCGCTGCGGCTCATGATCGAACCCAAAACACCGCCGTTCGAATTTGAAAACTGGTCGTTAAATGCCGTTCCACGCGGGCTTATCTGGCAGCATGACACCCGGTGGGTATTGGGCGCGGCCCTGCGTGTGCCGGTGCTCGCTATCCTGTCGGTGCTGTTTTTTGTGCTGGGGATCGGTTCACAAACCAGCGGTATGGCCAGCGTCGAACCGGCATGGCTGCCGTGGGCTGGCCTGGCCGTAGGGGCGGCGCTGGTCGTCATGACCGTGCTGCACTTCCGGTCGCTGCTGGTGACCAGTGATATCGTGATCGACTCGACCGTGCGTGAAGTACGGTGCCAGAGCCGGTTTTTGGGGATCACGCGCTGGCGGGTGCCATTTGCTGAAGTGGCATACGTGCTGGTTTCACAAACCCCGGCGCACACATCACACCGCGAAACCGGCGGTGGTCCGGTGTCCACAACACAAAACGTGTGGCTGCACCTGTATGATGGCCGCCGGTTCTGGGAGATCGCGGCGCTGGGTGCTATTGAGGGACACTGCCACAATTGGTACACGGTCCGCCACCTGCAAAAACAGCGCGGGCGGCGGCGGCTCCAGCTCAACAATTACGACACGCCAGCTCATCATGCGGCGTGGGTCATGGCGGAAGTGCTCCAGACCGATATCTGGTTGGATATTCGCTGACGTGTGCTTTTGACAGTGGTCCAAAGCGCATGCTACGATTGCTGTAATCAAAAACGGGGACCGGCCACGAGGCGACCATGGACTTTGAACAAATCACCCAAAGCCGGCAGTCAACGCGAGTCGTATTGCTGGCCATCATCCTGCTAACCCTGCCGTGTTACTGCCTGGGCACGATCCTGCTGGCAACTGCACCGGAAGACGAAAAAACGCCCGAAGCCCAGCAAACGCTGGCGACTTTGGGAGGTGTCACCGCGTCGCCAAACGCGTCACTGGCGTTTACGCCGTTCTTCACGGCGACATTCACCCCGTTCGGGGACCCACTCCAGCCGACCCCGTTTCAGATTTACCTGCAAACCACGGTCGCCCCGGTGATCCCCACGTTTACCCTGACGCCAACGCCGACCAATACCGATGCGCCGCTCCCGACAACCGCGCCAACGCTGACCCTGTCACCCACGGTTACCCTGGCGCCGAGCAGTACCCCGGCCCCAACCAATGCGCCGCTGCCGACCAATACACCACAGCCTACGAATACACCCGAACCCACCAACACACTCGAACCGGAACCGACCAGTACGCCCGAACCGACCAACGCGCCCGAACTCACCAACACACCCGAACCCACCCCTACCCCGGAAGTCATTGATACGGGCGACACGTCGGGTGACACAGCCGAATCAGGCGATGCGGGCGCATCTGCGGATGCGGGCGCATCATCGGATGCGGGCGCAGGGGATACTGCTGAATCCGGCGATACCACCCTCACCCAGTGAGGACCAACACGGGACTCCTGGCCCAGAAAAGACAGATTGACCGTTTTGAGCCTGCCGGTCACGTTGTAGGCGACTCATCTACTCAACCCACACTTCGACATGTTCGCCGCTTTCGAGGTCCTCAACATCAACCAGTTTTCCGCTGGCACCGCCCTTGATGGCTTCCATGATCTCGTCGTAATCGACTTCGGCATTGGACGGCGTAAAGCGTGCACCCAACTTGATCCCAACATTGACCAGGCTCATCGGGATATTGACGTTGACTTTTGCCTTGCCGGACACCAGATCGGTGATCCGGACGCGCAGCACGCGCGGATCACGCGAAGGTGAAGCCGGTGGTTTAGGCTTGCTGCTGCCAAGCGCCTTTAACAGGTTGGCCCCTTCTTCGGCGCTCACGGTTCCTTGCTGGATCATCTCCAAAATACGCATACGTTCTTCTGCGGTTGTCATCGAGAATCAGCGTTCTCCTTTCGACGATGCTTGGTAACTTGGGGCTGGCGGGATGATTGGCTGTGCCCCTGGCGAAGCAGGTACGCGCCACAACATGTGAACCAGCATACGCTCACGCTGAAAATGATGGCGACGAAACACCTCCATCGTATATTCATCATCCGCCGGGTGATCGGTCACCAGCGCGCGCTGCTGCCCGGCCAACCGCCGGATCAGGTAATCGATCAATGCATATTCGAATTCTCCGGCACGCTCCGGGCGCACCAGCATATCAAAGCGCATGGTCAAGCGACCGGCGCGGCTTTCGGTGATCAACAGGGCATCCAGCGGGCGCTGTCGCCCGGCGATGCCCCACCGCGTGATAGTACGTCCGGTCCACAGCGCGTGAAACCCGCCCAACGGGTAACTGTTAAAAGCGCGTTCGCTGGTGGGACGCAGCCAGCCCATACCGCCCCGCTCATCAGGCCGGACACGCCGCGCCAGCATATAAGCAGCCGCAGAATCCGCGCGTGATAACCGCCGGATAGGCAGCGGCTCTGAGGACGGCGGGAGCCGGTGAACGGGCATACGCCGCCACCGGCTGAACGTTCGCAGTTCCTCAAAACCGAAGGAAGCATATAACCTGCGCGCTGTATCATTGTCAGCATCCACTTGCAGCGTGGCGAACGTGCCCTGGCGGGCCACGAGATCAAGCGCGGCGCGTGTCATCTGCCGCGCAATACCGCGCCGCCGGTAATCCGGATGCACGGCCACGTTGGCGATCACCCATCCCCGGTCGAAGCCGGTCGGCGACACCGATACATTCCCCACCAGGCGGCCATGTTCGACCCACACAAATCCTTGCATCCAGCCTGTTAACGCACGGGTCAGGTTGTTCAGCGCCCATAACAGCGGCCCGGAACGGCTGAGGGTGCGCATTTCACGGATAGCCGCATGCCCCGCCGCATCCAACGTGGACGCGAAACACAGATCAATAAGCTCGGCGATATCACCAAGGTCTTGCCGCAGCCGGACAGGGCGCAGACCGCTTGCCTTGTTGGACTGCTGTACCGACAGCAGCTCTGCTACGACCATGATGTTCCCTTACATGTTACCCCTGCGAATCCAGGGCCGCTAACAAACGCTCGGCCTCTTCGATTGTGATCTTGTTCTCCTGCACCATTTTTAAGATCATCAACCGTTCTTGCTCGGTTACCGGTTCCAACGGTGCGGCAGGCGGCGCGGGGGGCCGTGGCGGTGATCCCCACGCAAATTCGACACGGCGTGACGTGCCGCGCTTACCTTTGACCCGTTTACGTTCCTGAGTCTTCTTGAACCGGGCGGCGGCGCGTTCAGCCTGGCGTTGAGCACGTTCGGCTAAACGTTCGGCCTGCGATGCGTAATACTCCGTCTTGGCCTGGATACGTTCGTCCAGCCCTTCAAGCTGCTGGTTGAGTTTTTCTTCCAATGTTGACAACCGTGCTTCGAGTTCTTCTTCGATCTGCACGCCCAGGTTGATGACGTAGTCTTCTTCTTTGCCAATGAGCCGCAGTTCCTCGGCCCCCGTGATCGTCACCAGCGCGGCGCCATCGCCCAACGTCACGATCTGCTGGCCGCCGTCGCCCTCGCTGATATCGGCTTCCACATCCAGGCTGATGTGCGTATCTGCCGGTACGACAAAACGCGCGCTGGTATCGGGCTGCACCCGGCACAGAACATCACCACCCGCACAGAACCGGTAATCTTTTCCCGGTTCAAAATCAAGGTTCAGCATCAGATCGGAGCCGACACCGTCTACTATACAGTCTCCATTGATGTTACGCACGTAGAGATCGGAACCAATCGCCCGGATCGTGATCGGACCGTCCACTTCCCGGACGGTGGCGTCTGCCCCGACCGAGCCGACGGTAATGCTGTCGCTGGCCCACTTGACGCGGAGATCACCCCCCACGGTTTTGACGTCCGCCGTGATCACGTTGCGAAGTGTAAGATTCCCTCCGATGGAGATGATATCGACAGCGCCGACCAGCTCGGTCAACTTGGCGTCACCGCCCACCTGCTGCACGCTGATATCAACTTCGGGCGGCAGGGTAATCCGGCAGTCGCTCGCACAACGCACCACAAAGGGCTGCCCATCACCGATCTGTTCGACGTGCGGCGACTCACTTTCGACCACCAGATCACTACCGCGCCCGCGCAAGCGCAGATCACCAGTGACGGTTTCGATAATCACCGGCACGTTCACATTGTTATGTACGATTCGTTTCATGATTCACCCTCCCGTGCATTCTTGATGGCCACGGCGTACACTCACACAGCATCAGTCGATGAAAATGTGCACGCGTTCGCCGTCTTCTATGTCTTCAACCTCAACCAACGTCCCCGAAATATCCGGGTCCTGGAGGGCGTCTATCACGTCTTCCATCATGGATTCATTCATTTCGTCGGTGAAGCGTGATCCGACCTTAAGGCCAAACTTGACCAACCCTAACGGCACATTCACGCGCACCCTGTTTTTGCCCGAACGCAGATCACTGACGTGAATGTGCAGCCAGCGTCCCGTGTGATCCCGCGCAAGCGGTGCTTCCGGCGCAAGCGGTGCTTCCGGCGCAAGCGGTGCTTCAGGTGCAAACAGGGCTTCCGGTGCTTCTCCCACAGTAGCTGACTCGTTGATCTCGCTGAGAAGCTCGGTAGCACGAGTCACGTCAATCTTGCCTTCGGATAACTGCTGCAACACGTCTTTTCGAGTCATCATATTCATCCTCCTCAGGTTTCAGGTGATCTCGACAAACAGTCAGGAAAGGTCACCGTGCAGCGCATCAACCGCTTCTTCGGGCGTGATAATGCCCGCCGCCAGATCATCCAATACCTGACGCCGCTGCTCGGCTGACAGTTCTTCGTCCTCGTCGTCCCCGCCGCCGTAAACCTCGTAACCCATCGCCGTGATGATACTGTTCAGACGGCTGCGAACGGTGGGATAGGACATGCCCAGTTCTTTTTCTACACGCGTTATTTTGCCCTCACACTTCAAAAACACTTCCACAAATTCCAGTTGTCCTGGCGACAGCATCGCCAGGCGACCCAACGAAAAGCGGCCTTCGACTGTCACATCACAGTTTGGGCAGTACAAGCGCGTGATCATCATCTGCTCTTCACATACCGGGCATTTGCCCGGAACCGGGAATACCGTATACATGGGTCTTGTTATCCTCAAACTCCAAGAACTCTTCTCTATAAGTATCTAAAGATTAACAGATGGCATTCAATAAGTCAACGGGTGTGCTTATGATATTCAATAACAACTTTTATATTTTTGATACACAACATTAAATATGGCAAGAAGCGCACCACACAGCGCCAGACGCTGGTATTACGATTCCCCAAAGAAGTACCAACAAAACCTTTACAACGGCGGTATTGCAGTACCAGTGGATAAGTAGTGTATAATGGTATAAGCTAAAATGTAGACTTATCAACGATGAGTTGATTTGTTTATACCTGTTCCCAATGCTTTTTTATACCTTGGGAGGAGGCTTCGCTCAGAACCAATCATATTGAAAGGAGGTCGCTGATGGCGCTGTGGCAGTGGCTATCGGCCCACCCCGCTTTACGCCGGTGGACACGAGGTCAGGGCCTGGTTGAGTATGCGCTAATCCTGATCTTTGTGGCGGTTGTTCTGGTCTTTATTTTGACCGTACTGGGTCCCGGAATCAGCAACATCTACGCCAACATCATCGAGCAGTTGTAACAGCCAATCCACCACTGTATTCATTCTGTATCATCCATCCTTAATCAAGACCTCGCAAACGCGAGGTCTTTATCTACTCCGCCCTACCCCAACCCAAAGCACATCCTATCAACGGAAAACAATACCAGCGGAAAAATAACACCGGGCACAGCCCATTGACTGTACCCGGCGGTTCTATCATCCGGCGCAATAACCCGGAAAAAACGGTGTTACTCGCCGCTGTCGGCCTCATCGGTTACTGCCGGAGCAGGCGCTACCCCGCTCTGAGTCTGAGCGATCAACGATTCAAGGTCAAACAGGAACGGGCTGTTCGATGGAAGCAGGATGATCTGGACATTGTCGCCCAGTTCCTCGATGTAACGCCACTGGAGCAGGGCCGGGTTCTGCGAAAGCTGCTCGTTGATCAGGCGCATTGCTTTTGCTTCACCTTCGGCCCGAATCTCGGAGGCGTCAGCATCACCGCGGGCCAACGCACGCGCCTGATCGGCTTCCTGTTCGCGCTGCTGTACGCGGAACTCAGCTTCCAGCGACTGCTGCTGCGCGACCTGCTTCTGCTCAATCGAGTTGACGTATTCCTGCGAGAACGTGATATTACGGATCAGGATGTTCGTCAGTTGGAAACCTTCGGACTCGATCAGGTCGCGGATACCTAACTCGATCTCGGACTCAAGCTCGGCATGTTCCGCACCATAAATCTGCTCCACGCGGAACTTGGTCAGCGCGGCGCGCACCTGGTTACGCAGCGCGGGACGAATCAGGCCGTTGACATAACCTTCGGGCCAGCGCTCGCGCACGACCTGTGCCATATTCGGATCAATGCGGTAGATCATGGTCACGTCCAGGCGCACCTGCTGGCCGTCCAACGTCAGCGCCACAACAGCGTCATCACCACGTACCGCGCCCTCGTTCGGCTCGCCTGATACGGTATATTCCTGTTGAGCCGTGGAATAAACCGTCGGCTCCTGAATGCCGGGGATGATGATATGCAACCCCGGCCCTAACGGGTTGTCGTTCAACTCACCGTTCAGCACGTTAAAGACTACGGCGACCTCATTCGGCCCCACTTCGAGCACACCGGCGCTCATCACAAAAAACACAGCCGCGATCACCACGCCAACAACGACCATCATTACACCGGGACGGACACTTTCATTCCGCGAGAGTGTCTGGGTGATCAGTAAAATACCAAAACCAGCGATGGCCAACCCGGCAATCGCCACAACACTTAACACAAGACCAATCATGCGCTCTGCTCTCCTATTTGTGTATACGCCATCTGCACAGGATCCCCTGTGCAGGTTGCATTCATAAACAAAAACCTAACCTCAGGTTCACCCTGATTATAACAATACCTGGGAGAACGCAACTGATTTTTTGCTGACATCGCCCCGGCAGACCTGTCATTTAGTTGACAGCAGCGTCATTTCGCTTTAACGTTTGGGGCATTGCTGACAAAAACCCGCGATCCCTGCACACAGGATCAGACACAGTGAATGCAACCGACATAACCGAATTGGGGCCGTTCGCGGTTCGAACATACACCGCCTGGCTGACCAGCGGTATCCTGGCCGCGCTGGGCCTGATCGCGTGGCGCGCGTATCGCCGTGATCCCGCCGTGGTCACGTGCTGGCTGGATGTGGGCCTCGCGGCTATCGTGGGCGGCATTATAGGCGCCCGGCTGCTGCATGTTTTGCTGGAATGGGATTATTTCGCCGATCATACCGGCGAGATCACGCGGCTGTCAATGGGCGGGTTGGCGTGGCACGGCGCGTTGATTATGGGGATTCCCGCCGCGCTGCTGGTCGCCCGGATACGACAGGTGCCGCTGCTGCCCTGGACGGATGCGCTGGCGTTGGGATGGCCGGTAGGCACCATCACCGCGTGGATCGCGTGCCGGGGCGCGGGCTGCGCTTACGGCTACGAGGTCAACACGTTGGCCGACTGGCCCGGCTGGCTGGCTGGGGAACTGCCGGACGTGTACGGGCTGATCGCGCCGCACCTGGAAATTCAGGCATTCGGCGCGGCATATGGCGGGGTATTGTTCGCTGTGGCGCTGCTGCTTACGTGGAAAAACTGGCTGCCGGGCGTCCGGTTCTGGCTGATCCTGGCGCTGACCAGCCTGGGTTTCGCGATCATTGGCTTTTTCCGCATCGATCCCGCGTACACGATCCACGATCGCCGCGCCGACCAGGTGTTCGACCTGGTCGTGCTGCTGCTGGCAACCATGACCGGTAGTGTGATCTGGCTGTGGCAGTGCGGCACGTCCGAGCATCACCCGGCGCAAGATACTGTCGCACACCCGGAGCTGACCGATTGAACGGATCATTAAAGGTCAAACTCGACGGGACGGCGCTGCTTGTGGGGATGGCTGCCGGGCTTGGACTGGTTCTCTACGGCCCGACGATACGTTTGCCGCTGTTTGTTGACGACGTGACTAATTTTCACTGGCTGCTGGATCACAATTGGGATGTGTGGACCACCGCCCGATTTTTCCCGTATTACCGCCCGCTGCCGTTCACGATCTTTAAAACGCTGTGGCACATCCAGGGCCGGTATGACGCGCTGGCGCTGCATACGATCATGGTGGCGCTGCACAGCCTGAACGCGGTCCTGGTCGGACTGCTGGCCCGCCGCCTGACGCGCCATCCACTGGCCGGGCTGTTTGCGGCGGCGCTGTTCCTGGTGTTCCCGTTCAGTTATCAGAGTGTGGCGCTGGTCGGCAGCCTGTTTCACCTGACGCTGGTCGGCGGGACGGTCGGCGCGGCGCTGCTGGCCCTGCACTATGTTGACGGCGATCACGATCACCACCGCCGGACCCTGATCGCGGCCTGGATCGCGGGGTTCGTGGGTATATTCAGCCACGAAAACGGCGTATTGCTCCCCGCGCTGGTCGGGCTGGCGCTGGTCGGGCTGACGCCGATCGCTGATGCGCGGCGGCTGGAACCATTGTGGCACGACCGGCGGCGCGAAATCGCGCTCCTGCTGGGGCCGTTAACTGTGATGGCCGTGATCTACTTCGCGGCGTGGCTGCTGGTGCCCAAAGCCAGCGAAGCCAAAGGTGTGATCTGGGCCGCGCTGGATGTCAAAATCGCGTATTTTGCGCAGGGGTTAACCTACCCGCTGAGCGCGTTTGCCCGCCCGTTGTTCGATGCAGGCGATTCTACAACCGGCGCGGTGTGGCTGCTGGCAGTGATCGGGTTAGTCACCGCGCTGATCGCGGTGTGGCGGGCGGTGTCCGGGCCAGAGCGTAAATCCACGCTGATCACCTTGCTGGTCGCGCTGGCGTGGATCGCGGTGGCGGCGGTGCCGAGTGTGTTACTGCTGGACAGCCCGTATGTGATCGGCGGGCCGCGCCTGTTGTACCTGGCCTCGGTCGGGATCGCGCTGTTCTGGTCGGCGTGGCTGGCGGCGCTGGCCTCATACCCGGTCGGACGGTGGATCGGCGGGCTGGTGGCGGTGGCCTTCCTGGTCGTCGGGAGCGTGTTTGTCTACTGGCGCGTGGATGATTACCGGCGCATGGGCGTTTTTTACGATGACCTGATCGATCTCATCGAAGCGCAGCCCGATACCGCGACCCTGGTTATCAATGCGCCTGCCTACATCGCCCCGCACGATACCGGTTTTTTGCTCGGCGCGGAAGGCACGATCTACCTGCCGGACTACGTTTCGCTGGATGGGCTGGTATGGGTCAATACCGGCGAGGACTACCCGACCGATACCGCCGCGTTTACCAACGTGCTGACCGGCCTGCCCGACCGGGTGTATGTCCCGCGCGGGCCGCTGTTGGGCTGGGATGAATTGGACGCTCAATTAAACACGTTCGAGAGCGTGATCGGCGTGCAGTTTGACGACAAAAACTTCCGCCCGGTGCGTGTGGGCGACAAACGCAGCGGAATCGATGATCTCCCACTGACGGCTACGTTTGATGGCGTGCGCCTGTATGCCGCCGAAGCGAGCGCCGATGCCGACGCGACGGGCGCGTCAGACACGCTGGCGCTGACCTGGTTCGGCACCGCCCCGCTTGACGCGACGGTGTTTGTGCATGCCCTGTGTGACGGCCAGCTCGCCGCGCAGTTTGACGGGCAGCCGGTCGGCGGGCTGCGCCCGCTGGACCGCTGGTCGCCCGGCGCGATCTGGACCGACTATCGCCCGTTGAGCGGCATTCCATGCGGCACAGCGGCTACAATTCTGGTAGGCTTATATCACCCGGCAACGGGCGAACGGTATCCGGCGACGCTGCCCGACGGCACGACGACGGATACTGTCCTGGTTCCGTGGCGCTAGGCACTCATAACGACCGGCCATTTTGCAGTTGAAAGGAGAACAGGCGCAGCATACAGCGCCTCACCCACCTATGAACGTGACTATCGGGCTGGCCCAGATTAACCCCAGGCTGGGCGACGTCAAAACCAACCTGGACGATCACCTGAGCACGCTGCACAAAGCCGCCGAACAGGGCGTCGATCTGCTGCTGTTCCCGGAACTGTCGCTGACGGGTTATTACCTGCAAGACCTCGTTTATGAACTGGCCGCCCGGCCTGTGCCAACCGATCCCCTGTTTGGGCCGCTGCTGGACGCCAGCCGCGACCGGGATATTGACGTGTTGGTCGGTTTTGTCGAGGAAGACGACCGCAACCGGTTTTTTATCTCCCAAGCCTATCTCAGCGGCGGCGAGGTGCTGCACGTCCACCGTAAAGTGTACCTGCCGACCTACGGCCTGTTTGACGAGGGACGTTATTTTGCCTGGGGCGACGGTGTGCAGGCATTTGACACACGTTTCGGGCGTGTTGGCGTGTTGATCTGTGAGGATTTCTGGCACGCGTCACCGCCGTATTTGCTGTGGCTCGACGGCGCGGACGTGCTGCTGATGACCAGTTCCAGTCCGGGGCGCGGGCTGGACGACAGCGCCGAGCTGAGCAGCGCGCGCTGGGTTGACCGTGTGCTGCGCTCGTATGCCAGCCTGTTCACCAGTTTTGTCGTGCACTGCAACCGCACCGGCTTTGAGGACGGGCTGAACTTCTGGGGCGGCAGTGCGATCATTGACCCGGACGGCGAATTTTTGGTGCACGGGCCGTATTTTGAACCGGCGCTGCTGACACACACCATCGATCTCAACCAGCTTCACCGCACACGCAGCCGTTTGCCGCTGCTGCGCGACGAGCGCACCGGCCTGACCGCGCGTGAGATGGCGCGCATTTTGCAAAAACCACATACCAACCGCTAGCCCGCTCGGCCCGGCTGCGCTGGATCAACTGGCTGTCGGGCGTGGTGCTGGCTGTGTTCGGGCTGCTGGCCCTGATCGATCCGGTTGTACAACAACACACCGTTGACCCGGCTCACAACTTGTGGTAGATTCTTGCACACGCCAATGGCCCCGTAGCTCAATTTGGCAGAGCAGTTGACTCTTAATCAATTGGTTAGAGGTTCAAGTCCTCTCGGGGTCACCTGACAGACACGACAAACCCGCTGACAAAGCGGGTTTTGTGTTGGTTGAACCGCGCCCGTCATATTCAGTTTTTTCCACGCTAATAATTGTATTCGCCCACCAGCAGACATCACTGCCGTATTTCATAAAAATTTCATGCCTCGCAGCCTTATTTACTTTTTTTACATCTATACTTAGATTATGAATTTATAAATTTTTAATGTCAGTTTAATTTAAATTGGCTATGCTTAAAATATGTGCTAACAAACCGACACTATAAATGGAAATTTGAAGAATTATTCTGGCGCAAACTGAACATTACTAACACAAAAAAATAACTATTACTATTATGGCTAAATATACTGATAAGAATATCATATCCAAATTCTTTCTAATCCGCAAAATCAATCTAAACAAATCAAGACAAGACGATGCCGTTGAGGTATAGGAGAGATAAGCCGTGTTGCGCAAATTTTCACATGCATTTGGAAACCTATCAATCAGCAACAAGTTTCTGGCTGCGCTGTCACTGGTGCTGATATTTGGTCTTGTCTCCATCGCGGCTAACCTTTACATCACCGACTATGAGAAAGACCTCAGGGACGATTTTGAAGAATCCCGCCAGGAAATCCAGTTGGCGTACAGCCTGGGGGTAACAGTTCAACGAGCGCGTTACACGGAAACTCAGGCCGAAATACTCTATCTGACTCTTGGAACAGAAGAGTCTGTCCCCTATGTCACCGATGTCATAGCCATCATGGAAGATGCCGAGGAGATTCTAGAAGAACTCAAAAGCAGTCAAGGCCAAGATGAAGCGGAACGTGAAACACTGGACAACATAGCGGAAACCATTAGTGTTTACAAAACAACGGTCAATCTCCTGTATAAAGACTATATCCTTGTCCGGGGCGGCGAAGACACGGGTTTCGGCGGCGACCTGATAGATACCCTGGATGCTATAGGGACTTACGGCGTTGTTGATATTACCGATATGCGAGTGCTGCTTATCACCTACTTAAAGCATTTCAGCCCAGATGCCCTGATGCGGCTTCCCAAGCAATTCACAGCATTACAAACAGCCATTGAGGAAGCTGATCTTCCCGATGCTGAACGTGATGAGCTGCTGGCGCTGGTTGATAAAGCTCGCACCCAGTTTGTGAACCTGATCAACGGCGATACCGACATCGCAGAGGCGTTTTTCACCCTGAGTGACACCAGCGCCGTCGTTGATACCCTGGTGACTGAGTTCATCCAGAACGAGAGCGAACAGCAAGCGGAAGCCCGCGAACTTGCGAACGACGCCGCCGACTTACGCAACACGTTGACACCTATTACCACGGCTGCCAGCCTGTTTTTCGGCCTGCTTGCCGTCTATCTTCTCAGCCAATCGATTGCCCGCCAGATCAACAACCTGGCGGATGCCTCACGCCAGATCGCGGGCGGCGATTACTCACAACGCGTGAAAGTCTCCACCACGGACGAAATCGGCCAGTTGGGTACGTCGTTTAATGAGATGGTTGATAAGATCGAAGCCCGCGAAGCCGAACTTCGCCAGCAAGCCGTTGAGCTGCGCATAGCAACCGCCAAAGCGCGTGAAGCCACCCGCCTCAAAAGTGAGTTTTTGGCGAACGTTTCGCACGAACTGCGCACACCATTGAATGCGATTATCGGGTTCAGCGACATGCTGCTGATGGGTATGAGCGGCGAATTGAACGAAAAGCAGAGCCATAAAGTCAACCGCTTGCGTGAGAACGGTACACGACTGCTCGACCTCGTCAACGACGTACTGGACCTGGCGCGTATTGAAGCGAAACGGGTCGAAATAACTCATAAGCCGTTTTCTCCGCGAGAACTGGCCGCACATTTGACCGCCCAGATGGAAGTGCTGGCCCAGGAAAAACGGCTCGACTTCGAAACGATTATTGATCCCAGCCTGCCACAGACCATAATGGGTGATGCCAAGCGTATCGAGCAGGTGATCGTCAACCTGCTCTCGAACGCGGTAAAGTTCACAGAAACTGGCTCGGTCAGCCTCAAACTGAACGGTAACGGCTCGCAAGATACCTGGTGCATTTGTGTTCAAGACACCGGCATCGGCATTCCGCCCCACGCACACGACCTCATTTTTGAGAAATTCCGGCAGGTCGATGGCAGTTCATCACGCACATACACCGGTTCTGGGTTAGGGCTGGCGATCTCGCGCGAACTCGTACAGGCCATGGGCGGCCATATCCAGCTCGAAAGCCAGGTTGATGCAGGCAGTACATTTACCGTCATCCTGCCGCTTCATACCCAACCTGCTCTACTACAATCACAACTGGAACAAGTGAGGAACTAGATCATGCTGAACTGGAGAAATCCAGAATCGTGGAACATTCTGATCGTTGACGACGAACCCGACAACGTCGAAGTGGTAGCCGAATCCCTGAAATTCTTAGGCGCCACGGTCAGAACGGCAGCCAACGGCCAGGAAGGACTGAAGGTTCTGGAACACTTTACGCCTAACCTGGTATTGCTTGACTTGTCCATGCCCGTCATGGACGGGTGGGAGATGCGGAAACGGGTTAAAGACGATCCCAGGTGGCAAGATATTCCGATTATGGCGCTGTCAGCACATGCCATGCGGGGCGACAAAATCCGGGCGCTCGAAGTGGGTTTTGATGGTTATATCACCAAACCCGTCAGCGTTCCCACCCTGGCTGAAGATATCCGTGCTGCTTTTCAACAAGGTCAAAGTGAATTACAGGCGCAACAACCCGTTACCGCACCAGACCATGGTACGAAAGAGGCTGAAAGATGACCCTGGCCAACTGGACTGTATTAGTTGTTGAAGATGAGAACGACAGCATGGAGCTGGTCGAAGAATTGTTGGCCTATCACAACATTTCGAGTGTTCCTGCCAGGTCTGGGGAAGAAGCGCTTGAGGCGTTACGTGACTTTGTACCGACACTGATTATCATCGACCTGGCACTGCCGGGTATTGACGGCTGGAGTCTGTTAACCGCTATCCGTGAAGACACGCGCCTACACCACGTACCGTGTGTTGCCACCACGGCGTATTATTCAGCAGAGACAGCCGACCACGCCATAAAAGCCGGCTTTGATGCGTACTTCCCAAAACCACTGGAGGCGACATCGTTTGTGCGGGAATTACAGCGCATTGTCGACGAATAGGAGTAGGGTAAGATGGGAACCATATTGATTGTAGAAGACGATGCCGACCTGTGCGAAGTCTATCGTGATATCCTCGAAAGCGAGGGGCACAACATCGACATCATCAACTCGGCCAGCAAAGCTGTCGATTATCTTATCCGGCAGCGCAACCGACCGGATGTGGTGCTGCTGGATATGCAGCTTCCCGGCGACTCGGGGTTAATTGTATTGGGCTTCATCCGGCGGTTGCCACGCCTGGCAAAAACCAAAGTTGTGATAGCAAGCGGGTATCCTGACCTGGCAAAACAGGCAGTCGAACAGTGGGGAGCCGATCTATTCTTACGCAAACCGGTGCCGTTTGACACGCTCACCACAACCATTGACCAGTGTATCACTGCCGGGCGACCATGTTAACACTATCACAGCCGCTTACACATTCTGACAAACAAAGGAACACGATGCCAAACGAAGCACTCGATACAGATACGCTTATCAAACTGATACGAACGCTGGGGCACGACATACGCGGCACAATCGCCGTCATTACCAGCACCAGCGAAATGCTGAGCCGAGAAATGTACGGCAGCCTGACACCCGGCCAAAGCCGCGCCAACGAGCGTATCCAGCGAAACAGTAAGCGCCTGGTGGCATTGATCAATGACTTTACCGGGTATGTCAAAGCGGAAGCCGGGCAATATCCTGTCGTTACCAGGGCCTTTAAAGTTGGCGACATATTTGAAAATCTGATCAAACACGTGCAGCCCTACCTCAGCGAATACGAGTGTGACATTCAAACCTGTATCACCGACCCGGTACCCACAACACTGTGTGGCGATTCGGAAATGATCGAGGAAATTCTCCAGGCGCTCCTGTGGAACGCCATTACGTTTACCGGGTCGGGAACCGTCCGTATTCAGGCCAGCTGGACCGGGACTAACCACCTCACAATTGATGTGGAAGATCACGGCCCCGGCATCTCCCCAGAAGACCAGGCTCACCTGTTTACA
Organism: Anaerolineae bacterium; assembly: GCA_016930015.1. Lineage (GTDB taxonomy): Bacteria > Chloroflexota > Anaerolineae > Aggregatilineales > Aggregatilineaceae > JAFGHR01. The sequence goes on along the minus strand of JAFGHR010000062.1, from coordinate 17,179 downwards.
CCATTTTGGCGCGGTGTCAACCGCCCTAAGGCTCCGACGGCGGGCGCAGGCTTGAGCCTGGCCAAGGCGCGGGCCTTTGTTACGCTGCTCAACGGCCAGATCACCCTGGCGAGCACGGGACCCACGGGCAGCGTTTTCCGGCTTGAACTGCCGCTTACCCCGGTCGAATCAAACTAGAATCCGCGTTTCGCCCGGAACCGACCATACGGCCAATCACACAAAACATCCCGGTTTCAAACCCACTCTTGAACCCGCTACACCGTTTTCCTATAATCAGTTATCGATTATGGGGATAAAGTGCCGGGTTTCGGGTGGGTGATCGTCCGTTGGGTCGTGGACTGACGCCGCATACCAACACCTGAACAACCCCACCCGGCGTGAGTGAATCGATTAACCAAAGGCGCTGCTATGCACCGGATAAAAAACCATCGCTGTCTGATCACTGCCAATCTGGTTATGTTAACCGGTGTTGTATGGGCGGCTGCGCTGTGGCAACCAGCACGGCCAGCGCAAGCGATCCCGCCGGTTAACACCCCGGCAAAAACTGTCACGGGCACCCCCGCACCAACAACCGGGAATACCGGCCTTTTGCCCGGTCGCAAAACGCCCACCGCGGCCACGAACAGCCCTGTACTCGCGGGCACGCCGGATCACACGTTTACACCGCTGGCGACGTCCCCGTTTACGTTCCCGACGTCGCCGCCAACACAGTCCCCTACCCCCACCGCCGACTGTACGAAAATCTTCCCACTGGACAGCGTCGAAGCGGTCGAACCGGGGTATACCACGCTGCCCCAGCTAGAAGCTTCGTTCGGGCAGGCATCCTATGAGAGCAGCGGGCGTGCTACACGCTTCCGGTTTGAACACGATGGCTGCGTCATGCTGGCTACCATGGGTTTTCAAGAAGTCCAGACGCTCGAACTGCGGCAGTATGGCACGCTCGACGTGCTGCTTGAGCGCTACGGCCTACCGGACGCTGCCGGTATCTCTGGCGGGAATCTCACCCTGCTGATGGTCGGGTATGCCGTTTTGTTTTATCCTGACGCGGGTATGATTGCCGTGTTTGACGTTGATCCCGGCGATCTCACCCGTGACACGCCGGTCGCCAGCCTGACGTTCCAGCCGCCATACGAGGTCGAAAACCAGCTCACCCGCCTCAATGCGGAACCGGTGGATTGGCAGCCCCCGCCGCGTTGATGTTTTTTTGATCACACAATTCGCCTGATGGCCCAATTAGAGTACAATGAAAATGGTGTTGGCCCGGCTGTCATTCGTCACCGTTTCCGGGCATAACCTACTTTGCTCTGTTATGTTTTTTGGCGAAGAAGGAGAAACCGTTGTGGAAGCACTGCAAGAAATGGTCAGTGAACTGTGGATCGGCGACGAAATCCATTGGGACCTGGCATTATACTGGATCGCGTTTATTAACATACTCGTGATGCTGCTTCAAGGTGATGGTGCCACGCTTCAGATTATGCTGAGCATTATTGCTGTCATGTCTGCCGTTATCGACAAAACACACGGCTTCGGTCACATGCTGGACACCGGCCCCTACAGCCCGGTGAAGTGCCACGAGGAAATTTTTTTGGGCACCTATCTTATCCGGGTGGCAATGTTCGTCGCACCGCTAACCGTCGCCGGATCAACAAAAAGCCCGAAATCCCGTGGAGTCGCGGTTGTCGCGGGAGTTTCGGGCGGTGCGTATATGTTTATCCGGTGGTACTTCGAACAACGTGACGTCACATCCACCAAGCTCACGTGCAGCACCTTGATGGCCACCCTGACCCTTCAGAACATGGGCATGTTCTTGATTCTGGCGCGCGTGGCGCTGCGTGACAAGCTAACCCTGGGTGCCATACACCGGCACATTCCAGTGCTTGTACCGCGAAATTTTGCCACGGACGATATTGAAGTAGACGTCGCGTAATTTGCCGACGATGGAACCCATTTTGCCGTCACCCACCGGGCGCCCGTCCACTTCGGCAATCGCGACCACCTGAACGCCGGTTCCGCAGAAGAACGCCTCGTCGGCGATGTACACTTCCGTGCGGTCGACGGGGCGAACTTCGACGGGAATGCCCAATTCATCCTGTAATAACTGGATGACGGTACGGCGCGTAATACCTTCCAGGATATTAGCGTAAATGGGAGGTGTTATCGCCACGCCGTCACGCACCAGGAAAAAGTTTTCCGCGCTGCCCTCGGAAATATGGCCGTCTTGATTGAGCACCAGCGCCTCATCAAAACCGGCATTCATCGCGTCGGTTTTGATAAATGCCGAGTTGGCATAGGCCCCGGTGATCTTGCCCCGTGCCGGGATCGAATTGTCATCAATGCGCCGCCACGACGAAAATGTCACGCGCGAGCCTTCTTCATTCGGGATGTAGCTCCCAAACGGCAGCGAAAACATGGTCAGGTCACAGTCCAGGTCATGCAAACGTACGCCGATAGCCGGTGTTGACTTGTAGATCAGCGGGCGGATATACGTATCGCCGCGATAGCCTTCTTTGCGCAGCAGGTCGAGCAAAATATCTAACAGCGATTCGGGTGTGTATGGCAGGTCCATCATCAGCAGTTTACCCGAATTTAACACCCGCCGAAAATGATCCAGCGGGCGGAAAATGTATAATTCCTCTTCGTCATCATTCCAATAGGCGCGGATGCCGCCAAATGCGCCGGTGCCATAGTGCAGCGCATGGGTCATAACGCTCACTTTTGCTTCGTCGAACGGTACTATTTTTCCCTCAAAATAAGCGTAGGAGGGTCCCTGAGACATGATAAACTCCTAAAGAATCGTTTTCGCTTGCCAGCCCAATAACAAAAACATTATACGGGTGCTTCGATCACCCGTAAACAACCATATAGAACCATTAACACCACGACAGCCGCCAGGTTGTGCAACCACGATACGCCGGTTTGTATACATGCCGCATGGAAGACGCGATACGCTAAATGGTATTCGATTTCGATCAGGTTACGAATTCCAGGTAGTCGGTGGTCATCTGGCTGAGATCGCTGTATACCCCGCGCCGGTGTTCGGGCAGCAGTAACGCCAGTTGGAACATGGCTTCGCGCGTCATCTGGCGCAGTTCGTCACGCGGCACACGCTGCCCGCTCGTGCGGAAGCGAAACGCACGCCCAAACGTGACATCAACCGGGGTGCGGCGCAGCCGTTTGAGTGTGCCCGGAAACGCGGGGGTACCATCCAGGCCCACCGGCACAATCGTCGCCCCGGCCCTGATCGCCACATACGTCATACCGTCTTTGGCTTCGCTCAGAGCCGGTTGGCGCGTGCCTTCCGGCGCGATCAGCACCGGCTGATCCTGTTTGAGCAGCTCAATGCTGCTGGCCAATGCCTGGCGATCCACCTCGCCGCGCCGCACCGGGTAAACGCCCCACGAGCGCGCGATCAGGCCCACAATCGGGTGGCTCATGGCTTCAACCTTGGACATGGGCACCACAAAACGCGAGGTTACCACCCCGGTGACCACCGCCGGATCAATCGCGCCGATGTGATTCATGATCAACAGCGTCGGCCCGGCAGCCGGGATATACTCCCTGCCCGTGATATGGGGCTTGACCAGCAGGCCAAACCCGATCGGGCGCAGCAGCACGTCGCGTATCACGCGGCGGCGGAAGGTATACCGATCTTGACGATAAACAGCCGCATGCGCGTGCATACGCGGCGACGCGCTAGAAGTGCTCATAAGAGTTCGTCTCCGATGATCGTGTTATGGTTTTTGAGGTTGTGAACCCTGTTTCAGCAAACGGACTTCCTTGGCCGACAGCATGCGCCATTCGCCCGGACGCAGGTGGCCAATGTCCAGCCCGCCGATTTTCACCCGGATCAAGCGTTTGACAGGATGCCCCAACATCGCCGCCACACGCCGAATCTGCCGTTTGCGGCCCTCGCGCAGCACCACTTCGAGCCAGGTATCGTTACCTTTTTCGCCGTGTAACCGAATGCGTGCCGGAGCGGTGGGCGCTTTGTCTTCATCCAGAGTCACGCCTGCGCGCCACGCGTCAAGCGTCTCCTCGGAGGGCTGCCCGGTAACCAGGACGTGATAGGTTTTGGTGTGCCCATAACGAGGATGCATCAGGCGGTCGGCCAGATCGCCGTCATTGGTCAGCAAAATAAGCCCTTCGCTGTCGGCGTCCAGGCGCCCCACGGTGAACAAGTGCCCTTCATGCGGGATCAACTCGCGCACAATCTGGCGTTTTTCCTGCCACTGGCGCTTGTTGGTCGATACCACGCCGCGTGGTTTGTTTAACAGGTAGTACACAAAGGGAGTGTCCGATTTGAGCGGCTGCCCGTCAACAGTGACGGTGTCGCGCGCGAGATCGGCTTTTTCGCCGAGCCGGGCGACCTGCCCGTTGACGGTGACTCGACCTTCACGGATCAATTTTTCGGCGGCACGGCGTGACGCGATGCCTGCCTGAGATATCAGCTTTTGTAGTCGTTCTTCCACGATATGCTTTTTCACTCTGCTCCTGGTTAGCGGCAGCGCTGGCGCGTGTTGATACGAGCCTCTACCCGGTATACCGGATCACCACCAGTGTCATGTCATCAAAGGGCGGCGCGGCGCCCCGAAATTCATCCACCGAAGCGATAATGCGTTCCTTGATCACGACAGCCGGTTGTGAGGCGGTTTTACGCACCACGTCAACCAACCGGTCTTCGCCGTATGGCTCCGCCCGTATATTTTCGGCCTCGGTCAGTCCGTCGGTGTAGATCACGACCACGTCACCCGGCTGAAGCTGGTATTCCACGCGGTTAACGGGCAGGTCTTCAAACCACCCTAACGGACGCCCGCCGCGCGGTAAAAACTCGTAGGTATCATCGCGGGTATGGTACAACAGCGGCAGATTGTGCCCGGCATTCACACCAATTAGCTTGCCACTGGCGTCCAGCACCATGTAATACACCGTCACAAACATGCCTGACGCGGTTTCGTTCAGAATGGTGATGTTGGCGTGCCGGAGCATTTCTTCGGGTGTGGCGGCGGACAAGGCACTGCCGCGCAAAAAACTGCTGGCCACCGCCATAAAAATCGCCGCCGGAGCGCCCTTGTCGGACACGTCGGCAACCAGCACGCCTAACCGGCCATCAGCCAACTGGTAACAATCGTAAAAATCGCCTGCAACCTCGCGGGCCGATTTCCAGTCTGCTACAATTTCGAAACCCGGCAGCGTTAACATCTCGTTGGGCAGCAGCCCAACCTGGATGTCGTGCGCCATCTGGAGTTCTTTTTCCATGCGGCCTTTTTCGACGGCGACCCGGTACAGGCGCGCGTTTTCGATGGCGACTCCGGCCTGGCTGGCAAACGCCGTGATCAGGGCCAGATGATCGGCATTAAACAACCCCACATGCAGCCGGTTATCCACATATACCAGCCCGATCAGGCGGTCTTTGACCTCGATCGGTACACACAGAATCGAACGCAGCCCCAGGATCATGATACTTTCGCCGCGTGTGAAGCGAGAATCGTACTGGGCATTATCGGTCAGCAGCGGCTTACGTGACTGCGCGACTTCTTCAACAATGGTCGTGCTGACCTGGAATTCCGGCGATTCAAGATCGCTGCGATCAATACCGCGCGCGACTCGAAATTCCAGTTCGTCACGTTCTTCGTCACACAACATCAAAAATCCGCGTTCAGCACCGGTGATCTCGATCACACGATCCATAATGTTTTCGAGCACTTCGTCCAGGTCCAGGCTGGAATTAAGCGTCCGTGTGATCTCGTAGAGGGTTACGAGGTGTTCGCTGTTTGGGGCTGATGGTGCAGACTCCATGTGTGTCATCGCTTTTCCCCTTCTGCTGGGCGGGATGCACCGCATTATAGCACCCCGGCAGGGCCTTTGCCCAACCATTCGCCCCAACAACCAGGGTAATCGCTTCAAATAAGTGATCAGGCTTTCGAGTAACGCCTTCCCCCTAATCCCCCGTCCCGCTGTTTGGACGGGGGACTTGATGCGCGATCCTCGATCACGCGCGATCAAGGATCACGTGCGAACGACTGTTTTTCCCTCGCCCTGGCTTGGCCGGGGAGGGGGTGCGCGACCGTTGGTCGCGCGGGGGAGGGGCGTTTTCGATTTTGAAGCGATAGCCCTGCCCCAACAACGCCCAGTCCTGTTATAATGGGCGGCAGCTAAGGCTACGCCAGAATAATAATTACCCCAATCCCCGCGCGAACAAACGGGAGATTTATTTTCTTGGTTCAGCCTAACAACTTACAGCCAACCCTGTTTTTAGGAGCACTAATGAATCCCTACGAGTATATTGATGCCAACTGTCAGGACTTTGTCGAGGAGCTCAAAGCGCTGCTGCGTATCCCCAGTATCAGCACGCTGTCCGAACATGCCGGAGATATTCGCCGCGCCGCGGAATGGCTGCGCGCTCACCTGAAAACTATCGGGATGACACGCGTCGAGATATTCGAGACGCCCGGCTACCCGATCGTGTACGCCGAATGGCTCCAGGCGGGCGACGACTCCCCGACGGTGTTGATCTACGGGCATTATGACGTACAGCCCGCCGACGATGCCGGTAACATGTGGCAAAGTGACCCGTTCGAGCCGGTCGTGCGCGGCGGCAACCTGTTCGCGCGCGGCGCTACCGACGACAAAGGCCAGGTGTTCACCCAGATTAAAGCCGTACAAAGCCTGCTGGAAACCGGCAGCTTAAACGTCAACATCAAGTTTATCATCGAGGGTGAAGAAGAAATCGGATCGAGTTCGATTTACCCGTTCATCGACGAACACGCCGACCTGTTAAGCGCCGACGTGGTTGTCGTTTCCGACACCAGCATCCAGAGCCTGGACCAACCGTCGATCGTCTACGGGCTGCGCGGCATTACGTTTCTGGAAATCGAAGTTCAAGGCCCGGCGCACGACCTGCATTCCGGCATGTACGGCGGGCTGGTGCACAATCCGGCGCAAGCCCTGGTCGAGATTCTGGCCCAGATGCACGACGCCGAAGGACATATCACCGTACCCGGTTTTTACGATCGCGTGGTGGCCCTCGATGAGGCGGAACGCGCTGAACTCACCAAAACACCGTTTACCCTGGAACGCCTGAAGCGGGAAACCGGCGTATCGGCGCCGTGGGGCGAACCCGGCTACAAGCCGCACGAGCGAATCGGCGTCCGCCCCACGCTGGAGATCAACGGGCTGGTCAGCGGTTGGACCGGCGAGGGCGGCAAAACCGTGCTGCCCGCCAAAGCCCTGGCCAAAATAAGCTGCCGCCTGGTGCCGGAGCAAGACCCGGTCGAGATTGACCGGTTGATCACCGACTATGTCAACACGATCACGCCCGATACCGTCACCGCCGAGGTACGCCCCATGAATCGCGGTGGGTGGGCGGTGATGAACCTCAACTCAGCGTATATGCAAGCCGCCGTGCGCGCCTACGAATTCGGGTTCGGAGCGCGACCGATCTTCATGCGTGAAGGCGGTTCGATCCCGGTCGTGGTATCGTTCCAGGACGTGCTCAAAGCGCCCGTGATCATGCTGGGCTTTGGCCTGCCGGACGACAATTTGCACGGCCCGAACGAAAAATATTCCCTGGAATGTTTTGAGCGCGGGATGAAAACAGCCGTGAAGTTTTGCCAGGAAATCGCCAGCCTGTAATCACTGCTGCGTTCTTAACAGTGTGTTCGTGATACAATGCGCCCTACCGGTTCCCCGGCGGGGCGCTTATCTTAAGACAACGCCTGCCATATACCATACCAGCGAGGGCTATATTTATGATACACTACGATTATCGTTTAAAACGATGCCGGTCAGGATAATTCGAGAACGGCGGGTTAACATACTCGCCCAGAAAGGGAGCTGTAATGCCATCGCACATTCACCCCCTGTACTGTATCATCCCACCGCACATGCTGATGGAAATCGCAGAGCGCGGCACGCCGGAACAGCGCGACCGCGCGCGCGAAAATCTGAACGTATCAAATGCTTTCCGCGCCCAGCGCATGAAACAAGCGCTCGCTGCTGCACGCGCCGCCATGCCATCCGACGGCAAACAGCGCGTGATCTACGACGCCAAAACCGGCACCAATTTACCCGGTCATCTCGTTCGTATTGAAGGCGACGGCCCGACCCACGATCTCGCCGTGGACGAAGCCTACGACGGCTCCGGCGCCACCTATGACCTGTATCACGATATTTACGGGCGCAACTCAATCGACGACGAAGGACTGGGGTTGATTTCGACCGTGCACTACGATCTGGGTTACGACAACGCGTTTTGGGACGGCTCACAGATGGTGTACGGCGACGGCGACGAAGACCTGCCCGAACCGGAGCGACTGTTCAACCGGTTTACAGCCGCCATCGACATCATCGGGCACGAGTTAACGCACGGCGTAACCGAACACGAAGCCCAACTGGTATACGCTAACCAATCCGGCGCGCTCAACGAGTCTATGAGTGATGTGTTTGGCGTGCTGGTCAAGCAGCGTGCTCTGAACCAGACCGCCGCCGCCGCCGATTGGATCATTGGCGCGGGGTTGTTTTCGCCCTACGTGAACGGCCAGGGCATCCGGTCCATGAAAGCGCCGGGCACCGCCTACGACGATCCGATCCTCGGCAAAGACCCGCAGCCCGACCATATGAACGATTACAAAGAGGTGCCCTACGACAACGGCGGCGTGCATATCAATTCGGGTATTCCGAACTATGCTTTTTACGTCACGGCCTGCGAGATCGGCGGATTTGCGTGGGAGAAAGCCGGGCGCATCTGGTATGTCACACTGCGCGACAAACTTCACCCGCAGTCCACGTTCCAGAACGCGGCGAATCTCACGTATCAGGCCGCCGGGGAACTCTACGGCAGCGGCAGCCTGGAACAACAAGCCGTCGTGACCGGCTGGGCCGCCGTGGGCATCAATGCGGCGGCACCTTCTGTTGAGCCGGGCGACGGCTGCGCGGCGCTGCTGAATCCCTTGCTGAACGCGGTAAACCGGCTGTTCCGGCAGAGTCAGCCCCCGGCGCAGTAGATCAACCAGGAGAAGAACATGAATGTGGAATTTGAGCGCAGCGGCGGCCTGATGGGCCTGAGGCTCCACGTCATCATTGACACCGGCACACTGCCAGAGCACGAAGCCCTGGCGCTGCATGACATGGTCGAAACCGCGCGTTTTTTTGACCTGCCGGAAACCCTTGACACCCCGGCTGCATATCCTGACCAGTTTACCTACCGGCTCACGATAGATACCGAGGGGTATACGCACACCGTCAGCATGACCGATACCGCCGCCCCTCCGGAACTCCAACCGCTGCTGCGGCAGTTGACTCGTATGGCGCGGTCAGCACGGGATACATAAACACACATAAAGTATGGGGCCAGGCACAAAAAAACGGCAGCGCATATGCTGCCGTTTCATTTGGAGGCGACGGTGGGAATCGAACCCACGATAAGGGTTTTGCAGACCCGTGCCTTACCACTTGGCGACGTCGCCGCAAGTGTTGTTAGTATACACAAGCGGAAAGGGCTTGACAAGGTTCAAATGCCCTGCCAGCCCCCGGTGTCTGTTACTGCCGGTTAGCTCAAATAGTCACGCAAGTTATGTGCCAGGCGCGGATGGCGCAGGCGGCGCAGCGCTTCTTTTTCGAGCTGGCGAATGCGTTCGCGGCTGAGCCCAAACTTGTTGGCGATCTCTTCCAGCGTATGCGGTTCACCACCGCCCAACCCAAACCGCAGCCGCAAAATGTGACTCTGGCGCGGTGTGAGTTCGCTGAGCACTTCTTCGATCGTCTCTTGCAGCAGGTGTTGGGTAGCCGCATCGACCGGGCTGGGCGAATCCTGGTCTTCGATAAAATCGCCAAATTCGCTGTCGCCGTCATCGCCAACCGGACGCTCTAACGCGATCGCGTGCTGGCTGGCATCCATCATGCCGCGCACACTTTCGGGCGGCAGTTCCATTTCCTGCGCGATCTCTTCGGGCGTGGGACGGTGGCCAAGCGTTTGTTCGAGCAGTTGGGCGGTGCGGTACATCTGGCGTATACGCTCGGTCATATGCAGCGGAATACGGATCGTGCGGGTTTTTTGCGCCAGCGCACGGGTGATCGCCTGGCGAATCCACCATGTCGCATACGTGCTGAAGCGGTTGCCGCGATTGTAGTCGTACTTATCGACGGCACGCATCAACCCGACATTACCTTCCTGAATCAAATCCGGGAACGGCAGCCCCTGCCCCATGTAACGCTTGGCAATACTGACAACCAAACGGGTATTGGCGCGTCCCAAATGCTCCCGCGCTAACTGGCCATCTTCAACCAGACTCAGCATCTGGTTAAACTCATCGGTGTAAGGCACAATGAACCGTAATTTGTCCTCTGCCTCACATCCGAGCTCGATCCGTTTCGCCAGCTCGATTTCTTCCTGGGCAGTCAGCAAAGGCTCCTGCGCCATCTGGCGGAAGTACAAACCGACCGGATCATCGGCAGATACGGCGTTGATATCGCCTACCCCTGGGTCGTGTGATTCTTCTTCAGCCTCAAACTCAGAGTCATGGTGGTCAACATCAGCACCATCAGCGGTTTCTACCTGGCGAAGTTCAATACCAAGTTCATCTAACTCATCCAAGACGGCCTCGATCGCGTTTACGTCATCACTGTCTTCGTCCAGCAGTTCCAATACATCCTCAAACGTTACATAACCTCGCTGATCGGCGCGGTTCATGAGTTCCTGAATCACCTGAGTACCGTTGCCTCCTGGTGTGCTACTGCTCGGAACCATCGCTTTCACCAGAAAAAAATATCAATACCGCATCAGCAAAATATATTGGGGACATTCAAAGATTATAGCATGATTCAGATCGGCACGGAAGCCCTGGCCTCAACGCAGCAATCCCTATTTTAAATATGTAAAAGGGCGAAAAAAACGCCAGTAAAAAGTGTAAATCAATTTAAAGTTAATGTCTAGATGGTGATTGTCGTATTTACGTTTTTGGGAGATTCTTGATACTCTCACCCGGCGAATCGTTTGCTGAGACCGGGGGCCGCGCGGACCGCCGGAAAAACGCGCGGGCAGGGGCGCGGTTGACATACCACGCGGTGTATAGTGGTACGATAACCACGATAGGAAGCTGGGTCCGCAATACGTCGCGTACTGTTGACTGCACCTGCCCACCGTAGATCGGGTCTTCGGGTGTGCTGCTCGTTTCGATCAAACGCAGAACATATACAACTGTTGGCAGCAGCAGCGCGGCAGTGAGCACGTACCGAATCCAGGGCGGGCGTCCCCACCATGCCAGCGCGCAGATAATCAGCACCGCGCCGCCGTATATGGCTTGCAGCCAAAACCACGTATCGATCTCAACGCCGCCCATCAAAAACGCTTCCTTGGCCGTAGCGTCCACACGTTTCAAAAAATACACTTCCAGCAGCGGCCACACGCCAAATAAAACGCCGGTGGCGATGATAGCCAGCATGAGTCCCAGGGAACGCCGCGCCGGACGCGCGAGTTGTACGGGTGTTTTTGCCTGATTAGCAGCCACAATTAACGCTCATCTCCCTGTAACCAGTCTGACTCAGACGGGGTGTGATCGGGTGGCGGGACGCGTTCCGGTGACGGGGTATGGGCTGGCGGCGGGGTGCGCTCCGATGGCCCCACGTCATCAAACTGGGTGGGCGCATCAGGCTGGACAACCTGCTGCGCCAGTATAACCTGCCCCGATGGGGTTTGATACACGGGTACGCCGCTGACTGTCGATGGCGCTTCTTCGAGAGGCGCATCAGGATCAGGGAGCAGCACCGATAACACCAGGAACACAAACCCGATCACGATCAGCACCGCGCCTTCCTGCAACACCGGCAGCGTGAACTCGCCAATGATCAGCCGGAGCATACCATTGCCGATGATGTTAGCGAGCAGTTCACCGCCGGTAGCAAACCCTTCTTCGACCCGGTCCGCAGACTCGACCCGCAGGTCAGGCAAAATAAACGGAAGGAGCACCAGCGGGGCCAATGTGAACAGACTACCCAGCAGCACCGGCCAACCAACCCAGCGGAAAAACAGCTTTGACGACCGCACCGCCGTAATAACCACCATCGACAACATGGCCAGCGGCACCGTAAAAGCCAGGATCAACAACCGCCGCCACAGCAGCACCGTCGACCGGAACTGATCCAGGTCACCCCGTGTGAACAAGCGCTCGCCTGTTTCGGAATGCTCAGCCGATTTGATCTCGACTTCTTCGACAACATCGATTTCTTCCGGCAGGTTGTCGGCGATCCGGTTTTTGGCTCGCATCAACATCCCAAACAGATCACGTTGTAGTTCGGTAGGCTGGGGACGGCAGCCGGGAAATTCCACGTCACCGCCGCGGCTGAATTCTTCAAACTGGCGGTCTTCTTCAGGGTCACACGCGGGCAGCGCGGCCATAATGTGCTGTATCGCTTCGTCACCCGGCGGACCCATCAACCGGTCACGAAGCGTTTGAGTGTGAAACACGAGCACCAGGTCATCACGATCGCGCTCCAACCAGCCAAAAAAGGCGTCCATGTTGCTTTCAACTTCGTCTTTGAGCCAGGGCGCGGGCACCAACGCGACGGCGATATCCTCCCAGTCACGTTCATCCAGGCTGTCAATAACCGGGGTGAGCAGCAGTTCCCCCGGCGGTAATTCATCCCCGTCAATTTCATCGGCAAAAGCGGGCAACACATCCGGGATCAGGTCTTTGTAAAATCCCTCATCGGTGAACAGGCTTTTATAGGTATCGCTGTTTAACGCGATCCGCTGAGTATTAAAGGTCCACATTGAGCAGGGAAAAATGACAATAAACAAAAAAACAAAACCCAAACCGGTGATACGTCCCAGACAGCGCATGGGTTAGCCCCTTAGAACTCTACCTCGCCACCAACAGCCCATAGTCATCACACAGCCAGGCGCCGCACCGGGCGATTTCCGTACAGGCGGGTTATATAACCCGGCGGTTTATATCCCGGCGGATTGACGCCAGGCCAGGATATCTTCAGCGTGTTCTTGCTCGTGCCAGATCGCATTTTCAGCGATCAGATAACTCAACGGTTCGCCTTCCATCCACGGCCAGCGGCGGTTATCATCCAGCGAACGGTTATCTACCTGTTCGACCGTAACAAGCAACTGCTTGTGTACACCCTCAAAATCATCCCACACCGCTTCGAGTGAGCGCGAGACGTTCACATGGTACTGTTGTTCGTTCCATTCATCAATATCATCTATCTCTACAATACGTGGCGCGTGTTGTTTATGTTGCTCCAGCCTGGCCAGCGCGGTCACAAGCTCCGCTTCCCACGCCACGAGATGCGCCAGCACATCTTTCACCGACCAGATACCAACTGCCCCTGCCTGAAGCATCTGGTCGCCGGTGAGACCATCTAACGCTTGCAGCAGTTCGGCGCGCGCGGCGCGGAGTTCGGCAATCACTTCGGATTTGGGCATAACGACCTGCTTATGACTGGAAACGAGCAAACCTGAGCGCATTATATCATTACGCCGTTGGCAAACTCAACACCTGTCGTTATATATAATATATTAGGGGGCCAAAACACATCCACTTGAATGATGTTTTTCCCCAACGCCGTCTTTTGCAATCCCCCTATAACATATATGGTCTACACACCCGCGACCGGCATGCCTCAAAACCCAGGTGTACAACCGTCGTTCATTACACGCGGAACCGCAAGATCGAGTCTTGACAGCCCTCAGGTGAAATGCTAATATTCGTGGACCTACACGCACGGCGCCAACCCTGCCAGGCAGGGCGATGGTGACCGAATTGGATGAGGTATCGTACGAGAGGCCATCGTGTGCCGAAGAGAGATGGCCTCGCGTTCTGCAAAAAAACGGGCGTCAGTGCCCGTTGTTACGCGACAAGTAAGTTCATGTTTTTGCCGGCTCTGGCTGGCTAGGCGCGGAGGCAACTATGCCGACGATCAATCAACTGGTCCGTAAAGGTCGTCAACCCAAGAAAAAGAAGAGTAAAGCACCGGCGCTACAGTATACGTTTAACTCGTACTCGCAGACGCGGACGCGCCAACCGAAAGGTTCACCACAAAAGCGTGGTGTGTGCACGCAGGTGAAAACCATGACGCCCAAAAAGCCAAACTCCGCTCTGCGAAAAGTGGCGCGTGTTCGCCTCACTAACCAGATCGAAGTCACCGCCTATATTCCTGGTGAAGGGCATGGTCTTCAGGAGCACAGCGTGGTGTTGGTGCGCGGTGGCCGTGTAAAGGACCTGCCTGGCGTTCGTTATCATATTGTGCGCGGCACGCTCGACTCAGATGGGGTTGAGAACCGTGGACAGGGTCGCAGCAAGTACGGCGCCAAAAAGCCGAAATAAGTACTTCTGGGGAGTTAATAGATGCCAAGAAGAAAAAGTCCACCCCCGCACGAGATCGTACCTGACGTGAAATACAACAATATTCACGTCACGATGTTTGTCAACCGTATGATGCGCGGCGGCAAAAAAAGCACGGCTTGCCGGGTCATCTATGATGCGTTTGACCTGATTGAAGAACGTGCCAAGCGTGATCCGGTCGAAGTGTTTGAACAAGCACTACGGAATGCCACGCCGGTCCTCGAAGTGAAACCGCGCCGTGTGGGCGGTTCAACCTACCAGGTGCCGGTTGAAGTCGAGCCAAACCGTGCGTTTTCCCTGTCGATGCGCTGGCTACTGGCGTCCGCACGCGGGCGCGGTGGTCGCAGCATGTCCGAAAAATTGGCTGCCGAATTTATGGACGCCGCCAGCGGCCAGGGTTCCGCCATCAAGAAAAAAGAAGATACGCACCGCATGGCCGAAGCAAACCGCGCGTTTGCTCACTATCGTTGGTAATACTCAGGAACTAATACAGCACTATGGCCAAAAAAGCCGTTAATGAGACTGCCCTGAACCTCTCGAAGGTCCGCAATATTGGCATCATTGCCCACATCGACGCCGGTAAAACGACGACAACCGAGCGTATTCTGTATTACGCTGGGAAGATTCACCGTATGGGCGAGGTGCACGACGGTGCGGCCACGACTGACTATATGGAACAAGAAAAGGAACGGGGCATCACCATTACGGCGGCAGCTATCACTGTTTTCTGGCGTGGTCACCAAATCAATGTCATCGACACCCCCGGACACGTCGATTTTACCGCCGAAGTACAACGCAGCTTGCGGGTTCTGGATGGTGGTGTGGTGGTCTTTGACGGTGTGGCCGGGGTTGAACCCCAGTCAGAAACCGTGTGGCGCCAGGCTAATGAGTATAACGTGCCTCGCATCTGCTTTATCAACAAAATGGATCGCGTTGGTGCCGACTTCCACCGTTGTGTAGACATGATTGTGGACCGCCTCGGCGGCAAACCGGTCTTGATCCAACTGCCCTACGGCGAAGGCTCCGATTTTGGCGGGATCATCGACCTGGTGCAGATGCAGATGATCAGCTACGGCGATGAACTGGGTACGGATATCAAACACGGCGATATCCCGTCCGAACTGCGCGACGACGCTAAAGCCGCACGCGCCGAGATGATCGAACGAATCGTCGAAACGAACGAGGCGCTGACCGAGAAGTGGCTGCAAGAAGAACCGATCAACAACGACGAGTTAATGAAGGCGCTGCGCCAAGCCACCATCAGAGGTGAACTTCAGCCGGTGATGTGCGGCTCGGCCCTCAAGAACAAAGGCGTCCAGTTGCTCATCGATGCCATCGTCGATATCCTGCCAGCGCCATCGGATATCCCCCCCATCCAGGGTACGGACGTCAAAACCAACAAGGTCGAAGAACGCAGCGCTTCGGACGACGAACCGCTGACCGCCCTTGTCTTTAAGATCGTCACCGACCCGTTTGTCGGGCGGCTGGCGTTCTTCCGTGTGTATTCTGGCACGATCCATGTCGGATCGATGGTCTTAAACACGTCCAAAGACCGGCGCGAGCGTATCGGGCGCGTGGTACGTATGTTTGCCGACCGCCGCGAAGATGTCGAAATCGTCCACGCCGGTGATATCGCTGCCACCCTGGGTCTTAAGAATACGTTCACCGGCGATACGCTGTCAGACCAGAAACACCCGATTATCCTGGAAGACATCCATTTCCCCGAACCGGTTATCTCGGTGGCCATTGAGCCTAAGACCAAAGCCGATCAGGACAAGATGGGTGAAGCCCTGTCTAAACTGGCCGAGGAAGACCCGACTTTTGTCATCCAGGTCAATGAACAGACCGGCCAAACGCTGATCTCCGGTATGGGTGAGCTGCACCTCGAAGTGCTGGTAGACCGCCTGTTCCGCGAGTTCAAGGTGGATGCCCGCGTCGGCAAACCGCGTGTATCCTACCGTGAAACCATCACGCGTAAAGCGCGCGGCGATGGTCGTTTCGTGCGCCAAACCGGCGGCAGTGGTCAATACGGCCATGCCATCATCGAGATCGAACCTATGCCCGAAAATGCCGAAGAAGACTTCGTCTTCGAAAACGCCATTGTCGGCGGTACGATTCCCAAGGAATATATCAAGTCGGTGGAACACGGCATCAAGGAAGCCGCGCAAAGTGGTGTGATAGCCGGTTACCCGGTTGTCCGCGTCAAGGCGCGCCTGGTGGATGGTTCGTACCACGAGGTCGACTCGTCTGATATTGCCTTCAAAATCGCCGGGTCTATGGCACTCAAAGATGCCGTAGCGCACGGTATGCCTATCCTGCTGGAACCGTACATGCGCGTGGAAGTCACCGTGCCAGAAGAATATGCCGGTGATGTCATGGGTGATCTGTCGGCGCGACGCGCCGAAATCGGCGGCCTTGAGCCGCGGGCCGGTGGTATCTCGTCCATCCGGTCCGAAGCGCCGCTGGGTGAAATGTTTGGCTACGCAACTGACCTGCGCAATATGACCAAGGGCCGGGGCAACTTCACGATGGAATTTCATAATTACGCCCCCGTGCCCGAAAGCATGCAGCAAGCTATCATCAAGGGAAGCTATCGCTAATCCGAAACAGAGCGCAGGTAAGCTCGCAGGCTAAACCAATACACGAAAAACTTGAGCGTATGTTTGAGTATCAGAAAGGCAGTTGACATATATGTCCAAGGGTAAATTTGAGCGGACGAAGCCCCATGTGAATGTGGGAACCATCGGCCACATCGATCACGGGAAAACCACCCTGACCGCCGCGATCACCAAGACGCTGGCGCTGAAGGGCTGGGCGGATTTCCGTGCCTT
>JAFGHR010000061.1 GCA_016930015.1 Anaerolineae bacterium | reverse complement strand
GGTCGCGCACCCCCTCCCCGGCCAAGCCAAAGAGGGGCAAAACAGCCGGTTGCGAGCGGCGCACATGTTCACGAACGCGCGTTGCAAAAGTCCCCCGTCCAGCTTGGCTGGAAGGGGGATTAGGGGGAAGGTGTTGCATAAAAACATAACCGTCAATTTGAAGCGATTGCTCTGCGGCGCTACCAGGATTCCCAGCGGGCGACCTCATCAAATTGTTTGCGTCCTGTTTTGCGGGAGGGACGTTGGCGCGGGTCAACGTCCGGTGCCGGGTAGCCGAACGAAATCGCCCAGGGAACGTCCTTGTCTGCCGGGATATTCAGCAATTCGCGTGCTTTGTCGGTCTCGTAGATCGTCGCCATGCACGACACAATGCCCATTTCCCACGCGGCCAGGATCATGTTTTGGCTGGTGCGGCCCAGGTCAAACGGCGTGGTCAGGGTGCGCGGGGCGTGCAGGTCATCCACGACCATCACGACGCCAAACGCGGCCCCGGCCAGATGGGTACACCACGGGCCACAATTGCCCAGGGCATGTAACAACTCGCGCTCAGTGACGATGATAAAGTACCAGGGCTGGCGGTTTTTTGCGGAGCCAGACAGCCGCCCCGCATTGACAATATGCATGATATCATTGCGGCTGACGGGTTGTTCGGAAAACCGGCGCACCGACCGGTTCGATTTGATGGCTTCATACACGTCCACGGTTATTGCTCCTTATGTTGCTGCCGGTACAGAAGAGGCCGGTTGTTCGGCGCGAAGCCGGTTCATCTCGTTGGTAAAGATGCGGCGCAGTGTTGCAACGGCGGTGGCATAGGTGGGTTCGACACCAATGTAGGTCAGGCGGCCCGCGCCCAGGTTGCGGCCCGGACTCATCGGCGTATCACTGGCGTAGTGCAAAAAGCCGATGTCGAACGGCGCAATATACAGGTTGACGATTTCGTTAACCGGGTGGCGCTGGGCGCGTATCATTTCATACACGGCAGACAGGTATGGCCCGGCTTCCATTTCGATAATCGAGTATCCCTCGCGGTAAAACACGTCCATATAACGCGCATTTTGCAAAAATGTGCCGCGCGAGCTGACTACTTTCTGATTGTCGAGCACACTGCTTGCGGTCAGGTAAGGCAGCAGGTCGGCGGCAGCGAAACAGTTGCCGAACAGGTATGAGTTCTGGCTGTGCTCGTCGTAGACTACGTTGGCGATCATCACGTCGCCAATGCGCGCGTTGAGCGTCGCCGCTTTGCCGATCACGTATATACCCAGCATGCGGTTGACATACTGGCTGATTTTAGCCAGCACATGATACGCCGCCATGCCCAGCGGGTAGTCCAGATTCACGATCAGAGCATCACTTTGCCGCAGCAGTTTCATATCGTCTTCGGAACCGCGCAGCAGGCGCGGGTCCATGCGGGCCGGGTCGAGCTTGTTGATTTCAATGACCTGGGCACCGATATCGAAACCGTACAGGTTGGGCGCGCGTTTGATGCCGACTTCCGTCTCAGAGTCCAGGCTCTGCTGCTGGATATCCGGTTCGGCTGTATAACGCCGCAGCGCATAATACAGGAAGTTGTTTTTGTTGTTCAGTTCTTCTTTTACGCGCACATAGTCATATTCCGCTTTTAACGCGGGATCACCGGCTTGGTCTATGAAGGCGAGAATGTTCTTTTCTTCACGCAGGGCAAAGCCGCTGAGCAGGTTAGGAATGGCGTGAATGTTGCTTGATACAAAATATACGGGCCGGTCTTCTACGTTGACCGGCGCTACATGCTGGCGCACGTTGAGCCACCACGACGACATGGCATGCTGGTAATTGATATAGGTTCCGGCCAGCAGGCGCACCGCCAACCGTTTGGGCGCGCGCGCGATCTTTTGCAGGGTGGCGATCATCTCGTCGCCCCACGCGTCTTGCAGGCGGCTGAGGTCGTCCGGCGACATGTTGAGCGCGCGCGCCAGGTCAGACGTGCGGGCCAGCGTGGCGTCGGCGCTGTACGCGGCGAGATCGGCCTGTACGCTGACATTCTGCAAGATCGGGTGCAGCTTGTTCCATTCGATCTGGTACGCGACCAGGACCGGAATCAGGTCGTCAATGTCGGAGCGGCTGGCGATGTAGGCGGCCAGCGTGCTGTCACCGTCGTAGACCATACGGCGGCGGCGGGCCGGGGCGGTTACGGGAGTCCACGCTTCGATGTCCGGGTAGTCGTGGTCATGAAACACGCGGTTGGTCTGGCCCATGACGATCAGATTAACATCGGCGATACAGCGTGGCAGGCGCATGATCGTGTAATACAGGGTCGAAGCGTCCGGCGCAGGTTGGCGGGCCTTAACGTGGAGTGACGAATTCATCGTCAAATGCGCTTCGACCAAGGCGTCGAGTTGTACGGCGTGGGTAGAACGCAGCAGCGAATAAATTGTGCGAATGTACAGCTCGATCTCTTCGCTGCCGGTTTTTGGCACTGTTCGGTCCATAATGTCTCCCGGTGGCGGCTGGCGGTTGGGGAATCTACTTGAATCTTACACCGGAATTGCTCCCACGACGATCCCAATTGTGATGCAGGCGATGATCATCGCGGCCACAGCCAGCCACCAGACTATCCGGCGGTAGTGTCCCGGCGAACGCGGCGGCGCGGCGCGGCGCCTGGGATGGCGCTGCCACGGCAGGCTGGGCGCTGTGAGCAGGGCCGGGGCGCTCGGCAGGTGTGCCACCAATTCTTGAAACGCGCTGTCGTAGTCGCCTGAAAAGTCGATGCTGGTCGCGTGCGCCAGGTAACGCGGCAGGTCGCCGGGGGATCGAATCGCGACAAAGACCGGTTTCTCCTGCCGGTTGGCGCTGACGCCTTCGTGCCGGATGCCGGTCGGGCGGCGTTCCGCCAGCCCTAGAATCAGGATCACAGCGCCGCAGGTGCGGATCGCGCGGTGTGTCTCAGCCGCCCAGGGCGGCGTGCCGGTTTCGCTGACGGCGTCAACAAACACGGGATACCCCAGGGCTTGCAGATTGTCAACCAGGCGGTGCGCGAACTCATATTCGTTGGGTGGGTAACTGATGTAAAGATGCTGCATCGGCGTATTGTTCGTGTTGGGAAACGGGCTGTTCCGGTAAAAAAAACATTCCGGAACAGCACACCCCTTTATCCACGCGTTATGACGTGAATTTTTTGGCGAAATAGTCCGGGTTGAGTTTTTCACCGGTAGCGAATTCGAGCGCGTCGTTCCAGTGCATGGTATTGCCGGGGGCAAAGATGCGCGCGCGGAAGAATTCGCCTGCCCGGCGGCGCCCGACAATGCCGCCGCTGTTGTCACGCAGCCAGGCGTCCCACTGCAAGGACATCATACGGCCCAACTGGTAGTTTTGATAATAGGCCGGGGCCAGCGCGATATGGTATTTGGCGGCCCAGTCCGGCTTGTTTTTGCGCCCTTCTGGTACGATCAACATCTGGTATTTTTCGACCAGGTCCCACCACGCCGCGTTGAGATCGCGTGACGGGTCTTCGTACAGCAGGCGCTCAAAGTTGACCACCACGAGCACCCAGCGTGCAAAGATCAGGGCTTCCAGCCGGAATCGTTCCGCCCCGGCTTTGATGACTTTAGCGGCCTCGCCCGCCGGGACGCCGAGGATTTGTTCGTGCCATTCCGGGTCCAGCGTGACCGAGCCCATCAACAGCGCCATGGCTTCCGTAGTCAGGATGTGCGGGACGGTGCACAGCAGCCACGGCAAATCCTGGGGGATATATTTGTCGTATACGGCGTGGCCCATCTCGTGCAGCAGCGTATCCATCCAGCGCAGGTTAGGTTTCAGGTTGCTCAGCACACGGATATCACCCTCGCGGTCGATGTGGGTGCAAAACGCGTGCTGGTCTTTGCCCTCGCGCTCGTACAGGTCGCTGCGCGCGATGATATCGCGGATTTCCATGCCCAGGCCGTCATAGGTTTTGATCGCCAATTCTTCCAGGTCTTTACCTTCAAACAGCCGGTCGAAGTCCAGGTCGCCCAGCATGGGGGCTTCCTGGAAAAACGGGTCGGCGTAGTGCCAGGGCATCAGGTCTTCGACGGATACGCCAAACCGCTTGCTCAGTTCGACATCCATCGCGGCTTTGGTTTTGCGGAAAGGCGCTTCGGTTTTGGCGGCGAGGTCGTCCAGCAGGCTGTACAGCCAATCCGGGTCGAGTTCGTTCAGCGTCAGGCTCATGCGGTGGAAGTTCTCATAACCCATGTGTTGGGCTGCTTCATTGCGCAGTTCGGCCAGGCGGCGGATCGTATCGGCGATCTGGACGCCAACCTGTTTGCTGCCTTCCCAGGCAGCGCGGCGCTTGCCGGAGTCGTTCTCGTCGCGCAGAATCGCCATGATCGCGTTGTTGGTCAGGCGCTGGCCGTCCACCTCGGCGCGGAAATTGGTAAACGCATCATTCAGCGCCTTGGAGAGTTCGGTCATTTCCTGAATGGTCGATGCGTCGCGCTGGCCTTCGGCATAAGCGTAATGCAGCAAGTGCACCATGCGCTTAAGCTGGGCATCGTCGCCCGCCGCGCCGCTCTCGTCCCACGTTTTATACTGCTGGTAGTCGTCGGGGTTGGCCCAGAAATGCATCATGGCGGCTTCGGCTTCGGCGGCAGCGTTGAGCGCTTCGTCGGTGCCTGTGGTGGCGGCTTCCCACTCGGCAAGGCCAAAATCGATCGTGATCGCGCGTATTTTGGCGGTTACCTTGTTGACGGCAGCTTGTACAGCATCAGACATAAAACACCTCTCACGTATGATAAAACTGAACGAATCTTGGTATTCTTAATAACCGTAATTAGCCCACAAGGTATAACACAAAGCGCCGTGAAAATCGAAGTCTGAATCTTTCGCCCGCCGCCGGATTGGGCTATGATCCACGTAGTGCGGATTGGTGGGCTATGCGCACCCGCCAGCGTTAAAAAAGTGGGACATACAATGAAACGGTTGATCGTCAACGCCGATGACCTGGGCCGGTCGCCGGGTGTGAATCACGGGATTCTAGAGGCCCACCGCAGCGGGATCGTTACCTCGACGACGATCATGATCAATTTGCCCGACGCACCCGCCGGGCTGGAACGTGCGCTCGCAGAGGCGCCTGATTTGGGGGTGGGCCTGCACCTGAACCTGACCACCGGCCAGCCGGTTTCGCCGCTAAACACCGTGACACCGTTGGTAGACAGCGCCGGGCGGTTTTTCCCTATCGGGCAGTGGGGGCCGCTGCTCGATACGCGTGAACCGGGCGCGGTCGCCGAAGCATTCCGGCGCGAAATCACCGCGCAGGTTGATCGTTTTATCAGGCTGGCTGGGAAACCCCCCGATCACATGGATGCGCACAACCACGCCGTGTATCTGCATCCGGCAGCGCTGCACGTGACGCTTGATATCGCGGCGCAGTATAACCTGCCGCTGCGCAACATGGTATTTGACGGGACACCGGGCGATTTTGTCCGGGTTGTGCAGGTATTCATCCCGGATCGCACCGAGGATACTGCGCGGCAGTTGGTCGAGACGCTTCAGGGTATGATGGTGGCGGCGGCTCAATCGATCCAATTACCCGCGCGTTTTGAGAATGGATTCTACGGGCAGCATGCCACATTGGGCGACCTGCTGTTGATCCTGACCAATCTGCCGGACGACAGCGTTACCGAATTGATGTGCCATCCCGGTTATGTGGATGACGGACTCAAAACGAACAGCGAGTATGTGACACAGCGTGAAGGCGAACTGGCACACCTGACTCACGCCGCCACGCTGGAATGTGTGCAGTCGGAAGAAATCGAGTTGATCACGTTTGGTGATGTATCGCGCTAGATCATGCCGGAGGACCCATGAGCGACCAGCCTGTTTTACCTGATGGCGACGACGACCTGTCCTATGAAGATTTTGATGATGTGTCGTGGCCGGAGCCTGTCGAGCTTGAGCCGATCGATCTGGATGCGCTGGATGACGAGATCGAGCCGGTAACACACGACGAACCCACGGCGGCGCTGCTGGCATCAATTGAAACACTCGACGACGAACTGCCGCCCGCTGGGGACGACGAACCGGCTGGTGCGCCATCACCGGGGGATGAAAAAGCACCATCCCGGCTGGCCTTAAAACCGCTGGACCTGGATGTGTTGGACGACGAAATTGAACCGGCAGACCGGGGCACGCTGACGAAGCTATTCGGTTCACCGGCGGCGGAAGACACGGAAGTCACGGAAGCTGTCATGCACGATATACCGGTGCTCGATGGTGCCGTTCCTGGTGATGTGGCAGGCGAAACACTGCCCGCCGGGGATGAAGCACCAGCCGCGCCCATTGAGACGGATGACAAAGAAGAAATGGGTGTTTCGGAATTCCAGCCGGAACAAGAACCGGAACCGGTGGCACAGCTACCGGCGGAAGCCGCGGACAATGAGTCCGCGGACAAAGAGTCTGCGGACGAGGAACCCGCGGACGTGAAGTCCGCCGCGCCGCCGATGGTTTTTTGCATACAGCTCGACCTGTCGCTTGAACTGGCGGAACGCGTGCGGTCGCTGCGCCAGCAAAACCGGATTTCCCCGGCGCTGCCATCGGGTATTGAACTGGTCGGGACGTTTCGCGCCGGTGACGTGGACGCCGTGAAAAAAATACTCGCAGATTGGGCGCGGAATCATTTGCCGATCCAGCTTGAGATCACGGGCGTTGTGGCCGACGTGATCGGCGCTCAGCGTTACGTGGCGGCGTGGTCGCTCCAACCGGAAGACACGCTGCAAGAAGCACGGGCGGCGCTGGTAGCTGACCTGGAACCCCTGATCACGCTTGAAACAGAAGGTGAGATCGGGTTTCGTCCCTGGTTGGCTGTAAGCACTCGTGTGCCGCCCCAACCGTTCCCACGACTGATCGACCAGATGCAGCGCGAGTATGAGCCGTATGTGTGGGATACGGAGACGATTGTGCTGCTGACCGCGTCTGCTGACGATTCCGAACCCGGTTGGGAAACGGCGATTTCATTCCGCTAACCGGTGACTGCCGGGCACAACTCCGCATCCTGTTTTTGATTGGTGCCGGGTTGTGATCGATTGGTTTGCTTTCATATTTTGCGATTTGCTCGTATCCTGATACAACGACGTTATGGTACCGGCAAGGGAGGAGCCATGCTCAAAACCAACCTGCCTGAACGGTTTGTTATTCCACCATCGGTCAAAACATTGTTTTTTATCAAGCGCCGTCCAAAGCTGCGTTTTTCCAGTAAATGGCCGCCGCCAGAGCTGTCCGAGTTTTTCGATCCGAGAACGTGGGACGGTACTCAGGCCCTGATGACGGATAAGCCAGAAGCCCGGCTGTATCATCAATGGCTGGAACGCGAAGGGTTTATTTCGCCGTCCCTGCTCAAAAACGCGTCGGATATGCTCCCTCAACTGCGGGATGACCTGCGCGAACTGGAACAGCACTTGATGCCGCGTTTTTGGAAGTTGGAACAGGAAGCCAAGTATTTCCAAAACCTGCATTACCTGTACCAGTGGATTTTTATTCTAGGCGCGTTTTTGACCAGCGTGCTCGCGGCCCTCAGTGTGCTGCTGTACCAGTCGAATGTGCCGGATGTGTGGATCAACGTGCTGGGCGTGGCGACAACCGTCATCGGTGCCGCCACGGGCAGTGTGTCGTTTTTACAGACCAACCAGGTACCCCAGAAGCAGTGGTTCCAGGCGCGAAACGCTGCCGAACGGATGCGCACGCTTTATTTTTTGTATATCGCTCGCCAGAGTCCATTTGATATTGCCGACGATCAGGAACGTGTGCAGCATTTGCGCCGGATGACGTTACGTGTGCTGCGGCAGCGGAGGGTTCAGAATCGTGCAAGCAGCTAATTCCACCCCAACCCCTGAACAAAAACCCGAACCGCCGCTCCTCTCGCCGGAAGAAGTCAGGCTGCGCACGGAGTTTTATCTACAGCAGCGCATTCACTACCAGGAAGCCTACTATCAGAACCGGGTCAAGGAATTTGACTTCAACTCGTCAACTATGCTTGTTGTGTCGGCGGTGCTGATGTTTCTCTCCAGCATCACGTCGGCGTGGTCGGCATCGGCGGACAGCGCGCTGCTGGCGTTTATCACGGCGATTCTCCCGGCGTTTGCGGCAGTGGTGGCGGCGTTCCGCTCACTGTACCAGTGGGACCGGCAGGCGTCCATTTACCAGGATACATGGTTCTCGCTGCAAGAAGCCGAGCTTGAGTTAGAGGACGTCGATTACATCGACATCGACGATTATATGATGTCGTTCCCCGGTTTGATCGAAAAGACCGAAACCGCGTTACAGAATGAGGCCAGCCAGTGGGGCCAGATATGGGTGCCAACCAGTATTGACCCCGATGATTCGTAGCAAAAAGTGAATCGCGTCCGGCTGGTTCAGCCTTAGTCACAATTGGCGTTGGCGAGGTGCTCTTCGTAGGTTTCGGCGAAAACCTCGCCACTGCCGTCACAGGCTGCCGTGTGATAGTAGTAGTTGGTTTGTGCCGGGTACACGGCAGCGATGATCGCGCTCAGGCCGGGGTTATCGACCGGGGTCGGTGGCAGGCCGGGCCGGGTGTAGGTGTTATAGGGCGTGTCCGCCTCGGCGTTGGTATTCGTGATACGCGGCCACCAGTTGCCCGGCTGGCCCAGCGCATACTGAACCGGGATGGTTGATGCCAGCCGGTTACCGTCGCGGTAGCGGTTGTAATACACGCTCGCCACGATCTTTTGCGCTTCGGGGCCGTGTACCTCGCGCTGGACAATCGACGCGATAATGAGCGCCTGGTAAAACGTCACACCTTGCGCGGCAGCGTCGGCCCGCACCTGCGGCGATATGGCGTTAGCGAACGCTTCCAGCAGCATGTCGCGGAAACCTTCGGCGGTGGTATTATTCTGGGCCGTATACGTGCCGGGGAACATAAACCCTTCCATTGACGTTCCCGGCGGGCGTTCCATCACAAAATCAAAGGGTGCGCTGGCATTGGCGCCGGTCGCGGCTAAAAAGTCTGCGCCGGTAAACGCGGTTTGGGCGGCGTCGATGGCTTCCGCGATTTGTTCGCGGCGCCAGCCCGGCGATACACTGATCGTGCACGGGCAGTTAGCCGGTCGCGGCCCGGTCGAACCGGCGGCAGGCTCGCCAGAGTCGAGTGCTCCGGAAGCGGGCACAGCCGGTGCTGACAACGGGGCGTTGTCAGCGGCACCCGGCGGCAGAAAGATCACCTGGCCTATGTTCAGCCAGCGGCTGGTGACGCAGTTGGCCTGCATCAGCTCGTCAACGCTGGCGACGGCGCCACCGGAACCCAGGAAAAACGCGAACCACGTGTCATCCGGCTGTACGACATGCCGCTCCCAACCGTCGGGCGGCGGGCATTCCGCTGCGGCGGTGTCGTTTTCTACCGGTGATTCACCGTCAGGATTGGCCGCTGCTTGATCGTCCTGCGGCGCGACATCGTCGGCGGCCTGAGCCGTTGTATTTTCGCCGGCAGCGCTGGAATCCGTGTCCGTTCTGGGTGTATTGGTGGGCGGTGGTGTCGGTGGGGCAGGCGTGGCTGTCGGTGGAACCGCGGTTGGTGATTGGGTCGCGGTTGGGACCGGTGTCTGGCTCACCGCCGCCAGCGTAGATCGTCCGGTAGACAGCGTAGGCTGTTCCGTGACCTGGCGGGGTTGTTCGGGCGCGGTCGAATCAGCGTCCAGCAGCGCGGTCAGGATCATGCCCAGGGCAAATGCCCAGGCGAGTGTGCCGACCAATAACAGCGCTGACGGCAGCACACGCTTGAGAAACGGTCGGTTTTCAGGTGGCAAACGATCACCCTCAGAGTGTATTTTATTTCCATTGTACCGTGCGATGCCCGCCAAACAAACAGGCCATTTTGGCTATCACTGTGTGACTATCACTGTGTGACTATCACTGTGTGACTATCACGGGGTGATTGTTTTTCCGCGCGGCAAGCGGGAACGAGGGGAAAGCTGCTGCATAACGACCCGGCAGCGCTAACGCACCGGATATTACATTGTAGAAATGATATTTACGCTTATACTAGATTTTAGGGCAAAAGTTGCCGTTTTTGAAGGAAGGTAACCCATGAACAGTGCGCCGGTTTTTGTTTTGGATCGGGATGTTAGCGCCGGACAATGGGTGTTGAAACAGCTTTATCACATCGGGATTACGGTGCGCCTGGTATCGACTGTATCGGATTTGCTGGCTGATGCTGACACACAGCGACCGGTGATCTGTTTGATCGCGCTTCGACCGCCGGTCTGGCAGGTGTTGTCACTTATCACGGATTTCACACAAGAACCACGTTTTGCGCACACCACCTTTATTTTGATGGGATCGCTCCAACACAAACGGGCAGCGTTTGAGGCGGGCGTGGATGACTACCTGGTGACGCCCCTGGACGTCATCGAACTCCGAAAACGCGTGCGGCTGTACCTGGATCGCCACGAACTGGAGTCGCGTGTTGTGGCCGAAACACGTATTACCCAGGAGATCGAGCGCGGCGGGCCGCCGCCACGGTCTGCCGATACCCAGCATATTATCGACGACTTGAAGGATGAGACGTCCGTCAGTTTGTTAGAACACGCTGCCGTGCTGACCCAGGAACGCAACCGTTTTCAATTGATCCTGCATCACGCCGGAATCGCCGTGTCGTTGGTGTCGCCGGATGGTATCGTATTGTATGTGAATCCGGCCTGGGAGGATTTGATCGGGCAGTTGGCGGCGCAGGCTGTCGGCCAGCCCATCACATGGCCGCCGGTGACGGCTGATGTTACAGCCAACCAGGCGCTCGCCGACGCGATCGCGTCGGGATCGGCTTGGCGCGGTGATGTCCATTATGAGCTGCCGAACGGGCGCCAGCTTGATGTGGCCATGTCCATTTCACCGGGTTTTGACGCGTCGAACACATTGGTTGGGTTTGTTGTTGCCCAACAGGATATCGCCGTGCGGCGAGCCGGGGATAACCTGAAGATGCAGTTTTTGGCAGATGCCGCACAAGAACTACGCACGCCCGTGACCAATATCAAAATGCGGCAGTACTTGCTGAGGCAGGCTTCTGCCGACCAGCAGCCGATGCATATGCAGGCGTTGGAACGCGAAACCGAGCGCCTATCACATCTGATCGAGGCCATGTTGGAGCTGTCACACATCGATGCCGGGTTGATGAATCTGGAGTGTGAGGAACAAGACATCAACCAGTTGGTGGCCGATATGGCCGTGCGGTATGGCCCGTTGGCCGAGGAAAAGGGCGTGACGCTGGCTATGACGCGGCATGATTCGCTGCCTATGGTGATGGCCGACGGTCCGTCTATCACGCGCGCAATCAGCCTGGTGATCGATAATGCCGTGCAGTACACGACCGAGGGCGGTCATATCGATATCCGCCTGGGTTACGAAACGTGGTCCGGGGGCGAATACGTGACCGTTCAGGTAAAAGATACCGGTATGGGCATAGACAAACCCGCGATGGACAACCTGTTCAAGCGCTTTTTCCGGAGCGAACGCGCCCGTGACAGTGGGATTCGCGGGGTAGGGTTGGGGCTGGCGATCGCGTATGAAATTATCACCCGTCACAACGGTGACATTTCGGTCGAAAGCACGGTTGGCGTCGGCAGCACGTTTACGATCTGGCTGCCTGTTACGCCGCCGTGCTGCTAACCTTTTTGGGGGTACAGAAAACTCCCAATCTCTGCTGTGTGTGTGACCGCAGGATGGAGGAGGTATGGTTCCACTGTGGGTGGATGGTACGTGACCGTATCGCCGCTGGACGTGTTACTTGTGGTTAGCAATGAAAAACACACAGGCATCGTCGTCGTCTATTTGCCAACTCAGACGCTTCGGACGCGCACCGGTCAGCCCTCGGATCAGCTTTTCGTCCATCCGGCATAATTCGCGGTTGCTGCATGATACCTGTTCGTAGGGGCAGTTGCTAATGGTCAGCAGGTAACCGTCGTCACCGGGACGCCATTTTGCCGTGTAACCGTGATGGTTCAGGTAGGCGACGGTATGTTCCATGCGTGCGTCAAGCGGCCCGTCTGGGATATCTGCTTCGTTGACCATGTTTTCGGCTACACCTTCGATGATGTCATTCACCCTGGTTGGTGGCAGTTGCTCTTTGATCTGTTCCAACAGGGCGGTCGCCAACCCCTGGTAGTTGTTGGGGAAGTGATCGGCAGCCCGTTCGGTGAGCGAGTAGACATACTGAGGTCGTCCAGGTGCACTCCGGCGGCGTACTGACGGGGCAGCTACCAGGCCATCACCACGCAGGATTTCCAGGTGGTGGCGGACTGTGACAGCCGTGATTTTGCCGATACGCTCGCTTAGTGCCGTTACGATTTCATCGATGGTGGCTTCTTTGCGTTCTTTCAGGATTTCGAGGATATGACGTCTCGTTTGTTGCATGGGTTATCGGCTCACTGTACTATATTTAGGATATTGACTATAAATTTTAAAAATCTTATCACGCCGGTTTAACTTTTGTCAAATGACAAGCTACAGGTCAAACATACGCCGATATTCACCTCTACAGGTAAGAAAATATCAATAACAAGCCTGACGGGAGGGCTGTGGTTGTCGTGTTCGAAGCGTGCCATTACTACCGGCGCATGATCCACAATAACAATGATCCTGGCAGGGCTATTGCTTCAATAACCAAAAACGCCCCTCCCCGGCCAAGCCATGGCGAGGTCAAAACAGCCGATTTCGCAAAAAAAGTCCCCCGTCCAGCTTGGCTGGAAGGGGGAAATAGGGGGAAGGCGACACGCCGTGTCGCACAGCGTTTCAAAAGCCTAATCACTCATTTGAAGCGATTACCCTGATCATCCTGGAACCTTTGTTGAAAGGTCGGCTACTCTCGGCTACACTTAGAGGGTGTTGATCAAATGATGACTGGCGTATCCGTTAAGGAGCTGCTCGCATGACGCTACGCTCGCAAACTACTGCTGTTGTTTTATTGCTGATCGTACTGGGACTTGTTTTTGTGCTGGTGGCCGACACGGGGGTATCAACGGGTGTTTTTTTGCCGGACCCAACGCTGACCATGACACCCACCATTGCGCCTACGGCGGTGCCGCTGGGCGAAGGTACGGCGGAAAACTGGACCGAACAGACACCCGGCCAGTTGACGTACACGCGTGATCCTGAGATTCTGGCACAGATTCAAACGGTAACCCTGCCGGTGGAGGAATTCGCGCAACAATCCGGGCTGGAAATGCCCGCCGACGATGTCACGTACCCGCTGGTGGATTTGTTAACACAGGTGCGTGCCAGCCTGGAAGCGGAAGTCAGCGCTGCCCAACTGGTCGTTGACCCGGATAAAATTGATGGTCCGGCGATCCAGGTGCTGGACGGTGTGCCGGTAACCCTGCTCCGGTTCCAGATCGAGAGCCAGACCTCACCGGATGACCAGGTGTTTGACGGGCTGGATTATGTGCAAGCCCTGATCGAACGGGCAGACAGCGATCTCGAAGTGGTCATGTACGTTTTGCAAGGTGAGCCAGACGCCGTTGCGTACAACGATTTTTTGGCATGGCTCACGAATAAGGCCGCCGAGGTTACGACTCCGGCTGATGAGAGTGAAACAACGGATGCTGAAGACGCCGGGGCTGCGGACACCGGAGAAGCCGAGTCCGCCGATACCGGAGAAACTGAATCCGTGGACACTGAAGAAGCGGAACCATCCACCGACGAAGCAGAACCATCTGCCGACGAAATAGAACCGTCCGCCGATGAAGCACCGCCGGAGACTGAAGGCGATGACGACACGGCGGCAGCGGTGCCTCAAGAACCATGGATCGAAATCACCCAGGGGCAGGTGCTCTACATCGCTGATCAGAACGTGGTCGCGCAAATCCAGTACAATGTGATGCCGCTTGACGAACTTGCCGCCCAGGTTGGTCTGGAAATAGTGCCCGGTAACCAGGATGAACAAATGCTGGGATTCTTGGAGCAGCTGCGCGGCAATTTCGAGGTACAGGAGACGGCGCAAGGATTCGATGTATCCGATGATGCGTTTGAAGGGCCGGAGATGCGCGAGGTTGGCGGGGTGTCGCTGGCGTTTTTGCGGTTTACGATTCAGCCGCAGGAAAGCGACAGTGGTGAAGCGTTCGCTGGCCTGGACCTGGTGACCCTGTTGATCCCGGTCGATGAGACACGCGTAAACGCGGTGCAATTTGTGCTGCAAGGTGAACCAAACCCGGCGGTTTATGCTGATTTTGAGACGTGGTTAGACGAAAACGCCGCGCGGTTGGCCGAACCACCCGCCGCGGATGCTGATACCGCCGCGCCTGACGCGGCTGCATCAGAAGCGGATGCGGCAGAAACCGGCGCGGATGAGTAGGCGCTTTGTGCGCCGGTTGTTATGATCAAAACTGATGGCACGTGCTGACATGGACAGTCCCGAACCGCTGTACTGGGAATCATCTTATGCGATTGTGCTCAGCCTGATCGAACACCATCCGGGCGCTGATCTGGACGCGCTGGGACTGGGCCAGTTACACACATGGATCGTGGCGCTGCCGGGGTTCGCTGATGATCCGGGGTGGGTACACGATGATTTGCTGACGGCCATTCTGCGCGATTGGTACGAGGAGGTAATCGACCTTCATGACAGACAATGATTTTTTGAAAGAGCTGCATAATCCGGATGTGCCCGTCCCAGAAGGGATGCAGTCGGCGGTGGCGGTGACCAACATCGGCAGGCTGATGGACAGCATCTACAACTGGGGGCGGCGCAACTCGATCTGGCCGATGGCGTTTGGCCTGGCCTGCTGTGCCATCGAGATGATCGCGACGGCTGCCAGCCGTTATGATCAGGCCCGGTTCGGGATGGAAGTGATCCGCGCCAGCCCGCGCCAGGCCGACTTGATGATCGTCAGCGGCACCGTCACTAAAAAGATGGTGGTGCCGATTGTGCGCCTGTATAACCAGATGCCGGAGCCGAAATACGTGCTGGCGATGGGAGCCTGCGCGTGCGGCGGCGGGCCGTTCAAAGAAGGGTATAACGTCGTCAGCGGAGTCGATAAATTCCTGCCGGTTGATGTGTATGTGCCCGGCTGCCCGCCAACCCCTCAAGCGCTGCTGCACGGCTTTATCGCGCTGCAAAAGAAGATCGACGCCCAATCGTTGGGGAATTATAACAGCGTGCCCTGGTATGGGCGCGGGCCGAGTGACGCGATCCCGGTGCCGGTGTTGGGGCCGGACCTGTACGATCCGCGCCAGGGACACATTATGCGCCGCCAACACGAAGCAGCGCAGTCAGCGGCGCAGGATAAACAGGCGGACGCCTGACGATGGTTTCCGGCTAGGTGGAGATTCAAGGAGTTGGTATGAGTGAACAAGCTCCCGTGGCTGAAACCATCAGCCCGACTGAAGAAGCGCTTGAACTGCTGCAAAAGCGGTTCAAAAAAACAGTAAGACGTGATGATCGCGAGGGATACGGCGGGATCGTGGTCGATGCGTCCCGGTTGGAAAAAGTCGCCGCCGCCATCCATGATGATCTGGGTTACGATTACCTGTCCAGCGCCACCGCTGTAGATTACCTGGGCCAGGGTGATCACGTTGAAATGGTCTACCACGCGTACCGGATTGCTGGTGGCCCGGCGCTCGTGTTCAAAGCGCAAACGCCGCGCGATGAGGCGGTGCTGCCGACGCTGACCGGTGTATGGCCCGGTGTCGATTTTCAGGAGCGCGAAGCCTGGGATTTGATGGGCATCCGGTTTGACGGGCACCCCAATCTCAAGCGTATCCTGATGTGGGAGGGTTTTCACGGGCACCCGCTGCGCAAAGATTGGCATGAACCGTTTTTTGAGGAAGAACTAAAACCGTTTGGCAGCCGCTGGCCGGATGGTCATGTCCAGCGCTCAGAGGAACATAATCCTTACGGGAAAAATGTGCAGTATCCGGCGGAGTGGTCACCGGAAGCTTACGAATCGCCTGCCGAACCGGCGATTTACGATAACATCAACCTGGGCGTTGACGTGCGGACCGACCTGGCTACCGATCGTGTGATCGTCAGCCTGGGGCCGCAGCATCCCAGCACACACGGCGTGTTTCGTATGGTGGTCAGGCTCGACGGTGAAACGATTGAAGGGTTGGAGCCGGTTATGGGCTACCTGCACCGCAATCACGAAAAGATCGGCGAGCGCAACACGTTTATCCAGAACATGCCGTATACCGACCGGTTGGATTATATTTGCAGCCTGTCGAACAACCTCGGTTACGCAATATCGATTGAGCAGTTGATGGCGCTGGGCGCACGTTACGAGCCGCCCACCTATCGCGCCGAGGTGATTCGCGTGTTGATGGCCGAACTCACCCGTATTGTGAATCACGTGTGGGCCATCGGGTTTTTGCTGAATGACCTGGGCGCGTTTTTCACGCCGATGATGTACGCGGTTATCGAGCGCGAACTGATCCTTGACTTTTTCGAAGCGACAACCGGCAGCCGCATGATGTGCAACTACATGCGCTTTGGCGGCGTGGCGGCGGATATCCCGGCGCGTATCCGGGGTGTAGCCAACCTGATCAACGACCGCGTGCGCGACATGAACACGATGGACTATCTCCACAGCCTGATTCATGAACGGCTGCCGCGTGCGATCGATCAACTGGACGAATACCTGACCACCAGCGAGATTATGACCAACCGCTGTATGGGTGTAGGCGTCTTGACGCGCGACGATGCCATCGCCTACAGCGCTGCCGGGCCGGTGCTGCGTGCCAGCGGCGTACCCTACGATGTACGCCGGGCGGAACCATACAGCATTTACCCTGATCTCGACTTTGATGTGGCCGTGCGTTATCACGGTGACGTGTACGACCGCTACCTGGTGCGCCTGGACGAACTGCGCCAGAGTATACGCATTCTGAAGCAGGTGCTGCCGCTGCTGAACGACACCGATGGTCAGCCGGTATTCACCGGGCGCGGCGTGTACAGTCCGCGCGTACCTGCCGGTGAAAGTTATGGTCGCGTGGAAAATCCAAAGGGTGAGTTGGGCTTTTACGTGGTATCCGAGGGCAAACAGAACCCCCGGCGTTATCACGTCCGGGCGCCGAGTTTCATCAACCTGACCGCCCTGGAGCAGATGTGCAAGGGTCACAAAGTGGCCGACGTGGTCGCCATTCTGGGCAGTATCGATATCGTGCTCGGTGAAACCGACCGGTAGCCGCCAGTGTGAGGAGCATGATATGTACGGATTGGGAATCTGGCGTGGCCTTCAGGTTACGTTAACACACTTTGTAAATACCTATCTGGATGACATCAAGTGGGGTTTCCGGCGGCACATTCACCCCGACGCGTTCGCCGAACGGCAGAGTCTCGCCGCGCGCGGCGTGTTCACGGTGGAATATCCCGACGAAAAACTGGCTGTGCCGGAGCGTTTCCGGTTCATCCCGTTTTTGGTGGTGGAGAACTACGATCACCCCGACCGGCCTGGTTATGACTGGTGTACAAGCTGCGGCATCTGCGCCAAAGTGTGCCCGCCACAGTGTATCTGGATCGTGCGCGGAAAACACCCGGACACCGGGCGTCCTAAACCGGAGCCGGAAGCATTTTTCATCGATATCGACATTTGTATGAACTGCGGCTACTGCGCCGAGTTTTGCCCGTTTGATGCGATCAAAATGGACCATGACTACGAACTGGCGAGTTATGATCGCACGTCGGCCCACATTTATGACAAGCAAAAATTGTCAAAAGAACTGCGCTACTGGCAGTCTATCGCGCCGACCTATGCCGAGCAGGAAGCCGACGCCCGCGGCGGTTGGGAGCACAAGGATGTGCTCAAACAGCGGGACAAGGCAGCCAAAGCAGCGCAGGCAGAGGTTACAGACAAGACGGATTGATCCCTGACGCGGCAAACAACGTGCAGACAACCTAGGGGGGAGCCGTGTTGTACCAGGAAGATGCTGAAGTCCTGTTTCCTGCTCGTGTAATCGCGGTACTGCGCGATCTGCGCGGCGAACAATGGCAGGTATTGGTATCGTATGTAATCACGCGCGCCGAGGATGACCCGGACCTGCTGGCGTTTAGCCTGCTCATGATCCGGCTCAGCGGGTGTTTGTCGTGCCATGCCGACAGCTACCGGGCTATGCGCGGGTGTACTCAGTGTGCGCGGCACTCGGTTTTACGGTTTAAGGGCACGGATGATGATCTCATACGGTTGTGGCAAAGCGCGCGCGACGAGGTGCTGCGCTGGCTCAGTTCCGGTGAACCGCCGCTGATGGAATAACCCCCGGCGGCAGCATGTACGAGTGATTGTGAATCACGAGGCCCGGTCAGTGTGGGGAAAAACGCCGCTGCCGGGCCTCAAATTGCGTTATAATCTGACTGGCTTGTGATTCGCCGGTCATAATTCAAGGCGCCTGTGGGCGCGTGATCAGAATAAAAGTTGAAGTGAGGTGTTAGGTGAGTAACAAAAAGCTGCATGATGCGGTGATGGCGGCGCTGGGCACGGTGATCGAACCGGAGCTGCACCGCGACCTGGTAACATTAAACATGGTGCGCGACCTGGAAATTTCCGATGACGGGGTGGCGCACTTCACTATCGTCCTGACGACCCCGGCCTGCCCCCTCAAAGACGTGATGTTTAAGGCGGCACACGAGGCTGTTACGAAAGTGGACGGAATCACCGATATCGATGTGAAGTGGGCGTCCAAAGTGCCCGCCGACCGCCAGATCGCGAGCCGTTTGAACATGCCGATCAACAGTATAGTCGCCGTCAGCAGCGGCAAGGGCGGCGTGGGTAAGAGCACGGTTTCCGTTAATCTGGCGGTGGCCCTGGCGCAAAGCGGCGCCAAAGTCGGCTTGATGGATGCCGATATTTTGGGACCGAATATCCCTAAAATGGTCGGGTTAGGGTATGCTCAGCCGCTGGTATCACCCGACAAAAAGCTGATCCCGTTTGAGGTGTTCGGCCTCAAGGTGATGAGCATGGGCTTTCTGGCCGATCCCAACCAGGCTATGATCTGGCGCGGCCCGATGCTGCACGGCGCGATCCGCCAGTTTTTCACCGATGTGGTGTGGGGCGAACTGGATTACATGATCGTGGACCTGCCGCCCGGTACCGGTGACGTCCAGTTGTCGCTGGCGCAGTCCGTGCCGCTGACGGGCGCGATCATTGTGACCCAGCCGCAAAGCGTCGCCGTAGACGATGCGCGGCGCGGTATTACCATGTTCGAAAAACTGAATGTGCCGATTCTGGGCGTGGTCGAAAACATGGCCGGTGACCTGTTTGGCACGGGCGGCGGCGAGACTCTGGCCGCCGAGCGTCATGTGCCGTTTTTGGGGCGTATTCCACTAGAAGCCAACGTGCGTATCGGCGGTGATTCCGGGCACCCGTCGGTGGCCGATGATCCAGACTCGGAGTCGGGCAAGGCGTTTCACGACCTGGCTAAAACGGTAGCGGCGCGCATCAGCGTGACCCTGATGAACACCCGGCAGGTGATCCCGCTCAACGTGATCGAATAACGCCAATATACTCGTTATAGTCATACCGTGCGGCCCTGAATCTGGCATTCGAGTCAGTCAGGGCCGCAGAGTCAGCGGCAAAGCCAGGACACGCGGCTATTTATAACACGAGGGGAGCAGCGGAACATGAGTGAGGATCGTATTATCGCGCTGATAAACAGTCACCTGGAACGGTATCCACAGGCGGAATACCAGGATGTGTATAAACTGCTGCATCAGGCCGCATTTGGTCCCGGTCATTTGATCACCAGCCGTAAAGCGGCGCGTGAATATCTCGACAACGAGATCACCAAGCTGGCACCAGCGCCGGACGAGCCGCTGGTCGAAAATATCCACACGAACGGGCAGATTGTACGTCTGCACCTGCGGCCCTACCTGGCGTTGCAGGGCAAGCCCAAACCACTGCTGGACGCGTTTATCGCGTCGGCTAAACATATCGAGGACCGACCGTATGTCGGCACGCAGTCGCGCCCGGATATGGTGGCGCGGTGGTGGGCCGTGTTTCACGATCAGTGCCAGCCGGGCGGCGTGTATGCCGGGCGGTTTGTCGCGCGCGAAGTGATGTTGTTTGGACGCGTGCGCGGCCAGGAGGGCTGGCCCGCCGTCCACCATTCACCCGCCTACGATACGGCTTACCGGCCCGCCTACCGTGTATTAACCCGGTCGGAGGCGGAAGCGCTGTGTACCCGGCTCAACGTGCCGTTTGAGGTGATCTGATCCCGCTGCACACGCAGCGCTCCTAATTTTTTACTGAAGCGAGATATTCTCACTGACCGGCAGCGGGACATGTTTGTGGGCGTTGATCACACGTCCGATGGCATACGGGCCTTTGTCCTGCGACTCGTAGTAGGTGCGCATCATCATTTCCATGATCAGGCCCATCAGCACCGATTGCAGCGCCAGCGCGCCGAACAGGGCCGCAAAGACCGGCCACGGTGAATGCCACAGCAGTCCCCCACCCAACACGGCGCTTAACGCCATCACGGCTATGCTCAACATGCTCAGAAAACTGAAGGCAAAACCAGTCGCGCCGAAAACATACATCGGGCGCGTGATGTAACGTGTCATGAAGGTTACGGTCGTCAGGTCGAGCACTACTTTCACGGTCCGCCACAGGCTGTACTTGGATTTGCCGTGAATGCGTGCCCGGTGATTGACCACGCGCTCGACGATGCGCGCCCCGGCAGCGTTCGCCAGCACGGGAATGAAGCGGTGCATTTCGCCGTACAGCCGCACATGATCGAGCATATCGCGGCGGTACGTTTTGAGCGTGCAGCCGTAATCGTGGAGCCGCACCCCGGTTACCAGCGAGATCAGGCCGTTGGCGAGTCGTGACGGGATTTTGCGAATGGTCCGGTCCTTGCGATTTTTGCGCCACCCGCTGATCAGGTCGTAACCTTCGCGCTCCATCTGCTCCAGCATGGCTGGGATGTCGTGCGGGTCATTTTGGAGATCAGCATCCATCAGCGCGATCACGGCGCCGTTGGCGTGATCGATCCCGGCCTGGATCGCGGCGGTTTGCCCGAAGTTGCGGCGCAGCAGCACGGCCCGGACGGTATCCGGGTTAGCTTGTGCCAGGGCGGTGATCGCCTCACGGCTGCCGTCGCGGCTGCCGTCGTCAACATAGATGATCTCGTAGCGCAGGTTCATGTTTTGCATGACGCTGACCAACTCGTCATGGACCGGTTGCAGGTTGTCTTTTTCGTTGTAAACCGGCAGCACTACGGAAATATCAAAAGGATAACGATGATTTGTGGAGGGTGTGGCCACCGTTGGGTTCCTCCTCAACGCTTTGAGTTCGGATACAGCGCGCAAGTGTTAGCTTGATGCCGGGCACGATTATAGTCTTATGGGACGAGCCCCGTCAATGGGTTTGATACCCTGTATATCTTACGTGGTAGTGCCCTGTGGGGTTGCGTTGTCCGGCGGCGGTTCGGTGTGGATCGTGACCCGCTGCAAAAGCGGGAGTTTGTTACGGATGCAGGTTTCGACGTGTTCGGCGATGGCGTGCGCCTCTTCTACGCTGACCGTAGCTGGCAGGTGACAGTGCACGGTCAGCGCGTAACCGCCCAGCGCCAGCCGGATCGTGGCGTGGTGCCAGTTGGCGTCAGGATACAGCTCGTTGGCAACCGCGAGCGCTTGATCACGCAGGTCGAGCGCGGCCTGGGTTTGCATCAGCGGCGCACCTTGTGGGCTGGCCGGTTCGATGTGAGTCAGCACGTCCAACACGCCGGGTATGTGCGTTTTGAGCCGCTGCTCCAGTTCCGACACCTGGCGGTGGGCTTCGCCCAGCGTGAGTCCCGGCTGCACTTCGACGTGCATTTCCAGCGCCACGCCGTTACGCTCCGGCACCGGGATCACCTCGTGGACGCTCAGACCCAGCGCATCCGCGGCGGCGCGGGCTTCCAGCGTATAATCCAGCCGGTCGGCCCGCTGCGGCGCAAAATGGACCTGCACTTCTTCAACTTCCGGGTAGGTGCTCAGCACCTGCTCTTTGATCGTTTCCGCGATGGCGTAGGCGTGATCGGTGGTGGTGGCCGGTTGAATACGCGTGTCGATATCGACGTGCACCGCGTCTGCCGGGCCGCGACTGCGCACCCGGACCACGTCTTCCACGCCGGGGATATTTTCGATCACATGTGCGATGCTGTCCGGGTCAATCGACTGGTGATCGGCCAGAATGTTGCTCGTCTGGCCCACAATGCCCAGCCCGACTTTCAGAATCAGGCCGACGATGAACAGGGCGATCACGATGTCGATCCACGCATAACCCGCCGCCGAAAAGAACAGGCTGATCAGCACCGACAGCGAGACATAAAAATCGGTCGTGGTGTGGGCTGCGTCGGCCATCAAAATATCCGATTTCAGGGCACGGCCCCGGCGGCGCTCGTACATAGTTACGACCAGGTTGATCACGATTGTGCCCACCATCACGGCAAAATTGGCCGGGGCGATGGTTGGCTCACCGCCGTTGAGCAGCCGGTCGATCGCCACCTGGAGAATCTCCCACGCGGCCACCAGCAGCAGCCCGCCAATCGCCAGCGTCGCCAGCGTTTCAAAACGCCGGTGCCCGTAGGGATGATCCTCATCCGGCGGCTGCGCGGCAAGCTGGATACCCACCAGCCCCACCACGTTTGAGGCCGCATCCACCGACGAGTGGAACCCATCGGCGATCATGGCTACCGTGCCCGTAACCACCCCGGCGATCAGTTTGATCGCGGCTACAACTACGTTCAGAACTAACACGATCCACAACACGCGCCGCACAGATGCGGACGTGTTGGGTCGGCTGGGGTGGGTTGTGTCTGTTGTTGTCATGCCCGTTATTGTAACACGGATGATTTACCTCGGCGCATTCCCGTTATACACTGGTACATAAGGAATCGTGCGAGGAGGCAAGCCCATGATGCGCAGTGGAAATCGAAAGCGGCGTGGTGGGATAGGGTGGGCGCTGGTCGTGCTGGTGGTTGTGCCCCTGATCGCCGTGCAGGTCCGGCACACCGTGCAGGCCCGGCAAGGTGACGATCTCGCGACGCTTGATCCCGTGCAGGGGGTCGTACAGCACCGGGCGTTGGAAGCCGAGCCAGACGCCTGGGAGACCATTACCCACCGGCGTTTGGTTGCCGACGGTGACAGCATCCAGACCGATTCGGTTGGGCTGGCCGTCCTGACGTTTTTTGAAGGTATCCAGAGTGAAATCCGCCCCAACAGCCTGGTACAGGTGCAGCAGGTAACCGTCGATGGTGATGCCGGGATCGACGTTTCGCTGGATGTGTTGATCGGCAGCACGCTCAACTCGGTTGAGCAGGCGGCGGATATCCAGGCACGTTATGAAATCCACACGCCGACCGCCGTTATTGCGGTGCGCGGTACGGTCTTTTGGGCCGACGTATCACCCGGCGGCGAAACGCGGGTTAACACCGTGAATGGTACGGTGTGGGTGACGGCGATTTTGCCGGATGGTCGTTTTGGTGAAACGGCGGTGGTCGAAGCGGGCATGCAGGCGGCTGTTTCGACGGCTGGTGTGATCGAGGTGACAGCTATACCTGATGATGCCCGTGAGAAGGTGCCAGACGTCCCGCTCGCTCCGTCTACGTGCGGGGATGGCATGTGCTCGATCGTGGAGCAGGCGACCTGTTCGCTGGACTGCACGGAGGTGCCGGACTGTGGCAACGGCGTGTGTGATCTGCCGCTCGAAGGTCCGGCAACCTGCCCGGTCGATTGTGCGCCGGAACCGCTCGAACCGCTGCCGCAGCCCTATCAAGGCGCATCGATCGTTGAAGTGGCGTTTTGTACCGAGTGGCGCGACAGTATTACCGCGGGCGGTGTGGTCACCTTTCAGCATGGCATTGGTTTTTATGAGGACCTGGCCGAATCCGTAGCCGAACGCGCCGGGCTGAGCGCGGTTTTTACGCTCGATGGGGCGGCGCTGGGCCCCGTGTATTATGAAGGGCTGACGATACACGGCGGCGGATGGTATGGCGACCGCGGGCGGGTGGACTGGACAGCCACGCCGGGCACACACACGGTGATATCCCATTGGACCAATGAGGGCGAGGGTTTGCCGGGCGATACGTGTACGTTTACAGTCAGGTAGGGGCGGGTGGTGCCACGCGGCGCGACACACGACTGGAGAAAGGGATCAGCCGATGGTCACAGGGTTGGGTCGATGGACAAAAAGACTGCTCATGTTGGTGATTCTGTTATTGGTTAGCAGCCCGGCAGCGGTGTTTGCCGGGGCGGTACCTCCCAGCCGGGCGGGACCGGCCCAGGCCGAACGGATCGCGTCACTCGACCCGGTGCAGGGCCTGGTCCAGGTGCAGTTGGCCGGGAACGCCGACCAAACATGGCGCAGCGTGGCTCAGCGCGAACTGGTTGGTGAAGGTGACTGGGTGCGTACCGGGCCAAAGGGGTTAGCCGTCCTCACATTTTTTGAAGGTATCCAAAGCGAAATATTACCTAATACACTGGTGCGGGTTGGACCGTTGTCAGCCGTGCCGGACACGCCGCCCGTGGTGGGACTCGACGTATTGTTCGGCGACGTGTTAAGCCAGGTCGAAAAGATCGCGGATGCGCCGCCGCGTTTTGAGATTCACACGCCAAACGCGACGCTAACCGTGCGCGGCACCCAGTTCTGGACCAACGTGGGCGGCGGCGAAACGCACATCAACGCGTTGGATGGGATTGTGCTGGCGCTGGGTGTGAAGGATGACGGGCTGCCGTGGTCGTCGGTTATGTTAATGGCCGGGCTGGCGGTGACGGTGCTTCCCGACAGCCGCATAGGTCCGGTTAGCGATATCCAGGACCTGCCGCAGCTCCCGGCGCGGGCCGCATTGGCGCCGCCCACATGTGGCAATCGCGTGTGTGATCCCGGCGAAAAAACCACCTGCCCGGTAGACTGCCGCGCGTTCGAGCGATGCGGCAACGGGATGTGTGAGCCGGTCGCCGGAGAAGGGCCGGTAACCTGCCCGGCAGACTGTGTTCAGAATGTGTCGCTGGCTGATACAGCGCAGCCCGAAGCGCGTTGTGTGGCCGGACAGGCCGTTTATGCCGCGCCGGACCTGGCAGCACAGGTGATCGGCGAAATTCAACCGGACGAAACGATGTTTGTGATCGGCAGCACGCCCGGTTACTGCAACTGGGTGAAGATTCTGACTGAGCGCGGGCTGGCGGGGTGGGTGCCCAGAATGTCACTGGCGATTCAAGAATGGCTGCCCCAGGCGCAGATCGACTATCTCGTTGGGGGCGAACGGCTGGATATCGATGCGTGTGTGCGGCATCACGGCGGAGTGCTCACGGCACCGGCGAATTGGTCAGGCACGATATGGATCGGCCAGTCGTTTGAATCCGAAATCTACGCCGAGGCGGCGGTGCTCAGCATGAGCCTGGGACTGACTCGTAACAACCAATCGCTGCCCGTTGTGGAATCCGGGGTGCGGCCCGGAGCCGGTGGGGCAATGGTCAACGTGGGTATTCTGTACGCGGTTTCGCCACTGGCGCCGGGCGTGCATACATTCACCGGCGAAAAATATATGCCCGGCGGTTTGCGGCTCGGTTATGATACATTTGTGGCCGAATCGCACACTGTGACCTATACCTGTACGGTGCTGGTGGAATGATCGAAAATCAGCCGTTTTGAGCGCCCGCTCAGTTCTTTTGAGCGACCAGCTCAGTTCTTTTGAGCGGCCTACGCTCAGCCGTTTTGAGCGGCCAGCGCCGCTAATTTGCCCAGGCCGCGCGCAAACGCTGGCTCGTCGTGTCCTTCGAGCACCCATATCACGCGGCGATCCTGGGCGGCTGCGGCTAACTGTTCCCACAGGTCGCGGTGTGCGACGGGCTTGCCTTTGGCATTTTTCCAGCCGCGCCGCTGCCACCCGCTGAGCCATTCAGTCATGCCGTGGTAGACGTAGTCGCTGGGACAGTACACGCGCACCGCGCCGCCGGATGGCACGTGTTCCAACGCGGCTAACGCGGCCTCGATCTGTAACTGGCTGGCGGTGGCGGCGCGGCTGCGCCCGCTGAGAGTATGCACGATCCCGCCGGTTTCCGCGTTGACGATTCGGAACGCCCAGCCGCCCGCCTGATTCTTTCCGGCTGACACACGAAACGCGATCTCATAGTCGGGCGCGACATCCGGCGCGACATCTGGCGCGGGGACCGGGTCCGGTTCGGATGGTGCGCCGGTTAACGCTTCACGGGCAGCCGTCGCCAGCCGGTCTACGCGTTCGTTGTACTCGTTCCCGGCGTGGCCCTTCTCCCAGTGCCAGTCGATGGTATGGCGCTGGATTTCGGCGTGCAGCGCCTGCCATAGATCGCGGTTTTTGACCGGCGTGTCCCCCTTGGTCTGCCAGCCGTTTTTGACCCAGCCGCGCATCCACTTCGTGATCCCGTTTTTGACGTATTCCGAGTCGGTGAAAAATGTTATGTTACAGGGTTCTTTCAGCGCCCGCAGCG
This sequence comes from Anaerolineae bacterium, assembly GCA_016930015.1. GTDB lineage: Bacteria > Chloroflexota > Anaerolineae > Aggregatilineales > Aggregatilineaceae > JAFGHR01. Next base: position 495 of record JAFGHR010000061.1, on the reverse strand, counting down.
CTTCGATGGCGGCGGTAAGCTCCATGCGGTTGTTGGTTGTATCCCCTTCCGCGCCGCTGAATTCTTTTTCGTGCCCGCCGGCGGATATCAGCACGGCGCCCCAGCCGCCGGGGCCGGGATTCGGCGCTGCGCCGCCGTCAGTATGGATCGTTACAGCCGGTTTAGAAACCATAGAGTCCTCGGTTGGTGTGTGCTGCGCTGTATCACGTTCCCGGTGATGATAACATAACAGGCGCTGGTTTGTCGCGGGTTAACGCCGCGAATCAAGGTGATTGCATCAAATGGATGGATGTTGAGCAACGCCTTCCCCCTAAATCCCCCTTCCAGCCAAGTGTATAGACGGGGGACTTCACAACGCGTGTTCAGGGAACATGCGCCGCTACCGACTGTTTTTGCCCCGGCTTAGCCGGCTATGCATTACCCACATCTTTTGGGAGAGGGGGTTGGGAGTTTGATAGGAGTTGAGAACACCGTGAAAACCATGCCAGTATGTCC
>JAFGHR010000060.1 GCA_016930015.1 Anaerolineae bacterium | reverse complement strand
GCACACGACGCGCATTGGCAATTCAATCGCGGGCTACTACGACAGCACCAGCCAGTATCCACGCGTGGTCGCGGACAAATCCAACGAGCGCGAGATGTTCGTGATCAACCTGGATACGATGGCAAGCTCGATTGGCACGGCGCGCTATGAAGCAGTGCTGGCGCACGAATTGCAACATATGGTGCATTGGGCCGTCGATCTGAACGAGGACACCTGGCTCAATGAGGGCCTTTCGGAGCTGGCGCGGATGGTGACCGGCTATGGAGTCAGCCCATTCTCTAGCCCGTTCTTGAGCGCGCCGCAAATGCAGTTGAATCACTGGCCGGAAGCGAGCGACGAGCGCGGCAGACATTACGGCGGGGCGTTTATGTTCGTGGCGTATTTCTACGACCGCTACGGGGAAGCTGCGACGACTACGCTGGTCGGCGACGTGGCAAACGGGATGGAAAGCGTTGAGAATACGCTGCTGGCTATTAACGCCCGCGATCCGTTGACCGACGAGCCGGTCAGCGCGGAAGCCTTGTTCGCGGATTGGCTGGTAGCGAATCTGCTGATGGATTCGTCGGTTGGCGATGGGCGCTATGCCTACCAGCACCCGGATACGGCGGCGCTGAGCCCGGCTACGGTCGCGCAAACGCTGACCGCCGGTCAGTCGCGCGCGGTCGAGGGGGTGCAGTGGGGCGCGACCTACATGCTGATCCCCGGCGGCAGCGAACCACAGCAGCTTACGCTCAGCTTTGACGGCGCGCAGACCGTGCGTATTGTGCCTTCTGACGCCTACAGCGGCAGCGCCATGTGGTGGTCCAACCGCACCGATGAGAGCGACACGCGCCTGACGCGCGCCTTCGACCTGAGCGGCGTAGACAGCGCGACATTGAACTTCCAACTGTGGTACCACATCGAAAACCTGTGGGATTACGGCTACGTGATGGTGTCCACCGACGACGGCACGACCTGGATTCCGCTCGAATCCGCGCGCACCACAACCGAAAATCCGCACGGCAACGCGTTTGGCGCGGGCTATACCGGCTCCAGCGCGGGCTGGGTGCCAGAAACCATCGATCTCACGCCCTACGCCGGACAGCAGATCATGCTGCGTTTTGAATACATCACCGACGCCGCCGTCACACAGCCCGGCATGCTGGTCGATGACATCAGCATCCCGGAAATCGGCTACTTCTCCGACGTGGAGAGCGGCGACGATGGTTGGCTTTCGGAAGGCTGGCTGCGCACCGATAACGTCCTGCCGCAGTATTTTTCGGTGCAGATCGTGCAGCCGGATAACCCTGACTCGCCGGTGACGCACCTGTTGGCTGGTGGCGATCAACCGCGGGGCGAGTGGCCGATCATGGTGGGTGGCGCGTATGGCGACGCGCTTGTGGTTGTATCCGGTCTGGCCCCGGTGACGAGCGAACCGGCAGTATTCACGCTGGGATTAGCCCAGTAGGTTACGGGCTGAAGACCTGGCCCCTGCGTGTTCAGTGTCATTTTTCATGGCTTTTTCAGGCGCACTCACCGCTAGATCGAGTACGATCTGGATCACGATAACGTCACCGGTCTAGCCGGTAACAGCTTACGAAGGTCAACGAACGCGATGGTTTTGATGAAACCCGCAGCGCACGCAAGGTTGCAGCCTGGCGTGCGCTGGATAGTCATTGTCGTGCTGCTAAGTGGGGTTGTGCTGCCGTTGGGCGCACCCCCCAGCGTGTTTGCGCAGGACGGTAAAGGGACTCAGCTCACCTGGGACGACGCACCGATCGTGCCGCGCTATCGCTCTCACGCGGATTGGTTGTACGACATGGGGCTGAGCGATTATGAAGAGGTCTACGGCCCGTTTCTCACACACGAGTACCGGGTGGGCGATGTTGAGCAGTTCATCCCGCTCGGCTCGTCAAAACTGCGGACCGAAGTATTTTCGATGCAGCTCGCCACTGAACACGCCTATTTCTGGTTCGAGCGCGGCGTGCAGGTCGATCCCGCCAAGCTCGAATACACGGCGCGATTTTTCGAGGAACACATCTGGCCGTTGAATAACAGCATTTATGGCGACGAGTGGAATCCCGGCATTGACGGCGACAGCCGCATTCACATCATCAGCCAGATCGTGATCGGGTCGGGTATTTACGGCGCGTTTGATCCGGAAGACCAGTGCCCGCGCTCACTGTGTCCGGACAGCAACCAGCGCGAGATTATCTACCTGAGCCTGGACGAAGCGCCGCTCGGCTCGCCGGAATATCTCACCACACTGGCTCACGAACACCAACACCTGATCCAGTACCATGTCGATGGCAACGAGCGTCGCTGGTTCAATGAAGGGCTGTCGCAGCTTGCCGAGCACCTCAACGGGTTTCATCCGCGTTACGTGGGGGCGGGCAACCTGGTCGCGTTTCTCAGCACGCCGGATCATCGCCTCGATGGGTGGTCGTTTGATTTCGACATCGGTCGCTACTATGGCGCGTCGTACCTGTTCATGGTGTATCTGTACGAGCGTCTCGGCCTGGACTTCATCCGCGCGGTTGCCGCCAACGACTACGACGGGCTGGCGTCCGTACAGCAGACGCTCAAAGCTGAGGGTTACGCGCTCAGCGTGGATGACGTGTTCGCGGATTGGATTATCGCGAACCTGCTTGACGATCCGCTTGCCGGGGATGGGCGTTATTACTACCAGACGCTCGATTTACCGGATGGACTGCGCCCGCGAAAGCTCGATGTGACCCAGGGTGGCATCCAGATCGCGGATACAGTCAACCAGTACGGAGCGGATTATTATACGCTAACTCCGGGAAGCTACCAGCTCAGTTTTGATGGCAGCGATCAGGCGGCGGTGCTCGACGTGATACCACCGGGTAACGACCTGATATGGTGGTCGTACAACGCGATCAGCAGCGCCGCGCGTCTCACTGCCGAGCTTGACCTGTCCGGCCTGGATGCCGCGACATTGGCGTTCCGCGCATGGTGGGAGATTGAAGACGGGTACGACTGGTTCCAGGTGCTCGTCTCTGACAATGGCGGCGCGGAGTGGGCGATTGTCGGCGGCGAGGCGGCGTTATCCAACGGAGAAAACGCGCCCGGCGCGTTTTACAGCGGGCAGTCCTTTGACTGGCTCGACGAGACGATTGATCTGAGCGACTATGCCGGATCGCATGTGCTGGTGCGCTTCGAGTACCTGACCGACCAGACGCAGACGCTGCAAGGCGTCGCACTGAACGATATGCGGATCGTGGAACTGGGCGACTATAATGCGTCAATCTGGATGCCGGAAGGCTTTCTGCATGTACCGGGCGCAGTTTCGCAGAACTGGGCAGTGACGGTTGTGCGGCAGACTCCTGACGGGCGCATGATGGTCACACCGTTGGTGCTGGACGACGCCAACACGGGTGGCATGCTGGTGGTTGTGCCGGAGGGCGGCACCGCGACACTGGTGATCGGCGCGATGGCCCCGTTCACGCCCAGGCTGGCGCAGTACAAGCTGGCGCTGCGCCGCGCATCATAGCGCTATTCTTGTACAGGCGCTGTTCGAGTTTGGTGCCAGCATAAGCACTGTTGTCCGAAAACTCGCTCAAACGAATTTACTCCTGAGGTGGCGTTGGATTCAGCGGTGATCCTGGCGGGTGTGGCCCGGTCATTTCGCTAAGCTGTGCTTCAAGCTCCTGCCGCCGCCGGGCTGCCGCATCACTGCCCGCCGCAAACGCGTTGGTGGTGCGCTGGCGCAGGCTGTCGCGCATGGCGTCGCCAGAACGCGGCGTGAACAGCAGCGCAATCGCCGTGCCGATGGCTCCCCCGCTCAATAATCCGCCGAAAAATGACAGTAATCGCCGCATAATGATCGCCTCCTGTGGTGTGCGCAAAT
>JAFGHR010000059.1 GCA_016930015.1 Anaerolineae bacterium | reverse complement strand
TCATTTCGCGCCGTTCTGTTCAGTGCGTCTCGTTCCTACGTTTTTATCGCCTCTTTTTGTGCTTGACTTTTCACCGCATCGCTGCACACACGCTGCCAAACGCTGGACCTGTTTGCAGAAATCGGTATAATTCCTCTGTTCATCGAACGCCAAAAAGAAAGTATAGCCAATACAATTGAGCGATATGACACAGCCAACATCACAGGTCCCTGTACGTCCAGACGTGTTACCAAATACGCTGATCGACTGCGCGCGTGACCTAAACCAACACGCTGCCGATCGACCTGCTATCACATTGATCACACCCGACAACACCCGCACCATCACCTTTGGCTCGTTTTTCGACCAGGCCGCCCGTTACGCACGCGCTATGGAAAAAGCAGGCGTCAAACCGCACGATCTTGTTGTGCTGGTGTTACAACACGGCGAAGATGTCCTGTACGGTTTCTGGGGGGCGATGCTGCTGGGTGCGGTCCCGTCGATCATGCCGTTTCTGACGCCCAAACTCGACCCGGACCATTATTACGAAAGCGTGCGTGCCCTGGTTGAACTGTCCGAGATCAAGGCCGTGATTACCTATTCCGACATGCAGCCGTCGCTGGAAAAACACCTTGACGGTATCCCGACCCTGGCCGCGATCCTGAACGTGACCGACCTGGAACCGGAAGGCCAGTTGTTTGATTATCTCGACCGTGCCCCGTCAAAACCGGCGGATACCGCGTTTTTGCAGCATTCGTCGGGCAGCACCGGCCTGCAAAAAGGCGTGATGCTGTCGCATGGGGCCGTTTTGAACCAGATCGCCGCCTACAGCGAATCGATCCGGCTTTCACCTGACGATGTGGTAGTAAGCTGGCTGCCGCTGTATCACGACATGGGGCTGATCGCCGGGTTTATCATGCCGGTGGTGCAGGGTCTTCACCTGGTGCTGATGTCGCCCTTCCACTGGATACGCGATCCGAAAATTCTACTTCAAGTGATCGACGAATACGACGGCACGTTGTGCTGGCTGCCCAATTTTGCCTACAACTTTTTGGCGACGCGGGTACGCAAATCGGCGCTCGACGGGTTGGACCTGTCGAGCCTGCGCGCGGTGATCAACTGCTCGGAGCCGGTGCGCCACGACAGTCACCTGACGTTTGCCGAACGTTACGTACCCTTTAACCTGGATACCAACACGTTACATACGTGTTACGCCATGGCTGAAAACACGTTCGCCGTTACTCAAAGCACACTTGATGCCCCGCCGACGGTGGATATTATCGACCGCGATACCATCATGGAACAGCGCATCGCCCGGCCCAGCACCAGCGCCAACGGGCCGACCGTCGCGATGGTATCCTGTGGCCGCCCGATCCCTGACACACGCGTGCGCGTGGTCGATGACCAGCGTAACGATCTCCCGGAGCGGCACGTTGGCGAGATCGCGCTGCAGAGCACCTGTATGCTCAGCGGTTATTACCACCGCGAGGAAGCCACCCAAAACGCCCTATCCGACGGCTGGTATTTTACTGGCGACCTGGGTTACATGGCCGCTGGCGAACTGTATATCACCGGGCGCAAAAAAGACCTGATCATCGTCGGCGGCAAAAACATCTATCCCCAGGATATCGAAAACATCATGAACAGCGTTCCCGGCGTACATCCGGGGCGAACGGTGGCCTTTGGCGTGCTGAACGAATCACTCGGCACCGAAGATATCGCCGTAATTGCCGAAATCGACACCAACGATCCCGACGAACAGGCCCGGATCACGCGTGAAATCCGCACACGGATCGCCCAGGCCACCGACACGATGGCTCATTTTGTGCACCTGGTCGGCCCCAAATGGCTGCTTAAAACGTCCAGCGGCAAAATTGCCCGCGCGGCGAATAGACAGAAGTTCTTGACCGAGGTATTGGGCAAGTCGTAACAGGGGAATCATTATGAACATCGTCAAGTCGGTGCTGCGCGTGTTGTTCAGCCGTGAAAACGTGTATGCCTTACTCATCTGCATGATCATTATGCTGGTGATCATCGTCACCACCGGCGCCACGCCGCAGTGGATTTACCAGGGATTTTAAGCGCGTGCATTGAACCGCGCCCCAACGGTAAAAAACACCCTGTGCCCTCTTCGGGCAGGGTGACAGGAATCTGTGTGATGTGGAATAACCCGCCGCAAAGCATGACATAAATCACCTTGAACCCCATTGTGGATGTGCTATAGTCTAGATTAATCTTGATTTGCATAAGATTTATTAGCGCAAAGTGGAACCGCTTTTATGCACGAACTGTCGATCACTCAGAGTCTGCTCGATATCGCGCTGCGACACGCTGACGAGGCCGGTGCTACACGCATCAACGAGCTAAAAATCGTCGTCGGTGAACTGTCCAGCATCATTGACGACTCGGTTCAGTTTTACTGGGACATGATCAGCCACGACACCATCGCTGAAGGGGCGTTACTGACCTTCAAACGTATCCCGGCGGCGCTGCGCTGCGACGACTGCGGCCACGAATTCCCGCTCAACCGGGAGCAGTTCACCTGCCCGGCTTGCGGCAGCGGCAAAATCCGCGTGACCAGCGGTGATGAGTTTTACCTGGAAAGTATTGACGTTAACCTGGAGCCTGAGTCCGAACGTTAAGGATAACCTGACCCTATGCCCGAAATTCCGATTGTAGAAAACATTCTAGATGCAAATGACCAGCTCGCCGCGCGTATTCGCATCGAATTCGACAGCGCCGGACTGCTGGCGCTCAACTTGATGGCGTCGCCCGGCGGCGGCAAAACCAGCGTGATCCTCAAAACCATCGAAGCGCTAAAAGATGACGTGCGCATCGGTGTCATTGATGGCGACGTGGTGCCGCTCGACCTGGAAAAAATCGCCGAAATGGGCATCCCTGTATCATTGATCAATACCGGCGGAAACTGCCATCTTGACGCCAACATGGTCTACAGCGCGCTGCCGTCACTCGACCTGAACGCGCTCGACCTGCTGATCATCGAAAATGTCGGCAACCTGATCTGCCCGGCGGCGTTTAGCCTGGGTGTGCATTACGACGTGGTGATCGCCAGCGTGCCCGAAGGTGACGACAAGCCCTATAAATACCCGGCCATGTTCAAGGGCGCCGACGTGCTCTTGCTGAACAAAATGGACCTCGAAGACTACATGGGGTTCAGGGTGGACTATTTCCGTCACGGCGTCGAGGTGCTCAACCCCGGCCTGACGTTTTTCCCGATCTCGTGCCGCACGGGTGACGGCTTTGACGCGTGGCTGGATTGGCTGCGCACAGCGATCAAGGCGTACAGCAACGGCCAGGAGACAACCCCCTAGCCGTGACTCAGCCTACGCTGTCCGCCTGCCGGATTCACATTACAGGCGTTGTGCAAGGGGTCGGCTTCCGGCCCTTTATCTACGGCCTGGCCCGGCGTCATGACCTGACAGGCTGGGTGCGCAACACGTCGGCGGGTGTTGATATCGAAGTTGTGGGCAGCCAGCAGGCGCTTGATCACTTCACGCACGCGATCACAGCCGAAGCGCCGCCGCTGTCGCACATCGAACACGTTGAGACACAGCCCACCACGCCTAACGGCTACACGCGCTTTGAAATCCAGCACAGCACCGCGCAGGCGGGCGCGTACCAGCCGATTTCACCGGACGTAGCCACCTGTGACGACTGCCTGGCCGACATCCGTGATCCGGCGGACCGGCGCTACCGCTACGCATTCACCAACTGCACCAACTGCGGCCCGCGCTTCACCATCATTCAGGATATCCCCTACGACCGGCCCAAAACCACGATGGCGCCGTTCGACATGTGCCCGGACTGCCGCGCCGAGTATGACGATCCGCTCGACCGGCGTTTTCATGCCCAGCCGAACGCGTGCCCGGTCTGCGGTCCACGCCTGGAACTGGTGCCCAGCCCGGATCATGCGCGCCCGCCGGGGTGGGATTCTCTGCCAGATGACCCTATCGACGCGGTGCGCGCGCTGCTGTGCGCCGGTTATATTGTCGCCATCAAGGGGTTGGGCGGCTTTCACCTGGCGTGTGATGCCACGAATCACGCCGCCGTGCAAACCCTCCGCGAGCGCAAAGGCCGCCCCGCCAAACCGCTGGCGGTGATGATGCCCGATCACGACACCGCCGCGCGCTGGTGTACGATCAGCCCTGCCGCCGCGCGGGCGCTAGCCGGGCGTGAGCGCCCGATCGTGCTGCTACCGCTCAAACCGGGCGCCGCCGTTGTGTCGGGTGACGCCGTCGCGGACAACGTCGCGCCGGGGCTGGCCGAGTTAGGCGTGATGCTGCCCTACACGCCGCTGCATCACCTGCTGCTGGAACCGGCACCAGATTTCCCGACCGCCCTGGTGATGACCAGCGGCAATATCAGCGACGAACCGATCATCACCGAGAACACTGATGCGCTAGAACGACTCGGACCGCTGGCCGACGCGTTTTTGCTGCACAACCGTGATATTCACATCCGCTGTGACGATTCGGTCGTGCGTGCGCTGGATACATGCGTTTTGCCGTTACGACGCTCGCGGGGTTACGCGCCCTACCCTATCCCGCTGCCGTTCGATGCGCCGCCGCTGCTGGCGACCGGCGCGGAACTCAAAAATACGTTCTGCCTGGCACGGGACCGGCACACCTTCATGAGCCAGCATATCGGCGACCTGTCCAACTATGATGCGCTGCGCTCATATGAACACAGCATCGACCACTTGAGCCGCCTGTTTCGCGTCGAGCCGGAGATCATCGCCCACGACACCCACCCGGATTACATCGCGACCCGTTACGCGCTCAGGCGACCGGAAGCCCATTTTGCCGTGCAGCACCATCACGCCCATTGTGTTAGCTGCCTGGCTGAACACGCCCACCCCCCCGGCGATCCCGTGATCGGCGTCATTTTCGACGGCACCGGACTCGGTCCCGACGGCGCGATCTGGGGCGGCGAAATCCTGGTCGGCGGCTACGCGGGCTTTGAACGGTTCGCGCACCTGCGTTATATCCCGCTGCCCGGCGGGGATATCGCCACCAAACGCCCCTATCGCATTGCGCTGGCGCACCTGTGGCAGGCCGGGATCGCGTGGGACCCTGATCTGGCGGCGGTTCAGGCGGCAAATGAGCAAGAACGCGCCATCATCCACCAGCAGCTCGAAAAACGGCTCAATGCGCCGCTGACATCGAGCATGGGCCGCCTGTTTGACGCGGCGGCATCGCTGGCCGGAATCCTGCACACCGTGACGTATGAGGCCCAGGCCGCGATCCGGTTTGAAGCCGTAGTTGATCCCGGCGAAAATGGCGCGTACCCGTTTGATATCACACTTCCCGCCAGCCCGGACGCCCCGCACCTGATCGATCCGGCGCCCACGCTGGACGCCCTGCTGGCAGACGTGCATAACCGTGCTGGCGCGGCGCAGATGGCGGCGCGGTTTCACAACGGCGTGGCGAACATGATCCGCGATATCTGCGTGCTGGCCCGCGAAATGACGAAGATTAACACAGTCGCTTTGAGCGGCGGCGTGTTCCAGAACGCCACCCTGCACCATAAGACCATTCCGCTGTTGGAAAACGGCGGCTTCACCGTATACACTCACCGGCTGGTCCCGCCCAACGACGGCGGGATCGCGCTCGGACAGGCTGCGATCGCGGCCTATGCCCTGTTTAACCGTTAACATGGAGCGTGTGGTATGTGCCTCGGAATTCCCGGAAAAGTGGTTGACATCTACGAACAAAACGGCCTGAAAATGGGCAAAATCGACTTTGGCGGCATCGTCAAGGAAGCGTGTTTAGCGTATGTGCCCGACGTAACCATCGGTGATTACACGATCATTCATGTCGGCTTTGCCCTCAACATCATCGATGAAGCCGAAGCCCAGAAAACGCTGGAGCTGTTCGACCAGATCGGCATGATCGAGGAAGAACTGGGGCTGGACGAATCATGAAATACGTCACCGAATACCGCGACGCCGCGCGTGTCCGCGACATTCTCGACGATATCCACCGCATCACCACGCGCTCCTGGCGGCTGATGGAGGTCTGCGGCGGGCAGACGCATTCGATCATCCGCCACGGAATCGATCAACTGCTGCCGGACCGTGTCGAGATGATTCACGGCCCCGGCTGCCCGGTGTGTGTCACGCCGCAAGAACTGATCGACCAGGCGATCGCGATCGCCTCCCTGCCGGACACGATCATGGTGTCGTTTGGCGACATGCTGCGCGTTCCCGGCTCGCAAAAAGACCTGTTCCAGGTGAGAGCCGAGGGCGGCGACGTGCGCGTGGTTTACTCCCCGCTGGAGTGTATCAAGATCGCGCAGGACAACCCGGACAGGGAAGTCGTGTTTTTCGGCGTCGGATTCGAAACCACCGCGCCCGCTAACGCGATGGCCGTGCACCAGGCCAAACAGATGGGCATCCCCAACTTTTCGATGCTGGTATCCCATGTGCGCGTGCCGCCGGTGTTGGATGCGCTGCTCAGTTCGCCGGATGTCGAGGTCCAGGGCTTTCTGCTGGCCGGGCACGTCTGCGCCGTGATGGGTTACTGGGAATATCACCCGCTGGTCGAAAAATACGGCGTGCCGATGGTCGTCACCGGCTTCGAACCGCTGGATATCGCGCACGGCATCCACGCGGCGCTCAAACAGCTTGAATCAGGCCGCGCCGAAGTCGAAAACGCCTACGGGCGCGTGGTCGTCGCGGAAGCCGGGAACGCGTCCGCGATGGCGATCATCAACACTGTGTTCGAGGAATGTGACCGCAACTGGCGCGGCATTGGCATGATCCCCACCAGCGGGTGGCGGCTCAAGCCGGACTATCACCCCTACGACGCGGCCCGCCGCTTTGCCGTGAGCCACATCCAGACCGAGGAATCACCGCTGTGTCATGCGGGAGAGGTGCTCAAGGGCGTGATGAAGCCCAACGAGTGCCCGGCCTTTGGCAAGGAATGCACGCCGCGCAAACCGTTAGGCGCGCCGATGGTGTCATCCGAAGGCGCGTGCGCCGCGTATTACAACTTTGGCCGCTTCGAGCAGTCGTCCAAACCGGCCTGATATCGAGCGCACGCCCGCGCCGCTTAGACAAAAAACGCAATACCCGGTACAGTACGCGGCAAACCACACATAATGATCCATCAAGGGGGATGACATGCGGGATTTTCTACTGCGCCTGCTGATCAATGCGATTGCCCTGGCGGCTATCGCGGCCATACTGCCGGGTATTCACATCAGCGATAACGAGCTAACTACGCTGTTGATCGTGTCGTTCATTTTTGGTGTCATCAACGCCGTGATCAAGCCGATCCTCATCGTGTTGAGCTGCCCGCTCGTGATCCTGTCGCTGGGATTGTTCATGCTGGTCATCAACGGCGGTTTACTGCTGATCACCGACAAGATCGCGGGCAGCCGCTTTGAGATCGATACGCTCGGTTGGGCTATTCTGGGCGGCATCATTATGGGTATCATCGGGAGCATTCTGGAAAACGCCCTGGATGTGGATGATGACGACAAAAAAGACAAGGATGACGGTGTCATTATCATCCGTTCGTGATTTTCCAGGCGAAAAACCATCGATTACGCGCCCGGTTGGTTAGGTAGTGTTGACATGTTCACTTGAGACTCATGTTTCGCCGAGTACAAATGTCAACACGGCCTGATCCAGGCGGCTACCGCGTCGGCCAGCCGGTCGCGGTTGTCTTCCGTCACGGTGATCAACGGTGACTCCGGCAGCAGGTGGAATACTTCACGCGCCGCTGCCAGCAGTTCGGGCCGCACCACGACCAGCGCCACCCCAAACCGGCGCGCCTGTACCAGCGGGATGATACCGGCCCATCCTTCGCCGCGTACCAGTTCCAGCGGGCCGAGTTCGTCCACAAAAAACACGTCCGCGCGCTGGCCCTGGTTGGCATAATCCAGCCCCAGGGCCAGCGCGCCAGCGTCAAAGCTGTAATGCGGTGTGCGGATCGCGCTTCCGCCGCCAACCGTCGCCAGCGGCACCACGGTTCCGCTCGCCGCGTCCATCAGGTCGATACCGGTTTTGCTGTCATGCTCAAACCGGGCCACCGACAGCACCCCGCCCACAGAATACCCGGCCTGTATCGCTGCTTTGCGCACGGCTAAGAGCATAGTCGTTTTGCCAATTCTGCGATCCCCGCTGACCAGGATGATCGCACCACGCTTTCGCGGCGGCAGCACCAAATCGATCATGATCTACTCCAGCTCCGTTTGTTGGAACGCACACGTCCAGGCATCGGCCAGGTGTACATGGGCAGCATACACGTAAGCAGTCTGGCCGGTGTATTCAATCCGGTACCATTTCCCGATCCGCGCCCACAGCCGCAGCCGGGTATCAGGCCGCAGCACACCCAGCCGGTTTGCCTGGGCATCGGGTTCTTCGCGCACATTCAGCCCGCCGCCGCTGGTCACCCAGCCTTCACAGTACGAGGGATTCAACAACAACGAGTCGCCCGCCGCCGACTGGCCCGGCTGGCTCACGCGAAATACGTTTTCGCAGTACGCGCCCGTATCCGGGTCCACCTCTGCAAAGATCATGCTTTCATATTCCATCGCCACCCAGCCATCAGTCGTTTTCGCCCAGCGGTTGCCATCCGCCGCATCCAAAAACTGGGCCACGATCACACGTTCATCCTGCTGGTACTGGCCCACTATCTGCGCTCCGGCGGCGGGTTCCTCTCGGATGCGCAAAAAATCGGACAGGATCACAATGTGACAGCCCACCGCCGCGCGGCTCACCTGTGGCGGAGCCGCAGCCATTACGAGTCCCAACGCCAATACACCCGGCAAGCAAACCAGCACACCGCGCAAAAGGGGATTATTTTTTGTCATCCGTTCGTTTTCCTTGAGAACAACGCAGGGCACCAGTGGCCGGAAATACGGACTCATTTGGACCTATGCGATTGTGGCACACGAATGGTAGAGTGTAATCCACGCATATCCAATCAGCAAATGATAACCCATGAGCCAAAAACCAAATAACCTATCTTCGTTTAAGCAGTTAGAACACCTGCCGCGTGTCCAACTGGCGCACCTGCCCACACCCATCGACGCCCTGCCCAATCTCAGCCGTAACCTGGGCGGGCCGGAGTTGTTCATCAAGCGCGACGATCAAACCGGGCTGGCAACCGGTGGCAACAAAGCGCGCAAGCTGGAGTTTTCGCTCGCGGAAGCGCTCGAAGCCGGGGCCGACACGGTGATCACCGGCGGCTCGACGCAGTCGAACCACGCCCGGCAGACAGCGGCGGCAGCCGCCCGCTGCGGCCTCAAAGCGCACACGGTGTTATACACGCCGGACGGTCAACCACCCCAGGCTTTCACCGGCAACGTGCTGTTAATGCACCTGCTCGGTGCCGTGATCCATTGGACCACCGAACACGCGCCCTATGCCGAAACCATCGCCCAGGTCGAAGCCGATCTGCTGGCGCAGGGCAAACGCCCCTACGTTGTCCCCTACGGCGGCTCGAATCCCACCGGCATGATGGGCTACGTAGCAGCGATGGCCGAATTTGCCGCGCAGATCGAAACAACCGGCCCCTTTGACGCCGTTGTCTTCGCCACCAGTTCGGGCGGCACACAGGCCGGTATGCTGTTGGGCGCGCATCTGGCCGGGCTACCATCCAACACGCAGTTATTGGGCATCAGCGTAGACAAACCGGCGGACGCGCTGGCAGCGTGGATCGCCACGCTGGCTAATGCGGGCGCGGAAAAATTACACGTCGATTGGCGCATCGACGCGTCAGACGTGGCGGTGAACGACCACTACCTGGGCGGCGGGTACGCCGTGGTGGGTGAACCGGAGCGCGAAGCCGTATACATGCTGGCTCAGCAAGAAGGTATCCTGCTCGACCCGGTGTATACCGGGCGCACCTTCGCCGGTCTGATCGACCTGATCCGGCGCGGCACATTCACCTCTGCCCAGCGGGTGTTGTACTGGCATACCGGGGGATCAGCCGCGTTGTTTGCCTATGCCGACGCCCTGGTCTGAGCAGCACCACGGTTAAAGTTTGCCCGGCCCTCTCTTTTTCTGTAGAATCCAATCCTGGTTACCAAACCCGTGTTGTTCGCCGGGTCTGGTTTTCCAGGTGTCCTTTTTATCAGGCAGGCGGTTCTATGCTCGTCCGTGCGTTCCGGGTTACCGATCGGTTGGGAAATGCGTTTTTGCGGGTTGCCGCCTGGTCGGTTATGGCGCTTGCCGAACAGATCGCCGGTGTAGAGGCGCAAGTGTTCGGCCTGTTCACCGGGATATGGCGCATCGTCAGCGGCGTTATATCCTTGATCGCAGGGCTGGTCGTCGGCGTTACACAAGTATTCACACGACTCACGACCGGCACCGCACGCCAGGCCGCCCACGGTGCCCGCGAAGCATACGAAACCACGCGTACCCGGCACCAGGAGGTCATGGTTCAGCGTTCAGCCGAAGCCGAGCTGAAACCGACCATCGCCGAAGACCCGCTGCGTGCCCAAAACCGCGCCCTCAGCGCTTTTGCCGTGATCCTGCTGCTGACCCTGCTGGCTGTGGTTGTCTGGCAGTCCCGCGAAGATAACAGCGGCGGCAGCGGCAGCCCGGTCGAAAGCGGCGCCATCTGGCCCGAATCGCGCGGCACGCTCACGCCGACAGCCATTTTCCCAACGTCAGCCCCGACCCCGACCCCGATCCCTGACCCGCTGCGGGCGGGTGGCTCGCTGGTGTATGCCATGCGTGAAAACGGCCAGCAAGACCTGTGGGCGATCGGCGTGGGGCAAACCGCGCCGCTGCGCCTGACCAATCACGCGGAAGATGATCGTGATCCGGCATGGAGTCCCGACGGCAACCGGATCGCGTTTTCGAGTCATCGTGATGGCAATTGGGAACTATATGTTCTGGAAATCAACAACGGCGCGATCACGCGCCTGACGTATACACCCGGCTTTGAGGGTGCGCCAAGCTGGAGTCCTGACGGTGTTTTCCTGGTATATGAAGGTTACACGGCAGATACCGAAGACCTTGACATTTACATCATCAGCGCTGACCCGAACCGCGCCGCCAGCGAAGGCGCTTTGCGCGTGACCTACATACCGGGGCCGGATATCGAACCGCACTGGTCACCCCAGGGCCGCCAGATCGCCTATGTAAGCTGGCGCACCGGCAACAAGGATATTTACATCCTTGACCTGGACAACCCCAGCGAAGACGCCGCTATCAACATCACCAATACGCCCGACATCAACGAAGATCACCCGGCCTGGAGTCCTGACGGCAACACCATTGCCTACACCGCTATGGTTAACGGCGTCGAGGGTATATACGCCAAACCTGCCCAACAGCGGGATGCCGATCCGATCCTGGTCGGGCGCGGTAAAATGCCCACCTGGGCGCCCAACGGGTCCAGTCTGGTCTATGCGTTTGACGTGGGCCGCCAAACCCAGCTTCTCGCCGGGACCATCGGCAATTTCGGGGCGGCCACCGACGCGATCGCGCTGCCCATGCAGGCCACCGATCCCGATTGGACCGGCATCCCGCTGCCCCAGGCATTTATCGACAGCGGCGGCGTGCCACCCAACCCGGTCACGGCTCAACCCCTCTACGAAGAAAACGAGCGCCAAAAAGCTGATGGGTTGTACGGGCTGGCGCTGCTCAACGGCGTAGAGGCCCCGCTGCCGCGTCTGTCGGACCGGGTGAATGATTCGTTTGAAGGGCTGCGTATCCGCGTTTTGGAAAAAACCGGGTACGATTTCCTGGGCATTCTGGAAGACGCGTTCTGGCCCCAGGATCGCCCCCCGGAACCCGGCGAGCCGACCGAAAACTGGCACTATGCGGGCCGGGCGATTGCCCTTGACCGTGACCTGATTTACACAGGCTTGCCCGCGCCGATCCAGATCGTGCGTGAAGATATCGAAGTCAACACGTACTGGCGTATTTTTGTGCGCGTGGCCGACGAAGCCCAAAACGGCCAGCTTGGTGAACCGCTGCGTGTCCTGCCCTGGGACTTCACCGCACGCAGCGGCGGTGATGTTGACGACTACGAGCGCGGCGGCAAGCAGTATGAGCAGGTGCCTGCCGGGTATTACGTCGATTTGACCGCTATCGCTGCTGATTTTGGTTGGACCCGTGTCCCGGCGGCGCGCACCTGGCAGTACAATTTTGGCGCGATCCAGTTCTGGGAATTCCACAAAACCGGCGGCCTGAGTTGGAATGATGCCATGCTCGAACTATACACGCCGGGAGAGCTGGACGCGTTCCTCCGTGAACCGCCACAAGCCCCAACGATCCCGGCCCTGCCGCCGTCACTTACGCCGCTGCCGGACGTGTTCCGGACACCGACGCCCATTCCACCTGATCTGCTTCAGTAACGATCGGGTCCTGGCAGACCACCAAAGAGAACTGTGCATGGAACGCAGTCACAACCTACAGGGCTTGTTTATCCTAGCAGCCTTGATCGCACTCGGCGGGCTGTACCTGTGGCAGAACAACCAGCCCACGATCACCGTATCCGTCCCGGCTGGCTCTCCCACGCCGGAGAACGCGACTCCGCCCGATTGGCAGGTCGCGCTGGAGAGCCAGTTGCAGGCGAGCACGCCGCTGCCCACTACCGATCCCAATGCCACGGGTTTTATGCCGCCAACGCTGCCGCCCACCGAACCGGCTACCCCACTGATCATTGAGCCGGTCGATGTCGACTCGGTCGATGTCGACTCGATCGATATTGCCGAAACACCCTGGCCAACGCCAACCGCCAGCGTCACGCCGGATCAACTGGCCACTATCCAACCGAGCGCCGCCGGGCCGACGCCGCTGTCCAGCCCGACGGGTATCATCGGCCCGACCCAGATCGAAGGTTACCAGCCGCCGCCGGAACAGGTACCGCTCAGCTCGCACGCCAACGATCATTTTTGGATGGTGCGCCCGGTGGACGCCAGCGCCAACAGCGCCAGCCTGTTTTATTACCCCTTTGGCTCAGATGGCCCGCAAAACGAATGGCGCGTCCATCACGGCGTGGATATGCCCAACGACATTGGCGAACCGATCCACGCTGGGGGATCGGGCGTCGTCGCGTTTGCCGGAAACGGCGCCAACGTGGTCGGCGGCACCGACCTCGACATTTACCCGTCCTATGGCAACGTCGTTTTGATCGAGCACGATTTCGGCTACCGGGGCCAGAAAATCTGGACGCTGTACGCGCACATGTCCGCCATCACCGTGCAGCAGGGCCAGCGCATACAGGCGGGGGATGTCGTTGGCCTGATCGGCGGCACGGGTGATGTCAGCGGGCCGCACGTGCATATGGAAGTCCGCATGGGCGAAAACGACTATTTCGCGGTAGTGAATCCCCTGCTGTGGATCGCGCCCTACATCGGGCATGGTGTGATCGCGGGGCGAGTCACGTATGAGGACGGGCGGTTCGTCGAAGACGTGGTCGTCACGCTCAGCCAGGAAGGGCGCGTTTATGAGACGACCTCGACTTACGTCCAGCCGTACATGCCCGGTGCGCAAATCTGGCATGTGATGCCCGACCCCGCCTGGGACGAAAATTTTGTGCTGGGTGATGTGCCTGCCGGTGACTACACAATATCGGTGACCATTCGCGGGCAGCGCATCGCGCAGGAAATCACGGTCAAGCCCAGCACTACCAATTTTGTGTCGCTGAGTCTGGCCTTCCCGGCGACACCGCAGGCCGTGGACACTGCCGAACCATCGCCTACCGAGAGTGACTAACCAGACGAGCACCCTACGACTGCTCGGTTTTTTACGCGCTAACCGCGCCAGCCTTTGCCTTTGTCGCATCGATTGGCTACACTGAAGACGTATACGAATGTGCGCGCCCCTAACCCGGTGTACACACATGGCAGGTAAAACTGCCCCGGCAGTTCCGGCTGCCGTGAACATTAGGAGTGGTGATTTATGATCATAATGACCCAAAATCGCGCAAATCGACGCCCGGCTCTACGGCATGTTGGCCTGGGGGCGCTGCGTCTGGCTCTGTGCCTGGCCCTGATCAGTGTGCTTTGGGCTGCCTCACCAGCGCGGGCCCAGGAAGGCCCCCGGAACCGGCAGTTGACTGTCGGCGACATCGTTACCGGCACCCTGGACGCGGACACGTTTGTTCAGGCGTACTCCCTGACCGGCAGCGCAGGCGACACCATTAACATTGACGTTGTCACCGAAGCCGAAGAACTCGCCCCGGTCGTGATCCTGACCGGTCCTGACAGCGAACTCGTCGCCCAGGACCGTGATCTAACCAGCCCGACAACCGCCACGTTGGCCGGGATCGAACTGCCCAGCAGCGGCACGTATACGATCCTGGTGGTACGTGGCAGCGGCGCCGAAGGTGACGCCAGCGGCGAATTCACCCTTGAACTCAGCGGTGTTCAGCAGGTCGGCGGCCAGACAGCCGCACTGGATATCGGCGGCGTCGTGTTTGAACTGATCTGGGCCGCTGCCGTCGATCTCAACCTGGAAGTGCGTGATCCTGTCGGCGGCACGGTTCACGCCTTTAGCCCCGGCGCGCCCAGCGGCGGCACGCTTGACGCCGATGTGAACGCCAACTGCGACGCGGCCACGGCCAACAACCCGACCGAGACGATCGCGTGGCCAGCGGGCGAGGTCCCGGCGGGTAGTTATGAAATCATCATCTATTACATTGACGGCTGCGAGGTTGGCGGACCCCAGCGCTTTACGCTCAACGGAAGCGCCAATAATGAGGACCCCACCACCATCGACGGCACCCTCAATCCCGGCCAGCGTTACCTGGCACGTATGGAAGTGGCGGCGGATGGCTCGTGGACGCTCAGCGATGGCGGAGTCAACGCGGGACTGAACGTTACCGTCTTCAACAACCAGATCGCCAACGCCGAATCCATCGCGCTGGGCAGCACCATATCCGGCACGATCACCAACGGTACCCCCGCCGAAGTATACACCTTTGACGTGATAAGCGGCACGACCGTCACGATATCGATGGTCGCCCAGTCCGGTAGCCTGGACACGTACCTGGCACTGCTTGGCCCGGACCAAACCCCGTTGATCAGTAATGACGACGACGGCGAAACAACCAACGCCGCCATTACGCGTGAGCTGGCGACTAACGGCACGTACACGATCATCGCCACGCGCTACGGCCTGAACATTGGCGGCACCGAGGGTGATTATGTTTTGACCCTGTCCACCGGGGCCGGCGAAACCGAAACACCGGCAGTTGCGGCTGACACCGCCGAGGTTACAGCCGAAGCCATCGAACTCAGCGAAGGTGCCATCGAGATCACCCTATCGTGGCTCACCAATGCCGATCTTCAGCTCCAGGTGCGTGACCCAAGCGGCGAAACCGTGTATGACGACCTGACCCAGATTCGCAGCGGCGGCACGCTGGAAGCTGACGGCAACCGTAACTGTGAAGAAACAACCGCGTCGCCGGTTTCCTACATCTATTGGCCGCCCAACCGCCTGACACCCGGCATCTATGAAGTCGAAGTCTGGTACCAGAGCAACTGTGAAGACACCACACCGGTCAACTTTGCGCTGACGGTGGACGTAAGCGACCAAACCATCATCAACACCTCGCAACCCGTGGCGCTCAACGCCCACTACATGATCACGTTCCGCGTAGAAGCCGACGGCACGGCGACCGCTGGCCCTGGCGGCTTCTTTGATATGAGCAATGCCAACACACTGAACTACACCGAAGTCGCAAACACGGCGGCCACCATCACCTACGGCGGCACG
Organism: Anaerolineae bacterium; assembly: GCA_016930015.1. Taxonomy (GTDB): domain Bacteria; phylum Chloroflexota; class Anaerolineae; order Aggregatilineales; family Aggregatilineaceae; genus JAFGHR01. The sequence goes on along the minus strand of JAFGHR010000059.1, from coordinate 86,537 downwards.
GTATCAGGCAGCATCACCGAGCGCCAGCGGTTTGTGGTATACGCGTTTGAAGGCCAGCAGGGCGACATCGTCACCATTGGCATGGATGCCACCGGCGGTACGCTGGACCCGGCCCTGTATCTTGTTTCGCCGGAAGGTATTCAGATCGATTTTAACGACGACGTGACACCCGGCGAGAATCCGAATTCGGTCATCGAGAACACAACACTCGTTTCAACCGGCACGTACTACATCATCGCCACTCATTACGGTTTGAACGTGGGCGGCACCGAGGGCACCTATAACCTGACGCTTATCCAGGAATAACTGTCCTGACCAGCCGCCGCCTGGCTGATACGGTTCATGATACGCGCCCGTGGCACGACGGTTAGCACGGGCGCGTGTTGTTCAACACCGGAAACATGCTCGCAAAATCCGGCATTGCCTGCTTAGAACATGCGTGCTATAATATCAGGTGCACGATGTTATCACACGTGTTTTTGATATCGACCGCTGGGTTAGACCTATGAGAAAATTGGAGTAATCCTATGGCTGACGACGCTCGCCAGAAGGCACTCGATAATACACTGACCGAACTCACCAAGCGCTACGGTGACGGCACAATCGTTCGTCTGGGTGATGCTACTCACCTTAATGTTCGCGTGATCTCGACAGGGTCGCTGGCGATCGATCTGGCGCTGGGCGTCGGCGGTGTTCCGCTCGGACGCGTAACCGAGATCTACGGCCCCGAAAGCTCCGGTAAGACTACGCTGTGTCTTCACGTTGTGGCTGAAGCCCAACGTCTCGGCGGGATATGCGCTTTTATCGACATGGAGCACGCCCTTGATCCCGTATACGCCGAACGCCTGGGTGTGGATATCGACAACCTGTACATTTCCCAGCCCGACACCGGCGAGCAGGCCCTCGAAATCACCGAGGCGCTGGTGCGATCCGGTGCGGTGGATGTCATTGTCGTAGACAGTGTGGCTGCCCTTGTGCCGCGCGCCGAGATCGAAGGTGAAATGGGAGATAGCCATGTCGGGCTGCAAGCGCGTTTAATGAGCCAGGCGCTGCGCAAACTGTCCGGCGCGATCAAACAGTCCGAAACCGCCCTGATCTTCACCAACCAACTGCGTGAAAAAATCGGCGTTATGTTCGGCAATCCGGAAACCACATCCGGAGGCCGTGCCCTGCGCTTTTACGCCAGTGTACGTATTGACATACGCCGCATTCAGGCCATCAAACGCAAGGACGAAGTGATCGGCAATCGCACACGAGTAAAGGTGACCAAGAACAAAGTCGCCCCGCCGTTCCGTCAGGCCGAAGTTGACTTGATGTATGATCACGGCTTTAGCAGAGAAAGTGATATTCTTGATCTGGGCGTTGAGGCCGAGATCATCACCAAACGCGGCGCATTTTTCCGTTACAATGACAATTTGATCGGCCAGGGACGCGAAGCCGCCAAAGAATACTTGCGCGACAATCCCGACCTTGCGCACGAAATCGAAAACTTGATCCGCGATACGTATGATATCATGCCGCTCACCTCATACGCCGACGAAGACGAATAACACCCCACCAGCAACGGTTAACCTTCACCCGGCCTGGAATGAGTCAGAATCAGCGCTGCACCCTGATAACAAGGGAGCAGCGTTTTTTTCAAAGAAAGCATTGGCAGGGTACCGGTACCTTTCGTATAATCGTCTGACTGTAGAAACTAAAATCGGGGTTATGCCAGATTTGGGGCAGCACACAGAAATTAGACCAACAGGAGAATGTGCTCACGCTTTAACGAATCTCCCTCTGTATGTGCTGTGGTACATTCATCTTTGACATACACTCGCCAGACTCAGGCCGGTTTACACATAAGGAAAGCATTATGACCGAACACGAGGACGTTTCTCCTGACACCGGAAAGCCCATTTCGCTGCGGGATGACACACCACACATCACCCCCACCCTAACCGAGAGCGATACAAATCACATGCTGTACCTGGTGATCACGGCTGCCGTATTTCTGTTGATCGGGCTGTTGATCGCCACCGCGCTGACCAGCGGTGATGACGATTCCGTCAGCCGCAGCGAACTGCGTAATGCTGTTCAGGAAGCGGTCGGCACCGAGGTCGCCAATGCCCAACCGGCCCCGGTGGACGACGAAGGCGGTTCGGTGAATCAGGACGAACTCCAGGCGATGATCGATGAAGCGGTCGGCACCCAGGTGCAAGCACTCGTACCAACCAACACGCCGATCCCACCCACGCCAACGCGCATTCCCAACGAAATCGCGTTTGATGACGATGCGTTCCTCGGCCCGGAAGATGCCCCGGTTGTGATCGTTGAATTTTCCGATTTCCAGTGCGGGTACTGTGGGCGCTGGTATCAAGAAACCCTGCCACAAATCCTTGAAGCCTATCCGGAAGAAGTCAAATTTGTTTATCGCGATTTTCCGATCTTTGGCGAAGCCTCGGCGCGGGCGGCGATGGCGAGCGAATGTGCCGAAGAACAAGGCAGTTTCTGGGAAATGCACAACTCACTGTTTAACCTGCTGGATGAACCCGACCGGCGCGAACTCACCGATGACACACTTATCAGCGTCGCGGGTGAGATAGACCTGGACACGGATGCGTTCAGCGAGTGTCTGACCAGTGAGCGGTACATGGATGAAGTGCTGCAAGACTATACCGCTGCCCAGTCTTACGGGTTCCGTGGCACGCCGGGTTTTGTGATCAATGGCACGGTATATACGATCGGTGCCCAGTCGTTTGAAGTGTTTGACCAGATCATCCAACTCGAACTGGCCCAGGTTGATACCATTAGCTAAAGCAGTATCAGCTATCGCGCGGTCAAATGTCATATAAATGGCTGTCGTTTGGGCCGTTCGGACTATTATGATAGGGTCCCGGATGAAAAGACCGTTGACCCACCCGATATCCAGCGGTATAATCCGGCCCATTCTCGAATGTACGACAATCATTTTGCGGTTTGTATAAGGAGCATGTCGCCATGACTGCGGAAAAATCTACACCCACCACGATAGATGATATCGCCCCAAAGATGAAACTCCAGGGCACGGTCAAGAAAGTCGACCTATACGGTGCCCTGGTTGATGTTGGTATTGGTCGACTCGGCCTACTCCACATTTCCCAGTTGTCCGACGGGCACGTGAACAACGTAACGGATGTCGTCACCGAGGGTGATGAGATCGCGGTATGGGTTCAGGATGTCGATCGCAACAAAGGCCGCATCAGTCTGACCATGATCAAGCCCCCGGACCTGACCTGGTCGGAAATCTCACAAGATGACGTGTACACGGGTACCGTTGTGCGGGTGGAAAAGTTCGGCGCGTTCATCGACGTTGGTGCCGAGCGCCCCGGCCTGGTTCATGTATCGGAACTGGCCAAAGGTTATGTTGGTGACCCCTCTGAGGTTGTCAAAGTTAACGACGAAGTTCAGGTCAAGGTCATCGGCGTTAACCGCCGGAAAAAACAAATCGACCTCAGCGTGCGCGCGCTTGAAGAACCGGAAGCAACCGTTCACGTCGTCGAGGAAGAGGACAAAGAAATGCCCACGGCCATGGAATTGGCGCTGCGGCAGGCAATGGAAAACTCTGGCATGGACATGCCCCGGCGTGCCTCGAATAAAAAGAAGCGTGCCAAGAGAAACAAGCGCCGGGACGAACGCGAAGACATCTTCGCGCGGACGCTCCAGCAGCATTCCGGCGAGTAAACCGGCGAGCACTCTCTATACAAACCGCAAAAAAACAAGCGGTTCCTGTTACCGGGAACCGCTTTGTGTTGTTGTCCAGGCATCGGAAAACGCCGTCTACGCGACCGGGGACATCAGCGCTGAAGTGGGCGCAAAAATTCGAAAAACCGGTAAATGCCAATCACTAATAATACGGCAATGATCACCGACGACGCGATACACCACTGGCAGAACGCGTCCAGCACAGATGCCTCTATCCATGTCAGGTACATCTGAAAAATCGTGCCATAGAGCGTCATGCCGACGATTAATGATCGCCCATTCGCGGCGATAATCGCCAGTTGATCTTCCAGCAGCAGAACGGCCAATATCGCGATATAGCCCAGTGTTCCCTGGATGGCCACCGGGAACCCCAACGTTTTAGCATACACACTGGTCTGAACCGCCCCACAGTCAATTTTGCCTGCATCGGTACATACAGTTTCATTGCCGGTTAGTTCAGCCCAAGCCATGTACCCCGCCACGAAAATCCCCACAATTGCCAGCACAACCGAGATAGACCGCAGCCAGTCCACAGTAAGGGCGGGTGCCGCAGTCACCTGCGCCTTATTCACCTTTGCTGTACTCACGTAAGCAACCCCTCCAACTCCAACTCAGGATGTAATTACTTAAAACTATAACGCAAATCGGTTTTTTAAGCAGTAATCAACTTGTTAAATCTTGTCATAACCTATCCCCTTCCAGGTTAGAAATCAGTTTAGAGACGTTGCAAGGTGTACTGGGAGTGCTATACTTAAACAATATTTCGAAAATGAGGCAAGGCATGCAAACCGACGTAGTTGACTTTCGCTCCATTTTTGACGCATTGCCTGACCTGTCACGAAATGATCAGGCGCTGATCGAACGCGCCTATGCACGTGCTCAATCCGCCCACGAAGGCCAGTTTCGCAAGTCCGGCGAACCATATATCGTGCATTGTGTGGCTGTCGCCAAAATCCTGGCAGATATGCGCCTGGATGCGGTCACAATTGCCGCCGCCCTGCTGCATGATGTCGTCGAAGATAGCGGTATAACTCTTGAAGACATCGAAACCGAATTTGGCCCCAAGATCGCCGAGCTGGTTGACGGCGTCTCCAAGCTGACACAACTGCCCACCGGGGTCGAAAAGCGATCGAGCAAAGCCAGCAACCGCGAAATGGAATACCTGCGGAAAATGTTCCTGGCGATGGGTTCAGACTTCCGCGTGATCCTCATCAAGCTCGCCGACCGGCTGCACAACATGCGCACGTTGGGTTATATGCCCCCCCACAAACAAACCCAAAAATCGCGCGAAACCCTCGAAATCTTCGCCCCGGTAGCCAACCGGTTGGGCATCTGGCAAATGAAATGGGAGCTGGAAGACCTGGCATTCCGGTATCTTGACCCCGAACGATACCGTGAGATTGCCGCTTACATTGCCGAACGCCGCTCTGACCGTGAAGCCTATATGGTGCGCATGATCAAGCAGATCGAAGAGCAGTTTGCACGTGAGGGACTGGTAGCCGACATCAAAGGACGCCCCAAGCACATTTATAGCATCTACCGCAAAATGGAACGGAAAAACCTACCTTTCAGCCAGATTTATGATATTCGAGCCATCCGGATCATCGTCAAGACGATTCCCGAATGTTATCAAGCGCTGGGCATCACCCATAATATTTTTCATACCATCCCGAACGAATTTGACGACTACATTTCCTCCCCGAAAGAAAATTCATACCGCAGCCTGCACACTGCTGTCCTGGACAGCGAGGGCAAAACCCTGGAAATCCAAATCCGCACCAGGGAAATGGACGAAGAAGCCGAATACGGCATCGCGGCTCATTGGCGCTATAAAGAAGGGCGTTCGAAATCTTCGAGCGACAGCGCGCTGGAACGCCGCCTGGAACGCGTGCGCCGTATGATGGAGGACGTTCAGCAAGAATTCGGTGACCTGGATGCCGATCAATTTGTCGAGGGCATGATCGACGAGATCAACCCCGAACGCATCTATGCCTTTACACCCAAAGGCGATATCATCGACCTGCCCGAAGGGGCCACACCGATCGATTTTGCCTATCACATTCATACGGAAGTCGGGCATCGCTGCCGGGGCGCCAAAGCCAACGGGCGGTTGGTCGGGCTGGACTACGCGATCAAAAACGGCGACCGTATCGAAATCCTGACCGCTAAGCGCGGTGGCCCCAGCCTGGACTGGCTTAACGCCGATCTGGGTTTCACCAGAACGAAACGCGCCCGCAGCAAGATCAAACAATGGTTCAAACGAGGCGATCGCGACAAGAGCATTGCTGATGGTAAAGAAGTGCTCGACCGCGAACTACGTAAACTGGGGATGAGTGGCGAGCAACGCGACCTTATCGCCATCAAACTCCACTATGATAATGCCGATGACCTGTTGGCCGCTATCGGTTACGGTGAAATCACAGGTGCACAGATCAGCTTCCGGCTGCTCGAAGCCGAACGCCGGGACACCCAGGAAACAGAATTGGTCCTGGAACCCACCGTCAGCCGGGCCAGCAGGCCGGTTGAGGCGGAAGGGATGCGTATCGATGAAACCAGCGGCCTGCTGGTGACCCTGGCCCGGTGCTGTAATCCCACCTATGGTGACCAGATCATCGGGTTCATCACCCGCGGCAAAGGGATCACCGTACACCGGGCGGATTGCCCGAATATCCTCAACACCACCGAACCGGAACGTATCATCAACGTGACCTGGCCACCGGCCAGCGAGCAGTCATACCCGGTGCCGGTTATGATTGTCGCCTACGACCGTGAAGGCCTGATGCGCGATATCGGGGCCGTCATCGCCGATGAAAACATCAGCATATCCAATGTCAACATCAGCACCCGCCAGAATATCGCCACGTTTGAACTCACCATGGAAATCAGTGACGTCAAACAGATTGCCCGCATCCTGGCCAAAATCGAACGCTTACCGAATATCGTTGAAGCGTTCCGGCGCACAGCGGTATAAACTCTTTTCCTGTACGCCGTTTTTTAGAATGCCGGATGAATCACCGTAGGGCGTTTTGCAGATCATCCGCTCCGATGGTTTACATTCGAGCGAACACATCAATAGTTAAGCATTTGTTAATGAAACATCCCGACCATCCCCACGACATGTGCCCTGTGACAGGCGTCCTCCACGCCAAATAGCTTTTACGGCAACGCACATTTAACACAACGGTGATGTTATTTCGCGTATCCTGTAATATGTCGTATACGTCGAACAGCTTTATGAACTGCCCGCAAAACGTTCTGCTGTCGCACGAGTTGTGGAGAATTCCTCATACGTGTATAATGCAGACAGTAAAGCTTATACGTCTAATTTTATAACATAATCATCAGTGGTCCTTAGTTCAAATACACACTATCCGGCTTTTCAGGGTGGAGGCACCTTACTGTGGATACGTTTAATTCCTTTGTACAGGCACAAAAACAGTTGAATAACCTAGAGCCTATTATAAAGCTTGTTATCCTACATCCTGATTTCCACGGCCAACACCGCCTGTTCTCGGTTATCCTTAACGAGCCTGATGCCAACACGTTTTTCCTATCTGTCCCTGAGCCTAGTTGTACACTGGACATGCTGCTTAATCACCTTCAGCGCGCGCTACAGGCTCAGTTCCGCGTACCCCTTGACATCACCGCAGCCCAACCCGAACATGCCGCTCAGGCTATTGCCGAGGTTCTGGCACAGCATCACAACCCGCGCATCATCCTGGATGCCTACGACATGCTTAATCAGGATGAGGTTACGCCTTTTGTGGTGGCGTTGATAAACGCGTTGTCTGGCGACAGCCGCGTGTATCTAGGTGCCCGCGAGCTCCCTATGCAGCTCATCGAACACGAAGATATCCAAGGCAAAATCGCGCTGCTCCCCGTCAACGCGGACAACATGATGCTCGATTACGCACAGTCCTCCGATCAAACCGTGCTCGAAGTCCGGGCTTTAGGGCCGGGGCGCGTGCTGATCAATGGCCGGTTGATCGATCACTGGGATGGCGTACTTCCGCGCACGTTATTTTTCTATTTTGTGGACCGCGGCATGACCACCCGTGACGAGATTTTTAACACCTTCTGGCCCAATCTCTCCACGCGTGAAGCCACCAACGTGTTTCACGTGACCAAACGCAAAATCAGCGAAATTCTCGAAACCGACCTGACCGTTTACTGGTCTGGTTTCTACCGCATTTCACCCGACCTGGAACTTCATTATGATGTCCTCAAGTTTGCCGAAGCCGTTCAGAACGCCGCTGTCGCCAGCGAGGACCAGGCCGTAACATTACTACAAAACGCCAACGAGCTGTATCACGGCCCCTTCTTGAGCACCATGGACCAAGACTGGGTCACCAACCGCCGCGACGAACTGGCGATGACGTATGCCGAGGCGCTGTCCGGGCTGGCTCGCATCTATCGAGACCGGGATGATAAGCTCAACGCGCTCGGATACTATCTGCGTGCCGCCGCGACCAACCCTCAGCGGGAAGACCTGGCACGCGCGATCATGGAGCTTTACCGGGACTTGGGCCAATTCTCGTTTGCGCTTGAAACCTACGACCGTCTGGAAGCCGAGATCAAACGAACACTTAATGTCAGCCCTGCCCCACAAACCATTGCACTATCCGAGTCAATTCGATCGATGCTGTAACCATACCCCCAACCAACGAGCGCCCGCTGTAACATGTACCCCATCACAGCGGGCGCTTATTGATCACCGGTCTGCTACTGTTTTTTCTTTTTTTCAGTCTTCTTTTTGTTATCATTTTTACTTTTATGACCATCGCTTTTTTCGAACGACAGGTCAAGGTCTCGTTCAAGCGCATCAACGACCGTCTGCAACACAAACACGCGCGCATAATACTTGTCATTGGCCGGCACAACTGCCCACGGCGCAACCGTCGTGCTCGTTTTTAGCAGCATATCTTCCACCGCTTCAGTATACAAAGGCCATTTGTCCCGGTTACGCCAATCCTCATCCGTGAGCTTCCACGACTTGTACGGCGTATCGCGGCGCGCTTCGAACCGCGCAAGCTGTTCCTCCTCGCCGATGTGCATCCAAAATTTAATCAGGATCGTGCCATAGTCTACAAGCTGGCGCTCAAATTGGTTGATTTCACGATAGGCGCGCTGCCATTCGTCATCCTTGCAAAATCCTTCGACACGTTCGACCAGCACACGCCCATACCATGTCCTGTCAAAAATCGCGATCTGCCCGGATTCGGGCAAACGCCGCCAGAAACGCCACAGGTAATGGTGTTCTTTGTCGTCCCCACTTGGCGCACTAATGGCATGCACCACGTAACCCCGTGGATCAAGACGCTCGGTGATCCGGCGGATCGCCCCCCCCTTTCCTGCCGCGTCCCACCCTTCGAACGCGATGATCACCGGGCGCTGCTGTTGATACACTTGAAAACCGAGCCTGGATAGGCGCACCTGGAGTTTGATCAACTGCACCTGATACTCTTCCGGTGACAATTTCTTAGAGAGATCAACTGTTTCAAGCATGGCTCTCTTCTCCCTGTGCTTCGGCTTCACTGATCATCTCCGGCACGGCGTCCAGCTCACCCAAACGCGCTTCCATGGTCGCGATCAAGGTGCGGTAGACTTTGTCCAGCATAAACCCGCGACTGGTCGCCTCGACAATCGTCCACGGGCCAAAGCTGGTATCGGTGCGCTCCAACATTTCCTCAAAAGCCTGGAGCCATTCAGCGTGGCGGCGGTGGCGTATAAGGTCTTCGGGTTCAACACGCCAGCTTTCCAAGGAGTCTTTTTGTATTTTTTTGAATCGGCGTGCCTGTTCTTCTTTGGAGATATGCAGGAAGAATTTCACGAGCACGTACCCGTCAACCGCTATCAGGCGTTCAAAATCCACGATATCAGTATACGCACGCATGACGTCGCGCCGGGATAATCCATGCTCCATCGGCTCGACGGTTACGCGTCCGTACCAACTCCGATCAAAAATGGCCATGTGACCGTAGTTGGGCAGCTTGTTCCAGAATCGCCACAACCAGGGACGTTTTTGTTCATACGTCCGCGCTGCACGAATCGGCCAGACCGTAAAACCGCGCGGGTCGAGTCTCGATGTCAGCGTTTGAACACAGGTTCCTTTCCCTGCCGCGTCCCATCCCTCAAAAATGACGACCGTTGGCATACCCACGTCAAACGCTGCCTTTTCGAGATCGTACAGGCGCTGGCGGTACACTGGGCGGCGCTCTTTCCATTCTTTGTTACTCAATGACTGGTTTAAATTCACTATTTCCAGCAACACCGGCCTCCTTTCTATTAATGAATAATCTTTGAAACTCAGTATAATGGGTGATGTCGTAGTTGGGAAAATCGAACAGCTAAATCGTTGGCGAGCAGGCAAATTCTATCTGCCCGCGTGGGGCGCAATGATTGACTATACGAAGTATTCTGGGCTATCCCGACCAAAATCCTCCTATCAACTAATGATTCGATCGATGTCAACTGCTCGGTTTTAGTTGACCATATCCCAGTTGATAATCGTATCAGGTTGGATATCCACAGTGGCTATCCGGCCCACCAGATGCTTGACCTCTGACGGTGAAATACCTGTCCCCGGACGTTTCATGATCAACATATCGTGTGAAATCGTGCTGCCCATCGGGATAAACCGGGCCGTCACAATACTGCGCCGGCCTAACCGGCGTGCTTCTTCCTCGCCCGTCTGAACGCCAAAATTTGGATCCCCTAACGCCTGCTCGACAAGACGAATGCTCTGCACCATCCGCGCCATCAACACCGGATCGACTGACCAGAGATGATCATCCCCTGGAAGCGCGCGGTTGAGCGTAAACCCCTTCTGAATCACATACGCGCCCATCACCACAGCCGCCAATGGCACACTGACGGAGTTATCGGGTATGGTGTGATCGGAATACCCAACGGGAATCGCCGGAAACTTCGCCTGTAGCGTTTGAATACGCCGCAAATGCGCGTCTTGATTCGCGGTCGGATAATTAAGCACCGCGTACAGCAAAATCACGTCATGGCAGCCATTGAGCCGCAGGAAATCAACTGAGGCGTGTACTTCTGACAGCGTGGATGCGCCGGTTGACAGAATGACGGGCTTGCCAGTTTTGGCGACAGCCTTCAGCAGCGGGTAGTTCGTCAAATCAGGCGAAGCGACCTTAAACGCTTGCATGCCCATGTCATCAAGGAAACGTACCGCATCCAGATCAAATGCCGTTGACAGCCAGGTGATCCCAACGGCACGGGCGTGCTCAAACAGAACCCGGTAATCGTCCTCCTCAAATTGATCGGAACGCTTAAACACCGCGTATTGTGTCCCGGTTGCTTCGGGATCATCCCAATAGCGCGGTGCATTCCGGGTAACCAGTTTATCCGCCTTATACGTCTGGAATTTGATAGCATCTGCGCCAGCGCGTTTTGCCTCATCAATCATGCGCCTGGCGGCTTCCAGGCTGCCCTTGTGATTGACTCCGGCTTCTGCGATAACGTAAGCTGGATGACCGGGACCGATCTGCTTTTCGCCAATCTGAACGGATTCCATAAATGTGACCCTCTTTCCACGAAAAAATTTAGCCGGCACTCCACATTATCCGCGACAAACACCTACCACACACCCTGCAAACCACCGCCGATCACGTAATGGGTTTTCCTGCAAACAAATGCTGATTTTTCGACATGTCAGGAAAATGTTCCCAAAGACCAGCGTTTATGCACGCCCCCCTTATGTCCATAGCATATCATTGATCTGGTTATTAGTGGAAACCAAATAACGCCAACCGGCCCTGGCCTGCCAACAGAAATAACACACGATGACCGGTGAGGAACACACCCGCAAAACCCCGGCGAAATGATGGGGCGAACCGGGGATCACACAAGTAGAGGATATTACGGAGGAATGATGGTTACATCAGGCGGCCCGCCAGCGTCCCCAGCCCTAAAAACGCCAGCCCGATCAGGGTTTGAACCAGGATATTACCGGTCGCCAGCAGCCATTGTGCCTCACGCATAAAACCATGCGTGTCAAAAATAAACGTGGAAAATGTCGTGAACGCCCCCATGAATCCACCCAGCATGATGATTTCGGCGTCTTTGTCGATCACCATCCGTTCGTCGGCCAGCGTCCACACCAGCCCAAACAAAAAACAGCCAAGCGCGTTGACTGCCAGCGTACCCCACGGCCAATCACTACCGGTATAATGCTGCACCAATCCACCCAAACCGTAGCGGGCAGTGGTTCCAACGGCGCCCGCCAGTGCCACAAACAGAATTCGTTGAGTCATCAGCGTTGTTGTATCCTTTTTGGAGCGCAAAAACCATCTGCCCGGAAGCAGGCAGTGAGAAGAACGCACCCAAGCATACAAAACAACACCCCTGGCTGTCAACCGTCAACCAACATAATCACTTTTTTCACGAAAATTTTATGTGATTTTGAGCGGGCATCAATATACTATAGTCAACTCGTTAGCAAACTCGCTATTCTAAGCTTCAGGGGTCTCATAATATGGCTAAACAATGCGATTTCGTTGAACAGTGCCCAATTGCCGAACAATTTGGGCAGCAGGACTGGGACATGATGCTTAAACGGTACTGTCGTGGCGAATTCCGCAAATGCCACCGATACCAGTTACGTCAGCAAGGCAATAACGTCGAGCAATACCTGATGCCCTGGGACAATATCACTGAAATAGATTCAGCGTAAAATGTGTCGTCACGTGGCATACTGTGCCGCCTGGCGTTCAACTCATCCACAGCGAACCACACCACCAAGGCGGGTACGATTTCGAGGCATCATACCGACCCGCCCATCTCGCCGTATCCCTATCCGCTGGAAACCCTATGTTTCCAGATCAACATCCTCGATCAATTCATCTTCGACCGGTTCATCTGGCATTTTAATGCGCTCCTCCAGCCTGACAACGTAAGCAACCGATTCATCGGCGCGCATCGAAATCACAAAATCGCCTTTGGCGTTGCGTCTCGTCTTTTGAGCCAGGCTGATACGCATGTACTTTGACTTACCACGGTCGGTCACCAGCACAATGTGATCGTCATCATGGCCTACCGCTGCCGCCATCAATCCCGCAGAGTCCTTGGGCAGGTTGATCGTGATCACGCCCTGCCCCCCGCGCCCTTGCGTCGGGTAATCGGCAACCGGCGTGCTCTTGGCAATACCATCGTTCGTACACACCCACACATTAGCGCTGTCATCGCTTATACCAGCGCCGATCACGCGATCACGCTGCCCCTGCAGTTTGACGGCTCGCATCCCCCCTGCCCCAAGGCCGGTAGGGCGTACATCCGTCACTTTGAACCGGATCGCCTGCCCCTGGAAGGTCACCACGATCACCTGGCTGTCGTCGTTTACATATCCGGTCCACAGCAGGCGATCATCGTCTTCGATATCCATAAACTTAAACGCGTTGGCCGACATACCCGGCAGGTCGTCGAGACGCAGCCGTTTAACCTCGCCCAACTCGGTGATCGCCACCACATACCCGGTTCCGAAAGTTGGCGGCAGCGAAAGTGCACACGTGATGTCTTCATTAGCACCAAGCGGGAACAACACGGTAAATGACTGCCCCTGTTCCGGATCATCAGACTGCTGAAACAGCTTAACCGGGGCCGTGGCTGCAAACCCGTTCCCGGTGAACAAATACAGCGTATGCGTGGTATTGCTGGCCAACATCACACGCGGCGCGTCTTTGATATCCGTTGTGACGCGTGGTGCGCTGCCTTCATAGGTGCGGCTCAATACGCCGCTGGCCGTCAGTGTGACCCAGGTATCTTCATTCGGTCCCAGGAAATCACCGGCCTGAATATCACCGGCCTCACTGCTGATCACCACTGTGCGCCGGGGATCGGCATACTCCTCGCGAATAGCGGTCAGTTCGCGCGCGACTTCCATGCGGATCATCTTGCCGCTGCTGAGCAGCGCTTCCAACAACTGGATCAGCTTTATTTTCTCTTTGTACTCGTCTTCGAGTATCCGGTGTTCCAATGCGGCCAGCCTGCGAAGCTGCATTTGTAAAATGGCGTTGGCCTGTGCATCCGACAGCTTAAACTGCTTGCGCAGGTTTTTGTGCGCTGTGTCCACCGTGCGCGAGCGGCGAATGGTATCAATTACCACGTCCATGTGATCCAGCGCGGTAAGCAGACCTTCGAGAATATGGGCGCGTTCCCGCGCCCGTCTCAGGTCAAATTCACTGCGCCGCCGCACCACGACTTGCCGGTGCTCCAAAAACACCTTGAGCGCCTGTTTCAGACTGAGAAAACGCGGCTCACCGTCAACCAGGGCCAGGTTGATAATGCTAAACGTGCTTTCCAGCGGTGTATATTTAAACAGGTCAGCCAGAACGTCAACCGCTTTGGCCGTGCGTGTTACGTCAATGACGATACGCAGCCCGTTACGATCGCTCTCATCGGCCAGGTTGGCGATACCTTCGATTTTGCCATCCCGTGACAGCACAGCGATCCGCTCAATAAGGCTGGTTTTGTTGGTCTGGTACGGTATCTCGCTGATAATGATCCGGCTGCGACCACGACCGAGTTCCTCAATGTGCGCTTTGGCTCGCACCCGGATTTTGCCGCGCCCGGTAGCATAGGCCGCTCGCAGTTGGTCTTCGTCCGAGCCATTGTGAATCGTATACACCACGCCGCCGGTCGGGAAATCGGGCCCCTTGACGAACTGCATCAACTCCGGCACACCGATATCGTCCAGATTCTCCCAGTTATCAAGCATAAACACGAGCGCATCACACACTTCACCCAGGTTGTGCGGCGGAATGCTGGTGGACATACCAACCGCGATCCCTGATGCGCCGTTAACCAGCAAATTCGGGAACGTGGCCGGCAGTACCAGCGGCTCATACAGGGTACCATCGAAGTTTTCGCCAAAATCAACCGTGTCGCGGTCGATATCGCGCAGCAGGTCACTGCCCATCGCCGCCATACGGGCTTCGGTATAACGCATGGCAGCGGGTGAATCGCCATCGATGCTGCCGAAGTTCCCCTGCCCGTCTACCAGTTCGTAACGCATGGAAAAATCCTGCGCCATACGCGCCATCGACTCGTAGACCGCGGCATCACCATGCGGATGGTATTTCCCCAAAACCTCGCCCACAATACGCGCACTCTTTTTGTACGCCGATCCAGGACGCAGTCCCATATCGTACATGGCGTATAGAATGCGGCGATGCACCGGTTTCAGACCATCCCGCGCATCCGGCAATGCGCGCGAGACGATCACACTCATCGCATAATCCAGATACGATTCTTGGAGTTCTTGATTGATATCTCGCTGCCGAACTATACCGACTTCCATTGTGTTACCCGCCTTTATGCTGCTTGCATTTGGAACCGTGTTGTAGTGTATGCCAGTCCACTGTATTCTGTCAACGATGCGAACATATGTTCCGAGCGCGTATTATACAACAAATTGCTCATTCTACGCTACCCACTTTCGCTGTTTTTACGCCAAATGATCACGGTGCGCAACAGGCACACGTAAATTAGTGAGCGGTTCTTCACAAAAATTTTATATTCTTACCGTGAAAATGCACACACTTCCCGCAATGATCAAGGGGTATGATGATCGATAGGCTAAGCAATTAAGGGCTTGAGCGACCTGTGCCTGCCAGCCAACGCCGCCGGGTGGCGCTACGAACGCCTGTTGAACACCATCGTAGATGTTGCCGCGCGCCGCTTTGGTATGACAAAATAGCTGTCATGTTGACCAACATGGCGAAAAAACAGATGGACAAACCACACGAACCCCGGTGTGCAAAATGCTGCATCACCCCGATAAATTTTGGGCAAACCTGCAAATAACCAGACTCTCCAGCGTTTCATACTGTGCTGCAACCACCGCAATCTTTAATGAATTTGACAAAACCCTATGTTAATCGGTCCAAAATATGGTATATTTCTCGCTGACATGTTCATGTGCGTAGCTCAGGCGTCGCTTGTTTAGCGGCGCTAAATTGTGATCGCACCAGGGGATAAGAAAAATGGCTCACAACGTCCACACTTACGAACACGAACACATCACGCTGAGTCGCGATCTCGGTTTCTTCGATATCACCATGATCGGCGTCGGTGCAATGATCGGTGCCGGTATTTTTGTCTTGACAGGTGTCGCCGCACGAGAAGCGGGACCTGCTTTGATCTTTGCCTTCCTCCTTAATGGCATAGTCACCACCTTTACGGCGATGGCATACGCCGAACTCGGTTCAGCGTTTCCCGAAGCAGGTGGTGGTTATCTCTGGGTAAAAGAAGGTCTGGGTGGAACAAATGGGTTCCTGTCTGGCTGGATGAGTTGGTTTGCTCACGCGGTAGCCGGTAGTCTTTACGGACTGGGATTCGGACACTTTGCATACGAGCTGTGGGGTATGGCGGGAGCCCCAACACTGGGGATCAGCGAACACCTGTGGGTGCTCGGCTTAACCACCAGCATCATTGCGCTGTTCACATACATCAACTATCGGGGCGCCTCAGAAACAGGCACAATCGGCAACGTGATCACCATCACCAAAGTCATCATCCTGGCGTTGTTTGTCGTTTTCGGCATCATCGCCCTG
The DNA here is from genome assembly GCA_016930015.1 of Anaerolineae bacterium. Taxonomy (GTDB): domain Bacteria; phylum Chloroflexota; class Anaerolineae; order Aggregatilineales; family Aggregatilineaceae; genus JAFGHR01. The sequence goes on along the minus strand of JAFGHR010000059.1, from coordinate 70,239 downwards.
CTCAAGGTTGACAGTTGGCCCGACCGGTTCACCGACGATTTCTTACCCAACGGCATCAGCGGCGTCGTAATCGCCATGGGCCTGACATTCATCGCGTTTGAGGGCTACGAGATTATCGCCCAGTCCGGTGAAGAAGTCGTTGACCCCCGCCGCAACATTCCACGCGCTATTTTTGTAGCCATTATCACTGTCGTCATCATCTACATAGCCGTGGCGTTTGTCTCCATCGGTGCCATCAAACCGCCGGATGGCATCCTGCCACACATCTATCTTGGCGAACAGAAAGAAACAGCCGTTGTCGAAGCCGCCGGTCAATTCATGCCTGCCGGTAAAATCCTGCTGTTAATCAGCGGTCTGGCCTCAACTATGTCAGCACTCAACGCGACCACCTATTCATCGTCGCGCGTGTCGTTCGCCATGGGGCGTGATCACAACCTGCCGGAAATCTTCTCACGCATTCACCCAGAACGTCACACCCCGTACCTGGCCGTGATTATGTCCGGCGGTTTATGATGGTGATGGCCTGGTCACTGCCCATTGAGGACGTTGCAGCAGCCGCGGACATCATGTTCCTGCTGTTGTTCCTACAAGTGAATATCGCCGTTATGACACTGCGCCAGAAAATGCCCAACCTGGATCGCGGGTTTGTGATTCCATCTTTCCCGCTGATCCCCATCATCGGCCTGCTGACAAACCTGGGACTGGCTATTTACCTGTTCACATTTAGCCCGCTGGCATGGTATGTTGCCGCGGTATGGCTGGTCATTGGCGCGCTTGTGTACTTTACCTACTTCTCCCGTGTCGAACAGCTCGAAAAACCGACCGAAATCCTGCACGAAGAAGTGCTTGTCTCGCGTGACTATTCGGTATTGATCCCGGTGGACACGCACGAACAGGCACAAACACTTAGCCGGATCGGAGCCCAAATCGCGGCCCAAAACCAGGGCGAGGTCCTGGCGTTGTATGTCGCGCAGGTGCCACCGCAGTTATCCCTGGCCGATGGGCGCTACTTCCTGAAGGGTGGACGCGAACACCTGGAAACGGTGATCGAGGTGTGTCGGATGTACGATGTACCGGTTCACACCATGATCCGCCTGGGTCGCGACGTCGCCGAATCGGTGCGCAAAACCGCCATCGAAAATGCCAGTGATATACTCGTGCTGGGCTGGCCTGGCACGACCAGCAGCGCCGGGCGTGTATTCGGCAGTGTGATCGATCCGATCGTGGATAATCCACCAACCGATATCGCCGTGGTGCTTCAACGCGGAGAGCGCCCGCTGCGCAGAATTTTGGTGCCAACAGCCGGAGGTCCCAACAACCGCCGCTCAGTCGAACTGGCGGTTACGATGGCCCGCCAAGAAAAAGAAAATCCGCCGGTCATCGTGTTGTTCTCCGTGATACCGCTAAAAACACGTGAAAGCGCGCGCGTTCGTATGCAGAAAACGCTGCGTGACCTGGTCAAAAGCACGGATTATCCGAACCTGGAAGTCAAAACGGCTGAAAGCGACAACCTTGTTGATCGCATCCTCCAGGAATCAAAAGACCACGATCTGGTAATCATAGGCGCCAGCGAGGAACCCCTGTTCGAGAATATACTGGTTGGCACCGTGCCGGAACAGATCGCACGCCGCGCCAAGACAACCGTGATCATGGTCAAGCGCCGGAGCACGCCATTCCACAGTATCCTGCGCCAGACCGTTCTCGAGCCAACCACAGGCGCCAGTGTGAAGCGAGACAACCCCACACGCCGTAATGGTGGCAACGGCAACGGTGCTCCTAACGGTGATACAGCCGCACAAAGCTGACCTGCGATCACACCACAACTAAAACAAGAGCGGATGTTCCCATTTTGAAACATCCGCTCGTTTTATGGTCGAGTTAGCTGTCTGAGGTCACGTGCTTAGTCGTCGAAATCGTCCATGTCTTCTTCTTCGGCGACTACCTCCAAGGACCCAATTTCGTCCTCGTCCTCGTCATCCTCGTCGTCCTCATCCTCGTCATCCACGTCATCCACGTCATCAAGTGACAAATCAATATCATTGATTTCGATGTCGTCCAGATCGATTTCCTCGGCCAGGAGCTCCTCGTCGTCCTCGTCCTCGTCATCCTCGTCGTCGTCATCAATGAGATCTTTGACCAACGTCTGCGCTTCGATCTGCTCGTTCGCAATCGCTGTATCCCGATCGCGATAGGTTCCAAAGCCCGTGCCAGCCGGGATCAACTTGCCGATAATCACGTTTTCCTTCAAGCCGTAGAGCTGATCGACCTTACCTTCAATGGCCGCACCCGCCAGCACTTTGATCGTATGTTGGAAACTGGACGCGGAAAGGAAACTATCCGTCGTGAGTGCCGCTTTGGTAACACCCAGCAGCACCGGCACGGCTGCCGCTGGCTCACGCCCTTCGGCAAGCAGTTTTTCGTTCATATTGAGGAAGATCAGCTTGTCAACCAGTTCACCCGGCAGCATATCGCTGTCACCGCTGCGTGTGATCTGGACCTTGCTCAGCATCTTGCGAACAACAACCTCAAAGTGCTTGTCGGAAATGTTCACACCCTGGTTGCGGTACACTTTCTGCACTTCGCTCAGCAAGTAGTGCTGCGCTGCATCCCGCCCTAAAATGCGCAGAATACGGTGTGGATTTTTAGACCCTTCGGTCAACTGCTGGCCAGCCGACACCTGTACGCCATCTTCGATGTCCTCCAGCAGCCGGGCGTTCTGCGGGATATCGTAATCCCGTATGTCTTCGATTTCGGCCCGGATGTAGAGTTGGTGACCTTCGATGTATACGTCACCGGCCAATCCGGCCACGATATCGGGTCCCTTACCGTCCGATTCGGCGAGCACCTGTCCCTGTTTGACCCGGTCGCCGTCTTCAACCACCAGCGTGTAACCAAACGATATTTCATGGTGCTCGTTCCGGACTTCGCTGTTGATCACGCGTGCAATCCGGACGCCTTCCTTACGCATCAGCCGCAGCGTACCGCTGATGTCCACCACAACGGCCTCACCTTTCGGCTTCTTGCGCGCCTCGAACAGCTCCTCCACACGCGGCAGACCGCTGGTGATATCCCCGGCACCCTGTGCCACACCGCCCGTATGGAACGTTCGCAGCGTAAGCTGTGTACCCGGCTCACCGATCGATTGGGCGGCCACGATACCCACTGCCGTCCCAATGGCAACCAACTCGCCACGGCCCAGGTCGCGCCCATAACACCGTGCGCAAATGCCATGCACCAGCGCACATGTCATCGGGCTGCGAACCACCACCAATTCGACAACAGCCTCTTCAAGCGCCTCAGCCACATCCTCGTCGATCATCTCGTTGCGACGCACAATCAACTCACCGGTTTCAGGATTGTACGCATCTCGCGCGGCAATACGGCCCATGCAGCGCTCAAGCAGCGTCTGCCCGGCCACGTCAGCCTCAGGAATGGTAATACCGCGTGCATCCTGGTTGTTGGGATGCGCCGGATTAAGCAAAACGACACCGCTGGTGGAGCCGCAGTCAGTGCGGTTGATAATCATGTCCTGCGCAACGTCAACCAAACGGCGGGTCATATACCCGGCGTCAGCCGTACGCAGCGCCGTATCAGCCAGACCTTTACGCGCGCCATGCGTCGAGATGAAGTATTCGAGCGCCGTCAGGCCCATCCGGAAATGGCTTTGGATCGGCAGGTCGATGATTCGGCCTGACGGATCAGCCATCAGGCCGCGCATACCGGCCAACTGGGTAATCGGGCCGAAACCACCTTTTGTCGAGCCTGACAAGGCCATCACGGCAATCGGGCCAAACGGATCGAGCGTATCGCTGATCACGTTCTTCAGGTCAGATTTCGCTTTGTTCCAGCTATCGATCGTGATCTGGTAGCGTTCTTCTTCGGTGAGCAAGCCGCGGCGGAAGTCACGCTGCGCGGTTTCGACCGTTGTTGAGGCTTCGGCCAAGATACCTTCGCGTTCTTCCGGAACGGTCAAATCCGAAACAGCAATCGTCGTGCCGGAAACGGTCGCGTAGTGGAAGCCGAGATTCTTGATCGCATCAACGACATCTGTGGTCATGTCCGGGCCGAAACGCTGGTAAATGCGTGCCACGAGCTTTTGCAGGCTCTTCTTTGATACCGTTTCCTGCACAAAGCGCATTTCATCCGGCAGGATGCGGTTAAAAATAGCACGTCCTGCCGTTGTGATCTCTGGCTCAGGCTGCGGTGGCCGGTTGTCATAATAATTGCCCAGCAAAATGGGCGTATGCAGGTCAACAAGCCCCAGGCCATACAGGTACTCAACTTCGTCCATGTCAACGACGACACGCCGCGTACTCAGGGTCGCCAGCACCAGCGGCGTATCCGGGTTCTTTTTGAGATATTGATTCATCTCGTACCCGTTGTAAACCGCCGCGTCGAACGTACCATCCATCAGGCCATCGACCAACTGGTCAAAGGCTTTGCAGCGGGTCCCGTCTTCGGTCACCTGGTCCGTCAGTATGGTGACGTCGTTGTGATAATCCAGTTCATGCCGGTCAATCTGCCGGTGCCCCGCCGTGTTATCGATCACGGCGATCCGGAAACCGCCTTGTTGCAGCGGCTCCCAATGCCGGAATTCTTCGGCCCGTTCGGTCAGGCACACGATCTCGGCGGTGGGGTCCATCGTCAGGTAATAGTTGCCCAGCACCATGTCTTTGGATGGCGCCACGACGGGCGAGCCGTCAGCAGGCTTGAGCAGGTTGCGGGTGCTCAACATCAGATCGCGTGCTTCGTGCACAGCTTTTTCACTCAGCGGGACGTGCACGGCCATCTGGTCGCCGTCAAAGTCGGCGTTAAAAGCCGAACACACCAGCGGGTGAATCTGGATCGCTTTGCCCTCAACCAACTGGGGTTCAAACGCCTGAATACCCAGGCGGTGCAGTGTCGGTGCACGGTTGAGCAAAACCGGGCGTTCCTGGATCACTTCTTCCAGCACTTCCCAGACTTCGGGCCGCTCACGCTCGATAATACGCTTGGCGCCCTTCACATTGCTGGCGTAGTTGTAATGCACCAACCGGCTGATCACAAAGGGTCGGTACAGTTCCAGCGCCATGATCTTCGGCAGGCCGCACTGGTGCAGCTTGAGCTTGGGGCCGATCACGATCACACTGCGCCCGGAATAGTCTACACGTTTGCCCAGCAGGTTGCGGCGGAAACGGCCTTTTTTGCCTTTGAGCATATCGCTCAACGATTTCAGCTCGCGGCGTCCCCGGCGGCTGAGCGCCTTTCCCCGCTGGCTGTTATCGATCAAGCTGTCAACCGCTTCCTGAAGCATACGTTTTTCGTTACGGACGATCACGTCCGGTGCGCCAAGCTCCAACAGCCGCTTGAGGCGGTTGTTACGATTGATCACGCGCCGGTACAGGTCATTCAGGTCCGACGTAGCAAACCGCCCGCCGTCCAACTGGACCATGGGCCGCAGGTCGGGCGGAATCACGGGCAGCACGGTCAGGATCATCCACTCCGGACGGTTCGAACTCTGGATCAGGCTTTCGACAACGCGCAGCCGCTTGGTTGCCTTTTTGCGGCGCTGCTTGCTGCGTGTTTCGCGCACTTCGTTCCACAACTCAACCGCCAGTCGTTCGAGGTCCATGTGCTTCAGGATTTCCAGGAACGCTTCAGCCCCCATGTCGGCCTTAAAGACCTGCCCATAACGCTGTCGCAGTTCACGATAACGTGGTTCGCCCAAAAACTGGTGCACTTCCAACGATTGCAGCTCGTCACGCGCTTCTTGTGCAGCCTCGTGCAATACCCGCACCCGGACATCCAGCTCAGTCTGGATACCTTGAATCTCGTCCGCCGCCAGGTTTGTCCGTTCGTCCACGCGCGCATCCAACAAATCGCGTTCTGACAGGCGGCGCGTTTCAATTTCCATCTGAAGTTCGTTCAAACGGGCTTTCGCCGCTTCCTGAATAGCTTCGAGCATTTCATACTCGACAAGATCACCTGCCTGGGCGATCACCACGCCGTCCGCCTCAAAATACAGGTCCGATTGCAGCACAGTGTTCATCTGCGAATCAACCCGTTCTTGAAGCAGTTGCGCTTCAGAAATCACCTGCTCGGACAGTTTATCCTGCTCGGCGTTAAACTTCTGGTTGATCACTTCGATTTCGTCTTGTAAGCCGACCAGGTCTTCCTCACGATCCGAGCGGATCGTGGCCTGCTGGTTTTCAAGTTCGGCCCGAATCTCCTCCATCTGGCGCTGTACATTTTCATCAATACGTTTCAGCGCTTTTTGGCGAGCTTCTTCATCGACATGTGTGATGACATATTGGGCAAAATACAGCACCCGGTCTAGATTTCGGCGGCTGATATCCAGCAAAATACCCAGGTAGCTGGGGACACGCCGCGTATACCATACATGTGCAACCGGCGCTGCCAGTTCAATATGCCCCAGGCGTTCGCGGCGCACAGAGGACCGTGTGACTTCAACACCACACTTGTCGCAGACTATCCCCTTATAGCGAACATTCTTGTACTTCCCGCAGTAACACTGGTAGTCCTTTGTCGGCCCAAAAATGGCTTCACAGAACAACCCGTCCTTCTCTGGACGAAGCCGACGATAGTTAATCGTCTCAGGTTTGGTTACTTCACCATACGACCATGAGCGAATCTGTTCGGGAGATGCCAAACTGATACGCAATGCGCTAAAGTCTTTGGCCTCCAAGGCGTGCCTCCTCTGCGCTCGGTTATACCTATCAAACTGGGTTCAACGCGTCTCGTGAATCACTAACAAATGTGGAGCGTCCACACCGGATCGAATAAGTGCCAACTGCGAAAACTCCAAAAGCAAAACGGCGCATGAAACATTTCCGCGTTTCAGCGCTTTGGTTAATCATCTACGCTTTGAGAGGGGATTCGCCATCACCACCATGCGCCCAAAAGTCCGGCTGTCGACGGCCTTGATGCTCGGTTCGCTTGCCGGGAGAAGACATAATCTCCCCAAAAATAACGATCGCAACTATGCTAAACTATGATTATATCAAACTCCCGCAATAAGTCAAAGGTTAATTGGCGTTTTTCGGGGAAAAAGACAGGCAGTGAAGGGATCGCAGCCAGCCGCTACCGCAGCACGCGCCCAACCAGTGACGGCTGGGCTAATTCCAGGCGTGTAACCCGCAGCGGTGTTCCTGTGGCGCCCTGGAGTTCACCGCGCGCCATATCCAGCCGGTTCGGGAATTCGCCGCTGACGCTCAATTCGCCCTCACCGGCAGTCAAGTTTTCGACCGCTTCTTCAACCGCATCCCCGCCCGGATCAAATGCAGTCAGGCTGTATGTCCTCGCCTGGTCAACGTCCACCACGGCGACCAACCCACCGATCGTGCCGCGCACCAAGTTGATCGCCAGCCCGGCATCACTGCATTGATCCGGCGCTGTCGGTAAACCTGTTCCCAGGTAGCGCGTGCTGCCCTCGACGATAATCCAGGGCACAGCCCCAGCACAATCTGAGTCTTCTGCGGGCACGGCGGCTAACTCAAACCCCCAGGCTGCGAATGCATCATCTGGCAGCGGCATAGACTCCGTCACCGGCGCACCGTCCGGCAGTTCGTCAAACGTGATCACAAACGCCTCGTTGGTCGTGACAATCGGGTTACGCCGGATGTTGTTGAACTCGTCAATTTCGGGGATATCGCTCCTGGCATCGACACGCACTTCTGACACAAACGCGCCCCACCACGTAAACGCGTGCGGAATAAACACCGCCAGCGAGTCGCCCGGCGCCAGGCTGGACACGGTCCCGACAAAATCCGGCGAGTCGCTCAGCACGTCCTCGCGGAAATCATAGTCAAAGGGGCCGATGGTTTTGTCACCGTTATTCACAATATGCACGATGATCGCCGCTTTTTCGCCGGGAATCGGGCGCGGCGGGAATATTTCGATCTGTTCAATTGACAGGTCGGCAGTCGGACTCTGATCCGGGCCATCGCCATCGGGCAGAAACCCCAATACCGCCGCCAGCACCAGCAGCGCGATCAGGGTTATCATGATCCCCGCCGCCAGGACCGGCGCTGGCAGCCGCCGCCACAGCGGTTGACCGGCGCGTTCGGTGCCAAAATCAAACAGGTAACCGTCACCCGCCCGCATAAAAAGTACCGGCGTGGCCCACTCGATCCCGCCCGCGGTATGGCTGATCGCACGCCGCGCTTCAGCCACAGCCGCATCAACCGGCAGCCCATCCGCCACCGACCGGTACAATTCTTCAGAAAACACCCGCGCGGCCCGGTCACTGATCGCGTATTGCATAGCCACAACCGCCGGTAGACCACGCGCGACCAGGCTGCTCGCGATCCCGGCGAAGGGATCGGTTTCTTGCGTGACGGCGCTCTGGCACGAGTTCATCACAACCAGCCGGATCGTATTTTCCTCGCTCAACTCGCGCGCCAGGTCTTCGCCGCGCACCGCAAAACTGCTGCCTTCGCCAAACGGGTCTTCCAGCGCCAGCATGCCCTGTTCGGTGGTGGCATCAAATGCGCTGTGCCCGATGTAGTGAAACACGTGATAATCCCCGGCACGCAGCACACGCTGCAACGTGCGCAGCGAAGCATCGTCCAGCAGGTCCAGTTCCAACTTACCCTGCGCGCGCAAACTGGCCGTCGCCGCCTGGAGATTGCGCCATTCCGCCTGCACGTCGATCGGCTCCATGTCCGATGGACTCGACACCATCACCAGCACGCGCAGCGGGGGTTTAAATGCGGGGCGGGGCCGGATCACCATGCGGCGGGGGTAGCGTACCAGCGGCGTCGTGCGTGACAGCGCCAGGTAATCAACGGCGGGATCGCGCAGGAACTCCCACGGCAGGTCACGGAGCGAGCCTGCCTGCTCCAACGCCAGCTTGATACGCAGCCCTTCCACCATGCGGGCCCGGTCACGGCTGGAAAAATACACGGTATAGACCGGTCCGGCAAAAACGGCTTTGAACAACCCTTCACCAAACGTGCGAGCCACGCGCGCGCGCTCAGTACCGGACACACGCAGCCGACCGGATAACACCGCCAGGGTACGGTTCAACTCATCACCGGCAAACGGCAACACGAAATCATTGATCACCTGGGCCTGGTCTTCGCCCAGCGGCATATCGACCACCGTGGCGCGATACCGCTCGCCGCCGAGTTCATCGATCCGGAGTTCAAAGTCCAGGTATTTGTGCGCCGTACTCATGGGACCCACCTTCGGATACCAACCATAACAAATTCATTGTACGAGCGTCGGCCAAAAACGCAATTCGTCCCCTGGCGTTGGACCCAACCTATCTATAACCGGACAACAGTGCCGCAGTATTCGCAGCGAAGCTCAGTCATACCCCGCACGAGCGATGGTAAGGGCGCGCCGCAGGTCGGGCACGCGGTCGGCGCATCACTGACGGCCTGGGCGAGGTCTTCATCGACACTGATCGCGCGTTCTTTTTCGATGTCACCACTAACGGCGTGGCTGAGTTGTTCGGCGTACCACTTACTATCAACGCCGCCTTTGACTTCAAATGTCATCTCGTCATAGTCGCCCGAACTTAATTTGAGGTTGAGCATATCTTTACCGCCCAACATCCCCTTGTGTTCGGCGCGAATATCGGTGATCGCGCCAACCGGCGTTTCCCACAACACGTCCTGGACTTTTTCGCCGCCCATGCCCAACCGTCCACCCACTTTTTCTTTTTGCTCAAAAATCAGCCGGTGATCGGTCAGGTACAGAATGCCGTCCGGGTCTTTTTTGTCTTTACCGGTTTTCACCCACTCGGCTTCAACCGCCACAAAGATCGCTTCAGTCGGGTCCCAGTCAACGGTCGCTTCGTCCACCAGTTCGAGATAACCCAGGATCGTTTGAATCTGGCGCTTGGCATCGTAAACCGCTTCCGGCACACCACCGTACAGCCCTTCGATCCGTCCACGCGCATCACCGAGTATCTCCTTGACTTCATCGATCACACGCCGCGCCCGTTCATAATAACGCTCGCGCCCGGTGTCGGTGCTCTGATCGTTGAGCCGGTGCCACTGGTCGCGCACTTCCTCGAACCGCTCCTGCATGCGATCGATCTCACGATCTACGGACTGGCGCACCTGCCGCTGAACGTCATCCCACTGCTCAGCGAGCGATTCGGCCTGGCGCTCCAGGTAACCGGCAAACGCATACCCGCGCTCGCGCATCGACGCGATCGCACCCGGCAGCCCGGTGATATCCGTAGACACGTCGCCCAACTGCTGCGTGACATCTTTCATGCCGATGTCGTTTTGTAAACGTTCATAATCACCGCGTAAACCATTGATTTTTTCATCCAGGGTTGGCCCGTTGTCGCTCATGTAATGCTCTCCTTCTGAAACAACATTATAGTGTTTACCCTTTGTGGCGTATATAACCCTGTATCATAGAAAATGCAACCCGGCTGCTGCAAAAAACAATTCCCTCCCTGGCAGATACCGCGAGAGAGGGAATGAATCATGAACGGTCGTGACGATCGTGTGTTACGTTTTATCCCCGACCGTCGCATCAAGGTACGCTTCCATGAAACCGTCAAGGTCACCGTCAAGCACGGCTTGCGGATTACCGGACTCGTGCGCCGTGCGTGTATCCTTGACGATTTTGTAGGGATGCAGCACGTAAGACCGGATCGCGTTGCCCCACCCCGCGCTGACGTGTTCGCCCTTCAGTTCGGCAAACTCCTCTTCTTGCTTCTGGTGTTCGAGGTCAAGCAAGCGTATCTTGAGCACCTGCATCGCGCGGTCTTTGTTTTGTGTCTGGCTGCGCTCGTTCTGGCAGCTCACGACAAGCCCGGTCGGCAGGTGGGTGATGCGGATGGCGGTTTCGTTCTTCTGGACGTTCTGCCCCCCTGCCCCACTGCTCCGGAAGGTGTCGATCTGCAAGTCTTTTTCATCGATGACCAGGTCGATATCAACCTGCACGTCCGGCCACACTTCGACCAGCGCAAATGACGTATGGCGGCGGCTCGCCGAATCAAACGGACTGAGGCGAACTAACCGGTGTACGCCGCGTTCCGACTTGGCAAAGCCGTACACATAATCACCCTGAATGGCAACCGTCGCGCTTTTGATCCCGGCCTCGTCACCCGCCATCTGGTCTACGATCTCGGTCTTAAAACCGCGCCGTTCAGCCCAGCGTAAATACATGCGCAGCAGCATTTGCGCCCAGTCCTGGGCATCGGTGCCGCCTGCGCCTGCATGAATCGCCAGGTAAACATCTTCGGCGTCAAATTTCCCGCTCAGCTTGGCGCGGAACGCCAGCCGGTCAACAGTGTGCGTGATGGTGTCGGCTTCGGCGGCAAGTTCAGCGTCCATATCGGGATCGCCAAGTTCGGCCAGTTCAATAGCATCGACTATCTGCTGGTAAGCACCGTTCCAGGCTTCGATATTGTTTTTCAGGCGCGATAACCGGCGCATGGTACGCTGTGCGTGTTGGGGATCATCCCAAAAATCGGGCTGCGCGGATTCTTCTTCTAGAGTGTGAGCTTCAGATTCCTGTCTGGCAATGTCAAAGACGCACCATTAACTGCTCAACCGTTTGGCGCGTCTCGTTAAGTCGACTCATCAGGTCTTCCAATGGTCCTTACTCCTCGTTTCCATTCTCGAACAAACTATCAACAAACGTCGCTGGATTAAAGAATACCAGATCGTAAATGGATTCGCCGATACCGATGTAGTGAATCGGCAGGTCAAGTTCCTGCTGGATGGCGAACAACATGCCGCCCTTAGCCGTGCTGTCGAGTTTGGTCACTACTACGCCGGTGATATCGATCGCTTCCTGGAACTTTTTCGCCTGGGTGAGCGCGTTCTGCCCCGTGGTACCGTCCAGCACCAGCAGCGTTTCATGCGGCGCATCCGGCACCACTTTACGCAGCACATCGCGCACCTTGACCAGTTCGGCCATCAGGTTAAAGTTGCTGTGCAGCCGCCCGGCGGTATCCACGATCAGCACTTCCATTTTGCGAGCGTGGGCCGCGCTGACCGCATCGTACACCACCGCCGCGGGATCGCTGTTGGGCATACCGGCGATCACCGGCACGTCCGCTCGCTCACCCCACAATTTGAGTTGGTCAATAGCTGCCGCGCGGAACGTATCACCCGCTGCTATCATCACCCTACGGTTATTGAGCTTCATCCGGTACGCCATCTTACCGATAGATGTCGTTTTGCCCGACCCGTTTACACCTGCCACCAGCACCACCGACAGAACACGGCCACTCAAATTAAGCGGCGTCGGCGCCTTGAGTAAACCGCGCAGTTCGTCCTTGAGCGCCTCGATCAGTTGATCCGAACGGGTGATTCCTTCACGGCGTACACGGCCCTGCATCTGGCCGATCAACTGCATCGTGGTCGGCACACCAACATCAGCCTGAATCAGCAGTTCCTCAACATCATCCCAGGTATCGTCATTTATCTCTGTTGCGCCCAACGCCTGGGCGATCCGCCCAAAAAAGGACTGGCGCGTCCGGCTCAAGCCTTTTCGCAGTGAAGCCACGCTGCATTTACCTCGTCTGTGATCTACGCACGGTCGAAACATGTCTGTGCAAAAGTGCAGTGGAAGAGTATAGTGTGTCGTATCCGGCCCTGCAACCTATTCAACCAGCCCTGATCGGGCTATACTAGATAATGATTGAACCCTGTTCCGAATTTCCAGGTCGTCGTCAGTACACCTACCTGGCCGGTGTATTTTGCCTGACGGCGACCCCAACTAGGCAACCTACTACATGGACACAACGAGTATCCGTAATTTCTCCATCATTGCCCACATCGATCACGGAAAAAGTACCCTTGCCGATCGCCTGCTTCAAATCACCGGCACGATCAGTGAGCGCGACATGCAAGAACAGGTGCTGGACGATATGGAGCTGGAACGCGAGCGCGGCGTCACGATCAAAGCCTCTGCCGTGCGTATGAGCTACCAGGCCAACGACGGCCAGACCTATGAAATGAACCTGATCGACACCCCCGGCCATGTCGATTTTTCATACGAAGTTAGCCGGGCGCTCCAGGCGTGTGAAGGCGCGATCCTGGTCGTGGACAGTACGCAGGGCATCGAAGCCCAAACACTCGCCAACCTGTATATGGCGCTTGAACAAGACCTGGAGATCATCGCCGTCGTGAACAAAATCGACCTCCCGGCGGCACGTCCGGATGAAATCGCCCAGGAGATCGAAGACCTGATCGGCATTGACGCTGCCGACGTGATCCAGGTAAGCGCCAAAACGGGCGAAGGTGTGGCCCAAATTCTTGAAGCCATTGTCGAAAAAATCCCCCCGCCCAAAGGCGCATCGGATACCCCGGCGCGTGCTTTGATCTTTGACAGTCACTACGATTCGTACAAAGGTGTGATCGCCTATGTGCGTGTCATGGAGGGCGTGATCACCAAAACTGACACCCTGCGCCTGATAGCATCTAATGTTGTAACCACCCCGGTTGAGATCGGTATCTTTAACCCGCACATGACCCCGGTAGACCGGCTCAACGCGGGCGAAGTAGGTTATGTCGCCACCGGCTTAAAAACCGTGCGTGAGTGCCGCGTCGGTGATACCATTACGCTTGGTGTTGATGGCGCAGCGCATGCACTCCCCGGCTACAAACAGGCCAAACCGATGGTCTTTGCCGGGTTCTACCCCACCGACAACGATGCTTACATCGATCTCCGCGACGCGCTCGAAAAACTACAGCTTAATGACGCCGCGCTGGTGTATGAACCCGAAACCTCCCAGGCCCTCAACTTTGGTTTTCGAGTAGGCTTTCTCGGCCTGTTCCACATGGAGATCATACAAGAACGCCTGGAACGTGAATACGATCTCGACATCCTGGCGACAGCGCCCAGCGTAGAATACCAGGTCGTGTTACGCAGCGGCGACATCCTGACGATTCACAGTCCCGCCGAACTGCCCGATCCCAGCGTCGTTGATGAAATCCGCGAGCCGTGGATGGCCATCGAAATCTTCACGCCCGAAGAATTCATCGGCCCGATCATGGACCTGGTGACCAAAAAACGCGGCGTATACTTCAGCATGGAATACCTGGACAGCAAGCGCGTTCAACTCAAATACACGATTCCCCTGGCCGAACTCATTGTCGATTTTTACGACCGGCTCAAGTCCGGCACACGCGGTTATGCCAGCCTGGACTACCACTTTGACGGCTTCCAGGTCGATAGACTGGTCAAGCTCGATGTGCTGGTCAACAAACAGCCGGTTGACGCCCTGGCCATGATCGTTCACGAAGACGACGCCTATCACAAGGGCCAGCGGCTCGTCTCCAGGCTCAAACGTCTCATTCCACGCCAGCTCTATGAAGTCCCGATTCAGGCCGCCGTTGGCAAACACGTGATCAGCCGTGCCAACGTCAAGGCGCTGCGCAAAGACGTGCTCGCTAAATGTTACGGCGGCGATGTCACGCGGAAGAAAAAGCTCCTGGAAAAACAAAAAAAAGGTAAAAAACGGCTCAAGATGATCGGCAATGTCGAAGTGCCGCAGGAGGCCTTTATGGCAGTATTAAGGTTGGATGATGATGACTAACCAAGTACCAAACGATCTCCCTCCACTTCCACAGCACGTAGTCAGTGACCGTTTGATCATCCGTCCGACAAAACGAAAAGATGCATCCTGCTTGCAAAAATGGTGGAACGACCCCGCCGTCATGGCGCCTGACGGCAACCCGGACGGGATGCAGTACGACGACAGCGACATGGAAGACTGGCTGCGGCGTTATGTAGATGGACAGGCTTATGCCACCCATTTTGTGATCTGCTTGCGCGAGCCAAAAGAAAAACCGATCGGTGAGTTTTACATTGCCTGTGATGACCGCCCCGGCTGCGTGGATATCGCCCTGGCGATCGGCGAAACCACCCTATGGGGACGAGGTTATGGCAGCGAAGCAGTCGAGAGTTACGCCAAAGTGCTGTTCGCCAGCAGCGAGTGTAACGCGGTGCGTCTGGACACACGCCGTGACAATTCCGGCGCGATTCACATGGCAAAAAAAGTCGGTTTTGTGGTCGAACACGTGTGGGCCAATGGCGAATTCCAAACCATGCTGCTGACTAAAGCCGCCTACGAACTGCGCCAATATACCGCCGAAGCGCACTCGTAACACCGATATCAATCACCCGTTCGCGCCACTACACAAACAGTGAGGGACCTTTGCGCTCACAATCCACACCAGAATCACGCCCGGCACAGAACCGGCTGCCACGTTCGTTTTACACCATCCTGCTGGCAACCGTGATGTTCGCCATGGGCATGACGATCATGATCCCGATTGGCCCGCTTTACATCACCGACGAACTCAACCAGGCCGAACGGTGGGTGGGTACGTCTACCCTGGCGGTTGCGCTCGCTGCCGTTTTCACCCGGATTCCGTCTGGTGTCCTGTCAGACCGGTACGGGCGGCGGCGCCTGCTGGTGATCGGTGCCGTGCTGGGCGTTGTGTCCGGCGCCATGCTTATCTTCAGCCAAACGCTCCTCCTGTTCCTGCTCTCGCGTCTATTGATCGGGCTTGGCCTCGGCATTTTTACGACAGCCGGAAAAGCACTATCCACCGACCTCGCCCCGGCACCGCGCCGGGGTGAAGCCATGGGTATCTATAACGCGGCCTTTTCATTCGCCACGATATTCAGCCCGCTGCTGGGCGAAGGGATCAAAAATGCGCTCGGCTTCCACGCCGTGTTTGTGCTCAACGGTATCCTGCTGGTTATCGCTTTTGTCGTCACGCTGATGCTGCCAGCCGATCCCCCCACCGCCCCAACCGGGCAACACATCGGTCGTGATCTTAAGGCCACGCTTGCTGAGCGCGGCACTTGGGCCACCAGCATGATCATGCTCGGTATGGCCTCGATCCTGACCCTCATGTACACGTTTTACCCGCTGCTGGCCGAACGTAACGATCTATATGAGGATGCGCCGAAGCTGCTGTCTTCGATCGCGCTGGGGATGGGCTTAAGCATCTGGGCGCTGACCGACACCATCATCGAACCCCTGGCCGGGCAGCTTTCCGACCGCATCGGACGCCAGCCGATCATCATTCCGGGCTTGATCCTGGCTGCGATCGGCATTTACACACTCAGCCGGGCCAACAATACGGCCAGCGCCTATCTGGCGATTGTGGCGATATCGGCGGGTTGGGGTATCACGCGCGGCATGGCCGACGCGCTGTCTCAGGATGTCGTGTCACCGGCTCTGCGCGGGTCTGCGGCGGCGATTGCGTACACCAGTTTTGACGGCGGTGTTGGCACCTACGCCCAGGTTTTTTCTGGATTAATCGACGGGAACGACTTCAGCCAGTTGTTCGTGGTCACGGCCATCGTCGCTATGGGTCTGGGCCTTCTCGGCTTTGTCATAACGCTGCGCGTCCGGCCTTACGAACAACGCGCTGCCGCACAGATCACACCGGTTCCCGGCTTCGATTAGCAGGTTCCAACCGGCATAACTCAATCGTTTTCACCATACCCGTCTAACCAGACCTCTGCCGCTGTCTGCATGGAAGATGTCAGCAGGTCGTGCGCGTGCAGCACCGGCAGAGCGTCACGCAGCGCCAGCACGCTGGATACCGCGTACCCGCTTGCGCGCAGCGCCCGATCGGCCCCCAACCCCAGATCGATCACCGCCAGCACGCTGTGAATATCCAACCCAACGCGCCGGGCCAGAGCCGTAATCGCCTTAGCCTGCGCCGCATCGATCAGCACATCCGACAGCAGCACGGTTGGATGCCCGACATCATACGCCCCTTCGATGACATACGCCGCCGTGTAATCACGGACATCACCGTAGGGATAGACCATAGGCCGCCCGGTGCGCAAGCTCAGCGCCACACCCAGCGGGATCGCGTCCGCCGTGGTCAGCACGCGGTCGGCATCGGTACTCAGCAGCAGCGGCTCCAATGCCCCCGCGACCGTGCGCAGCAGGTCAGGATATGATGGCAGCCAGCGCAAATTTACGGCAACCGGCCACACTGTGTGATCGGGCTGCACATACCGGCCAAACTGGATCAATCCGACGTTTGCCAGCGCCAAAATCAGGGCGTGGGTGCCAGTTGGTGTTGAGTCAGACAGGGACGAGCCAGACATACCACCTCATTTCGGATAAAATGACAGGCAGACGGGCCATGTTAACCCGTCCCATAGTACTGCTGTCTAGCGTATCATAAAAAGGAAACCGACCATGCATAAAGTGATCGTGTGCGCCCTGATCGTTATGCTGCTGGCAGCCTATGCGCCCGCCGCCGCCCAGTCACCCGGTGACAACCGCGCTATTCCGCCCTGTGAACAGGCAGACAACGATCAGATCGCGCTCGGCATCTTCCTGTACCTTGTGCCGCTTAAAGACATTCGCGCGGACGTCACCAGGCTCAACCGGACCGGCAATTATGACGGTGTTCTGAATGACGCCAACGACCTGTACGTGGATTGGCTGGCGCGCGGCAAAGCCGATTTTCCACGGTGTGCGCTGGGCGTCGAAATCGCGGATGGCATATCCGAGGTGCTCAGCGAAACGTTGATCGTGCTGTTGTTCACCGGCGTAAAAGATATCGACAACGCGGCCATACACGGCCAACTGATGAATGACGCCTACCGCGACGTTAACGCGCTGGCCGCGAATTTTGTGGACGAACAGAACGAACAGGCGGAATAACCGGGCAGCATGACAAAAAAGGGACAGTGCGCGCTGCCCCTCTTGAACGGGTTCGTTCAAGCCTGAACGGGTTCGTTCAAGCCTGAACGGGTTATGCCCTAGCGGTCAACGTAACGACCCGCCAGCCGGACGAGTTCGACAAATTCGGCGACTTCCTCGTTGCCGGGCATATCGTCCAGCAGTGGTTTAGCCAGGTCCAGCACGGCAGCGTATGAGCCGTCCTGCGCCCAGTAACTTTCACGCAGCAGTTCGGAAAATTCGGCAGCCGCCGCCAGCAGGCGGAAGTCCGGCGCGGCATCGTCGATGCTGGGCAGCAGGTCATCCACCGTGATATCGCGGCTGACCTCGACCACTTCGCGCGTATCGGCATCCTGGTAACGAATATACACGGTTGCGACTACGCCCTCGCTCACACCCTCTTCGAGCGCCAGTTCGTACAACGCCGTGATGCTGTGCCCGGCGCCAACCTCGCCCGCATCGACCGTATCGTCGCGGAAATCCTCGTCCGCAATCGCCCGGTTTTCGTACCCGATCAAACGGTAACGATCGGTCACTGCCGGGTCAAAATCAACCTGGACTTTGGCATCGTACCCGATCACTTGCAGCGTGCCGGTCAGGTTGTGCACAAAGATACGGCGTGCTTCGCGCAGGGTATCCACATAGTAATAATTGCCGTTGCCGTCGTTGGCGAGCTGTTCCATCAGCACATCGTTGAAGTTGCCCATACCAAAGCCGATCGTGCTGAGCGTGATCCCGTCTTCCACGCTGTCGCGCACCAGGTTCAGGATTTCATCCGGGCCGGTAACATCCACGTTGGCGACACCGTCGCTGAGCACAACCAGCCGGGTAATGCCCTCGTCGCGGCGGTTTTTCTGCGCGAGATCGTATGCCAGGCGCAGCCCATCGGCGACGTTGGTGCTGCCTTCGGGACGCAGCGCGTGGATTGCGTTGAGTATCGTGTCGGTATTGCTGGCGGGCGTCGGGTCGAGCACGACGCGGCTGTTCTCGGAATACACCACGATCCCCACCCGGTCATCTTCGCGCAGTTCGCCGACCAGCAGGTCCAGCGCCTTTTTGACCAACTCCAGGCGATCGCCGCGATCCATGCTGCCCGACACATCGATCACAAAGATCAGCAGGGCCGGATCACGGTCTTCGGGCGCAATGTAACGTCCCTGCAAACCCACGCGCAGCAGGTAATGCCCCTCGTAACCAAACGGCGCCGGTGCTGCGTCCAGGTTAATGGAAAACGCGTCATCGCCGCCCGGATTTTCATAGTCCACGTCAAAATAGTTGATCATCTCTTCGGAGCGGATAACTTCCGGCGGCGGCAACTGCTCGTAGTCCATCAAATAACTGCGTACCAGCGTATACGACGCCGTGTCTACATCCATCGCAAACGTGCTGAGACGATCGTCATCCGTATCAAGGAAGGGGTTAACGCCGTAATCCTCAAAAAACATGTCGTCCGGCGGCACAGGCGTGCCCTCAGACTCGGTATCCGGTGCGGGCGTGCCCTGCGGCTGAACCATGCCCACCGCCGTAGCCGATACCGCACCCGGCGCATTGGCGGCAGCCCCTTGCCCATCCACTGCCGGTTCGGCGGGCAGTCCATCGACCACGCCACTGTCGGCAACGTATTCCTCGGCGAATGCCAATTCGTCAGCGGCATCAGCATCGCCAGGTACTATGAGCGCCTGTGTCATAGTGGACGGCGGTGAAGGTGTGCTCAATGTGCTGGTTTGCGCTGTCTGTTCATCTTTTTCCTGGCGCTGAGTTTCGCCGCCGCTATCATCCGAATCACGGGAACCCGCCAACACCACCGCGAGCACCACAATCCCCACAACTGCTAACAATCCAACAAGCAACCAAAGCGTTCTGCGGTTCATCTTATCCTCCTGTTTCGGGCTTAATCTCACTATCAAGACGAACGGCGTGATGATTTGGTTCCATTGTTGGTTATGAATGGTGCCCGGCCTGCCGCACAAGCTGCCATGCCATGCTCATAGCCCATGTCACCGCCCACACCGGCGCATCGGTATCCGAGCCGCCAAACTGGTATGAGCGGCTGCGCTCCTTATACGGCGTTGACGCCGTGATCCCGGTGCCGTCGATGTGCGACACAATCGCGAGAGCCACATCTGCACCGCTGGCCTCGCGCAATCGCCGGGCTTCGGCGCGTGACAGGTCGCGGTAAGTGTCAGCCGTGACCGGTCGTTCCCCATCACCGTCCGACTGCCCCAGGCGATCCAGCAGATCAGCCAGGTCATGATCGGCGATATCGACCACGATCAGGTCGCGCCCCCCCTGATCACCCCCACCGATGCGGTCTTTAAAGAACGTCGCCGACGGGCCGTTATAACTCGCGGCAAGCGTCCAGCCCTGATCACGGAGGGCAGACACCAGCGCATCTTCCAGCCGTTCACGATCGGTGCCATACACAAAATCCCCCAACCGCTCACGGATGATCGACTCCGCCTTTGCGATCAGGCTATCAGCTTCGCTTTCGGTATCCGCCCGCGCCGTGATACGAATATCGGTCTGGCCGGTATGGGCGGCCAGGCCCACCGTGGGATTGCTCCATGTTTCCAGGTCGCCGATCCTGGCGTCAATGCTGCTTTCACCGATCCCTGCCGAGCGCAAAATCCGCGCCTTGATGATCCCCAGGCCGCCCATCCGTTCGCGCAGGTAGGGCAGCACGGTCGCGATCATGATATCTTTCATCTCGCGGGGGACGCCGGGCAAACTGATGACCGTGCCGTTTTTTGCTTCGACAATGTAACACGGCGCCGTGCCAAGGCGGTTATACACCGGGATCGCGCCCTCCGGAATATACGCCTGCACCCGGTTATTCTCGCTCATGCGTGACCCAAACTGGCGAAACCGTTCTGCGATCTCTTCCAGCAGTTCGGGGCGAAATTCGAGCGTGCGATCAGTAGCGTCGGCCACGGCCTGACGAGTCATATCGTCAACCGTTGGTCCGACGCCGCCGGTGGTAATCACCACGTCCGCCCGTTCCAGGCTGGCACGCACCGCCTCGGTGATACGTGCCAGGTTATCGCCCACCGTGGTGATATAAAAAATGTTCACGCCAATGTCGCGCAGTTCACGCGCGATATAGGTTGAGTTTGTGTCCACGATCTCACCTAATAACAGCTCGGTGCCAATGCTGATGATTTCCGCGTTCATGGTTCCTCCTCACGTGTTCAGACACATAAGAAAAAACGCACGGAAAAAGAGGGTCCGTGCGTCTCCATACATTACCACCAGGTTATGACGCTAGTCGGGCGATTTTGGCGCCCAGGTTAGCCGCTCGCGCATCAACAAATCGGTATTGCGGATTTTCATCGCCAGGTCCGCCGCCAGGTTGCGCATCAGGCGATAACCAAGCTGGGGATACGTATCACACAGCAGCATCAACTTATAGCGTGGAATCACCAGCAGCCGCGTATTGTGCCGCACGCAGCGCGCCGCCGCCGACCTCAGCCCCTGATCCACTAATGCCACCTCGCCAAACGACTGTCCGCGCCGCAGTGTCGCAATTGTTTGTGGCCCATCGCTGCGTGATTGGTCAACCAGTGACGGATCAACTTCGATATCTATTTCACCCTCTACGATCACATACAACTCGTCGCCAGCCGTATTTTCGGCAAAAACCAGATCGCCGGTGTTGTAGGCTTTTTCCTCACAAATCGACGCGACCAGCTCAAGCTGGGTTGAGGTCAGCTCGTAGAATATATCCGCCTGTCTGAGCACATTTGTAATGGCCATAACCATCTCCTGAGCCGAGATCAACCCCACATAACCAGCGGTGAGCGGCGCCTGCTCCCATCACCGTGACACTTGAAGGAAATACGTTACAATCCTGGCAGGCATTGTAGCATGATCTCAAAAACCCTGGCAAGGTAACGATGAGTCGATGGCCTAACGAGCATGTCTGATGCACGGCATAAACTGGGTCAACAAGGCGAAAACTGGGTAGCCGCGCAGATGCAGCGCTCCGGTTATGTGATCCGTGACCGCAACTGGCGCCATCCTGAATCCGGCGAACTTGATATCGTGGCGCAGCACGGCGGCACGATCGTTTTTGTGGAAGTTCGCACCCGGCGCGGCCCACTCAATGACGCGGTTACGCACGCGCTGGAAAGTGTAAACGCGGCCAAACAAACCCGGCTGGCGCGGCTGGCCGAGGCTTATTTAGCGGAACATGATCTCGACGCGGCTGCATGGCGCATCGACGTAGCCGCCGTGGGTTTTGATGGGCACACGTTCGTTATGGAGGTGATCACCGATGCCGTGGACTGGTAACCGCGCCCACCCCGGCGCATCACAGCCGCGCGCCGCCGGTGTCCAAACACCCGAATTAACGCCAGGTCGTGTGTCGGACCTCATAACGGAGCCGCCGGTAGCCGATGAAGATACCCAACCGGTCACGCTGCCGGAGTTGGAACCAGCCACCGGGACGGCCCCGATTCCGCTGGTCGTGATCCTGGGGCCGACGGCGTGCGGCAAAACGACGCTGTCGATCCCGGTTGCGCGAGCGCTCAACGGTGAAATCATCAGCGCCGACAGCCGCCAGATATACAAATACATGGACATCGGCACCGCCAAGCCTACGCCCGCCGGGCGTGCGGCGGTGCCGCATCACCTGATAGATGTGGTCACACCGGACGAAACATATACCCTGGCCCAGTACCAGCGGGCGGCCTATTCAGCCATCGAAAATGTGCACAATCGCGGCGATCTGCCGCTGCTGGTAGGCGGGACGGGCCAATACCTCACCGCCGTGATCGAAGGCTGGGGTATCCCCGAAGTGCCGCCAAACCCCGACCGGCGCGCCGAGTTGCAAACCTACGCGGACACACACGGCGCGCAGGCGCTGCATGATCGCCTGCGCCAGTATGATCCCGCCGCCGCCGACCGCATCGACTATCGCAACGTGCGGCGCGTGATCCGGGCGCTTGAAGTGTACATGGAAACCGGCACACCAATCACGGTGCTCCAGCGCAAACAGCCGCCCCCTTATACCATTCTCCAGTTGGGGCTAACCTGCCCGCGAGAAGTGTTATATGAACGCATCGATACACGCATCGATCACATGCTGCAAGCCGGTCTGCTCGACGAAGTGCGCAGATTAATCGATCGGGGCTATACTTGGGATTGTCCGGCCATGAGCGGGCTGGGTTACGGGCAGTGGCGGCCCTATCTGGAAGGGAAAATCACTTTTGAAGATGCCGTCGCCGCCATCCGGCGCGACACGCGAGCCTTTGTCCGCCGCCAGTATACATGGTTTTACGGGCACGATGACGGCATCACGTGGTTAGACCCGGCAGAGACTACACCGGGCACTGTGATAAAACAGATATCGCAGTGGCTCGCCACCAGGGAGACGTGAACGGACATGGCACGACGACGCAGCAGCAGGACCACCTCAAATCGGCTGAACCGAACCAATGTCGCGATTGGCGCTGCCGCGTTAATGCTGGTGCTGGCGATCGCGTTTCCGCGCGTTTACCCGGCAGCTAAGCGCGGCCCGACCTGCTCCGATCTGGCAAATCCGCTGGGGGGAAACAACCGGTCATCGCTGTCATATTCCAAAAACGACCAGGTGCTGCTCGGCCTGGACATAACACTCGAAAAAGATACCATCAACCCGACCGAAGCCATCATCGCCAGGGTGACATTTGTCAACGAGGACATCGGCCCGGCGATCCTGTACCTGCCACGTGACAACCCGGTGATCCTCATCCGCCCGGACCAGCCGGTCACGAATGCAGGCGTCACGTTTGAGGTTACCCGCGTTGGCACCAGTTTTACGCGCATTGAACAGGCGCTCCCCGCTGTAGTCCCCAGCCGGGTCAACCCCGAAGAACTGCACCTGCTGGGATCGCGCGCCCGCTGTACCGAGGAATTCCGCATCAGCCCCGATCTGCTGCTGGCGGCGGGTGTACCGCTTGAGGTTAACGGTGAATACCGCGTCCGCGCCTACTATCGCAACAACAATCCCGGCGCGCAGCGAACCCTGTTAGCCGGTGATGCCACGCCCACCGCGACCCCGGCTTATTTTGACCAGGGCGTCTGGACCGGCCAGATTTCATCATCAGAGGGACTGCTCACGGTGCGCGGCCCAACGCAGTAACGACGCGGCCCGCGTGCGCCAGAATGCGGCCCCTATCCCGGCTGCGCCCTGAAACTGCCCGCCAGCAGGTGAATCGCAAACACCGTCAGGCTTAACGCCGCACCGGGCGCAAATGCAGCCCACGGCGCAGTACGGAACGCCTGCCGCCCGTCGGCCAGCATCACGCCCCAATCCGGTGACGTGATATCACCCCCGTAACCCAAAAACGTCAGGGCGGCGCTGTTCAGAATCGCCCAACTGAGTGTGACTCCGGCAAACGCGACCAGCGGCGCGGCGGCGTTCGGCAGGATATAACGTTGCAGCAAACCGGGATACCGTGTGCCAATGGCGCGCGCCGAGTCAATGAACGGGCGCGCACGCACCGCCAGCACGGCAGCACGTGTCACACGCGCATACGCCGGGACGCCCGCAATCCCCACCGCTAACGCGATCTCGGCGGACCCGCTGCCAACCAGCGCCACCAGCGCCAGCGCCGTTACCAGGCTGGGGATCGCCAGCAGTGCGTCCATGAACGCCATCAATCCCCGGTCGATCCAACCCCCGGCGCTGCCCGCGACCAACCCGATTCCTAAGCCCGGCAGCAGGGTAATCGCCGCCGTGAGCAGCGCCAGGCTTAATGTATGCCGCCCACCGTATAACACGCGGCTGTACACGTCGCGCCCCAATAAATCGGTACCAAACAGGTGATCGGCTGACGGGCGTTGAAATTGATCGTCCGGTGCCGTCTCACGCGGACCATAACGCGCCAGCCAGGGCGCACCCATCACCGCCATCACGATTACGCCCAGCAGCGCCAGGGCCACGATCCGGCGCATTCGCACGCCGCGCCGGTCGGTGATTCGCGGGATCACGCCGCGCGCGATCATGATGCCCCTTCCAGGCGCGGATCGATCAGCCGATAGAGCACATCCGCCAGCGCATTGATCAGGCTGTACACCAGCGCGGAAAACGCGACGACACCCTGAATCACCGGGTAGTCGCGTGTATCAACGGCAGTCAGCAGCACGCGGCCCAATCCCTGCCGCACAAAAATCATCTCGGTGATCACGGTGCCGCCCAGTAAAAAACCAAACTGGAGCGCCACCACCGCCACGATCGGCAGCAGCCCGACCCGCAAAATATGGTCCAGCACGTCCAAGCCCGGCAGCCCTTTAGCGCGCGCCGTCCAGACAAAATCCTGACCGGCAGCCTGTCGAACGCTGCTGGCCGTAACCTGGGCGATACTGCCCGCCGTGTGAAAACCCAGCACGCACGCCGGAAGAATCAGGTAACGCACGCCGCGCCCTCCGACGCCCGGCAGCACGTCCAGCACGACCGTAAACAGGTATATCACCAGGGTTGCCGTCCAGTAGATCGGCGTAGACAGCGCCAGCGAGGCCAGCGCCTCCGCCCCGTAGCGCAGCCCGGCCCACGACGACACCCCCGCCACAATCCCCAGGCTGATGCCGAGCACAACCGCCACTGTCAGCGCGGACAGCGCCAAAACTGCCGTCGCGCCGATGGACTGCGCGATCATCTCGCGCACCGGCTGGCCGGATACCAGCGATTCGCCCCACTCGCCACGCACGATCCCGCCCAGGTAAGCGCCGTACTGCCGCCAGACCGGATCGTTCAGGCCGAGTTCGTCGCGGCGGGCTTCGAGGTCTTCCGGCGGCACACCGGCCCGCCCCATCGTCGCATCGACCGCGTCACCGGGCGCCCAGCGCAGCGCCACAAACGCCAGCGAAATCGCCAACCACGCGACCGCCAGGGCCGTCACCAACCGCCGCAGTACATACATAACCATCGACTGGGGTTGATCAGGGAACAAACAACAGATTACGCAGCAGGGGCCACCAGCCTTGCGCGCTGAAGATCACGCCGTCCAGCCGGTCCGATATCCCGTTCAGATTCACGTACTCGCGGATTGGCAAAACGACCGCCTGTTCCATGATCCGCTGCTGGATCGCGGCGTAATACTGCGCGCGTGCTTCGGGATCACTCTGGCGACCGCCCTCTTGCAGCCAGGTATCCACCTCCGGATCGCTGAACCCGGACCAGTTGTTCTGTGCGCCGGTAAAATAGAACCGGTTCAGAATGCTGGCATCCACGCCAAAATCGTAAAACGCGATCAGGTGAAAGTCGCCGTCAGTGGCGTGCTGTTGCAGCGTGGGAAAGTCCGGCACCTGGATCAATTCGAGATCAATACCCAGGTCGCGCCACTGGCTTTGCACCAACTGCGCTACGTCGGCCATTTGGTTCCAACCGGCGAACACCATCCGCAGCGTCAGCGGCTCGCCGTCCAATTCCAACATACCGTCGCCATCCATATCAACGTAACCGGCACCGGCCAGCAGCGTCCGCGCGAATTCGGGATCATACGGGTATAACCGCTCGACTTCGCTGTAATAATCCGGCATGGCCGAGCTGAGCGGGCCATATGCGACCGGCGACTGCCCCTGAAACACGGCATCAACAATCGCGGTCCGGTTGGTACCGTACAGCAGCGCCTGCCGCACGGCGATATCGTTAGTTGGCGCTTGCTGCGTGTTGAGGAAAAACTGCTGCGGCAGGCCGGGCACCTGTACGCGGAAAATACGCAGCGCCGGGTTGCCGGATAACAATTCGGCATCTGTCGGCAGCAGGTCACCGATCATCTGGATTTCGCCGCTTTCAAGCGCCAGGCTGCGCGTGGCCGGATCGGTGTAAAACCGGAACTCGACCGTATCCAGCGATTGATCGGTGGCTTCGGCGTAAAACACCGGTCCCCAGGCGTAATCCTCGTTACGCTTGAGGATGATCCGGTCGCCGGGGATCACCTCGTCCAGGCGAAACGGCCCCGTGCCCACCTGGTGCCACTGGTAGGTGTTTTTGGTATAGGCGCTCAGCGCCGTAGGGCTGGCGATGCCCAGGTACACCTGGCTCAACCCATCCAGCAGCGGCGCGAATGGCTCCGACAGGTTCAGGCGGATCGAGTACGCGTCGATGATCTCATAGCCGGTGTACGATCCCAGCAGAAACCGCGCTTTACCCGAATCGATATCCGGATTCATGATCCGGTCCAGGTTCGCGCCGACCGCTGCCGCGTTGAACGGCGTATCATCATGAAACGTGACATCCTGCCGCAGGTAAAACGTCCACGACAGGCCGTCCTGCGCCATCTCCCAGCGCTCGGCCAAACCGGGCACAAAATCCATGGTCTGGGGATGGCGATACACCAGCGTGTCATACACGGAGAAAAACGGGATGCCGAGTTCACTCGATATATGCCGGTGCGGATCAAACCCGCTGGGGTTCAGCGTCAGGCCATAGACGATCCGGTTTCCACCGTCGCCGTTTTCGTCCGGCGCACCCACCAGCAGCAGCACGGCAATGACCGCCGTGATCAGGCAGCACCCGATCACCAGCATCCCGACCAATCCTAACCGAAACGGCGCACGCCGTCGTAGCGATTCCAGCTTCATAACAATCCCTAAATGAGAATCTTGAGCAAAACACGGACATTAACGCGTCCCTCCAATCCCTTTCCCAACGCATATTCGCTGAACACGCGCACCCGCAACCGGTCTTTTCCCCTCTATGGCTTGGTGTACGGGCCGGGGAGGGGAAAAAGCCGATCGCGCGTGATCCTTGATCGTGCGTCAAGTCCCTCGTCCAGCTTGGCTGGAAGGGGGATTTAGGGGGAAGGCGCTGCTTTAAAAGTCATCTTTCCATTTGAAGCGATTACCCTGCCACCGGGCTGTGGGCATGTGCCACAGAGCACGGTAGAATCGAGTCTGGCAGCGGAGGGGAGTGTACCACCGCGCCGGAGTGTAATCAATAGCCATAGAGGAGCATTAAGGTTGTCGTTTGAACCGATTTTGCTCACCCCGGAAGAAGAACCGGAAGAGATATTCCCGTACCGGCGTGTATGGCGCACCAGTTCGCTTGAAGTCCTGGTGGTGTTCCTGGTCGTGTTTATGATCTGGCTGCTGACCGATCTGTTCGGCATGCTGCCCGCCGACCTGACCGATATACGCGCCAAAACGGGGATCGCGCTGCTGCCGCTGGCGGCGTGGCTGGTCTTCTCATACCGGGGCGAACGCCGCGCCCTGAAACCACGTTTCGGGCTGATTGGCGTACTGATTCTGGGGGGATTGGTCGCCAACGGTATCGCTGTGCCGCTGGAAGAACGCGTTTTTACGCCCGAACGCTGGCTGCCTTACCAGGGTTTCTTTGGGCGCGTGCTGGGTTATATGTTTACGATAGGCTTCACCGCCGAATTCCTGAAATATGCCGTGCTGCGTTATACCGTCTGGCCGCAGCGCCTCGAACGCCGGGTAGATGGCATGGCCTTTGCCATCACGGTATCGTTGGGATTCGCCGTTGTCTATAACCTCCGGTTTGCGCTGTACACAGACGCCACCCTGTTAGCAACCGCGCTGCGGGTCGCCAGTATCATGTTTTCGCAGATCGCCGCCGGGCTGATCATGGGCTACTTTTTGGTCGAATTACGGATCGGCCACCCGCCTATATTCTGGATTCCAGCAGGGCTGTTCCTGGCATCGTTCATCAGCGGGCTGTATTACGGATTCCGGGGAATTGCAATCGTCAGCGGCCTGAACGTGGGTGCCGATGCCAGCTCACCCGTTCGCGGGCTGGCGCTGGCGCTGGGTTTGATCGTCATGATGTACATCACCATGGCGTTTATCATCGAAAGCGCTGATACACGCATGATCACACGCACCGGGCGCCGGGAGGAGCTATGAGCGACTTTTTCCCGGACATCCACCGCGAACTGACATTTACCCAACGCTGGAACAGCTACCTCGCGCTCGTCATGGCCGGTGTGGTCCTGTTCCTGGGGATCAGCATGCGCAGCAGCAGCCTGAACGCCGCGCAAGTTTTCGAAAACCAGGAAGCCGGCATCCGTGCCCAGGTGCCGCTCAACTGGCTGATCGACAGCAAAAGTGACGAGTATGTGATCCGCGCCGAAGACCCAAACGCCCTACCGTTCAAAACACTGCTGCAAGTATCCACCCTGACCGTCGGGCCGGATGCTGCGCCGCGTAATGTGCTCGACATCCTGGATATCCAACGCGCCAGCCAACTATCGGCCTACCGCGTGATCTCTCGCACCGAAGAAACCCTGCGCGACGGCACACCCGCGATCCGCATGCACTATGCCTACACCCAGGACGAACGTAACCCGTTTCTCGAAAGCCTGCCGGTCGTGGTTGAAGGGGTGGATGTCGTGATCCTGCGCCGGTCTCAAGCGCTGGTGATCACCTACCGCGAAGAACAAAACAGTTTTGACGACAACCTGTATCGTTTCGAAAATCTGCTGCAAACCCTGGAAATCTTCTAATGTGTGATCAACACTATCCCCTGACGCGCCGGTTTTTGGCCTGTGGTATCGCCGCCAGCCTGCTGATTACGCTGGGCGCGGTGGTCGTGCCGCTGCGCTATGGCCAGGCCCAATCCGACCCGCCACCGGTAGAACTCAACGAGGACATCATCAAACGCGCTACGGTGTTTGTAATGCAGACCTACGAGACTGAAGGCGGCCCGGTGATCTCGTGCGTGGGGTCCGGCACGCTGGTCAGCGCTAACGGCCTGATCCTGACCAACGCGCACAGCGCCCTACCCAGTGACGCCTGTCCATCCGACCGCATCACGATCGGGATCACCGTGCGCCTGGACGAACCGCCGATCCCCACCTACACCGTCGAAGTTATCGATTACAGCCAGGGATTAGACCTCGCCGTGTTGCGCATCAACGGCTATTTGGACGGGCGCATCATCGAACCGGGCACGCTGCAACTGCCGTTTGTCGAACTCGGCGATTCCAGCACGGTTGAGCTTGACAACACGATCACGGTGATAGGTTATCCCAACATCGGCAACGAGGCGGTGACCGTTACACGCGGCACGGTCAGCGGGTTTACCGCCGAAGCCCGTGTCGGTGATCGCGCCTGGATTCGCACGAGCGCCACGATCCCCGGCCTGATGAGCGGCGGCGGCGCGTATAACCGGGATGGGGAGCTTGTCGGCATCCCCACCATTGCCCCGGCCCGTGCCAGCGGCGAAGCCGTAGACTGCCGCGTGATCCAGGACTCAAACGCAGATGGACGCGCCGACCGTAATGATACCTGTGTGCCCGTCGGCGGGTTTATCAGCGCGCTGCGCCCCTCTCGTTTGGCGCGCGGGTTGGTGCGTGCCGCCACACTCGGAATCCGCCAGGGCCAGGACCTGACCGGATCGACTGCCCCGCTGCCCGGCGGCTCTCCCGACTTCAGCCGCCCGTTTTTTACCACGCGCATCAACGAAGCCGGTATGCCATCCAATGTAGTAGGCGGGATACCTGCCGGTACTACCAGCCTTTACCTGTTCTTTGACTATGACAACATGGTCGATGGCATGATATACGAGCTGCGCGTCGCGGTGGACAATGTGCCGGATGCACTGTACAGCCTGCCGCCCGTCACCTGGAGCGGCGGCGAGCGCGGCCTGTGGTACATCGGCACGACGGGCACGCCGCTGCGCAACGGCATGTACGATTTCCGCCTGTTCATCGAAGGCCGCGAAACCGCCAGCGCGCGGATCACCGTCGGCCAGGGACCGCGCGCGAATCCGGGTTTTTCCGACGTGGTATTCGGCCTGCTGGATGAAAACAACAACCTCGTCGGCACAAATTACGTACTTCCGGAAGGCAGCGGCATTCAGGCCCGGTTCGTGTACCATAACATGCAGCCGGGCCTCACGTGGAGCCATATCTGGTATTTTGAGGGCGAGGAGTTATTCCGCGCTAACGCCCCCTGGGACGGTGACGAACAAGGCACGCGCACGATCACCGCGGCGGCTGATTTTTTGCCCGGCCAATACCGGCTGGAACTGTACATCGACGGCGGGCTGAGCGCGACCGCGGATTTTGTGATCGCGGGCGGGGCGGAGATATCGCGGTCGGTCATTTTTACTGATTTCCGGTTTGCAAGCGAGGCCGCTGGCGGCCTCCCTGTAGCAGAAACGGTACGCGCCGATTTTCCGGCAGATATCGCCGCGTTGTATGTGTTTTTTAACTGGCGCCTGATCGCGCCGGGCACCATGTGGACGCGCCGCTGGTCGGTCGATGGTGATGTGTTATTTGAGATCACCGAGCCGTGGAACGCCCCCCCTGAAGGTGAAAACTACCTCCTGAACCTGGAAAGCCTGGATACACTGCCCGACGCGACCTACGCGTTGGAAATCAGCATTTCCAACGTGATTCTAGAAATGGTATCGGTCAAAGTCGGCCTGGGACAGCTCCCGGTTGGGGCGTTTGCCAGCGCCGAGGGTATCCAGATGACAGGCCGCATCACCGACGCCGAAACCGGCCAGGGCATTCCCGGCGCGATGTTTATCGTGCTCAAATCCGAATACGCCATTGAGGATTTTCTGTGGACCAAAGACCAGGTGCTCGGTGTATCGCTGGCCGACAACGAGGGCCGTTTCCAGATTCCGGTGCTGCTGCCGCGCGGCACGTTGGACGAGCCGATCCTGTACAGTGTGCTGGCCAACGCCGAGGGGTATATTCCCATCACGACTGACGGAATCATCATCACGGATATCACCGAAAGTCCGATCGAAATCGATGTTGCGTTGAGCCATAATTAGCGGTGAATGTCCTGGTCGGCCCCAATACGAGCGAGTATACTGGTATTGGCTACCGTTGGTGCTGACCGTGACCGTACACAAGTGTAACCGTCCATGCGATATCTGACTGCCACGTTCCTGATCTGCGTTGTTGTGCTTTCCGCCGCGCCGCCGCACACCCAGGCGGGGACACCGGCAGCAGCGGCTGATCGGTTTGATCGCCTGGTTGAGCGCGTCCGGTCATCGCTCACATCGGAAGAACGTGTCGGCCAACTGATGGTCGTCACGTTCGAGGGCGGTACTGTCAGCACCAATGACGCGCTCAACGTGTTGATCCGCGACTACAACATCGGCGGCGTGCTGCTGCTGGCCGAAAACGACAATATCACCGGGAATACCAACACCCCGCGCCTGGTCCAGCAGCTCACAACCGATCTGCAAAAACTGACTTACGAGGCCGCCGCCGCAACCCAGGACCGTGATATCCCGCGTTCATTCGTGCCGCTGTTTATTGTTACCACGCATCCCGGCAATGGCCAGCCCGGCACCCAGATCGTCCAGGGCACCACACCCTTACCCAGTAACCTGGCGCTGGGCGCGACCTGGAATCCAGACTACGCACGCCTGACAGGAACCATTGCCGGGTACGAACTGAGCGCAATGGGTATTAACATGCTGCTTGGTCCATCACTTGACGTGCTCCAACAGCCGCAGACTGAGCGTACTCTGGACCTGGGAGTCGATACGTTCGGCGGTGATCCGTACTGGGTCGGCAAGCTGGGACAAGCATACGTCACGGGCCTACATGAAGGCAGCCAAAACCGGATCGCGGTTTTCCCCCAACACTTTCCCGGCTTGGGATTGGCCGACACCCAGCCCGATGAGGAAATCCCGGTCGTGCCGCGCTCGGTGGAAGAGCTGCGCCGGTTTGACCTGATCCCGTATTACGCGGTCACAGGCGCCGTCGATAACACCCCCGCGCGCGCCGACGGCGTGCAGTGTGCCAATATCCGCTACCAGGGCGAAAACATCCGCACCGTGACACGCCCGGTATGCATTGACGAGCAGGCAGCGGGCGAGTTATTTGACCTGGACTATTTCCGGCGCTGGCGGCAGCGCGGCGTTGTGATCAGCAGTTCACTGGGCAGCCAGGCCATACGCCGTTATTACAATACGCGGCCTTTTCCTCACCGGCAGGTAGCGCGCGAGGCGTTTCTGGCGGGAAACGATCTCCTGCTGTTGAACGATTTTGGGCCCACCCCCGGTGAGGACCAGTTAGACAACATCATCGACGTGATCACGTTTTTCGCTGAGCGTTACGACAGCGACCCGGTATTCCGCGCCCAGGTAGACAGCGCCCTCACCCGCATTTTACGCCTGAAACTGGCGCTGTATGACGGCGACATCTCTCTGGAAAATATCCTGACGCCGGTCAGCGACATCGACGAAGTCGGCCAGTTCGAGTCCGAGTTATATCCCATTGCTCAGGACAGCGTCACGTTGATCGCGCCCAAGCGGGAAAGCTTACCCCCGCCGCCCACGCGTGACGACACGATCGTAATCGTTACTGACGTGCGTATGGTCCAGCAGTGTTCAACCTGCCCGCTCTACCCGCTGGTGGCGGAAAATGAGCTTGAAGCCGCCGTCGAACGGATTTATGGACCATCGGCAGGCGCACAGATTGACCCGGAACAAGTCATCAGTTTTTCGGCGGCCCAGCTTGAATCCTATTTGGAAAACAATCTGGACGATCTATCCGCCGAATCCAGCCAGATCAAAACCAAACAGCGCATCGCCGAAGCCCTGCGACACGTCGATTGGCTGGTATTTGTCATGCTGGACGTATCGCCCGAAGTCCCTACGTCATTGGTGGTGCGACGCTTTCTCGAAAGCGAAGCGGTTTTGGTCGAGCGCACGAATGTGATCGTCATCGCGCTGGGCGCACCCGTATACCTGTCTTCCACCGAGATCAGCAAGCTGACGGCCTATTATGGCCTCTACAGCCACATCACGCCGTTTATTGATGCCGCCGCGCGGGCATTGTTCCAGGAAACCGGCTTTGCGGGTACGCTGCCGATCAGCCTTCCGGCGGTAGGATACGATCTATTCGAAGCCACCGGGCCGGAACCGGGGCAAACCATCCGGCTTGTCGTAGACACAATCAATAACAGCAGCGTACCCGCCTCGATCGCCCACGCTAATACGCTTGACCTGGTCGTTGGCAACAAACTGACGATTCGCACCGAGCCTATCAACGATCGTAACGGTCACAATGTCCCGGATAACACGCCGGTCGAATTTCACCTCAACTTTTTGAACGAAAGCCTGCTCACACGCCAGGACGCCGTGACGGTCGATGGCATCGCTACCACCAGTTTCACACCCAGCCGGGCCGGACGGGTACGGATCACGGTCACCAGTCTGGACGCGGTCACATCCGACACATTGGACATCATCATCGAAAGCAGCAGTGAAACCGGGCTGAATACACCATCCACGACAGCCCCCGGCGACAGCCAGAACACCGCCGGTTTACCACTCGACACGAGCAGCACGCCGGGCGCCGGTGATGAACCTGATCCCACTGCCGCCGCCCTGCTCGGAACCAGCGAACCCGGCCCGCCGGAACCGCCCGCACCCCGCCGTACGGACGAAAACACCGGACCGCGCCATTTAGACTGGCTCGATCTGATGCTGTCATTGGTCGGGTTGGTCCTGGTCAGCGGGGCGGGTTTTTCGGTGGGCATAGCCACCATCCGCACCGCTGCGGGCGGCATTCGGGTTGGTCTGGGCTGCATCGTGACCGGCCTCATCGGGTACATCTACTTCAGCCTGGGCGGCCCTGGCGCCTCAGTCATCGCCCCCCGGCTGGAGGAATTCGGCCCGGTGTTAGTCACCATCGGGTCAGGCATTATCGGACTGGTGTACACGTGGTGGACTCTGCGCCGGGAGTGGAATTAGCCCACCGGGGTCATTACGTCAAAACGCAGCGCGCAGCGGGTACACTTCGACCACGACACCAGCATGGCTACGATCACGGTCAACGCCGCCATCACCGCGCAACGCTCGTTTACGTGCCTGATATCTGGTAGGTATGAAGTAAAACTTTCCGGTGGAACACCCACCCCGTCGGACGCGCCCGACCAGCAAATTCTTGCCTGGGAAGGGACACAAGCGGGGCCGCAAACGATCACGATCGCCCGGCGCAAAAGCGGCTGTGTTTTCGTTTCAGGGCAGCGTTGGCGCGGCCAGTGTGATGATCACAGACACGATCAACAACACGGCAGCCAGCACGCCAAGCGCAACATTACCGGGCCCCAAAACCAGCGTGTGCTCCCTCACGTCGGGTGAGACGCGGCGCAAGCCGGTTCCGGTCGGGCGCAGCGGCAGCGCGCCCTGGCCAAACAGGGACTCGGCAAAAGCTTTCACATCGCGTGGGCGGTCGTCCGGGTGCATGGACATCGCCCACAGCACCGCCCGCGCAGTACGATCACTGAGCGCCGGGTTGATATCACGCGGATCACGGAGGGCGGAAGGTGTCAGAAAGCGCTGCCGGGCTTCTACCGGCGGCGTATTCGTCAGCAGGTGATACAACGTCCCGCCTAATGCATACAGGTCGCTCCGCACGTCCGTATGGCCCAGGTCGCCGCCGTATTGTTCCAGCGGCGTGTACAGGGCTGTGCCGCGTCCCTGCACCACCGTGATCGTGCGGTTTTCATCCGATGACAGCAGCTTGACAAGCCCAAAATCCACCAGTTTGATCAGGCCATTGGGTGTCAGCTTGATATTCGCGGGTTTGATATCGCGGTGGAGCACCGGCGGGTCTTGTGTGTGCAGGTAGCGCAGCGCATCGGTAAGTTGGTTGGCCCAGCGCAAGACTTCAGCTTCGGGGATAAACTCATCCCGGTGCCGCGCACGCTCGACCGCTTGCCTTAAATCGTATCCTGGCACAAAATCCATCACCAGATAGTCTTGATCATTTTCGGAGAAAAAATCCGAAACTTTCGGCAGGCTGGGATGATCCAGGCACGCAAGTGTACTGGCTTCGCGTTGAAACTGGAGCCGGTCCTGTTGTCGCTCTTCAGGGGTATTATTGGGGTCGGGCTGAATTTCTTTTAGCGCAGTAAAACGCCCTTCCAACCGCCGGTCGGCAGCTTTGTAGATGCAGCCCATCCCGCCCTGCCCGATGATCTCGACGATTTCGTAACGGTGACGCAGGACGTCGCCGGGCTTGAGGTGAATCATAACACTCGCTATACTCCTATACAGACTCGCGTTGGCGCCGGAATGCGGCGAGGGATACTCACAGCCAGCGAGATGTGACCACCATAGCCCGGCGTACCGCAAATGTCAAGGAAGAGAGCTTATGCCAGAAGCAGAAAAACCAGTATTGCTTATTCATGAGGGTGAAAAAGCTGGCCAGCGCTGGACCATCCGTGAACCTGAACTGGTGGTAGGCCGGGGCGGCGAATGTGATCTGGTCTTGCCGGAACGCCAGGTTTCGCGTGAGCATATCCGCATTTTCCGGTCGGGAGACACGTATTTTCTGGAAGACCTGGACAGCAAAAACGGCACCTGGGTTAATGGAAAACAGGTCAAAGCTGAAACTGTTCCGATCAAAGATGGCGACGAAATCCAGATCGCGCTGGCGGTCAAGATCACGTTTGTCGGGTCAGAAGCCACAGCGCCGCTGTTCCTGAATGAACTGCCGGGCCGTTTGGGCAGGCTCCAGATCAACCGGGACTCGCGGCGTGTGTTTGTGGGCAATATTGAGGTTGATCCACCGTTGAGTCTGCCGCAGTACCGGCTGCTGGAACTACTGTACGATGGCGGCGGCGCCGTCCGCACGCGTGACGAGGTTGTCGAGTCCGTCTGGCCGGATGCGGTGGGCGAAGGTGTCAGCGAACAGGCGATTGATGCGCTGGTACGCCGCCTGCGTGACCGGCTGGCCGAAGTTGATCCCGAATACCAATACATCGTAACGGTGCGCGGTCACGGCTTCCGCCTGGATAATCCATCCGAGGATTAGTATCATTCACGGCTGAGGCAGGCGGACACGCTACTGCTTGCCTCAATTCATGCTCCCCGCAGCGTGCCAGAGTCCAGCCGCCAACGCCAGCTTTGCTGGCACGCTCAGCGAGAGCGGGCTCGCTCAATGAGAGCGGGCGCACCGAAAACCGAAGATGTTGAAATACTCAAGACCGGGATGGTTCCAGTTGCGAAAGGCGGCGCGCAGGCTGTCCGAGGAATCGTCGAAGAACGAGCCACCGCGCAACACGCGCGAACTGTTAGCATCGCTATTATCTTCGCGTCCATCATCTGCCCGGTATGGATAGGCCTCATTGATTGTGCTTGTCCACTCCCACACATTGCCGCTCATGTCCAACGCACCTACCCATGACGCACCATCCGGCCTGCTGCCCACTTCCGCTGTTTGTGGGGAATTGCCGCTATATACCACATAGTTCCAGGCAAACTCATCACCCCAGGGATACGTCCATCCTTCCGGCCCACGTGCTGCATACTCCCACTCGGCTTCGGTTGGCAGCCGCGCCTCTCGCCATGCGCAGTAATCTTTAGCCTGGAACCATGTTAAGTTGTTGATCGGCTGGTTGTTTTCCGTTGAATAGTTTGAAGCCAGCGTTTCTGAACACACTCCGTCAGCCACGCATTCTGTATACATCCCCCGTGTCACCTCGGTGCGATCTATCCAGAACGGCTCATCAAAACAGATTTCATGCACTGGTTTTTCATTGTCTGTCCCCGTCTCACTACCCATCATGAAGCAGCCCGCTGGCACCAACATCATGGTCACCCCGTTGATCTCCTGGCTCGCTGGTGTCCAGTCGCGGTTGCTGCTTCCCGCCGGTATCGGGCTTGGCATCGGCGTCAGCGCATTAATCGGGGCTTCGGTCGGCACCGGCGCGGGTGTGTCTGTCGGGCGTATGGTTGCGGTCGCCGTTGGTGCAGGAGTATCAGTCCAGCTTGCCATCTCTGTGCCCATAATATGTGTCGCTACGGCATTGTAGGTCGCGTCGTAATTCGGTGTCTGCGTGGGCGTGCTTGTTGGCATAGGCGTAGCCGTTGGCTGCGCTAGAGCAGTATTGGTCAAGTCCAATGGCACCTGTGCCTCTGGTGGCAATGGCGTCTGCTGGGATACAACCGCAGTTGCACCGGTTTCTGGTTGATCTGTTGGCGTAGACATGATACTGGCTGCACTTTGTGTCTCAGCGGTCGCTTCCGGTTCACCATCCCCACCACCGAGGACTCCACTCAACAGCAGGAAGATCACCACCGCCACCAATACGAGTCCCGTCGCGCCTATCGCCAGATACGAGCGAGGGAATTCTTCTCCCTGCACCGGCAGCAGTTTCTGCGCCGGAATCTGCACGCTGGGATCGGTGTCCGATAGCGGCGCAATGTAGATTCTTTTGCGCCGCAGCGCAGAATGTAACTGCGCAAACGCTGTGTCGTAATCCTGGGTGTGAAAGTCGATGTACTGGATACGTCGCAGTTGGAAATGCACCCGCGCCGGTCGCCAGAGTATCGGAATGATGGGCTTGCTATCGTCCAGGTACGCCTGCCACTCGTCTTCCACGTTGCGAGACGCCATCGCGTCCGGCGAGATGATCACGATCATCACCTCGCACGAATCCAGCCCTTGCTGGATGGCTGTGCTCCATTTCATCCCAGCCGGGATATCGTCAACGTCGATCCAGATGTCCGCTCCCAGCCGATCCAGATCGGCTGCCAGGCGTCGGGCAATGGTTTCGTCTTTCCGGCTGTAGGAAATGAATATACGCGCCATGTCAGCCCCTTTGATGAGCGCGGGGAAACGAACCTGTCGATTAGTATATGCCACCCCTGGCTGGTTCTCAAGTAAGCCGCGCGGATAGGGTAAATAGCGGTGATCGGCGCATGCTGGGGATCATGAAGGCGACGACCTCGCCCCGGAAGTACACTAGATGTTGATCAGCATGGGAATCACTACTGCGGAAGTGAAACACGTGTTTCCCTTCCTGCTGTCGGTGCTCATCCCGGCGTGACAAAACCCCATCCCTGGCGCATTGACAGCCGGGCAGTTCGCATTTCCGGCAGCCATCCGGCATAATAGACCGCCGTCGAGCCATGCGAACAACCGGGTCAACAAACGCAAAAACACGGTCAAATACATAATGCCCAAACCTATATCGAACATGCTCACCGCCATCAAACGCTGGGATGCGGTACTGATCGGAATACTCCTGCTGGCGGCTGTAGTTCGGGTATCCGAACCCGGCCTGCACCAGTTTCGTTATGACGAGTCGCACTTTCTGGATAAAACGGTGCGGCTGGCGCGTCACGGTGAATGGATGTGGCTGTCCAACATCACGTCATGGGACGCGCTGCCGGGACACCCGCCGATCACGAATTACATGCTGGCGATCCCGTACCTGTTTACGCCCGATCCGCGCGCGCCGCGTGTTTTTGTCGGCCTGATGGGCGTGATCGCCGTGTGGCTGATGGTCATCACGACCGATCGTTATTTTGGGCGCAGAGCGGCGGTGCTGGCTGGCCTGCTGTTTGCGCTCAGCCCGACCGCCGTCGATTGGAGCCGCGTCGCGTTACACCCGAACATGGCCCAGCCATTCCTGGCGCTGTGGATACTCACCGGGCTGCTGGGTTATTATGAGGGCAAGCGGTGGGCGCTGCCGGTGTTTTGGCTGTCGTACAGCGTATGTGTGCAGGCGGAAATCGCCTTTGTGATGCCCCTGACGTTGATATCACTGGTTGTGCTTGGCGCTGGCTGGTACCGCCCGGAAACAAACCGCCGCACGCTGATCCGGTATACCCTGCTCGGCTGGGCGCTGGGTATCCTGACGGCGGTTCCCTGGATGATCGGCCTGATCAAAGGTGGCATTCTGGACCAGGGCGATTCCGACCTGGCGGTCGAACATGTCACCCACAGCTTTCGTTACGTGCAGATCGTGTTTTCTTATGTCACCAGCTCAACCGACTTTTATTCGATTCAGCGTGCGGAATCCGCTGGCAGTGGCAACTGGTGGCCGTCCTTCGATATGGACACGGTGCTGTGGGTCAAAACATGGCTCACACTGGCGGGGGCAGGCTGGCTGCTGGTCGAAGGCTGGCGCAAACGCTGGGCCGGTATGCCGGGGATTCTGCTGGCCCTGATTACCCTCATCCCGTTGAGCGTTTTCCTGGTGACGCCGTTTTTTGTGTACGAGTTTTACATGCTGCCGATCCTGTTTGGCGCCTACCCGATCCAGGGCATACTGCTCGCCCGGCTGGCGCAGGCCCGATCCTGGGCACGCTGGCCGGTCACGGCGGCGCTGTGCGTCTTCCTGGTGATGCAGTCCTGGCTGCTGCTGGGGTTATGGCGCTGGCTGCACCTGGACGGCGCCCAGGAATTTTTGCGCACGCCGATGTCGCTCTACCTGGATGTGTTGGACGAATGGGCCGACCAGAGCGAGCATATCACGATCATCACGGAAACCGACGAAGGTAAGTACAGTCCCCTTCACCAGGACCGGCTGTGGCGCGTGGTCAGCGAGGGGTACCCGGCCCGCATTGTCACCATGCCACAAGGTATCCCCATCCACCCGGACGGCGAAATCCTGGTGGGCACATCGGCGGGCACAACCATCCCGGACTTGTTCGGTCCTGGCGAACCTGCCGGTGAACTCGCAGATGGGCATACCATGTTTAACTGGGTGCAGATTCCGCCTGGCTACCAGCCAACACCCGATGTCACGCCCGACGGTCCGGCCCGGTTCGCCAATGGCGCACATATCATCGGGTACCAGGCTGACGCCCTACCCCAGCCCGGCGAACCCTGGCCGCTGCTGCTGCTCTGGCAGCCCGAACGCAGCGACATCGACCAGCAGTACCAGTTTTCGATCCGGCTGGTTGACACACAGGGCACCACCTACAGCCAGATGGATATCACGTCACTCCAGGGCTGGCTGTGGCACGCGGGTGATCTGGTGTTGAACCCGGTCACGCTTCCGGCCAGCGACGATCTACCGGCTGACGGCCTGCAAGTACAGCTCGTGATGTATTCCTGGCCTGAGATTAAAAATGCCGGAGTCATCGATGACTCCGGCATTCCCGTTGCTTCGTGGATGTATTTGCCCATCCCGTCACAGGCTGCCAGCCCGCCCGAGTGAGGTTGATTCAAGCACTCAACCGCTACCCATTCATAGTGTTCACGAGTTCGGCCCAGCGTGCCCAGAACGGATTATCCAGCAGTTCTGCATAACGCTCCGGAATCTGCTTGTAGCGCGGCAGCCGGATAGACAGGCCACTGGCGATCTCGCCGGATGGGCTGGACTCGTACAGTACAATCGTGTCATCGAGCGCCGCTAACACCATTTCAGCCGCCGCAACGAACCCCTCGTCATCACTGTCCGCCACGAGATTCTCGGCCAGATGCCCCAGGTCAGCGTAATTATCGCCCACGTAGGCAAACGTCTTGATGTAAATATCGATGATCTCGTCCCAGCGGGCCGGGTCTTCTTCGATCACGTCGGCGAAATTTTCCAATGCCGCCATCAACGCGGGCACGTGGGCGCTGTCATAAGTCGCCATCATATAACTCGCGCTGGCGTCCGCGTGTGATGCATCAAACGACAGCGTGAACAGATTCGCGAACTCGACCGGGTCGGCGTCCGGATTAGCGATCAGGCGTTCCGCCAGGTCGATGAAATCGAACGAACTGAAGTCAACCATTTTGGCCGATCCAACCACCCAATCCGCAGCCCCTGACAGCCCGTCGATCACTTCGATGGCGCCCATCGAACACGCGGAAAACGCCAGCACATCGATTGTGCCGGATTCGGTTTTCGCGCCAGCGTTCACCAGCGCCTGGGCGATATCCGGCACCGACAGGATATGGCCGGTGTCGTCATCCACCACGGCCCCGCGCCAACCGCCGCCGTGATCGTTGAGCACGACCGCGTAATGGTCCGCCGGGTAGTTATCGATGCCCCAGATCAAAAAGTCTTCGAGCGTTTCGGGAATCCCGCTGTCGATCACGCCCAGGTCTTCAATAAACGGCGAGCCAATCGAATACATGTTGTAATCCTGGCCGACCGCCCAACGCCGCGACCCAAACCAGTTACCGCCCGCCCGCGAATACCCTATCGAGCGGTCCATCTGGACCACAAAACGCACCTCGTCCGATGAGCCGACGGCTTCCAGCTCGTTGTAATCCGAATAGATCGGCGCTTCGATATCGTTATCCGCGCCCATGTAGAGCAGCACGGTCCACGTGCTGTGTCCCCCGGCAGCGGGCACCGGGCGCAGCGGCGGGCGCTCCGGCACTTCGTCCGGCGACAGCACCGTCAGCGTCAGCTCATATGACCCGGTCGTCGCGCCGTGTTCTTGCTCCGAGCGCGTGGCCTTGATTTCGAACGTCCCGCCTTCCACCATGTACAGGTTGGTGATCCCGGCGTTGGTGCTGAACGCGGTCCGGTTATCGTTCTGGGCTACGTCTTTTCGCGCGCCGTCAGGGAGCACCTGGACCAGTTCCAGGAACGGGTCGAGGTCGCCGCTCGCGTTTTGCATAATCAGGTCGATCTCCGACCCGGCTTCGATATCAACACGATAGATATGTGCATAATCCAGCAGCCCGATCTCACCTGTGATCGTTTCACCCGCGACAAACTCGCTTGTCGGCACGTCATAGGGAACACCGCCGGTCTGCCACAACTTGAGATTCAGTGAAAACGCCCCCTGCCCCAGCAGCGCGGAAGCCGTCACCCGGTACAAAGCGTTTTCCTCAAGCAGCAGCACACCTATTGTCGGGGCTGTCGGGTCCTGGCTGGATACCAGCACAACCGGCTCGCCGTCGTCAAGCCGGGCCACTTCGAGTCCGGCCCGCATCGGCTCGCTCAATCCAATCGCGGGCGCCATTTCCAGCCCCACGACATCCCCCGCCGCGCCATCAAACGTAAACGTCAGCGCGTCGGGTGCTTCTTCGAACAACCCGACCACCATTTCACCGTAGGTCAACACCATCTGATCGGCTGCTAGCACCGGCTCGACCACCGAGAACGAAAACGCGCCTTCACCAGCATCGCCCGCGCGTGACACCTCGAACCGGTACAGGCCCGGACGCAGCACCAGCGGGCCAAGCGCCACCGTACCACCGGCCTCGGATGCTTCGGCATCTGCAAGCATAGCGCTGAATTTGCCCGAAATCCGGTGCACGGCCACGTAGGGCGTCAAGGCATCGTCGGCGGCGTCGGCATACACCATCAGCAGTGCTTCTTCATCTACGGGAAGTTCGTAAAACACGCGTGATGCAGCATCCGAGATTTCGCCTTCGACCGGCTCGTCCAGCGCCACCGGCAGCGCGTCGGCGTCCGCCGGTTCGATGCTTTCCGCAAACAGACCCGCCCGCAGTTCGAACGTCCCGGACGTGGTGCCGTCCGCACCACCGGCACGCGTCGCCAGAATGGTCAGCGGGCCGGGCAGCATCGCCATGTAGTTTGTGATCCGCGAGTCGGTGGTTGTGTCGTCGGCGTTATCGTTGCTCGCCAGAATGATTTGAGCCGTTGACAACACGCGGACAACCGTGTCCAGGTCGCCATCAACCGCCCGCATCTCGACATCAAACTGCTGGCCTAACGTCGGCTCAAGTACAAAACACACCGCTGGCGTATCGTTTGTGATATCACCTGTCACCGTTTCGCCAAAAACAAGGGGTTGGCAGTCATCCTGACGCAACGGCGCGGCCAGGCTTATGTTTACCATGCCCAACACCATCATCAAAATGACACTCAGGATAAGCGTTCGTTTCATCAGTATCCTCTTTTCCTGATACACGCATGAAGAAACCTACCCGTATTCTGGGTTCAACTGCCGGTTCTGGCAAATATCCACCCGCCAGCACATTATCGAAGCACCATGATCCGCGCCCAGCGCGACCACACCGGGTCAACGCGTGCCCGCCCGCCCCGCACCGGGAACACGTCGCCGCCGTCGTTCAGCACGTCCACCAACTCAGCCCCGCCCCACGCGGACAGATCGAGGTCCAGCGCGACCGGCTGATCGGACGCGTTGACGATCACAACGACGCGGCTGCCGTTGGCCTGCCGCACAAAAACCAACTGCTCATGATCTTTGCACAGTTCGTGATAGTCCCCGTATCGCAGCGCTTCGACAGCCCGCCGCGTCCGCGCCAGCCGGGCAAGTGCTGCCGGGAGTCCGGGCTGTGGATTCGAGCGGTTCATGTCGCCCAACTCAAGAGCGGGACGCAGGGCGCGGTCGCTTCCGTTGGATTTTTCGCCCGCGATGCCCCACTCACTGCCGTAGTAGATCGACGGCACACCCGGCATGGTAAACAACAAACAGTACAGCGGGTAGAGGTCTGCCGGGTTCGTAAGACTGCTCGCCACGCGGTTCACGTCGTGATTGTCGGCAAAATTGTACAGCACGAGGTCACGGTACAGGCCGCCCGGACCAAACAGGCGCTTGAGCGAATACGCGATCTCAAAGTAGTTGCGATCAAC
Source organism: Anaerolineae bacterium (assembly GCA_016930015.1). Classification (GTDB taxonomy): domain Bacteria; phylum Chloroflexota; class Anaerolineae; order Aggregatilineales; family Aggregatilineaceae; genus JAFGHR01. The sequence continues at coordinate 26,369 of JAFGHR010000059.1, read as the reverse complement.
GTGACTCGAATACAGCCCTTTGTAACACTCGTAGTTCGTCACCGAGTCAAGCGTTCTGGCATTGGCCCACTGGCGGTAATCGCCGCGCACGATCTCACCCATCAACCAGAAATCAGGCCGCAAATCGCGGCAGAACGCGGCGAACCGTTCCCAAAACGCCCGATCAACGCAGTCGGCAGCATCCAGCCGCAGGCCGTCCGCGCCAAACGTGTTGATCCACATCGCGACCGCCTGAAACAGGTGATCAGCCACCGCGGGATTGTGCAGATTCAGCTTGGGCAGGCTGTAATGACCGTCCCAGCACCCATAGGTAAACGGATCGTGGTACGGCGTGGATTCGCCAAACCGGAGTCCGGCGAACCAATCACAGTAGGCCGACGCCTCACCGTGCGCCAGCACATCACAGAACGCCCAGAAGTCACGCCCGACATGATTGAACACACCGTCCAAAACCAGCCGCATACCGCGCCGGTGCAGTTCGGCACTGAGATCACGCAGCGTATCGTTAGTACCCAGGCGGCGGTCAACCCGGAAATAATCCGCCGTGTCGTAACCATGCCGACCGGACTCGAATACCGGCCCCAGATACAGCGTGTTCACACCCAGGTATTGCAGGTGATCCAGCCAGCCGTAAATTTTTTCCAGGCGGGGTTCGGGGGATGAGCAAAAGTCGTTCCGAGCGGGTGCGCCACACAAACCCAGCGGGTAGATGTGGTAAAAAACGGCGTCGTTGATCCAATGTGCGTTGTGATGGGAACTCATACTACCTCCAATGTATACCGAACGGTATAATCAATTGGCAAAAAAAAGAGAAACGTCAGGAATAGATTCCGTGCATAAACTGGTGCACAGCCTGGTATAACACCTCATCATTGAGCCGGACATAGCCGTTGAGATACAGTCCAATGTAGGTATCGATCATGCCGCGAAATGTGACCGCGTACCGCCGGTGGCGCCCGCGCATGTTGCCATGGTCCTCAGCCGCCCGCTTGAACAGGTCTTCCAGCAGCCGGTACTGCGTCTCGTTATACGGTCGAATCGCACGGGCCGGATCACTGTCAGGCGGGGCGAAACACATCGCCAGTTGCAGCCGGTACAGCACGGGATGCTGTTTGGCGAACAGAAAGCAGGTCGATGTGACGGTAGCCAGCGTTAATGGAAGATCGCCGCGATAACATGCCGCGTCCTTGATCTGTGCGATAAACGCGTCAAGGTTTTCCGCCAACAGGGTATCCAGCAGCCGGTGTTTGTTACCAAAATAGTGATACAAGGTCGGCTTGGTTACGCCTGCTGCCTCAGCGATTTCCTGCACGCCGACGGCATCATAACCGCGTGTGGCGAACAGGTTAAGCGCATGGTGCAGGATAAAAACGCGGTTGTTCTGGCTCATAATATCCATTCGATCATTCAGATGTTCGAAGTATACCGAACGGTATAGTCTCCTGTCAAGACCATCCCTGTCCAAATACCACTTTTGCCATATTTCCCTCACCCCACACATGGGTCATAATGTGATCAATTGTTTCGCTTGATAAAGCCAGACAACCACCGGGAGACCTGGAATAAAGGAGTCACAAAATGAAGTACTGCCAACTGGGACGTACAGGTGTTATGGTCAGCCAGTTTTGCCTGGGCACAATGGATTTTGGCGGCAAATCCGACGAACGGGAGGCAGCCGCCGTGATCAACCGCGCCCTGGATGCAGGCATCAACTTTTTTGACACGGCCAATTGTTACAATCGCGGCATCAGCGAAGAAATTGTCGGGAATGTGTTCAAACGCAACGGTCAGCGCGCGCGGATCGTACTGGCAACCAAAGTACACGTCCGCATGGACGACACCGATCCCAACGCGTTTGGCAACCATCGACGGCACATCATCGAGCAGTGCCATGCCTCACTGCGGCGGCTGCAAACCGATTGGATCGACGTGTACTACATCCACCGCGCCATGTCCACCATTCCCATCGACGAGACCTTGCGGGCGCTCGATGACCTGGTTCACGCGGGCAAGGTACACTACATCGGGTGCAGCAACTTTGCATCCTGGCAAATACTCGAGTCGTTGTGGACCTCGAAAGACTACGGACTCAACCGGTTTGTGGTCGAACAACCGCCCTACCATCTCCTCGACCGCAGCATCGAGCGCGAGCTGATACCTATGGCGCAAACCTACGGGATCGCGCTGGCGCCCTGGTCACCGCTGGCGGGCGGCTTGCTGACCGGCAAATACACGCGTGGGAGTGTTCAACAACCCGGCTGGCGTATCCAGCCCGGTAATCCCTGGGGAGACCGGCATCTGACCGATGCGGCGCTCGATGCTGTCTCGGCCCTGCACACGCTCGCTGCCGACAAGGGCTGCACGCTGAGCCAGCTAGCCCTGGCATGGGTCGCCGCACAACCCGGCATCACCAGCCCGATCCTGGGCGCACGCACACTTGTTTACCTGGAAGACGCTCTCGGCGCGTTTGATGTCAACCTGACCCCGGATGACATGGCGCAGATCGATACCATCGTGCCGCCTGGAAGTATCACCGTCCCGTACTATTACATCGATGGGGCCGCGGACTTTGGCCCGGCTCGTTATCGCTGGTGATACCCGGTTGCTGCGTGAAAAAATCTTAGCCTGAGGAAAGGAAATTTGATTTGCGGAAGAAATGGCACGGGGCTAAACTCATGTTGAGAGAAATCGTGACTCTCTAAATAGATAATGTTGTTGTGCTCCCGTTCACACGAGCAAAAAAGGAGTAGGTTTGTATCATGACCAAGAAACTGTTTTCCGTTTTGTTGGTAGCTGCGCTGGCGCTGCCCGCGATGCTGCTTGTGCCGGGCGTTGCCGCGCAGGATGGCCTGGGCACCGCCGATAACCCGATCCAGGTGTTTTTTGTCCCTTCAGGTGAAGCGGCAACGATTGTTGAAGGCGGCGAAGTGCTGGCTGACGTGCTGAAAGAAGCCACCGGTTATGAATATGAAGTCTTCGTACCAACCTCCTACGCCGCAACGATCGAAGCCATGTGCGCCGCCCCCGGCAGCACGATAGGCTTCATCCCTGCGGCGGGTTATGTCATTGCCAATAACCGCTGCGGTGTCGAGGTTGCAGCCGCGGCAGTGCGCTACGGCTGGCCCGCCTACTGGGCCGAATACATCGTGCGTCGTGACAGCGATATCTATACTTTCGGTGACCTGGAAGGCAAGACCTGGGGTTATGGTGATCCCGGCTCGACTTCCGGTTACATCGTGCCATCGGTTGAACTTCAAGCGGCGGGCATCACCCCCGGTGAAGAGGTTCAGACTGGCGGCCACAACCAGACCGTTCTGGCCGTGTACAACGGTGAAGTGGACTTCGGCACCGTTTACTTCAGCCCGCCGCTTACACCCGGCGCCCCGTGGGGCAACCAGGATCTGCCCGAACCCTACGATCTGACGATCGACGAGTCGTACATCAACGCAGACGGCGATCTGTACGTGGGCGATATCCGCATCATGGACGCGCGTAACACCGCCGCCGAGACAGCCCCCGACATCGTGGATCAGGTCCGTATCCTGGCGATCAGCGCCGCGATCCCCAATGACACCCTGAGCTTTGGCCCAGAGTTTCCCGCAGAAATTCGTTCTGAGATCATGGCGGCGCTGTTTGCCCTGGCGGGAGACGAAGAAGCCTGGAACTCTACCGCGCTGTATACTGCCTATAACTGGACCGGTCTGGCCGAGATGGACGACTCGGCCTTCGACTCTGTACGTCTCCAGTTCGAAATCCTGGGGCTAACCGAAGAGGATATTTTTGGCGGCTAATTCGCCACCACAAGCCCCTTAAGTTACTGTTGGGCAGAGTGAGGTAACTCCTCTGCCCTTTTTTTACAGGTACATGTGTTTGATAATGCACAAACGTGTTTGATAGTGCACAAACATCGGTGCACTTGTTGACGTACCGGAGAAACAGATGCTGAAGATAGAGCACCTAAGCAAAATATATGACAACGGCGTCCAGGCCCTCAACGATATCAGCTTCGAAGTACCGGATGGCCAATTTTTGGTGATCATCGGCCTGAGCGGTTCCGGCAAATCGACGCTGCTGCGCTGCATTAACCGCCTGATAGAACCGACCGATGGCCGCATTTTTTGGAACGACATCGAGATCACCAGTGCCACCGATGAAGAACTGCGCCACATTCGCCGCAAGATCGGCATGATCTTCCAGCAGTTTAACCTGGTCAGGCGTGCCCCGGTGATGACAAATGTATTGGCCGGACGGTTAGGCTACACCAACCCGTTGTGGAGTTTTGTCAACTACTTTTCTGCCAGCGACAGGCAAAAAGCGCTCGAAAAACTGGGCCGGGTTGGCATCCGTGAAAAAGCCTACATTCGCGCTGACCAACTCAGCGGCGGCCAGCAGCAGCGGGTCGGCATTGCCCGCGCGCTCATGCAGGAACCCGACCTCATGCTTGCTGATGAACCGGTTGCCAGCCTGGACCCGGCCACATCCCACTCGGTGATGAAATACCTGGAACTGCTCAACCAAGAAGACGGCATTACCATTATGTGCAGTCTGCATTTTCTCAGCCTGGCGCGTGCCTATGCCGATCGTATCATCGCGCTGAAGGATGGCCGCATAGAGTTTGACGGTTCACCTGACCAGATCGATGACCAGCGTTTTAAAGATATTTACGGTGAAGAGGCCGTTCGTGTCGAGATTTCTTGAGAGGCTGTATGGATACCAATAATCATTCTTCTTCCCCATCCAAAAGAGCGCTGCGCACCCTGCTGACCGTGTTAGCTGTCGTCGTGGGCATCATCGTTTACGCCTATGGCTGGAATACGACGGAAATCAGCCTGGAGGAAGTGCAGGATGAAACGCGGCAAGCGTCAGTAACACGCGCCATGCGCGAACTGCTGTCGCCCGACATTTTTACACGGGACCAGGATGACAAATCTTTCTTTGTCGAATTCCAGATCGGCTGTCCCGATGGCGAATTGCCTGATGAACGGATCAACATTGAAGGCGATACCTACATGTTAGTTTCGCCGCCATGCGCCGACATGGACGAGGTGATCACAGTTGAGGGACGCAACTTCCCCAACAGCGCGATTGCCCGGATTCAGCTTGTCCGTGAGGAGGGCCAAAACATGCCGTTTAAGCTGGTCGAGGACGCGACAGACGTCGAGACGACCAGTGATGAATCGATATTTGATGTCGATGGCTCCGGTTATTTCAAAGTGAATTTGAAGGTTCCCAAAGGGCGCGGCCTGTCAGGTAATACTCAACAGTTGGAAATACAGACCATTTCACCGACGGGCTGGCCGCGCTTCAGCGACACAACCGATACTGTGCTCGACAAGATGGTCGAAACGATATTCCTGGCGCTGATGGCAACCACGCTGGCATTACCGATTTCGGTTGCGCTGAGCTTTATTGCCGCACGTAACCTGATGCGCCAGATCAACCTGCCGATGGGCAATGTGTTGGTTGGTTTTGTGTTACTGCCGGTGGGCGGTTTCCTGGGGGCACAGCTTCTCGGCCCGATCGGTGAACTGGGCGTTGATTGGGGCAAGGACATCATACCGGGAATTGCCGGGGCAGTGGTCCTGATCGCCGCTTTTAGCGTGCTCACACGTCTGGTTTCACGCTACCCCCTGAGCGGTCTTGCCAGCCGTGCCCGCACAATCGCGATCAATGTGTTCATGTTGGTCGTACTCGTTTTTGTGCTGGGAGCGCTGGGTGGCATCGGCATCAAAGCCAGTGAATCGCTTGAAGAGGGTTTGCTAAAAGACCTGGGTAGTTTTGTAGGCACGCTGGGTGAACTGGTTGACCTGACCATAACGATTATTGCCGCCATTGGCGGTGCGTTTTGGTTGGGATCGGTGGGATCAACCCTGGCCGCAAGTGCGCTGCGCCACGTGTACGGGCTGCCCAGCCATATCCTGGGCGCGATCCTGGGCTTGCTCAGCGGTGCGATTCTGCTGGCCAGTGTAGCCTATGTTGGTACCCAGGCCGCGCTGTTTACCCTGCTCACACCTATTGTGGCGGCGGTCATCGGCGGCCAACTGGCGTTACTGCTGGTTGAGCATATCGGGCTGCTGGCCCGGTCGGTGGGCCGGATTCAGGCCGACCAGAGCGATACCGAACGCGTGATCCGCACCGTCATTTTCTGGATCGGCGCGATCGTGACCTTTGTGGTCGTCGCGTTGTTCATGGACTTGATGCGGGCTATTGTTGACCAGCGGCTGCCATCACAACTCACCACCGATCTAGGGCTGTTCGACGTGCAAACCTACGTAGCTAACGCCGCGCTCGTTGGCGCTGTACTGGGCGGTGCAGCCGGTGGGCTGTCCGGCACACAAACACCGTTCCCGCTAGGTATGACCTTGTATAACACAGCGCGCACCATTCTTAACACGCTGCGCTCCATCGAGCCGCTGATCATGGGCATCGTCTTCGTGATCTGGGTGGGCGTCGGGCCGTTTGCGGGCGTGCTGGCGTTAACCCTCCACTCGGTCGCCGCGCTGGGCAAACTGTATTCCGAACAGGTCGAAAATATCGACGCCGGGCCGATCGAAGCGATCCAGTCAACGGGCGCTAACCGGCTCCAGACCATCGTCTACGCCGTCGTACCGCAGATTGTGCCGCCGTACATCGCGTTTACCATGTACCGCTGGGATATCAACGTGCGTATGTCCACCATCATCGGTTTTGTGGGCGGCGGTGGTATCGGCTTCCTGCTGCAACAACAGATCAACCTGCTTCGTTACAGACAAGCGGGCGTAGCCGTGCTGGCGATTGCGATCGTGGTGTCCGTGCTGGACTACGCCAGCGCCGCGATCCGCGAACGGATCGTATAACCGTTTTCTGGCTCATAACCATAAGCGCCGCCCTGGTCATCAAGGCGGCGTTTGTTGCTTTGCACGAGTAAAACACCCTCGAAACAACATGCGCGACATGTTACATAAGAATATCTCAACCCCTACGGACTATAGGGACACAAATCCACGTACTCCAGCCGTACACGTGCATCGCTGGGAATTCCTAAGATATCGGTCAACATTTCAGTGGTGAGCGCCGCCTTGTATTCAGCATCCCCCTTCGACCACGTGCGCGATTTGATCTCGATAAAACGCGCGTCGGTTTCCGGCACCATGATGCGATCATAGTTGAGGTAGAACAGCACCCCTTTGTACAGAATATGCCAGCGCAGCCGGTCTTTCTGAATCTCACATTCGCGGTTGGCCTGGAAATACTCGCGGTAAAAGCGCAGCGGACGATCAGCAGGCGCGATAAACCGCGAATGCGACAGCAGCACCGCCTCATCAAATTCCGCGGCCTTGTCTGGAATGGTGTAGGTTAACCGCGTGCGAGCGCTGATAAGCTGGCCGTGCTCATCGATAAAATCATCCTCGCGGTAGCGCACACGCCCCTGCTGTTCGTCAGAGAACAGGAAATATGTGTCATACTGCCGGTAGTGGTTATGCCGCACGACACTCACGAGCGAATGCTCCAACAAGTCGCGAATCAGGCTGTCGTCCTCGATCCGTGCCTTGACCTGGATTTCGAAACTCTCCTCCTGGTGTACTCCGCCGATGGCCACCAGCTTGTTTAATACATTGTCCTCGCGTTCGATCAAAAACTGGTCGATCTGGCGGGCCATACCGGACGCCTCGGACCGGATACGATCCTCGTCCAGCGTCAGCAGCTCCCGATCCCGCATGAGCCACTGGCCGTTGACCATCGTATGCTGTACATCCGACGCGTGAGCCGCGTAGACGACCTGGGAATACACGCTGTGGGGATCGCGCTCAAAGTGGGGCACGTTGTGCAGCGGGTCACGCCGCAAGATGACCAGGTCGGCGCGTTTGCCGGGTTCCAGGCTGCCGGTGATTTCGCCCAGCCCCAGCGCTTCCGCGCCCCAGCGGGTTGCCATCAACAACGCATCTTTGGCCGGGAGCACAACCGGATCAAACGTCGCGCCCTTGACCAGCATGGCCGCCAACCGCATTTCCTCGAACATATCCAGGTCGTTGTTACTGGCGGCGCCATCCGTCCCAACGGCCAGTTTTATACCGCGTTCGAGCATCTCTTTGACGGGCGCAATACCGCTGGCCAGTTTCAGATTACTGGTCGGGTTATGGGCCACGGCGACACCGTGTTGTTTGAGCAGCATGATCTGCTCGGTATCGACGTGTACGCAATGCGCAGCGATCGTTTTTGCTTCAAATACACCCAGATCGGCCACGCGGTTGACGACCTTCTTTTCGAACTCGCGCCAGCTATCGTCGGCTTCCTGGCGGGTTTCGAGGATATGCGTATGCAGCGGCACGCCATAGTCGATGGCAATAGCAGCACACGCCTGGAGAATCTCGTCGGTACACGTGTACGGCGCATGCGGCGCCACCGACGGCACGATCAGCGAGTGGCCTTTCCATTCCTGGACGAACTCGCGCGTATAGGCCAGGCTGTCTTCATAACTATCGGCATCCGGCGCCGGGAACTTCAACACGGTTTGAGAACATATGGCACGCAGCCCGGCCCCGGCAATCGTGGCCGCGACCTCGCTTTCGTAATAATACATGTCGGCCAGCAGCGTTGTGCCACCCTTGATCATTTCCGCACATGATAACTCGGTGCCCAACCGGCAGAATTTTTCGTTAACAAATTCGCGTTCGGTTGGCATCATGTAACCCATCAGCCACACATCAAGCCGCAAGTCGTCGGCCATAGCCCGCAGCAGCGTCATGGGCATATGGGTGTGGGCATTCACCAGGCCAGGCATCACAAGCTGGCCACGGCAGTCGATAATCTCTTTGGCCCGGTAATCGGCTTGAATCGTCGCTGTCGGACCAACCGCCACAATGCTGTCATTCCGAATCGCGACCGCGCCATCGGCATAGCGGTCCATAACACCGTTCATCGTGAGAACCATGCCGCCGGTGAGGAGTATATCTACTGTCTCCATAAGCACATTCCTTTTTGGGTAGGTAAAATTCTGAGTATTATAACCCAAACCCGGTTAAGAGGTAGTCAGCCTCAACACAAGCCTATTTTTACTTCCGGTCGCTGTTTGTGCGGGTGATTCACGCGGCGCGTAATAACCCGGCTGGCGAGAACCCCAACAGTGCGTAAAATCATACACATCAGCGAGTTGATAACCGATCAACTCGCAAACAACTCGTATGCAGCCTGTCTACACTGCGAGGAAATCCGTGCCATGCCGTTATTTCGACGCGATCTTCTCCGTTTTTTGGAAGCCGGAACCGTCGGCCTGTTCCTGATCCAGGGCGTGCGTTTCCTGTATGCGACGCTGTACGCCCATGCCAGCAGCGCCGACCTGGTCGATCGTGTCCCAAACCCTGACGCACTGATCGACGTGCCGGGCGTTGTTGAAGTGGCGACAGTTCAACATGATCTGCTGGCATTAGGGCTGCTGGCGCTGCCGCTGCTGGCGATTGTTATCAGCCGCTGGCGGATCAGCCTGTCGATCACCGTGATCCTGGTCGCGCTGGGTCGTTCGATGGCCCTGCAAACGCCTGATCTCGAAGTGCCAGCCACCGCGTTAGTCGTCGGGGCGGGCCTGCTTTACCTGGCATTGGTCATCATCCGGCGGCATACGTTTTTCCCGATTATGTTACTGGTGGGCCTGACCGCCGAACAGGTCATCCGTGCCCTGGATAACACGGTTGATCACACCTGGCAAAGCGATTACACGCTCCGGTTTGCCGACCGGGTCGATGTCGAAATGGGTCTGCTGATTGCCGTCGTCTCGGTGCTGCTGATTCTGCTGACTCTGCTGCTGTGGTTTGTCGAACGCCAGACGGCACGGCTGGAAACGCAGCAAGCCGCCGAACAGGAAGCCGCCGCGGCGGCGAACACGTACCGTCCGCACCGCGACAGCCGCCGCACGCGCCCCGGCTCAGAGCGCGGCGTACTGAGTTTGTGGGGCGGGCTGGCGCTGGGTGGAATCCTGTTTTTGGAACTGACTCTGCTCTCACTGCCCAACGTGGTCGCGCACTGGTCCGGCGTGGATTATACCGGGCTGGTGCCGTGGCTGCTGGCGGCAACTGCGCTGCCGCTGGTGCCGGAAGTGCGCGAAATCGCGCGCCGGTTCGCAGGCATGTTTGACGGGGCGTGGCGCGGTTGGCTGTGGATGCTGCTGTTGGGGCTGCTGCTGGTCGTCGGGCAGCGTTACGAGGGCATCCCCGCCGGGATCGCGCTCGTGCTGGTGCAATTTCTGGCCGGCCTGACGCTGTGGTGGCTGGTCCAGGTCGGCACCCCGCGCCGTAATCCAACCGGCTTGATGGTGTTAGCCGGTGTATTCAGTTTTGGCGTATTGGCGCTCGGCGATTATTTCACATATGACTACGCCTATGTGCGCGATCTGTCCGAACCGTACCAGAATGTGAGCGATGTCTTACGCTCGTTCCGTGATATGGGGCTGGGACTGGCTTTGATCGCGGCGCTGTTAGCGTGCATCCCCATGATCCTGTCGCGCAGGCGGATTCCCTGGCGCGGCGGCAAAACGGTGCATACCCTGCTGGCGCTTGTCCTGGTGCTCGGCGTAAGTTTTGCCGGGGCAGTCATCGCCGGTGATGCCACGGTGCGCCGCCCACTCAATCCCGACTGTCTGCGCGCGGCTACGTACAATATACATGGCGGCTACTCGCAGTTCTTTAACTCAAACCTCGAAGACGTGGCCCAGATCATCGAGTTGAACGGCGCGGATATCGTGCTGCTTCAAGAGATCGAAACCGGGCGGCTGGCCAGTTTTGGCGTTGACCAGGTGATGTGGTTAGCGCGGCGCCTGGACATGGAATCCGCGTTTTTCCCGCAGAACGAAAAACTACAGGGCCTGGCCGTGCTCTCGCGGATTCCAATTGTAGATACCGAAGCCTTGCTGCTTCCCAGCGACGGGAATCAAGCTGCCGTGATGCACGTCACGCTTGACGTCGATACACTCGCCAACGATCCCGACAATGCGACACTCGGCGATCTGCACGTTTATAACGCGTGGCTGGGTTTCCGCGTATCCGAACGGGACGGGCAGCCGGTCACCGAAGGTGATCAGGACCAGAACAGGCAGCATGATGCCATGCTCAACTGGATCGCAGCGCGTAATGTGCCCGATTGGAACAACCGTTTGTTAATTGGCGGCACATTTAATTACATCCCGGACTCACCGCTCTACCAGCGGCTGCGCATGAACGAGTTGGATAACCCCGGCATCAAAGACCCCTTCGCCGGGCTGCGCGCCGAAACCGCCAACACCGTTTATCTGGTGGATGGCACGGCAGCGCGCTATGACTACCTGTGGGTGTATCAACTTCCCTTCAGCGGCGTTTTGATCGACATCAGTCCCGAAGCGGCCAACGCATCCGATCACCGCCCGGCGATCGTCGCCATCAGCCGCCGCGAGGGGATCACGTGCGAGCCCTAACGCTCGCTGCGTGCGCGCCATAACACCCGAAAACCGGCGCAAACTCACTATTGACGCTTCGCCGGGGCACCCGGTATCATTGGCGCATGATTACAAACAAGAATAGGGCACTTGTCCTCTAGTCGGGACTGATTCCCGGCACCCCGCATACCCTTGTTCCCTGCGTCCTGACACCTGTTCAGGCACGCCCGTTTTTCGTATCATGATCCCAACCAACCGAATAACAAACTGCTGGCCGGTGCGTAACCTGTAACCTGGCCACGCATCCGGTTAACTCTATGTGTTTGACCAACAAGGAGCGTATCACGTTGTTTAGTTCAACCATGTTTGACTCAAATCCGCCAAAGCGTATGCCACTGGGTGACAACCTTGTGCTGACCTCCGTGGGCAGCGTCGAGGATGCCGGACGCCTCGCCGCGTTTAACAAAGCCATTCACGGCGACGGTGTTGACTCTACGACTTACCAACTGATCACGCAGCATCCTAACACGCGCCCGGATTACTGGCCGTTTATCGAAGACGAATCAACCGGTGAAATCGTATCAGCCCTGTGCCTGATCCCCTGGACGTGGCGTTATGAAGATGTCACGCTCAAAGTGGGTGAAATGGGCATCGTCGGCACGGCGGAAGCCTACCGGAGCCGGGGCCTGATCCGCAAACTCGACGGGTACTTTAAGGACCTGCTGCGGTCGGGCGAGTTTGTCCTGAGCCAGATTCAGGGCATCCCGTACTTTTACCGCCAGCTTGGTTATGAATACGCGCTGCCGCTCCAGGGCGGCTGGCAGCTTGAGCTGCGATCCGTTCCCGATGCTGACGCCGAAGAACTCGCGCCGTACCGGTTCCGCCGCGCGACACCGGACGATATCCCGGTCCTACAGCGCCTGTACGATACCACCGCGCACGACCTGAGCATTACCACCGTGCGCGATGCCGATATCTGGCGTTTTTTGCTGACTCAAACCAGCGGCAGCGAAACCGAGGGGGAATTCTGGCTGGTGCTGGATCACGACGGGCAGGCGGTCGGGTACTGGCTAATCGCGCTGCACGACTTCGGCATCGGGCTGAACGTGCCCGAAACGTCACGCCTGAGCAGCGAGGCCGCTGCCGCCGTTTTGCGCTATCTCAAAACCCTGGCCGTAAAACGCGATAAGCCGTTTATGCGCCTGTACGGATACGAAAGCAGCGCCATGTTACAAACCGCGCGCACCTGGGGCGCCCACAAACTGAATCGTTACGCGTGGCAAATTTACCTGCCCGACGTACGCAGCCTGTTACACCAGCTTGGCCCGGTCTTTGAGCGGCGGCTGGCTGGCAGTCCCTTCGCCGGAATGACGCGCCGCGTGCGCATCAACCTGTACCGTGAAGCGTTCGACATGCGCTTTGAAGCGGGCACACTGTCCACGGTCGAAGCGGCGGGATTCTGCGAGGGGGGCGACATCAACCTGCCGCCGAACCTGTTAGCGCCGCTGGTGCTGGGTCACCGCACCCGCGCGGAACTGGCCAGCTTTTATCCCGATGTCGGCAGGGGACAATCCGAGTATTTGATCGACTGCCTGTTCCCCAGGGTCGAGGCTATCATCTATACGATCTACTAGGGGAGCCATATCTCTAACGAAACGGTGATAGAATAGACATGAACGAGTAGCCTGGAGGAATACATGGCCATCGCACCGGAGAAAACTGTCAAAGATGTTATCACTGACTTCCTGGCATCTGCACCCTCTGTAGATGAGATCATTGCGTACCGCTTGCCCGATTATCTACAAGAACGGTCTCATTTCTTGCTTGAGAAAAATCGCGGCGAAGGGTTGACACCGTCTGAGCGCCAGGAAATGGACGAATTTTTGCAGATTGACCACATCATGACGTTAGTGAAAGCCAAAGCACGCTTGAAACAGATAGGGCAGCCATGACGCATATTCCGGCCCATCTCCGCCACCTAGTTGTCGAGCGTTCAAACAACTGTTGTGAATACTGCCGAGTGGGACAGAGCGAACGAGTAATCGACTTTGCGATTGATCACATCATTGCCGAAAAACACGGAGGGCCAACAAACGCCGATAACCTCTGTTTGAGTTGTTATTGGTGCAACAGTCACAAAGGCAGCGACATCAGTTCCGTCGACTGGTCAGGTACAGGAGAAGTAGTGCCGTTATTTGATCCTCGAAGACATACATGGTCGGAACATTTCCAATTGGATGGTGCGGTCATTCGCCCGTTGACAGCAAACGGTCGTGTGACAGCGTCACTTCTGCGTTTTAATGATCCTCAGCGTATCATGGAGCGTGAAATGCTGTTATTGCTTGGCGAATATCCCTGCCCATCGTCGTGACTCTCCGTATCCCGGTGCATACACCTGTCACGACAGCCTGATTCACTCCAACCACCGGGACCGGTTTACGTGGTCCACTGCGCCCTTGCTTGCGCGATTGTGAGCAAGGGCGTGTTGATCAGCAAATTCCGCGCCCGCGCCACGCTGAGCACCAGTGATCGCGGCAGTGTACCCGGTGCGTCAGCGGGCTGCACGTGTCCCGCCGGATCGATCCCCAGCGCCTCCAGCAGCGCCACACCCAGATCGTAGCGGCTGACCGGCTCCGGCCCGACGACATGCAGCAGACCCGCCGCATCCGAATCGACCAGTTCGAGCAGCGCTCCCGCCAGGTTCCAGGCCCAGATCGGGCAGCGAATCTGATCGACGTACAGGCGCAGTTTTTCGCCGCGCTCGATGGCCCGCAGCATCCAGGCTACCTGGGCGTTCTCGCGGTCAAAATCGTAGATCAGGCTGGTACGCACGATCAGCGCCGCCGGGTTGATCGCCCGGATCGTGTGTTCGGCGTCGAGTTTGGCCTGTCCATACAGGCTGTTGGGAGATGGCTGCGCGGGGGATTCTTCAGTGTACAGTGTTTCGGTGCCATCAAAAACGAGGTCGGTCGAGAGCGCGATCAGCCGTGTACCGGTATCCACGGCGCTGTGTGCGAGGTGCTGCGCGGACAGCCGGATCGCGTCATCGTAACCGGTGCCGCTGCGTTCGGTCACCGCCGCGTGAATGATCGCTGTCGGGCGAAATGCCCGAATCGCGTCCCGTGTGGCAGACTCGTCGCGCAGATCAAGCTGAACCGGGGTTCCCGCAAGAATGCGGTCGGGGCGCGTCAGGTACGTTGCCGCCACATCCCACCCCGCCGCCGTCGCGCAGACTGACAGCGGACCGCCAAGCGTGCCGCTGCCCCCGGCAACTAACAACCGCCGCCCGGCCACGGGTTATGTTTCCATCGCGTCAAAAATGACATCCCCGGCGGCAATCGCTTCCAGCGCACGCGCCGCCGCCGCCTGCGCCGCGACCTGTTTGCTGTGGCCAGTCCCCTGTCCGCATACAGTCGGGCCAACCATGACCGCTACCGTAAATTCCTTGGCATGATCAGGTCCCCGGCTGACCACCGTGCGGTAAAACGGGGTTTCGCCCAACTGCGCCTGACTCCACTCTTGAAACAGGCTCTTGGGGTCTTTATCGGTTGCCTGCGCCAGGATATCATCGAGCGCCGGTCCAAAAAACGGCTCGACAAACACCTGGGCCGTTGCCATGCCCTGATCAAGAAACACAGCGCCGATCAGCGCCTCAAACGCACCGCACAGATTTTTGCGGCGTTCGCGCCCGCCTGATTCATCCTCACCCCGCCCCAACAACAGCACGCGGCCCAGGTTGATCTCGGAGGCAAACAACGCCAGTGTTTCAGTCCGGACCAGCCCGGCGCGAAAACGGGTCAGCCGTCCTTCATCCATTTCAGGAAAACGGTGATACAGCCACGCCCCGGCGATAAAATCGAGCACGGCATCGCCCAAAAATTCGAGCCGCTCATTATCTTCGAGAATGTATTCGGGGTGTTCGTTCAAATAGGAACGATGCGTTAGCGCACGTTGCAACAAGGAAAGATCGGAAAATCTGATTCCGATTCGCTGCTGTATCGCGTTGAGGTCTGGCATATGGCTTTGATCC
This sequence comes from Anaerolineae bacterium, assembly GCA_016930015.1. Classification (GTDB taxonomy): domain Bacteria; phylum Chloroflexota; class Anaerolineae; order Aggregatilineales; family Aggregatilineaceae; genus JAFGHR01. The sequence goes on along the minus strand of JAFGHR010000059.1, from coordinate 10,959 downwards.
AACTCGGTTACGCCGAGAATACAGGAATCTATGCGAACCCCACCCGGAGCACCAGCCGCCCCAGTCGGAGTTCGTCGTTATCACGTAAAATACGCGGTTCGTGCGGGATTAAACGCTGACCGTTTAAATAGGTGTTATTTGCGCTGCCCAGGTCAACTACAACGATGGTATCAGCATCACGCCTGATCAACAAATGACGACGTGACACCCCTTTTTCTAATGCATCAAAAGGCGTCAGGTCAATCAGCAGATCATCTTCTGCACCATCACCTCCCCGGCCCAAAACTACTTCATTTTCCACGTTTAGCACCATCACTTCGCCAGTGTCACGGATTTGAAATTGAAGCTGATTCTGCCGGTCAAAGTAGGCCGTTCCCCATCGCCGCCGAGGTTCAAGCATTTCGTACACTTCCTGAAGCCGGTTCGTTTCACCCACAAATCCACCTAATGAGGATGGCAGGATGTGGCCACAGGCATAACAATAAGCATCAGTATCAATGTTCTCTTTGCCACAGTTAGGACATTCTTGCATTGTCTAGCCCTTTTAGGCTACGCCATAGAAATAATTACCCCAATCCCCGCGCGAACAAGCTCGCGTTACCCCTTCCCTCAGGAAAGGGGGGCAAGGGCAAACAAACGGGAGAGTTATTTTTATGGTTCGGCCTTACAAACGGATAACTATACACTACCCACCCATGTACCAGGGTGGCACGCTCATTATACACTGTGCCGCGTGCATATTGAAATGATGAATCCCTTAAAAACCACGCTCTCCGGCATACGCCAGACAACCGGTTGCGAAATATGGTAAACATGGTGTATCGTTAGGGTTATAGAATGGTTTATTCCACTTCACACACAATCATGATTCACATTGCATACGTCGATCACAACCCACAAAGTCGTATTCAGTTTCAAGATGCCACCAAACAACTGCAAGAACGAGGTATCGACACAGAGCTGAAACTGTATAAATCGGCCACAGAAGCCCTAAACGACATCCCGCTGGAGCGCCCGGACGTTGTGCTGCTTGACGTGCGAATTTCTGACGGCGCGCACTGTTCCGGCGTTGATGTCATACGCACGCTGCGACAGCATCCCTTATGCCGCACTATGATCATAATCGCGGCTGCCGAAAATGCCACGTCCGCCGAGCGTTCCGCCGCGCTTGTCGCGGGCTGCCAAACGTTTGTATCCAAACCGATCCCCTACCAAACCCTGGAAGACATCGCTATCAAGCTGGGGTTTCAACCTGCCCAGTAGGCGGTTCCCGGTCACTGCCGAACAACGACCGGCTGGCAGCCACAGCCGCGTTGATCAGGTCATCCGGTGCGGTGGACGGTTCGCGCCGCCCAACGGCCAACCACGCTAAAAACTCAATGTTTCCCGCCGGACCTTTCAGCGGCGAAGGGATCACCCCCTGAACCGTATAACCGGATTCAACAGACGCCGCCAGCACGTCTGATAACACGCGGTGGTGCACGTCCGGATCACGTACCACCCCACCCTTACCAATCTGGCCTTTACCAGCTTCAAACTGGGGCTTGATCAGCACAATCACGTTTGCCGGTTCGGTTAACCAGCGGCGAAACACGGGCAGCAGCAGCCGCAGTGAAATAAACGAAGCATCGACCACAACCACGCTTACCGGCTCATCCAACGTTTCCACGTAACGCGCATTGGTACGTTCCATCACGATCACGCGTGGATCGGACCGTAAACGGTAGTCAAGCTGCCCATAACCCACGTCAATCGCGTAGACGCGCGCGGCACCGTGCTTTAACAGGCAGTCGGTAAACCCGCCCGTACTCGCGCCCACGTCAGCGCACACCTGCTCGGCAATAGAAACCGGAAACGCCGCCAGCGCTGCCGCCAACTTATCGCCTCCACGGCTCACAAAGCGCGGCGCCTGCCGCACGCTGATCGCGGCATCGGCGGCAACACGCATCCCCGGTTTGTCACGCAGTGCGCCGTTAACCTGCACTTCACCGGCCATGATCATACGCCGGGCGGCTTCGCGGCTGGGAGCCAATCCACGCTCGGCCAGCAGCACATCCAGACGCACCTTGTTTTTGCCTGCCATGAATTCGCCGTCCTGTTCGTTTGAACGCCTTCCCCCTAAATCCCCCTTCCAGCCAAGCTGGACGGGGGACTTCACAACACGCGTTCTCTGAACGCACGCGATCGGCTGCTTTTTCCCCTCCATAGCTCGGCTGGGGAGGGGATACCGAGCGCAGCCTGCGGGCTAAAGTCCGTGGCTGAAGCCCGGAGGGGAGGGGCGTTTTTCGATTTTGAAGCGATTACCCTGAAACTATCCTGAACATTCTACCGCACACACGCCAATTGCTGTTATAATGCTCCATTGTATGTGACAGCCCAGCCCAGGAAAAATAAGAGTGGACGTAGTGAAAGCACCCCTAAAAAGCATCTGGATCACGATCCCCAACCCGGTACGCGGTCTGATCCGCACCATGCGACCCAAGCAGTGGCCCAAAAACGGGTTTGTATTCGCCGGAATCATGTTCGACCAGCAGTTAGACCAGTCCGACTCGCTGGCACGTGTTCTGTTTGCATTTGCGATGCTGTGCCTGGCGGCAGGTGCCATCTACATTGTAAACGACCTGGCAGACATCGAACGCGACCGGGTCCACCCCAAAAAACGGAGGCGTGCCCTACCATCGGGCCAACTCCCGGTTACGTGGGCCAAAACCGCCGCCGTGATCTTGCCGGTCCTGGTTATCGGACTCAGCCTGCTGGTCAGCCTATCGCTGACGGCGGTGGTAGCCGGGTACATGGCGCTGCAAATTGCATACTCGTTCTGGCTCAAGAACATCGTCATCCTGGACGTGTTCGCCCTTGCGGCGGGATTTGTGCTGCGCGTTGTGGCGGGTGTGGTCGTGATCGATGTGACCAACTTTTCGCCGTGGTTATACGTGTGTGTCGGGCTGCTGGCGCTGTTCCTGGCAATCGGCAAGCGGCGGCAGGAACTGATCATGCTGGCCGACGACGCCCAGGCGTATCGCGCGACCTACAAAGACTACAATCTCCCCCTGCTGGATGACATGTTACGCATGGTGACAACCGGCTGCGTGCTGACGTACACGCTCTACACGATCGAAGCCCAAACCATCCGCAGCAACGGCTACAAAATGCTGCTAACGGTGCCATTTGTGCTGTATGGCATTTTCCGATATCTCTACCTGATCCACGTGCGCGGCGAAGGCAGCGCCCCGGACGAGTTGTTGTTCAAGGACCTGCCCCTGCTGGCGACTGTCGCGCTGTGGGGTCTGCTCGACGTTGTGATTCTTTACATCCTGTAAACACCAACACGCCATGCAACCGCTGAGCGCGTCGGCCCCCGGAAAAATCATCCTGTTCGGTGAGCATGCGGTGGTCCACGGCCAACCGGCCATCGCCGTCCCGCTGGCCGCCGTACAGGTTACGGTTTGCGCCGAACCGGCACCACCGGGCACCGGCACCGTGATCCATGCGCCCGATGTGGATCAAACGCGGTTTATCAAACCCGGCACGGGCGAATCCGCCGACACACCCGATCCGCTTTATAACGCGCTCGTGTACCCGGTAAAACTGGCGCTGTCCGTGTGTGATCAGCCGGTCCCTGACCTGGCGCTGACGGTGCGTTCTACGATCCCGATCGCCAGCGGGCTTGGCAGCGGCGCGGCGCTCGCGGCAGCGTTGATCCGGGCTACGACAGCCGCCCTGGATCATCCCCTGGATAATGACGCGTTGAATCCGCTGGTGTACGAGGTCGAAAAGCGGCATCACGGCACCCCCAGCGGCATCGACAACACGGTGATTGTATATGAACGCCCTGTTTTTTTTGTGCGCGGTACACCCCCGGAGCCGTTTACCATTACGCGCCCGTTTTCGCTGGTCGTGGGTGACACCGGGCACAGCAGCCCCACACGCCTAACCGTAAGTGACGTGCGATCGTTGGTTGATGCTGAACCCGATCGCGTCGGGGCGCTGTTCGAGCAGATCGGTGCCCTGGTACACGCGGCGCGTACAGCCATCGAATCGGGTACAATAGAAACACTTGGACCGCTCATGAACACCAATCACGCGCTGCTGCAAGAATTGACCGTTTCGTCTGGCCAGTTGGATCGTTTATGCGAGGCAGCACGACGCGCGGGTGCATTGGGGGCCAAGCTGTCCGGGGGAGGACGCGGCGGCAACATGATCGCCCTGACTCAACCGGACGATATACCAGCCGTCGCCCAGGCGCTGCGCGCTGCCGGTGCCGTTCGGGTGATACATACAACCGTCGGATAACCACCCGGTACCCAGGCCATGCTCCCGTTTGCCTTGATCAGCGCGCTCGTACTTCTCGCAGTGACATGTATCGTCATTCAGCGCGCGCTGGCCTACGTGAACGCCCATCCCGAAATAACCAGCCGCGGGTCACCGGTATCGTACCAGCGCTGCCACACCACGCTGTTAGACGTCATAGAGCGCTACCACCAGATCAGAAACCAGATCGAGGCAGGTTTACACGTGTCGTGGCAGTCGCCCCTGGGCGGGTACTACACCATCGACCACAGCGGCGTGACCGAACACTGGTTATCATCACAAAAAACCGCTGGCCACCTGCCGTGGCACCGGATCAGCGGTGTGGGTATCCGCATGCAGCCGGGTTTCCGTTTCATCCGGCCAGATATGGACACAACATCGCATAATTCCGTCACCACCGGGTATTCGTTTCATGTCCTGGTCGTGCCGCTCTCAGGCCGGACGATGGACATCATCATCCCTATCGATGGGCAAAACGACGCGATTTCCTTTGTCGCTTATATGGTGGCGCTGGCCGAAAACCGGGGCAAACGTATCAACACGCTCGGCTTTGACAAACCCCCCGCCTCACGCAGACAAAAAGGATCGCGCTTCTGACCGGCAGCCTGCCGCTATCCTCGATCCCCACACCAGCGCAGCAAAGATAAGACGTGTATTAGAGTCCCCCAGAACCACAGCCGCAGCCTTGCTCTTGCCCTGCCCAGTCGATATAATCCTGTATAAGGCAACATCCCAAATCGACCATACCGGGGCGTCCTTATCGATGACGCCCTGTTTTTGCTTGAGTTCAAAACTAACAGAGGCATATCTCGATGAGCGATTTTTTTATGGGCGTGATGTCATTTGTCCTGGTGCTGGTCCCGCTGATCATCATCCACGAGTTTGGGCACTTCATAGCCGCCAAGCTGTCACGTATTACCGTGCTCGAATTCGGGATCGGGTTTCCACCGCGCGCCTTGACCCTGTTCAGGCGCGGCGACACGATCTACACGCTCAACTGGCTGCCCATCGGCGGTTTTGTCCGGCCCTACGGTGAAGACTTTGTCAAGCCGAAGACCGAAGAAGAAATGTCGTATGACCGCAGCGAGATCGAAGAACGCGGGATCACCAACCCCAAAAGCGTGTTCCAGGCGACTCCCTGGCAGCGTTTGTTCTTCATGGCCGCCGGACCGGGTATCAACTTTATTGCGGCGTGGGTGCTGTTCGTGGCGATGGCGCTCACCGGCCAGCCCTACGCTAAAGCTGATGTGACGGTGTACGATATCATGCCCGACTCGCCCGCCGCCGCAGCCGGTTTGCAGGAAGGTGACATTCTGCTGGAACTGAACGGTGAGGAGATCAAGTCGGCGGACCGGTTCAACACCAGCATCAGTGATCAGGCTAACGAAACCGTTACGCTGCTTGTCCAGCGCGACGGCGAACCGTTTGAACTGGCGCTCACCGCGCAGCCCGTTGAATCCAGCGATGTTGAGCGCGTGTATATCGAAGGCATCATGGAGGATATGCCCGCCGTCGGCAAGCTGGAACCGGAAGACGTGATCATCGCCGTGGACGGGATCGAGATCACCAGCATCGACCAGTTGCAGGACTATACCCAGGCTCACGAAGGCGTCGAGATGGCGGTAACAGTTCTGCGCGGCAACGACAAACTCACCTTTAGCCTCGCCCCCAGGAAAAATGAAGGCGTGGTCCGTATCGGTATCACCATCAGCGCTGTCAAACCGGCCATCATCGGCCTGACGGCGGTCAATCGGGATACCGATACCTTCACCGAAAAACTACCGTTCATCGACGCCATCCAAACCGGCAGCGATAATTTTGTCAACTTCATGACCCGTTTAGGCGAATTTGTGGACGAGCTGTTCTCCGGTGAAATCTCGCCCGAAGCGGCACGCCCGGTCAGCCCGGTAGGCATCGGCCAGATCGGCGGTCCCATGCTCGAACAAAGCCTGGATGACGACGTCGCTTGGCCCATATTGGGGTTCGCGGCCATGATCAGCATTGCGCTGGCCGTAACCAACTTACTGCCCATTCCAGGGCTGGACGGCGGGCGTATTCTGTTCGTTGTGATCGAGTTAATCCGCGGTAAACCGATGGAACCGGAACGCGAAGGCGTGATCCATTTTATCGGCATGCTGCTTTTATTGGGGCTGGTCGCGCTGACGTTGATCAACGACATCGTGAATCCGATCGATATCGGAGGGTTGAAGTAAAGAGACGGAATGGCCATGATTGACATGGACGATGCAATATCCCAAACGCAAAAAAACGAGCGCGCGCTCGAACTGCTGCGCGATCCCGAAGCGGCATTTACAGCCGAACTCGTGCGCGGTCTATCCGACCTGAGCGGCACGCACCTGGACACATTCCTTGGCATGTGGGCGACGATGCCTACCGAACGCCGCCGCAGCCTGATCACCCGGCTGGTTGAGACGGCTGAGACTAATTTTGAGTTCGATTACACCACGATTATCACCGCCGCGCTCAACGACCCGGATATGGATGTGCGTAAAACAGCCATCGACGGCATTTTTGAGGAAAGCTCGCACAGCACCATCCGTAAGCTGATGACGCTGGCCCAGGAAGACCCGTTTTTCGAGGTACGGGCGGCGGCGGTGAGTGCGCTCGGCCCGTTTGTGCTTCAGGGTGAGTTAGGGAAACTGCCCGCCACCTTTAACACGCGTCTACAAGATACCGTCCTGGCCCTGTATCGCAACCCGAACGAAGCGCTCGATGTGCGGCGGCGTGCGCTGGAAGCGATCGCAAACTGTGGGCGCGACGGCGTTCAGGAACTGATCCGTGAATCGTACTACGCCGACGAACTCCTGATGCGGGTCAGCGCCGTGTTTGCGATGGGCCGTTCGTGTGATGAGGTGTGGGAACCGCACATTCTCGAAGAATTGGACAGTGAGTACCCGGAAATGCGCTATGAAGCGGCGCGCGCGGCGGGTGAACTGGAACTCCGTAAGTCGCTGCCGCGCCTGATCGAGATGGCCTACGAAGACGACCGCGAAGTGCAGGAAATGGCCGTGTGGGCGCTGGGTGAAATCGGCAATAAGCAGGCCCGCAGTGTGTTAACACAACTGGCAGCGCTGGCCGAAGAATCCGACGATGATGAACTGCTCGATGTCATAACCGAAGCCCAGTCAGCCGCGACTCTGGCGGGCGAAGATGTGCTGCCGCTGTTTGATTTCGGCGACCTGGACGACGACAGCGATGAGTATGACGATGAGTACGGCAGCGATGACGATGATGATGACAACTACGATCCATTTGACGATATGCTGTAATCCGTTTGTGTGTACAACCACTACCGTCTGTCTCCCCCGGCTTTGATCGGGCGCTCTTTGATACGCACCGCCCACCCGGCTGCCATCCATACCCAGGAGTGAGCTTTTATGGCCGATTCCAAGATGCCTGAATCACAGTCACACGATCAGCACCAGGATCACCGTGACGACAAAAAACATGGGCAGGTGCAGCACGAACCGCTCACCGAAGATGAGTTTCGACAGCACATGCACCGCGCCGCTGTGCTGTTATCACACGGCAAAGGCCGCGAAGCGATCCCGCTGCTCGAACGCTGCTTCAGACTTCGCCCTGAAGATGAAAATGTGCTGATCAATTTAGGCGGCGCGTACATCCTGGCCGAAAAACACAAACAGGCTGTGCCCTATCTTGAAAAAGCGGTCGAGATCGACCCGGACAACCCGGCGGTGTGGTCAAATCTGGCAGCGGCCTACCTGGGCAAACTGGTCACGGCATCACGTAACCGGCAGAACCGGGCGCTGGCAGCGTATGCTCGTGTCATTGAACTTGACGCGGGATATCCGAATGTGCACTATAACATGGGTCTGATCTATATCGACCAGCGGGACTGGGATGCGGCTCATACCGCGTTTAGTCGTGCTATCGAAACCAATCCGCACGACAAAGACGCGCACGCCATGTTGAATCGCCTGAACGAAATCCGCAGCCGCCCGCCTGATGTTCGCATGAACTGACGCGGTTCCCCGCCAACAACCCGGAGCAGCCGGGCGATCCGATGTTCTGCTGCGCCCGGCTGGAACGTTAACTGCCCGTAGTGTGATCGCATTGTACGGGACAAAGCCGCCTGTTATAATCGCCACGCGGCAGGGTCTGTCGCCGCGTATAACATCAACATGGGTAACACGGCAATGTCAGAATCACCCGGCGAGACATCATTCCGCCTGCACGCCATCGTTCACGGACGGGTTCAAGGCGTGAACTTCCGGTACTACACCCAGCTAGAAGCCGCGCGACTCGGCCTGACGGGCTGGGTGCGCAACTGCTGGGATGACACCGTCGAAACGGTTGCCGAAGGCCCATTACCGGCGCTGAAGACGTTTGAGCACTTTCTGAACCGTGGTCCATCCACGGCCCGCGTCGAGCGTGTTGATGTGACGTATGGCGAAGCGAGCGGCTCGTTTGGTGGGTTTTCGATCCGCTATTGATCAATCACAGGCGATGAGTTGAGGCACTATGCGAAATAATCCCCAGCGGCTGGCGTGGCTAACGTTGATCAGTGCGCTAGCACTGTTTTGTGTATCGTGTGTCAGCGTAATCGTGTTTGCACGCTGGCTTGTGTTTGAATCACCAACGCAGCTTAACGTAACCGTCGTCGTTGGGCGGGGTACCGTCGGATTGGCCGAACCCGGCAGTTCCGACGAAAAAGCGGTGCGCCTTCCGAACCAGGTCGGGCACCGCAACACGCTGAGCACGGACAGCGTGTCACAAGGTTATCTCGAATTTAGCGATCCCTACTCCGGCGACGTTATCGCCACCGTCACGCTGCGCAGTGACAGCATTGTGACACTGGACACTGCGCAGCGCCCGCGCTTTAACCTGAGCGATGACCCGTACGCGATTCGCCTGAAACGGATTAGCGGGCGTATCGAAGTGTGGGTCAGTCCCAGCCTGGATCGTGAAATCCGGTTGGATATCGACAGTGATCTGGCCACGCTGCGCATCGGTGAAAGCGGTGAGTTTATGATTAACAGCACCCCGGCGTATTTCGAAGTTTTCGCCCGCGAAGGCAGTGGCACACTCGTTAACCATGCCGGGCAGACTCAGCACCTCGCCAGCCCGGCCATTTCGACCATTTATCCTGATGACCCCGCGATTGTCAGCGGCCAACCCGCGATCGATCTGCTCCCGAACAGCACCTTTGTCCAGGCCGATGAAACCGAATGGCCGGTCGAATGGACCTGCGCGCACTACCCGTCACCGGATAATCCGAACGGCCCGCCGGGACAGTTCCGATTCACTACTTTTGATGGGCGCTCGGTCGTCCACATCCAGCGTCTGGAAAAAGATTCCGGCCCCGGTGAAACCGGCTGCCAGCAGTTTTTGAACGGGCAAGAAGGACTCGATGTCACCGGCTTTGAGAGCATTCACCTGCGCGTGTCGATGCGCGTGCACTACCAAAAACTCAGCGCGTGCGGGATCGCCGGTTCGGAATGCCCGGTGATGCTCTATATGCGCTACGTGGACCAGGACGGCAACGAGCGCGATTGGTATCACGGTTTTTACGCCGAATACACACCCAATGTAGGCCGCACAAAATGTGATTCCTGCCTGGAAGAACACGAGCGTATTACCAAAGATGCATGGTACATTTACGAGTCCGGCGACTTGCTGACCGACTTACCCGAAAGCCAGCGTCCCGGCTCGTTACTCGAACTCAAGTTTTATGCGTCTGGCCATGAATATGACGTGATGCTGAACGAAGTGTCGCTGTTGGCTGTGGAACCCGTCTCGGACGACATGGCAGCAGCCAGCGAATAACCCCAATTGCCTGCCGATCTTCACCGTGCTATACTCTCGGCGTCCGGTGGTTGCAGGCGGCTGTCGCCGGACGTGCCGATTACAGGGCCGCCGGGACCAGGCGTATGACGCTCGATCAGGCAACGATTAACGATATCCTGTTGTTTTCTATCACCATTAGCGGCGCCGTTGTCACGGCCATCTGGGCCGGGCTGGTGCTGTGGACGTGGCGTGACATGGGCCTGCGCTCACGGGATACCCTGGCCCGGATCGCGGCCAGCCTGGTCGTGGTCGTGCTCGGCATTTTTGGCCTGGTGATTTACGTGATGCTGCGCCCGGCTGAGACACTGGCCGAAGCCTACGAACGGTCACTTGAAGAAGAAGCGCTGCTGCAAAACATCGAGGAAAAACCCGTCTGTCCGGGCTGCGGACGCACCACCCGCGACAACTGGCAGGTGTGCCCCTACTGCCATACCAAGCTCAAGAAAGCCTGTATCGCGTGTGGTGAAATGCTGGAACTCGCCTGGAACCTGTGCCCCTACTGCGCCACCAGCCAGATCAACCAGGCCGCCCGGAAACCGGCCACACCTACACCCGCGCGCCGGACCGTGGCCGCGCGGCTGGGCGAACACCCTATCCCGCCCGAACCCGATTTTGGCTATGCGCCAGACACCACAGCCCGCAGTGGCGACCGCAGTGGCGACCGCAGCGGCAACCCCGGCGGAGTGGATTTCGTAGACGACGAATCTTACTGAGCGCCGTGCCTGTAGAGAAAGAGCGAAGGAGCTGCACCGTGTTCAGACACACACTATCGGTTCTGATCGGTTTGCTCGTGCTGCTGTTTCCGTCTGTACGTGTATT
>JAFGHR010000058.1 GCA_016930015.1 Anaerolineae bacterium | reverse complement strand
GGCGACCTGGCGTTTAAGGTGCTGCCGCTGTCGGCCAAGCTCAAAATTGGCCTGCCAGCCGTGGCGAACATCTTTACCCAGTTCTCCGACCAGATTTCGAACGTGACCGAGGAAGACGACAAATTTATCTACACCCTGGAACGGTGCCCGATGTGCTGGAACCGGAAGGCTGACCGGCCAGTCTGTTACGTCGGGCAGGGGCTGCTGCAAGAAGCCTTACGTTGGGTATCGGGTGGCCACGAGTTTAAGGTTGATGTCTCGACCTGTATCGCCAAAGGTGATGATATGGGCCGGTATATTGTCTACAAAGAGCCCATCGACTGAGCCTGCCATCCTCAATTAGCTATCCTGCTGCCAAAGCCCCCTCGTTGTCTACGGGGGCTTATCGCGTTTAGGTTGTTCACATTACCGCCCGTGCGGTGCTTCTCAAAATCGGGTGTGGACACAGGAAATATTTTGCCTGCGCCCCAAGTTGCACTACAATGCAAGACACAACATCATGAACCCCACAGCTAAAGCTGGGGGCTTGTCTCTGGCGCTGCGCCCGCAGAGGCGGTCGCATCCGAGACGATGGGCGGCATGACTTCCGCCCGATGCGCGATATTGATCGCAGCGTTCACATCAGCGTGGGCCTGATGCCCACACGACACGCAAAGGAACTCGGTTTGACTACGGCGATTGGCTTTTTCGGTGTGTCCACAGGCAGCGCATTGCTGGCTGGTGTACTTGGGGTCCACGAGAATGATCGGGACGCCCGCCAATCGCGCCTTGTAGTCGATGAACTGCCGAAGTTGGGCGAAACTCCAATTGCTGTGTCGCGCTCGTTGGGCAGCCCCTCTAGCCCTGGTCCGCGTCCGAATGCCCGTCAGGTCTTCCAGGGTAATCGCACGGTTCGTGCGCTGGGCTGTCTCTACGAGACACTTGCTAATTTGATGATTGATGTCCTTTTGGAAGCGCCGCTGGCGACCGGCCAGCTTGCGCAGGTGGCGCTTGGCCGACAGGCTGCCTCGCGCCTGAAGTTCAGACCGGAGTTTTTGCTGCCGCTGGCGGTTCGCCTCAATCACGTCGTTGGTATGCATGTCACCGTCGCTCGTGGTGGCAATATGCGTCACGCCGAGATCCACTCCCAGCGCGGTGTCAACGTCGCGCGGTTCGGGCTCGGGGATTTCACACGTCGCCAGCAGGAAGAACATGCCGTTCCAAAACACGAGATCGGTTTCACCCTGCCGTGCGGCAAGCAGTTCAAGCTGGCGCTCACCCGCTCCAAACGAGATCGTCTGGCGACCATCCAGCGTCCAGATCGAGACTTCCCGCCGCTCCACCTTCCACGACAGAATACGGTCGTCGTAGGCGATGCTGCCACGCGGCTTGAAGACACGCTGCACCTTGTGATCGAGTCTATAGGCGTCGGCCACCTTCGCCAGACAGCGGATGACCATTTGCGCCGACAGCCCGAAACGCCCTTTCGCGTCATAGTAGGTCAGCTTTTGCATCCCGTAGCGGTGGAAAGTCTGCGCCTCAAACGCGCGGGCACTGATGAAGTTGCACGCGGCGTTGGCCTGCTCAAGTGTCTGCTTGAGCGTGGCATATTGATCTCTCATCGGGTAGAGGCGCACCTGCGCGATCAGTTTCATAGTATGAAGTATGGCACGGATGTTCTGTTATGTCAAAACCAGGAGGCCGCGCTTCCTCCCCACGCCTGAAGGCGGGGGCTTCCGCGCGAATTTTTCGGTGAATGGTTGCGTTCCAGGAGTATGCCATGCACAGCCGAACAGCTTTTTCTCGCATGATGGTGGTGTTTGTTGCACTGCTGGTGGCGACTCTCGCCTGCAACCTCCAGCGCGGCGGCGACGAACCGACCAGTGTTCCAACCTCCAATGCCCAGCGGCCCACGGTCGAAATTCTCGAACCGGCAGAGGGCGCGCAGGTAACCAGAGGGCAAAGTGTGTCGGTGAAAGCGCGGGCGACCGGTGCATCAGGCGTGACACTGGTTGAGCTGCGCGTGAATAACCTGGTGGTGGACAGCCAGGTGCCTGCCGAAGCGCTCAGCCCCACCACGCTTGAGGTGCTGCTGGATTACAAGGCCGAGCAAACCGGCCTGGTGTCGCTGAGTGTGACCGCGTACAGCAATACCATTGCCGGACAGCCCGCCATACGGTCGATCAACGTTGTGGATACATTGGACCCCGGCGCGGGCGGGCAGGGCACGCCCCAGAACCAGCAAACGCTGGCCCCGACGCCAACCACGTATAACCCGTTGTGCCGCGCCCGCATCAATGTTGGGCTGAATTTCCGCACCGGCCCCGGCACGGAATATGATAAAATTCTCACGTTCAGCGCCGGGCAGGAGCCGCCCATTACCGGGTACGCCGACCGCACCGATGGCCGGTGGTGGCAGGTGTCGTGGGGCGGCCAGTTAGGCTGGGTCAACGCGTCGTATACCACGCAGTTGGGCGATTGCAGCGCGATCCGTCCGGCGCAGGTGCCGCTATCACCCACACCGGTCCCCAGTGAAACACCGCAGCCCACGCAGCCGGGCGCAACCTCGACCCCGACTCTGCCCGATTTGCAGTTGACGACGCTCGAAGGTGTGCAGGTGATCGACCTGGACGCCAGCGGCAAGGCGACCGCCACGTATGTGATCCGTGTGCGCAATAACGGCGGGCAGGCTTCCGGCCAGTTCCGGATCGCGGTGGCCCTGCCGGATGGTGGCACACAGCTTCTTGACGTGCCGGGCCTCAACACGCAGCAGGAATTTGAGGTTCCGAGCGGCGGCCTGAACGTGACATTCGCCAGCCCTGGCACCAAGCGCCTGTTGGTGACGGTCGATTCGGATAACAATGTGGCCGAGAGTAACGAATCCAACAACCAGGCGTATATCGACGTGACGGTGAATCCCGGCCCGGAGCCGGAAAATAGCGGCGACAGCCAATCCAGCAACGGCGCGGAAGTCGCTGATGCCGCACCGGCTCCCAAGACCGAATCCGTCGAGGTCGCCAGTGTTGATAATGCGGAATCCGGCGACGGTGAGGCGATCCCGCCCATTGAACAGGCCGGGGCCGATACCGGCGACAGCGCGGAACCGCCATCCGACCAGGGCGATAGTCCTGAACCAGCCGGAGAAAATGATAACAACGAGGGCGCGGCGCAAGCCGCGCTGGTCTTACCCGTGATCACGTCCGATAACGTCGGCCAGGTGACCGGGGTCGCGGTGCTGCAAGGGCACGGCGGCACGGTCGATGCGCTGGCGTTCAGTCCGGATGGCAGTCTGCTCGTTTCGGCAAGTTGGGACGGTACCGCGCGCCTGTGGAACATGGCCTCTCAAGCGGAAATCGCCATCCTGGCCGGGCACATGGACCGGGTGGTGGATGTGGCTTTCAGCCCGGACGGAACCCGCGTTGTAACGGCCAGTTGGGACGGCACGGTGCGCGTGTGGGATGTTTCGACCGGGGCCGAAGTGACCATGTCCACGCCGGGCGCCGAGATCAACGCGGTGGCGTGGTCCGCCGATGGCTCACAGGTGGCGATGGGTGCCGCCGACGGCGTGGTATGGGTGTGGGAGCCTGCATCCGGCAGCCAGACATCCCCCGTCACCATCGATCTGCCGGTGAGCGGCGTTGTTTTCGCGGGTAGTGGATCGGTGGCTGTAACCGGTGTATCGGTGGACTGCGCCAGCGCCAGCGCCGACGCGGGAATCTGGAATACGATCAGCGGCGAGTCAACCGGCACGCTGGCCGATTACAGCGGCTCGGTAAACGCGCTGGCGATCAGTCCTAACAACGCCCTGCTGGCCGGGGCGGGCACGTCCGAGTTATGCGGTGGGTCGGGCGTGGTCTGGTTGTGGAACGCGGGGACCGGCGCACGGCAGGCGGCGCTCGATCATGGCGGCGGCGCGGTTTTGGACGTGGCTTTTGGGCCGTCCGGGGCGCTGCTGGTGTCGGGCAGCGGTGATGGTACCGTGCGCGTGTGGGACATCACCAGCGGCGCACAGCGAGCCGTGCTCCAGGGGCACAGCAGCGAAGTGACCGGCGTGGCGTTCAGCCCTAACGGCCAGGTGATCGCGTCCGGCGGCGCGGACGGTGATATCCGGCTGTGGGGCGTACAGTAGATGGGAAGCGAGACTCGATCATGATGATCATGCCGCGTGTGCCGCGTATGCCGCGTGTGCGTTTGGCGCCGGTTATCGCAGCGGCGGCGCTGATTCTGGCGCTGCTGGCCTGTAACCTGTCGGTCGGAGAAGACGACTCCGGCG
>JAFGHR010000057.1 GCA_016930015.1 Anaerolineae bacterium | reverse complement strand
TTCTACCTCTGGCATTTTTCGCTCACATTCATCCCTTATTGACGTGAGCTTTCATTCTACCATCTCAACTGCGGCTGTAGTACTAGGAGACTTGTGATAATGCCGAAAAACCGCTTTTTGTTCCTGCTTATCCTGTTACTTGGCTTGATACTCGCCGCCGCTGCCTGCGGTGGATCGGACGATGACACAGACACACCCGCTCCTACCGACACCCCACCCGCGACCATCGAGGCTGAACAGGACGCCGCTGCCGAACCCGTTTTCGAGAGCATCAGCGTTACCGAAGCCTATACACGATTCTCGCAAAGTGATACCGCGATTCTTGTCGATGTACGCGAAGAAAACGAATGGGCTGCCACCGGGTACCCCGAAGGCGCCGAACTCATTGCGCTCACCACGTTTGAACAGGAAGTACCGCGTAAACTTACCGACAAAAACACCGAGGTGTATCTCATCTGCAACAGTGGAAATCGCAGCATGTCAGCATCAGAATACCTGCTGCAAATGGGCTACATGCACGTGATCAATATCGAGGGGGGATTCCAGGATTGGATGAGCGCCGGACTGCCCATCGAGCAGTACACGCCCTGAGTCGTTACCCTGTCCACATGCCACAACAAAAACAGGCGGCCCGTTACTGGGCAGGCTGCCTGTTATGTTTTCTAAACCGGCGTATGCTGGTGATACGCATCCCGCGAACGCTTACAGATCGAGCAGGCGATCAATTTCTGACCGGTTAAATCCAACGATAATTTTCCCGCCGATGTCGATCACCGGCACGCCTTGCTGCCCGCTGCGCCGCACCATGTCGCGAGCAGCGGCAGGATCATTGCTCACGTCCACATCACGAACGCGAACGCCCCGCTCGCGCAGATAACGCTTGGCCGTCCGGCAGTGCGAACAGGTCGGCGTGGTGAACATGATCACGCGCTTGTTTTTTTTCTTCTTGTCGGTGGTATTTTCTTTTGACATAGCACCTCGCAAAATCGGTGTGTACTCATGATGATCCATACGACTCACATTCGTTAGATGCCGCAAACCACCAGAGGTTGCATGCTTTTCAAAAGAAACAGCCGCCCTACCCCGCCCTGTTCGTTTGTTGGAGCCGTTCTACTGGCCGTCTTCTTCCGAGCCAGTACGTGACTCCGGCACATATGCCGTGAGATCAAGCACTGTGTATAACCGGCTTTTGACCGCGTCCGGTAGTTCAGGCGATGGCAGTTGGTGATACAGTGTCACCGTTTTTCCCAGCGTATCCACCACAACCCGGCAGTTCTCGCAGACGGATATATGGGCTTCCAATTCCTCGCACAGTTCATCGCCCAGAGTCCCATCAACATAGTCGGACAGACTGCCCAGATACCGTCTGCACATATCCTTGTCGTGTGTATGCTCGTGCGACTGGTCATGTGAGTCATGCTCATCAGGCTTTTTCATGGCTTCCTCGATTCCGACACAATCGGCCCTTGCGAAAAATAGATGCTTAAGCGCTCACGAAGTTTAAGCCGGGCACGCATCAACCGGCTCTTGACTGCGGATATCGACAGGTCCAATGCTTCGGCTGTTTCTTCAGTCGAAAATCCCTCGATATCGCGCAGTACAAACACACTGCGCAGTGTGGGCGAAAGGTCTTCAATGGCGCGGGTCATTTCGGCACGGGCCTCGCCACGCAGCAAGTCTTCTTCAGGCAGGCAGCAGAAATCAAAAAACTGCCGGGGCATGAAATCCCCATCATCCGACTCGATAGGTTCGTCAACCGACACGTGCTCCGGTTCCTTGCGGCGAAGGCGCATCAACGCCGCGTTGGTCGCAATACGATACAGCCACGTGCTGAGACTCGACCGCGTCTGAAATTTATCGATAGCTTTAAACGCGCTCAAAAACGTCTCCTGGAGAATGTCTTCGGCGTCGGTTTCGTTCCCTACCATCCGCAAGGCCAGCCGGTAAATACGGCTTGCGTTTTCTTCGACCAGTTGAGCGTATGCGGCCTGGTCACCGGCCTGTAAACGGGTTACAAGTGCCGCATCATCTGATTTCGACATAACACACTCTTGAGCAAAATAAGGTGGACTGAATACGATACGGTATGGCCCAAACGCCATACTCAGCCCCGATCATAACGCATCCTACCCCATCCACTCAAGAAAACGCCGCGCGTTTGGGTCATTTGGTTGGATGCACCACACACTACCGGGTTGCATGCAACCGGGATACACGCCCCAGCATCTCACCAAAACAACCGGCACGCGTCGATGACCGCAGCAAACGGCAGTTGTGAGATAACATGGTGCCGGGTAGTATACAGTTCATCAGGGAACAGAAGGGACAGCGTGACATGGGAGCAAAAAAAACATCCAAAGTGATCCTTCGGGATGACATGATCTTCACCGGCGCCAGCAGCAACGGTTACACCATCCCACTCGATGCCGTCAAAGCCTTTGGCGGACACGATGCGGGCATCAGCCCAATGGAACTGATGTTAACTGCTCTCGGCGGCTGCACTGGCATGGATGTAATCAGCATCCTGCGTAAAAAAAAGCAGGCCGTTACCGGGTTAGAAGTCCACGTGGAAGGAATCCGCGCAGACGAACACCCCAAAGTCTACACAGATATCACCGTGCATTTTGTGATCACCGGCCATAATATAACACCTGCCGCCGTCGAGCGTGCCATCGCATTATCACGCGACACTTACTGTGGAGCTGCTGCCACACTACGGCACACGGCCACCATACGCTACTCGCACGAAATTTTCGAAGCGGCAGCGGAAGAATAAGCCACATTACATATTTGTGTACAGGGAGAAACCATTCATCATGAACCGTGAGGAAGCCTGGCAACTTGTTACGGAATGGACCCAGTCCGAAAGCCTGATCCATCATATGCTGGCCGTTGAAGCCGCGATGCGTGCCTATGCCCATCATTTTGGCGAAGACGAAACGCGGTGGGGGGTTGTTGGCCTGCTCCACGACTTCGATTACGAAAAACACCCCGACATGACCGCGCCCGGCGGCCATCCGTTTACCGGGCTGCAAGTGCTGCGTGACATGGGGATTGATGATGACATCATTCGTGCCATCGCCGCCCATGCCTCTGAGCGCACCGGCATGCAGCCCGAAAGCCTGATGGAAAAGTCACTCGTGGCTGTGGATGAATTAACCGGCTTCCTGACCGCGGTTGCCCTGGTACGCCCTTCGCGTGACATCCGGGACATTACCAAGATCAAATCCGTCCGCAATAAGTGGAAGGACCGCAGTTTTGCGGCGGCCATTCACCGCGAGGAAATCGAAGAAGCCGCTGCCGCCTTAGGCGTTGACCTGTGGGAAGAACACATTCCACGCGTGCTGGAAGCGATGAAGGGCATCGCCGCCGACCTGGCACTGGACGGCTCGCGCTTACAGGACGAACCGTAACGCTCACCGGATGGCAACACCATCGTTTTAGCCAGGGTAGACCAACCTCTCAGTTTACCCTGTTGGTATTCAACTGGTCATCCGACCGGCACGATTCGCGGTAGCGACAACCATCACGCCGTTTGCATCCAAGTTACACTTGCAGGATAGCCACCCAACGCGTTATCATGACTAAGTTTGCAGCCAGCCAACCTCAGACTGGTTTTACTAAAGAGAATCTATAGAAATTTCGGCTATTTGCACTGCCACTTGAGAGGAATTCACTATGAGAGGGTATCGCCTCTGGCTTGTGGTCATCCTCGTGGTTACCGGTATCTCGGCCTGGATCAGTCTCCCCAACAATCCAGGCATCCATATCGGAGGGTATGACCGCAACATCGAAGTTGTACAAGGTCTTGACTTACAAGGCGGCTCGCGCGTGCTGCTCCAGGCCGCGCCTGGCACCAAGTTCGATGATGACACCATGGATCAAGCTGTCAAAAACGTCGAACGCCGTGTTAACGGCCTGGGCGTAACCGAAGCCGTAGTCCAGAAGCAAGGCAGTGACCGCATTATTGTGGAACTGCCGGGTGTCAAGGAACAGGCAGTCGCATTTGAATCGATCAAGTCTACGGGCTTGCTGGAATTCGTTGACTTTTCGACCATATCATCGGGCCAGATTGCCGAAGGTACGTGCCTTCTGACAACCGAACAGGTAGCGTTGGCAGAAGCGCGCTTATTAGAAGGTGAGCAGCCCATGGCATACGATGAGTATACCTGCCCGGCTGAGCCGCCTGAACATCCTGAAGAAGAAGCGGCGAGCCTTCAATCCGATGGCACGCCGTACACGACGGTTATGACCGGTTCGGGCCTGTCCGACGCCGCCGCCCGTCCACAGAGTAATGTCGGAACAGCCTGGGTAGTAAACTTTGCGCTGCACAGTGACGGCGTTGACAATTTCGTCGACTACGTTGCAAACAACGCCAACCGTCCGCTCGCCATCGTGCTCGATGGCCGCCTGCTCTCCTACCCTACCATTCAATCCGGCCTGTCGAGCAGCGCCCAGGCCGGCACGATGGACGGCGGGGTCATCACAGGGGCATTCAGCCGCAATGATGCAGAGATTCTGGCCGCACAGCTTAAGTATGGTGCGCTGCCGATTCCGCTGGACATCATCGCCTTCGATACCATCGGCCCCTCGCTGGGTAAAATCTCGGTTGATCGCTCGATCCGGGCGGGGTTGATCGGTGTCGTCACTGTCCTGTTGTTCATGTTGATCTATTACCGTGTGCCCGGCATCGCCGCTAACCTGGCATTGATGCTGTTCGCCGTGATCAACTTCGCCTTGTTCAAATACATACCCGTCACGCTCAGCCTGCCAGCCATCACCGGGTTCTTGATATCCATCGGCACGGCGGTTGACGGTAATATCCTGATCTTCGAGCGTATGAAAGAAGAGCTGCGCGCTGGACGCAGCATGGATCGTGCCATAGAGGCCGGGTTCGAACGGGCGTGGACATCCATTCGCGACTCGAATATCTCGACCATCATCATCTGCCTGATTCTGTATTTCTTCGGCAACGCTTTCGGCGCCAGCGCCGTTCAGGGTTTCGCCGTCACACTCGGTATGGGATTACTCATCAACTTATTCACCGCCGTGATCGCCACGCGGACGTTCCTGCATACCATTGTCCTGGTTGTTGGCAAACAATTGCGCACCAACCCTAAGCTGCTGGGTGTCTAGGAACAGGAAGGAAGATAATCGTCATGTTTAACTTTGCAGAACGTCGTAATCTGTACTTCCTGATCTCGGCTATGGTCATCATCCCCGGCTTGTTTGCAATGGTTTACTCGACCATTCAGGACGGCTCACCGGTCAAGCTCAGCATTGACTTTACCGGCGGGACATTGATGGATGCTTCATTCGTCGATGACCACACCGAACAAGAAGTGCGTGATACACTTGCCAATTTCGGCCTCAGTGATTACGTGGTTCAACGGCTGGACCCCATCTCGACCGAAGTTATCGAAGCGAACGTCGAAGAAGCGGGCAGCCGGTGGCAGATCACGATTCCGAACACGACCAACATCGATGAAATGATCACCTTTTTAAACGCCGATGACCAGCTAGGGAGATTATGGTCTGCTCAGTCCGAAGAAAATGACCCGGAACGCACCGACGCCGTCAATCGTACCCTTCTGGAAGGCGAAGACCGGGCCGTACTCGATATCTCGTTTATCGGTGTTCTGGACGAAGAAACTGTATCGGCTGCGGTGGAAGCCTTCGGCGCAACCGACTACGATGTGAAATCCATCACGCCAATTGTGGCACGTGCTGGCAGCCGGTGGCAGATCCGCACCAAAGAGCTTGAAACCGGGCAGATCGACGAACTAAAAGCCTACCTGGCAGAAACGCTCAGCCCCTACTGGACGCTGACGCCCAGCAACCCGGAAAGTGAAATCACCAGCAGCAGCGTATCAGCTACCGTTGGTGGCGAGGTGACGCGCGCCGCCTTTATTGCAACCATGGCTGTAGCCGTCATCGTGTTGGGCTTTATCGTGCTCGCATTTCGCCGCGTGCCTCACTCATTCCGTTATGGTGCGTGCGCCATCGCCGCGATGTTCCACGACATTCTTATTACGATGGGTGTCATGTCCATCCTGGGATTGTTGTTCGATTGGGAAGTTGACGCCCTGTTCTTGACCGCGATCCTGACCGTTGTCGGTTTTTCCGTGCAGGACTCGATCGTGGTGTTCGACCGCATCCGCGAAAACATCCCCAAGTATCGCAGCGAACCCTACGAAATAATCGTAAACCGCAGCGTGCTTGAAACGGTTCACCGGTCACTGGCTACACAGCTCAATGCGATTTTTATCATGATCGCCCTGCTGTTGTTCGGCGGTGAGACAATTCGCCAGTTTATCGCCATCCTGCTGATCGGCCTCATGAGCGGTACATATTCCTCGATCTTTAACGCGGTGCCACTGCTGGTCGCCTGGGAAAAAGGTGAAATTCCCTTTGTGAATCGTGAGGCCAAACGTCGGCGCGGAGAAGAAGCCACCGCTTAATCCTGGACGCGTTCTTTTCCACAAACATAAAAAAGGCAGTCTTTTCACAGGCTGCCTTTTTTTCGCGAACAACTATCTCCTCACGTTTTCATATGGTGTTATCGCCGCCCAAACTGCCGCGCCAGGTCCTCCCCGCTGATGTGAATCAGCGTCGGATGGCCATCCGGGCTGGTGTGTGGATTCTCGCACCGTTCCAGTTTACGAATCAACGCCTGCATCTGGTCATGGTCAAGAATCTCACCGGCTTTATAAGCGCCCAGAGCAGACAGGCAAAACATGAGATGTTCTTCAAGCTCCAATTCATCTGTCACCCGGTCCGTGCTGGCTTCTTGCGCCAGCGCGTATAACACATCGCCGGGAGCCTGCTCAGAAACCGGCGCCGGAATGGCCCGCACCCGGAACGTATTTCCCCCGAACGGCTCGATCTCAAAACCAAGCAAACTCAGCGCTTCCAACAGTGCTTCAATCTGGCGTGCGGCATGCGGCGGCAGTTCTACGGGCGTTCCGTCGAGTTCATAGCGGTCTGGCGGCTGGTGAGCCGTTCGCTGCCGCCGCATCTGGTCATAAAGCACCCGCGCGTGCGCGGCGTGCTGATCGATCAGGTAAAGACCCGCCGGCCCTTCGGTCACGATGTACATGGCACCCACCTGCCCTATCACGCGCAGGATCGGCAGCGTGCGCGGGCGCAGCGGGCGCTCTGGGCCTGCCGGGATAGCCGTAGAATCAGGAATGTGAGTTATCGGGCTGCTGTAGCGACCGGGATCGATCTCACCCAGTTCCATGTGTAACTGATCCTCACCGGGAACGGTCGGGCGCGTCGAGCGTCCGGACCACCCGTCATTTACCTCGCGGTACGGATCGGGTACAGCCGGTGACTGATCGATCACCGTGTGCCGTACCGCGCGCTGCACGGCTGCAAACACAACATCCGGCAGCCGGAACCGGACTTCGGCCTTGGTGGGATGCACATTCACGTCAATATCTTCGGGCGCCAGCGTGATCATCAGCACCGCCAGCGGAAAGCACCCGGTCGGTAAAAGGGTCTGGTACGCCTGCACGACTGCGTATGTGAGACTCTGGTTCGCAATCACGCGTCCGTTGACAAACAACACAATGTGGCTGCGATTGGCGCGGCTTAAGTCCGGTGTTGAGCAAAACCCGTATACCTCTACGGGCGGCACATCCGGGCGCGGTGACGGTTGGGAATACACCTCAAGCATGTTGTCGAACGCGTCCAGCCCAAACACCTCGACCAGCACATCGGCGAGATCACCGCTGCCGGAGCTGTGAAACTGCTCGCGCCCTTCCTGGATCAACCGGAACCGCACATCGGGGTAAGCCATCGCGTAGTGTGTAACCAGCGTGTTGATATGCTTCCGCTCCGTGCTGTCGGACTTCAGAAACTTAAGCCGTGCGGGCGTGTTAAAAAACAAGTTCTCGACCGCGACAATCGTTCCAACCGGTGCGCCAACCGGTCGCTCGTAGCGCAGTTCCCCACCTTCGACCCGCACCGTGATCCCGGCGGTTTCGTCCCGGTGCCGGGTGGTGACGGTGGCCCGGCTGACGGCGGCAATACTCGCGAGTGCTTCGCCACGAAACCCCAACGTGGTGATGTGATCCAGGTCCTCTATCGTAAATAACTTACTGGTCGAATGCCGCTCAAACGCGAGCGCCGCCTCAGACACGGATATGCCGTGCCCGTCATCGCCAACCCGGATCAAGCCCTTGCCGCTGTCTTCGATCTCCACCGTGATCGCACTTGCGCCCGCGTCAAGCGCATTTTCCACCAGTTCTTTGACAACCGACGCCGGGCGCTCGACCACTTCACCCGCCGCGATCTGAGCTGTCACGACATCGGACAATACGTGAATCGACATCGTATCCATCCTGTTTTGTAACACTCTTGGAATGCACGCATCGCCCAAAAAACAAACCCCGGCTTGGCCGGGGCACTAATATCGCCGATCAAACCAGCGGTTTTAAGACCTGGTTCAGCCTAACTCATCGCAGACTCGCCGCCGAGCAAATTTTGCCCTTCGAGCGGAATCGATAAATAGAACGTACTGCCTTCGTTTTCTACACTCTCGATCCACACATCCCCGCCGTGACGCTGCGCAATGTTCTTTACAATAAACAGGCCAAGACCGCTGCCCTTCACGCGTTTCCATTCTTTGCGACGAATACGTACATTCCGCTTGAACAGTTTTTTCTGGTCTTCCGGACTGATGCCGAGCCCATTATCAGCCACCTTGAAGATCAATACATCGGAGTTCAAGCCAATCTTGACATGAACGCGCCCGCCATCAGGCGTATATTTGACGGCGTTTTCCGCGAGATTAGTAAACGCACTCGCCAGTAATGCCCGGTCCGCATTGATGACAGGAATCCCTTCCTCAATGGTGGTTGTTAATGTCAGCCCCTTCTTTTCCGCTGGAGACTGGAGTCCAGACACCATTTTCTGCACGATATCGACCACGTCGCATGGCTCGCGGTTTAACTCGTATGTGCCGGTCATGGGATCAAGCTTACCTGCTTCCAGGATTTTTTCGACCATATCGGACATCTGGATCACACCGGTAGCGATCTTTTCGACAAATGTTGTCTGGCGCTCGTTCAGATCACCGACCATACCGAGCATGTCAAGATAACCCTTCATAAACGTCAGGGGAGACCGCATATCGTGGGATACCGTGCTGAGAAAGTCCGACATGTTGTCGTTAAGACGTTTGAAGTGCGAAATATCACGCAGCACCAGCACATAACCGGTCATCTCACCGTCTTCAGTACGCACGTCGGAGATGCTGGGCGAATACGTGCGGCCATTTTCCGCCGTGTATTCGAGCATACGCTGGGCGGCGATCGGGTTATCGTTCTCGAGCAGCGCCGCCAGTTCCGGCTGCTGCATCACGCCCTGAATAGGCTGGCCGATCACATTGTCAGCAGACGTACCAAACATCTCACTGGCAGCCGGGTTGACCAATTGAAGGCACATGTTCCGATCTACTACCAGAACCGGGTCGGGCGTACTGGCCAGCACCGCGGCCAGCCATTCACGCCGCCGCCGGGCGGCTTCGTAGGCTTGAGCATTAGCGATCGCAATCGCAGCCTGTCCGGCCAAAATAAACAAAAACGTCCGTTCAGCCTGGCCCACCGTATGCGACGAACAAAAACCCAGCCACAATACGCCGTGATGCGCCTGGTGAGCGGTCAGTGGCAGCGCGATCACCGTGATCAACTCCGCAGGAAAATTCTGGGCGGCAAACACCTCAGGCGTATCATCACGTGAAACCTCGATCTGATCGTTCTCACCCAACAAATCGAGCACCTGGCTATCGGATGATGCCATGACATCTGCCAGGGGGCCGGTTGCGTAACTAAGCCAGCTCTCGTTTGGTTCGGCCAGCAGCAGCCGGACACTATCCGCTTCAGTCGCACGGAAAACCCCATCCAGAATATGCGGGATTGTCTCATTGAGGCCGATACTGCTGGCGATCTGGTGGGTAACAGTTAACAGAAGCTGCTGTTGTTCTACGTATTGATTGAGCTGGGCATGCATATCTTCCGATATCATCAAAACCCTATTCCCCTACAGTCATCTCATCAAACGGCTGTCCGACAATCAGGCATCCTAGCGCATTATAACATTACCCCAAAACCGGAGCAATGAACCACCAGGGAATCGTTTCAAAATGATAGTTTATGCAGTCCGTAATTTTCACCAGCGCCCCTGAAAAGACATTAACTTACTCTTGCATCGCCTATTTATCCGTGCTACACTCCGCACAATAGGATCGCGCAACAACCACATTCAACCCATGAGTGATCGGAATGGTGACTCTGCATGGCCGAGAAAATCCTAATTGTTGATGACGATGTTGACAGTCTAAAATTAATTGGACTGATGCTGCAACGCCAGGGGTACGAAATCTTAGCAGCTAACAACGGTCAGCAAGCCCTGAGCAAAGCCAGATCCGATAGGCCAAACCTCATTATTCTGGATGTAATGATGCCAGATATGGACGGTTATGAGGTCTGCCGCAGGCTGCGTCAGGATGCCAATACACAGGCTATTCCCATTATCATGTTCACCGCCAAGACCATGGTGGATGATAAAGTGGCGGGGTTTGAGGCAGGCGCAGATGATTATCTCACCAAACCAACACATCCGGCAGAATTAGCCTCGCGGATCAAAGCCATACTGGCTCGCAGCGCATCACAGCGCCAACCTGAAACCGATCGCGCGTTGACCATCGGTTTTTTGGGGGCCAAAGGTGGCGCCGGCACAACAACCCTCGCCATGAACGTCGCCGCCGCCATGTCGCAGAATGAGCCGACCATATTGATTGACTTCCGACCAGGTCAGGGCACCCTGGGCATGGCTTTGGGCTTCGAACGCTCTACCGGCATGGCCAACCTGCTGTCACGTCCAACAAGCGAGATTACCGTCCGGGTCATCGAAAATGAAATCGTGACGCACAGCAGCGGCGTGCGCCTGCTGTTATCATCGGCGCGTCCAAAAGAAACCCTGCTTAATATCTCGCCCGATGGCGCTTCGGCAGTTATCCATCATCTACGGACCATCAGCCGCAGCGTGTTACTTGATCTTGGGGCTGGACTCAACCGCTTGACCGCGCATCTCATCCAGGAGCTTGATCAACTCATTCTGGCGGTAGAACCTAACCGGATTTCGCTCTCGATGGCCAGGGAAATACTGGGTGAAATTGAGCAGCTTGGCATGTCGCAGGCCCGCATCAACATTGTGTTGATCAACCGCGCGCAATCCAGCCTGCAAATCCCCTGGCAAGAAGCCGAGCAAATTTTGGGTCACGAAATGACAGCCATCATCTCACCTGCGCCTGAACTGGCGTTTCAGGCCGCCGAAGCGGGCTTCCCGATTATCCTGTACCAGCCCAATTCAATCGTGGCGAACCAGTTTTCCAAGCTCGCCGAAGAACTCAGCGCCCGCATTCGCTCCGTTGCAGGCGGCGAGCTTCATTCTTAGCCACCCAATGATGTGTTCTACCGGTTTTTGAACGTATCCTGCGGTTCCACAACATACCCTGAGGAACCGCATCGCATTTTTAATTCTGACTGACTGGTGAATAGTTTATCCATGCCCACCGAGTTCCTCGAAACTGCCACCGAACTGATGCAACGTGCCACGCACGTTGTGGCTTTGACCGGGGCTGGGATTAGCACGCCTTCGGGTATTCCTGATTTCCGCAGCCCGGAATCGGGCTTGTGGAAACAGCACAATTCATCTGATGTAGCCAGCATTTATGGGTTCAGGCAAAATCCGGAGCGGTTCTACGAGTGGATCCGTCCACTGGCACACAAAATACACAATGCAGTTCCGAATCCGGCTCATCTGGCATTGGCTCAGATGGAGAACCAACACTATTTGAACAGCATCATTACTCAAAATATTGATATGCTGCATTCTCGCGCCGGATCACGTACTGTCTATGAGCTGCACGGCCACCTGCGCGAAATTACGTGCATTCACTGTTTCCAGGTTTATTCGGCTGAAGACTTTATCGTCAGTTTTTTAGAGACAAACACACTGCCTCGTTGTGCCAATTGCGGCCATGCGCTTAAACCCAACGTCATCTTGCTGGGTGAACAACTGCCTGCCCAGCCATTGATAGCCGCTCGCAACGAAGCCCGCCATTGTGACGTGATGCTGGTCATCGGATCATCCCTGGAAGTCTACCCCGCTGCCGACCTCCCGATAATGGCGCACCGGTCCGGCGCGTCGCTGATTGTAGTCAACTTATCCGAAACGC
This sequence comes from Anaerolineae bacterium, assembly GCA_016930015.1. Taxonomy (GTDB): domain Bacteria; phylum Chloroflexota; class Anaerolineae; order Aggregatilineales; family Aggregatilineaceae; genus JAFGHR01. Next base: position 54,595 of record JAFGHR010000057.1, on the reverse strand, counting down.
CTGTCGACTCCATCGCCAAAGCTGTTATTCATGCCGATGCGGCAATCGTGTTACCACAACTGGTGGATGCCTTGGAGAAGAGCGAGTAATGAAAATGGACGCTCAATTATTGCCCGAAGACATCAATTTGAATACGTATCGCCAACTGATGGCACGTTATGCCCGATTGATGGAAATCAGCCGTCAGCTTAACTCAACCCTGGACCTGGGGACGCTGCTTAACCGAATTTCAGCCGCCGCAACCGAGTTAACCGAAACTCAGGAAGCGTCTATTTTGCTCATTGATCCCAATACGGGTGAACTGCGATTTGAAGCGGCGTCTAACTTGAGCGGCAGCGCTATGGAAGCGATTCCGGTCCCAATGGAAGGCAGTCTTGCCGGGTGGGTGGCCAAACATGGCGAACCCGAACTGGTAGAAGACGCTCGCAGCGATTCGCGCTGGTTTGGTGATGTTGATAAAACCACCGGTACCATCACGCGTAACCTCCTGGCGGTCCCCATGCGCGTTCACAACCAGATTATCGGCGTCGTTGAAGCCATGAACAAAATCCACGACAAACCGTGGACAAGTGATGATGTCAACACACTGTCAGCGCTCGCAGATCAAGCCGCCATTGCTGTCCAGAATGCTCGCCTGTTCCAGCAAAGTGACTTCATCGCCGAGATGGTTCACGAACTGCGCACCCCCTTAGCCGCGTTAAAAGCCAGCACAGCCCTATTGCTGCGCAGCCCACTGGCCGACAACCAACGCGAAATCGTGACTATCATGCAAGGCGAAACCGAGCGTCTGACCGAAATGACAACCTCGTTTCTGGACCTGGCCCGGCTGGAATCTGGACGAACACGTCTCAAGATCGAGGCATTTAATATTCTAGACCTCATTCAGGAATGTGTGCGTGTGGTTGAACACCGTGCTGCCGAGCGGCAAATCACGATCGATATCGCGGGACGCCCATGCACGGTTGAAGCCGACCGGGGGAAAATCAAGCAGGTGCTGCTAAACCTGCTCACCAACGCGATCAAGTACAACCGCGAGGGTGGGTTGATTTCTTGCGCTGCCGATTTGTTAGATGAAGGGGATAACTGCCCGCCCAATTGCGCCAGAATCCAGGTGCGTGATACCGGTTATGGCATCAGCCAGGATGATCAACAGCGCATATTCGAGAAGTTTTACCGGGTAGCCAGCACGGCCAATGATACAACCGGTACAGGACTCGGCCTCTCCATCGCCTACCGGATTGTCGAAGTTCACGGGGGCCAGATGGAAGTCGAGAGTGAGGTCGGTGTTGGCACCGTATTTGTGTTCACCCTGCCGGTAGCGGAGCGGCAGTCTTTGCGGGGTGACTACTAACAACGGCATGACGTGTATCGCGTCTCTCAGGGGGCCAATAATACCTTGAGAACCCCATGCCGCGCCGCATGTTCAAATGCCGCTGTTGCCTCGGATAACGAGTAACGGGCGTCGATCAGTGACTGGACATCGACCAGCCCTTGCGCTAACAACCGCAGGGCCGCGCCAAACGGCCCGCACCGGCTGCCGATCACCTGGATTTCGCGTACTACAATTTGTGTTAAATCGGCAGGCGGCAGGCCATGATACGTACTTTTGGCAATCACGGTGCCACGCGGACGTACTAACGCCAGCGCGTCCGCGAATCCGGATGCCTGCCCGGTGCAGTCGATCACCACGTCGGCCACACCTTCAGCCACAGCATCACGCCGAACCGCCGGAATTCCCCATCGATCCAGCAGCGTAGACTGGCGTTCATGCCGGATAATCACCGACAGGTCAACACCAATCGGGCGCACGACCTGTGCCACCAGCAGCCCAAGTTTGCCCGCTCCCAACACGATCACGCGGTCCGATGGTTTGATATGGGCACTTTCCAATACCTGGCACGCCGCCGCTAGCGGTTCGGTAAACACCGCTTCTTCATCGGACAGCGACTCAGGAACAGCCACCAGGTTCTGTACAGCCAGGCAAAACCGGTCAGCAAACGCACCGCCGTAATCCATAATGCCGAGAACGCGACGGTTCCGGCACTGCGTCGGCATACCGCGCTGGCACATGTCACATGTGCCGCAACTGATATTGATCTCACCCACCACGCGCTGTCCAACCCAGTCAGACGGCCCTTGAACCACCTCGCCCACAAACTCGTGGCCGAGTATCCCGGAAAACCCCTTATAACCAGCAAGTAATTCGAGATCAGTGTTACAAATACCCGCCAGCCGCAGCCGGATCAACGCTTCATCCGGCGCAGGAACCGGACACTCAACAGTAGTGACTTGCAGTTCCCGGTCGAACACAACTGCACGAATGTTATTCACCATTCGCCTGCCCCCCTTCCAGGAAACATAATCCGTTCTAGAAGTTACACCAGTTTAACACGATTGAGATAAAATTGTGGTGACAAACCGGCTGTTAGTGGGGTACCGTCTGAGGTGTCCGCCAGGGACTGGGCTTGTCATCTACCGGCACTGTTCTTATAATCCGACGTTCGACATGCGGCCCGGAGGAGAAAAACGTTATGAAATACCGTCTACTGCTGATTCTGGTGCTGGGACTGCCCATCCTGCTAACGGCGTGTCAGGGAGACACAACCCTGACGTTCAGCAACAAAACTGAGTGCGGCACCGCTACGATCACGCTCACCAACGAAGAAACCGGCAACCTGGAACAATACACGCTCGACGAGGGTAAAACAATCGAACTCAAGATCAAACACAGTGTTGTATACAACTACGAAATTCAGTACTCAGGCCGTCCCGACAGCAACATGACCTGCGAAACCAAGCGCGGCGTAGTCGAAGTGCCGGAGCGCGGTCAGAATGCCAATTTTTCCTTGCTCGGCGTCACGGCAACCCCTGGCTCAAATGAATGATTCGCAGCCGGTCATCAAAACAATCACCCCACCACAACGACGCGGTTATGGTGGGGTAAATGGTCACACTGTGAGGTGAATTAAAGCCGCGTTGGGCGCTACTCCCATCCTCGCCAGACAAACTGGCGCGGCGAAACCCAATCGCTGACCGGGTAAAACAGCCCATCGTCGCCCAGCCGCACCACCGTTACCTGCCATTCGAAATTACGTGCCTGGCCATCCGTGGGCAGGTACTCAAGCGGAATCGCCGCCGATAACTGGCGCGTTTGGATACTGAACTCAGCCGCCGTCGTCGCCTCGCGCACCGTAACAAGGTAATACTCGTTTTCGACGAGCGGCCCCACCGTCAGCCATAACAGCCGCACCGCGCCCGCCACACTCGCCCCTGCGGGCGGATAAATAGGCTGGGGCACCGGGTGTGTTGGAGTCGCCGTCGGCGGCTCATCGCCGCTCGGAGTCGGCGTCAGCGTAGGTGTAGGGGTTGGCCCCGGCACAAACAATTCCTGGTTAACCGACAATACGGGCGGATTCGGGCAGCAGCAGTTCGATGTTTCCCACACGCAGCCCCGGCAGTCAATACCGTTCGGATTCTTGTCCGGCACCTGGTTCAGCTCACAAATCATGCGCAGGGAGGTATCATTCACAATCGCGACACTGCTCAAGGTATCGCCTTCTTGCACCTGGTAAGTCTGAATGGCGAAGTTTTGCCCAACATTAAGCGTCGCTTGTGGCGGCGCACTGGTCGCGATCGCCGTCTGAGTCAGGTCAGCGCCAACCTCGGTCGGTGTGGCCGTAGGCCGTGGTATGAGCACAGTCCCCTGCCCCGGCAGCACACACGGCTCGCGAAGACTGTTCAAGTTACGAATCAGGGCGATCACGTCCAGGTCAACATGACCGTATTGATACGCGATACTCACGCAGGTATCACCGGGTTGAATCTGGTGTTCATAGGGTCCTGGGGTTTCGGTTGGCAGCGCCGTTGCGGTCGGCAGCGCGGGCGGTGGAGTCTCCGTCGGCGTGATAGTGGGCGGCAGTGTCGGCGAAGCGGTCAGCGTAGGGCCGCCCGGTGTTTGGGTTGGCGCCGCAAGGATAACGGTTGGGCTGAGGCTGTCGGGTGGTGTTGGCGATACACCCGCGGGTTTATCATCGGAATCCCCGCAAGCGGAAGCCAGCAAGCCCATACCTGCCAACACCAACACAATAAACCACAAACGACGATTCATGACGTGCTTCCTCTCATTTGTGCAGCTACGTCCCCCCAGCTAACGAAACAGGTCATCACGTTAGACCTTTTCAGTGACATCACGCTCACGACCGGTAACAATGGTGAGAAATGGGGTATGCACAGCCCATCCTAGCGGCTGTCCCAGGTGAACTGCCGCGATTCCGTGGCATGGCCTTCTGAAACAAGATTGTTTTGAGCATCGACCGCAACCACCGAAACCGCCCATTCGACGGTGTGCGTACTGCCATCGTCCGGCTGCCAATCAGCGGGCAGAATAACCGATAGTTCAGTCACCAGTGCCGTGTATTCCTTGTCCGTATCCAGGTCATGCACCCGGATCAAATAACGCTCGTTTTCGGCCAGGGTACCTGTTCCGCCCCAGCGCACGGTTACCATTTCGTCGGCGTTAAAATGCGCCCCATTTTCCGGGTTATTTGGAAATGGCGCGTTAAATGTAGGCGTAATGCTCGGTGTTGGCGTTAAAGTCCCCTCTGGTGAGGGCGTCGGCGTTGTGGTAGGCAGCGGCACCGGCACACGTAAGCGCTGCCCGTCATACAGCATCACTGAGCAGTTCGGCCCGCCGCTGTCAAAGCTGTAATCACACTGCAAAAACGGCACTTCCGGATTGATTTGTGACAGTGTCTCTACGTTCGTATCGTACAGCACGGCAATGCCGATAATGGTTTCTCCAACCTGCACCGTGTGCCATGCCTGGCCGGGCCGCAGCGTAGGTTCGGCATACTGGTACGTAGCCAACACATCCGGCGTGCCAAATTCATTCAGCAGCACTTCCGGCGTGCCCTCAGTTACCCCGGCGGTTGCATTCTCCAGGGCAACCAGGCTGACATCGGCGGGCGGCGCTGCCGACTCACTTCCCGGTGTCGGTGTTGGCCACGGGATTTCAAGCACCTGGTCAACCTGAAGCTCGTTCGGGCTTTCCATATCGTTGATCTCCAGGATCAGGTCAACAACCGCCAAATCCACGTGCCCACAGCGTACGGCCATCCCGTACACGGTATCGCCGGACTGCGCGGTCTGAAAACAGGGTCCCGGTGTTGGCGTGATCGTGGGTGTAGGCGGAGCAGGTGTAACCGTCACCAGGGCCATAGTCGCCCTGAGTGTAGGTGTTACGGTGGGCGAACCGACCGATTCGCGCAACGTGGCGGTTGGCGGCACCGTCGGCGGCAGGGTTGTCATATTTTCGATACGCACCTCACCATCGTTACCCGGTTCACTGTCGCCGCCGCCGAACCGTCCGACCATTATACCGATCCCAATGCCGACCAGCAGCACAACGATCAGTCCTGCTCCCATCGTGAACCGCCACAGCCGCCCCGACAGATCACCCGCGTACAAATCATCATCACCGTTGGCGGGATCATAAGGCGGCGCGTTTCCCGCCTCGGCCCCGGATACCGGCGGCATTGCCTCGTCGGGTGTCGGTACACCCGGCAGGGCCGCGCCGCACATCCGGCACCAGCGTACATCCTGTGAATGTGATGCGCCACAAATCGGGCACTGCTGCGATCGCCTAAACCTGCTCATGCTCACTCATTCTGACTCTGGATGAACGCCCTTGTTTGGAAAACACCTGCACAACAGGCATGTGTACCCTGCTGCGAAAGACATTTGCGGAGCGAATTATACCAGGACCGGGCCACTTGACCAGCCACGCCCCGCCTACGATTGGCGTATATCACAAAAACCGAGTTTGAATGTTCCACACTCAGCCCATTTTGTGTTACCATTCATGGGATTGAGCACAATCCCGATTCAGATCGTTCAGAAAGGCTCGACCAATTATGCGCGTTGTCATTAATCAGGCGCTTCTAAATCGCAATAAACGGATTTCACATGCATTGTTTTTCATCAGCCTGGCCGGGATGGGTATCGGCTTTTTCTATACCTGGACACGCCCCGCCGAATCCACGCAGATTAGCTGTCTTCTGCTCCCGGCGCTGCTGTTGATGACAATCTCTTCTGTTCGCATGGCCAACATTTGGATCCGCGAACCACGCCCGGCGGACGTATTAGCCACTGCGCTCAAAGGTTTTGGGCATAAGTACACGCTCTTCCACTACCTTTTGCCAGGACAGCATCTGCTGTTCGGTCCCGAAGGTGTGTTTGTCATCAAAACACTATGGCACGAACGCGAATACCGTGTCGTTGGTTCACGCTGGATTGGTGACCAGGGGCTGATGCGGCGTTTGTTCGGCTATATGCGCCAGGACCTTATCGGTAATCCCTTCCAGGAAGTCGAATACGAAGTGCGCGAAACGCAGCGCGTCCTGAACAAAGTATTAGGCGACAACGACATTGAAATTCAGCCGCTGGTTGTCTTTATCAATCCTAACGCCAGATTCGAAAGCGAAGACCCGGTGTATCCGGTGTTGTATGCTGACTCCAAGCGTAAGCCTTCGCTGCGGCAGTATCTGCGTGATCAGCGCAACGCTGGCCGCACCGCGCTAACGATCGAAGACATGGACAAGTTGGATGTTGCTTATGGGCTGATTACGCGTCAGGAACTTGAGGGCGTTGACATCGACCTTGACGAAGACGAGTCCAGCATTGATGACGATATCACCGTCGAAGAAGAAGAAACAGTCGACGAAAAACAACCAGCCGACGTATCAGCACTACAGCACGATCGTGATCGCGGCATGGTGTATGTCATCAAGGGCGGCCAGCTTTACAATATCGGCATGACACGCGGAACCATTGATGAACGGCTTGAAGCACTTGATGCGGCTGCGCCATACGATCTGGAACTCGTCACAACGATCGAGGTCAGCAAACCAGACGCCTATCTTGAGAAACTTCACCGCAAATATGAACGCAAACGGCAAAAAGGCGAGTGGTTTGGCCTCAGCAAAAAAGATATCGACTGGCTCCAGGCTGAAAGCGCAGCCAGCGGCAGCGACGCGCCTGAGGATGAGACGGCTCTCGAAGCCGAGTAATACGGCGGCCTCATGAGCCAGAAAAGCCGCCGCCAACTGGGCACCCTGGTGCTGTTGTGTTTTGTTGCGTTTGGCCTTCGGCTGCACCGCCTGGACGCTGTTCCTCTACGCGGAGACGAAGCATTCGCGGTTCAATACTGGGCAGACGATCCTGCTGCGGTTGTGGACGACCTCGCCCACTGGGAACCGCACCCGTTCGGTACATTTTTTGGCTTCTGGGCCTGGAAAAACGCGGCGGGCGACTCAGCATTTGCCATGCGTTATTTACCGCTGCTTGGCAATCTGCTCGGCGCAGTTGGTATGGTGGCCCTGGGAAAACGTGTATTCGGCAGTAAAACGATCGGGTTGATCGCAGCCGCGCTGTGGGCGATCAACCCCTTTTTGATCTGGCACGCCCAAGACGTGCGGAACTATGCGCTCTGGGCCGCGATCAGCCCGCTGGCGATGTGGCTGTTTTTACGCGCCGTCGAAACCAACCGCCCGCGCACCTGGGCGCTGTATATCGCGCTCGAAGCGATCGCCCTGTACACGTTTTTTCTGGAAGCGTTTTTTGTCGTTGTGCAGGGTATCTACCTGCTAACCTTTCACCGGTACCAACCGGCCATACGCCGTGCGACAATCGCCTGGGGCGTGCTGGCCGTGTTATTGATCCCCTGGTTTATCCAGGCTGGCTGGCTGATCAACAGTGATTATGCCGGGACACTTGGCGACACCGATCTACCCCAACTGCTGACCTGGTTTCTGCCCACCATGTTGATCGGCCAAGAACCGGTATCCCCCTGGCACGTGATACTTCCGCTGGGCTGGTGTATCCTGGTGACGGTTCACATCGCTGCACAGAATCGCGCACAGCGCCAGCGGTCGCTTTGCCTTATCAGTTGGGCGCTGGTTCCCACGCTGCTGCTCATCGGGGCGACCACGCGTATGGCTATTTTTCACCCGCGTTACCTGATCGCCGCCGTTCCCGCCGTGCTGCTGCTAACGGCGGCAATGCTCCGCCCGCTGATCACACGCCGCCCGGCCTTGCGACATGTCCCGGTATGGCTCGGAGCCGTTATGCTGCTGGTGCCCATAGGCAGCATGATCACGCTGGCCGATTATTACCGAAGTGACGATCCAAAATCACCGAACTGGCCGGGGCTGGCGGATTTCCTGGCGTCACGCGCCGGGCCGGATGATCTCATCCTGCGGCCCGCAGCGGACCCGGCCTTCAACTATTATTACGCCGGTCGTGCCGCCGAAACCAGCCTCAAACCGGATGAGGCCGTAAGCGACCAGCTCGACGCGTTGATCACCCAATACAATACTATCTGGCTGGCGGGCCGGGAAACGGATGCTGCCGTTTTTTTGAACGCGCACATGCAGCAGGTGAGCGCGTACCCGGTGGCCGGGTTTGACGTTTCGCAGTTCCGCGCGTGGACGATCGCACCGGGTGAAATCGACTCTCCGGCAAACGTAACGATCGGCGACATCGTGCGCCTGGCCGGTTTCACGCTTCAGGGGCCGGATTCCACCAGTGAGGCGATCACCGTGATGTTATACTGGGTTCCGCTGGCGCAGTCGGAAAACGAATTGAAGGTGTTTGTACACCTGATTGGACCGCCCCACCCCGCTACCGGCTCGCCTGTGTGGAGCCAGGACGATCACCCGCCGCGTTATGGGTTTCCCGGCACAACCGGCTGGACGCCGGGCGAGCAGCTCCGCGATCCGTACAATCTGGTGCCCGAAAATGGATTACCCCCCGGTGACTATCACCTTGAGGCCGGCCTGTATGATCCGGCCAGTGGCGAGCGCCTGCCGGTGTTGGATGCCGATGGCAGCATCCTGGGCGACAGCGTGATACTGGCCAGCTTCCACTGGCCGTAAAAAACGCCCCGCAGTAGAGCGGAGCGCTAAATAGTCTGAGTCCTCAGGTACGGCTTATTCGCCGCCCAACTCCTTCAGGCGGGCTTCCCACTTGGCGTACATCTTTTCGTAGACACTCTCGGAAATCTCCCCGGACATCAGCTTGGCGTCCAACAGGTCCAGGTAAGCGCGAATCTCGTCAGCCGTTTCAGGCACAGCCGGGGCGGCTTCCGCTGGCTGCTGCGGCTGGGATTGGCCACCCTGCTGCATCTGCTGCATTTGCTGCATCATCTGCATCATCATCATTTGCTGCTGCTGCTGAAGCGCCGCCGCGTCGGGATTCAGGGCAGCGCCGATTTGCTGGCCAACGCCCAGGCCTACACCTGCGCCCGCCAGACCGCCACCCATGCCCGTATTGCTGGCCGCGCTGTCGGCCACTTCCAGGCGGCGGATACGCTCCCATGTCTCGAAATCAACATAATTACGCAGTTCTTCGGTAGATACATCTTTCGCCGTGAACGGTTTCGCCTCAAACGCCTTGATCCGCATACCGATCTGGGCGAATTGTTCGTTGAGCCGTGACAGCGCCGCGCCTTCCAGGTCGGTGAGCAGGCGGTTAGCGTCCATGATGCTCGCTGCCCCCGACGTCGAGATCAGCGTCGCCAGTTCGCTGAGCAGCATCGCCTGGATGCGCTCGCGGACATCGTCCAATCGCAGAATCGGTTTCCCAACACCGTATTGTTTCACGAAACGTGTCGGTTCTTCAACGCCAATATCAATCACGCCGTGTGTGATCAGCAGCACAACACCGACCCCGTGTCCCGGCGTTTCCAGCACGATCGGCGGGTTAGTTCCCCAGGGCACCTGTGGCAGGTCTTTCAGGTTCACAAAATACAGGTCCGCCGTAAACGGGTTGCGCCCACTGGTAACCATTCCCACCAGGCCGGACAACAGCGGCAGGTTAGCCGTGCTGATCGTATGTGAGCCCGGTCCAAGCGCATCCAGCACCTGCCCCTGGCGTACAAACACGGCAGACTGGCTTTCCTGCACGATCACCTGTGAGCCCATGCGAAAGTCACCGCTGCCGCGCTGCGGCTCACGGTAGACAAGTTCGTCATCCATGACATTTACGTGATCAACTACGTCAATAATACGTGCCATCAGTCTTCATCCTCCTGAAAAAGGTGCACAATCTACACCGCTATTCCATTCCCTTGAGTACATTCTCACGCAGGCCATACGCCTCGTTGGCTTCGATTGTCAGGGCATCCAGTTCGCGGATGACCTCGGCAACCCCCTGGTTCTGAGTAACAGCATCCTGAAACGCATCCAGTTTTTCTGAAAACTGGTCACCATAACGCAGCATGGCCTCGTCAAAGGCATATATCACGCCCAGATCGTCGGCGCTGATCTTGACCGCGTCAAAAAAGCCAGAATAACCGGGCGAATCGGTAGCAATCCGGTCGACGAACGTCTGGAACTTGATTTTGACACTGCGAGTCTCACTCATATAAGCCAGTCCGCCCGACGTATCCAGCAGCATTTTTTCAATCGTCGTCAACCGGTTGAGGCGCTGTTGAAGTTGATCAGCCACGTACTCACGCATCAACCGATCAGCTTGCCGCCGCGCGCTTTTGTCCACATATCCTCGGAAGCCGGGCAGTTTTGTCAGAAGATTTTCCAGCGATCCACGCTGTTTGACAATACGACTATACAGGTCATCCATAGTATGGTTTCTCCCTTTAATACCAGTCTGATCAAAAGCATAGCTTGAGGGTGCAAATTAGACAAATGGACCCCACACCAGTACAAACCGCAAAAGTGGAGTGTACGTTATACTTATCCTTCGACGTCATCACCAGGGAGGATCACATGGGCGCAAAAGATCAAGGCGCAGACGCCACCGCCGGGCGGTGGTTGACCATTCCACGTACATTATGTTTTATCACACATGGCGACGATATCTTGTTACTCAAACGAGGCAAGCACAAGCGTGTTTATCCGGGCCGTTACAACGGCGTCGGCGGGCACATCGAGCGTGACGAAGACCCGTTGACCGGCGCGATCCGTGAAATGCAGGAAGAAACCGCCCTCGACGTGACCGGTGTACGGCTTCGCGGCATCATTCATGTTGATGCGGGCCATACCAACGGCATTTTGGTTTTTGTGTTCAGCGCCCAGGCAACGACCCGCACGTTCCGGGATTCCGATGAGGGCACGCTCGAATGGGTGCCGCGTGACGCACTCGACACGCTCCCGCTTGCCGAAGATTTACCCGCCCTGCTGCCGCTCATATTGGAAAACGGAAGCAGCACACCGTTTTTTGCGCATTCCAGTTATGACGCCAATGACGAACAAATCCTGCTGTTCGCCAACCCAGCGCATTAACCAGGCCCGCCGGTCACCAGCCACAGGTATTATTTGCGTTTTTTAACCAACCGGGGCTAAACTTACCCCGATGAACGCGCCACATGTTGAACCCACCCGTTGGTCGCTGTTCCTGGTGATCGGTTTGCTGGTCGCCGGGATTGTGGCGATCCCCATTGCCGCACAGCAGCCAACGCGCACGCCGTCACCCTCACCGTCTGGACAGCCCACGGACATCCCCGAAAACCGGATTGACGACCCTGTCGAGCAATACGGCCTGTTAGAGTTAAGTTTCCGTGCGCCCACCAGCAGCAACCCATACGATCCGGAACAAATCAACATAACGGCGGAATTCCGATCCGGGGATGGCGCTGTGATGGTGGTCCCGGCGTTTTACATGCGCCCCTACCGCTGCTCTGGTGACTGCGCCACCGAAGACCTGATCCCGGATAGCCCGGCAGGCTGGCGCGTGCGTTTTACACCGGATCAGATCGGCGACTGGACGTATACCATCACCGCTCGCAGCGCGTCCGAAACAACCGCGCTTGAGCGCGGATCATTTGAAGTCGTCGAATCCAAACGCGCCGGTTTTGTGCGCGTCAGTTCGAACGGACGTTATTTTGTCACCGACACGGGCGCGCCCTACTTCCCGGTTGGTGAGAATCTGGGTTGGGCGTGGGACGACGGCGGCGGCATAATCACGTATGAGCGCTGGTTGGATGAACTCAGCGCGGCAGGCGGAAACTACGCGCGTATCAACGTGGATGTGCCGTGGTTTATCGGGCTGGATTGGCCCGGTCCTGCCGGTGATTATCACGATGCGCAAAAAGCCGCGTGGCGTTTAGACACCATTCTGCACATGGCCGAAGAACGCGGCATCTACCTCCAGGTAGTGTTGATCTGGCACCAGAGCTTTGCCAGTTATGTCCCGCCCACCGAACCGCCGCCCACCGGCATCGACCGGCCCGATACCAGCGCTGACTGGGATGACTCGGCATTCAACGCGGAAAATGGCGGCCCACTCAGCGGCCCGTCTGCCGTATTTTTTGACGCCAACGCCCGGCGGCTCTTGCACCAGCGGCTGCGTTACATCATCGCGCGGTGGGGCTACAGCCCGCATATCTTCGCCTGGGATATTGTCGATCAGGTAGATAGCATCACGGGTTACACGCCGGATCGCGCCCGGTCCTGGCTCCAGGAATTATCAACGTATATTCGTAATACTGACCCCTATGGGCATTTGATCACAGCCGGAACCAGCGCCCCAAACCCCACCTTGTGGGCCATGAACGAACTGGATATCGCGCAGGTCAGCCTGTTTGCTCCTGATCCGTCTGCTGCCAGCACCGATCAGGTTGCCGATACCATAACGCTGCTAGGACAGGTCCGCACACAGTCCGACAAACCGGTGCTGCTGAACGCGTTTTCGATCAATGCCAGTTTCGAACCCACCGAAAACGATCCGACCGGCGTACACGTCCGCAACACAATCTGGACGGCAGCCGCTGCCGGTGCCGCCGGGGGTGCAATGCCCTGGTGGTGGGATACCTACATCGACCGCCAGAATCTCTACGGCATTTTTACGCCGCTGGCGCAGTTCAGCAAGGCGGTTGCGTGGAACACAGCCGATCTGGTGCCGGTCGAAGCCGGTATACGGCTCGCTGATCCCGGCGCCTACGACGCGGTGCGAGTCAGCGATTTTAACCGCGAATTCCTGGACGAATCACCGCCCGATACGGTTTACCGGCTCACCGGGGACGGCCTGATTCCCGGCGAACAGCAGCTTTCCAGCTATTTGTACGGGCAGGCCCACGCCGAGCGCAGCCTGCCGCAAACGTTTGTTATCACCCCCCCGGTAAACACCGAGCTCGCGATCGGCATACGCGACGTATCCCCCGATGATCCGGCTATGTTGGTGATCAACATCGACGGGCTGGAAGTCGCGCGCGTGGATTTCAGCCCTGGCAACGAAGATGTCATTGTCACCGTGCCGGTGAGCGCTGGTGAACACGTCGTCGTGCTGGATAACCTGGGTGTCGGCTGGATTGAGCTTGACTTCCTGGCGGTGACGCAGTATCGCGCGCCGATTCGGGCCGTTGTCCTTGCCGACCGCACCCAGGGTATCGCCGTGGCGTGGCTCCAGCACCGCGACGACACCTGGCAAAACGCCGCGAATGATGATCAACCAGACCCCGTCACCGTTGGCTTGAGCCTGCCAGGAATGCCACCGGGCGTGTATCGTATCACGTTTTGGGACACCGTCACGGGCGGTATTCGCGGCGAAGAAAACGCGACACTGACCGCAGACAGTGGCAGCACACTCGTGATCAATCCACCGCCTGTTGCCGCCCCGCTCGCCGTTACCGTGATCCGTACCGCTGGGCCGGAAGTAGAACCGGCACCGGTTCAGAGTGACATCATCACGCGGACACCGCAGATCAGCCGCACGCCCACACCAACCGATTCACCGACGCCAACCGATACCCGCACGCCAACAAATACCGCAACGGTGACTCGTACACCGACGATGACCCATACACCAACCGCTACCGACACCGCAACGCCGACGGCGACTTATACCGAAAGCCCCACCGATACCGCGACTTCGACCGCGACGGATACCGCTACAAAGACTGACACGCGTACACCGACTCAAACTGTCACGCCGTCCGTCACGCCGACAATCACGCGCACACCGCGCCCGACACGGACACCGCGCGCCAGTTACACACCGTCGAAATCGCCCACACGGACGCCGCGCCCCAGCCGCACGCCATCGCCTACAGATACCAATACATCCACGCTAACGCTGTCACCATCATCAACGCCAGAACCGCCTACGCACACACCGCGCCCGACGTTAACACGCACGCCGCTGCCAACGCCGTAGTAAAACGTACCGTTTTTTTCGACCGGCGGGGGAATCAAACCGCCCGGCTCACGGTCGAGCCAGGCGGATCATACATTCTCAGGATTGCGATCCTATTTGGCCATATCGCGCACAGCCAGGTAAGCCGGGCGCGGATTACCTGCCGGGTCGAGCAGGCTCCAGTAACATTCAACGTTGAGCACACCCACAACCTGGCAGAAATTGAGGTTGTACAGGAACATCGGGCCAATATAACCGTACTCGCGCCCTAGCTGGTAACCGCGAATGATGTATTGTGACTGCTCATCCATGCTGGTGAAGGTCACAAAACCCAGCGCGTCAGGATCAGCCGGTTCGACGCCCAGGCCATCGACCGATCCCCAACCGAATTCAGTCACCCAGATGTATTTACCGCTGTCACCGTTCTGCACCATGATCTCGCGGTAATCCTCAAGCGTTTGTTTGTAGAAGAAACTCGGATGATCGTCCCAACCCGATACCGCCGGGCGGTTGTTGCGGCAGCATGTGCTGTCTGGCGGGTTAGCCCAGCCGCTTGGATGTGCACCAATCGCGTCCGACCAGTCGGTCACGCCAGCGGTATACATCTGGCGCAGGTAAACACGATCATCAATCGCGTTCACACCATCGTTAAAGCCCGTAGGAGACAGCCCCCCGGTGATCACAATCGCGTCCGAGTCGGCACCTTTAATCGCCGTAAACGCGAGGCGCAGCATTTCAACATAACTGGCGGCGCTGATGCCCTTAGGCGTGTTCCATTCCCGGCGTAGATTCGGTTCTTCCCAGATTTCGTAGGCATCCACGCGCCCGTTGTAGCGTTTGGCCAGTTCCCCGACAAAATTGGCATATGTCTGGTAATCGGTTGGTGGCCCTTTTTCCTGATCGGATTCACGTGCCCAGCTTGGTGCAGAGGACACCGTGAGCAGAATATTGACGCCTGCGCCGTCCATCGCGTCAATCATCTCGTCAATCGGACCCCAGTTGATGTTTCCGGCGCTTGGCTCATATAAGGCCCAATCGATCTGCTGCTTGATCCAGGTGATACCGAGACCAGTTGCCGCCGTGATCACCGTCGGCATGTCCTGGTTCGGTAAATGCACCTGGACACCTTCTGCAAACCCAACATTGGTCGCCGTATTCGGGAGCGGTGTAGGAGACACGTTTGCCGTCGGCTGCGGGGTGGCGGACGCCTGGGCTGGCGCTTCCGCCGGTGCTGCCGCCTGTCCGCCAGCAGGAATACGAATCTGCTGCCCAACATAGATCAGGCTGGGGTTCGCAATACCATTGTAAGCAGCTACGACTGCCGCCGTCAGATTGTATTTTAGCGCAATGCGGAACAGGTTTTCGCCCGCCTGCACAACGTGAACAATCTCGCCGGATGGCGGCACAGAGGTCGCCGTAGGTGTGAGGGCTGGCGCCACAGTAGGAGTTGCTGTGCCGATCACACCGGTAGTTGCCGTAGCCGTCACAGTGGTGTTAGCGGTCGCTGTTGCTGTCGGAGTCAGTGCGGGAATCTGAGTCGGAATCACAAGCACCTGGCCAACGACAATCAGGTTTGGATTGGTAATATTATTGACTTCTGCAATCGCCGCGACCGTGGTATTGTACTGGCGCGCAATCCGGTTCAGGTTTTCGCCCGCTTGAACCGTGTGCGTTGTTGGTTGGTCCTGCGCGGTTACCAGGCCAGAAAAGCTTAATAAAGCGGCCAGGACCAGGATAACCGTGAATAGTCGTCGCAAATCCTGCATAATAATGTCTCCTCTAAGTCGGGACGCCGTGTCTCGTCCATCATAATACAAATCAGTTAAGTGCGCCACGCAACCGAAAGCCTGATTGACGCGATAGATAAACGGCGTCGGCTTACTTTTGAGCATGGTTTAAAAGCTGTATCCAGATACAATTATAGCGCGATTGAGAATGAGTGTATTTCCCTCGTCAATTCTACGCCAGCCCTGAAATTGCTCTCGCATCATCCTGAAGGCACTGGTACAATCACGACCGTTCGAACAATTTGACTGGCGTATCATCTTTTCACCGGCTGCAACACACTGCTCAGGAGGATTCCCGCCCATGGCGGTTATCAAGCCATTCAGGGGAGTAGGCTACAATCCCCGTTACATTTCTGACATTCAACCTGTAGTCAGTCAGCCATACGACCGCATCACAGATAAACTTCAACAGCAGTACTACGACCAAAGCCCATACTCAATTGTACGTATTATTCAGGGGCAGGCCCAGGCTGGTGATCAGCCAGAAAACCCCGACGGCCCCAATGGTTACACGCGTGCAAAAGCTACCTATGACCAGTGGTTAGAGACCGGTGTCTTGATACGTAGTGATCAACCCGTCCTGTATGCCTATGAGCAAACATTTTTTTCCGGCGGGCAAACTTATGCCCGGCTGGGCCTGATCGCGGCGCTTGAGCTCACCAATTTTGCCGACGGTGTCGTGCTGCCGCACGAGCGCACACACAATGAACCAAAGCAAGACCGGTTACGTTTGTTACAGACGATGCAGGTCAACACCGAACAAATCTTAATGCTGTATCCTGATCCCGAAAACCGGGTGAACGTCCTCTTGCGGGCCGCTATTGCCGATCAGGAACCAGCAATCGATATCGTCGAGATGTTTGAACACGATGTTCAACAGCGGATGTGGACGATCACCGATCCCGGTGTAATTCAGGCCATTCAAGCCGAAATGCGCCCCATGCGCAACCTGATCATTGCCGACGGCCATCACCGCTACGAAACCGGCCTGACCTACCGCGACCTTCAGCGCCAGGCTTATCCCGATGCACCGGCTAACGCGGCCTTTAACTTTATGGCCGTTACCCTGGTCAGCATGAATGATCCGGGGCTCATCATTCTGCCAACACACCGCGAAATTCGGAATTTCTCAGCCACGTCACCGGCAGCCGTACTCGAACGCGCCCAGCCTGTTTTTTCCGTTGAGCCAACCCGTGACCTGGCAGCCTGTCTTGACGCGGTGAATGCACACCCAACCGGGCACACGTTTGGATTTTACGGCGGGCAGGCAGTCGGATATCATGCGCTGACTCTCAACGATGAATCGTCCATTGCCGACTTGATTCCTGATGAACGATCACATGCATGGAAATCGTTATCCGTCAGTGTGCTGCATAGTATCTTGCTGGATCAGATCGTTGGCGTGCCGCGCGAAGGTATCGAAGACAAAAGCATGATCCGTTATCACCGTGATGCTCAGCAAGCCGTAGACAGCATTGATGAAGGCGACGGCACGATGGTGTTCTTTGTCAGCGCAACACGCATGGAACAAATCCGCGCTTGTGCGGCTCAGGGCGAAAAGATGCCGCAGAAAAGCACCGATTTTTATCCAAAAATGATCTCCGGCCTGACTTTGCTGCCGGTGTCACCGGACAAGCGCCTGTGATCAAGCGGGTCGGTATGGAAAGGTAACGTCAGGCATGGCCCCAAATGTGGACGCTGCTTCTCAGGCTTTTTCACGCGCAGCGCTGTATACTGATAACGTAGTTTACCTGTTGGTGCATCTTCCGGCGCCCGCTATTACAGCGAGTGCCGGGGTGTTGGCCGAAATCGGTACGCCTTTCAGCGCCCTGATTGCCGACAAAGATGAGGTAACCCTGGTAGTCCCCAAAGAACATTGGGACTCATTCGCCCACCGTTTGCCCGAACACCGGCTGGGTGGTGACTACCGGCTAATCACGTTTGATCTGCCGCTTGATTTTGATCTGGTCGGATTTATGGCATTGGTCAGTACCATACTCGCTGAAGCGTTTGTTTCGATTCTGCCGTTGGCCAGCTTTGAACGTGATCATATCCTGGTTTCGGTTGCGCAGTTCCAGGCTGCATGGGATGCACTCGGCCAGGCGCAGGCACGCCTTGGTGGTAGATAGGCACAGTGTTAACTTAGGAACCGGGGAATATGGGGCTTGACTTCCACATCCAGAACAATGACAATCTTCTGCCGCGAGATCAGGTAAAAATCGAGCGTGTAGAGGCCACACCATACCCGGATGGACGGCGTGTAAACGTCATTGTTGAGGTCACACCGTTTCGAGAAAGACCCAACTTGGAGATAACGATCACTGACTCGTCAGAAAAAACAGCAGCCGTCACAAGTGTCATTGAAGCCATGACGTTCACGATGGCATTTACCCTGCATCTGCGCGGCGCAGCAGATGCTTCCGGGCAATACCGGCTTGGCGTAGCGTTATACTATGACACGCCTGGATCACCGCAAGACACGTGTGAAGTTGCGCTGCACATTCCATCAGCACAACCCGGCCCAGGTTCTACAACGGACAACAAAACCAGTTTATAAGGTCCTGGGCTGGTACCCAATATTCAGTTATACTCGATGCTAGAAGGTTCACCCGTAGTCATCCTTGAAACAACTAGAGGCATCTTAGACCGGTGGCAAGGAAAAAGCTCGGCAAGTACGAAATCGTTGACCGTATCGGTCGGGGCGGCATGGCCGAAGTGTATCGGGGCTATCATGTAGCCCTGGATCGTTACGTAGCCATCAAGCTCCTGCACCCGTTTCTTGCGGACGATCCTGAGTTTAAGGATCGATTCGAAAACGAAGCACGCAATGTTGCCAAACTCAAACACCCGAACATCGTGCAGGTCTATGATTTCGAATATGATACCGACGGCGATAGTTATTACATGGTCATGGAGCTGATCAACGGTCCCACGCTCAAAGACCAGTTATTTGAAATCGCCAGCGCTCACCAAAACCTCTCAATCGCGGAAGCCATTCGTATCACAAAAAGCTCCGCCGAAGCGCTCGACTATGCGCACCAGCGCAACATGATTCACCGCGATGTGAAACCGGCCAACTTGATGCTGGACGAGGATCACCGTGTGGTGCTCACCGATTTCGGTATCGCCAAAATCGTGACCGGAGCCCAGTTCACTGCCAGCGGGGGTATGGTGGGCACACCCGCCTACATGGCGCCGGAACAGGGGCTTGGTGAGGCGGGCGACGAGCGTTCTGACATCTACTCGCTTGGTGTCATCCTGTACCAGATGATCACAGGCCAGCTCCCATACGATGCTGAAACACCGCTTGCCGTCATCCTGAAACACCTGAACGAGCCGCTGATTTCCCCCAGCACGATTGTCCCTGATCTGCCGGAAGACCTGGACAGCATCATCTGTAAGGCTTTGGCTAAAGATGTTAATAACCGGTACCAGTCGGCTGCCGAGCTGGTCGCCAGCCTTGAGCAGCTCGACGAAACCGGTCACCGGCGGCCCGGTTACAGCGGATTTTTGCCCGCCGATGCAGACGCGCCATTTACGCCTCAGCGCCACCCGCTCACGCAGTCTTATGCGGCGGCCCAGACAGCAGTCAGTGATTCATCCGAAGCACATGTGGCAGAACTGGCTGGATCGGGAAGTCACCCCACGACCAACCGCTTACGCCTGGGTTATGTCGCCCTGTTGATTGTGATTCTGGCAGGCATCGCTGCCGGGGCGTTGATGGCCTTCGGAAACGATAACACGCTGTTTGGTGATCTGTTTGGCAGCGAGGACAATCTTAGTTCCGCCGATGTAACGGGAACGGCATCGGCTTTGCTGGCTGCTGACAGTACACCATCTGATACGCCGACTCTGGGACCATCTACCTACACAGATACGCCGCAGCCGACGTTTACGCCGACTGTGCCTGATACGAATGCTCCCACAGAAACCGACGAACCAACGATAACGCCGAGTCCTGTTCCTTCTGATACTCCGCTTATCTCTGATACACCGGGGATCACGGACACCCCGCGCCCGACGGATACTTTCTCGCCTACAGAGGTATCAGCATCCTCGGACACAGTCGAACCGACTGTAACTGGTACACCAGAGTCCGCCTTGACTTCGACGCCGAACTTGACGATCACGGCAGCAGAAGCGTTTTTTCAAACGCAGGCAGCGGCATCGGCTACGCCTAATATGACTCAGACTATCGCTGCTTGTGATTTCGAATACATTGTCATCGAGCCACAGCGCCACGACAATCCACCGACGATCAATGATGCTGGCGATCCGCGTTTGGTGCCGTTTGACCGTGATTTTAGCTTTGAGATCGTTTTGCGGAATACGGGTAGTTGTGTCTGGCCGGATGGTTCACGACTCACATATAATGCTGAATTAACCGAAAACCCAGGTTCAACGGTCGATTTGGGGCCGCTGCGTGATGTGTGCTCAGAAGCCGATATTCGCCCTGGTTTGAATTTTGCGGCGCAGCAGCAGTCCAATTTTTACTTTGAGGGTGCAGTCGATGTAACGGATGAAACGAGTCCGCTGGTGTTTACCGGGACCGCGCCTGAGGTATTCGGCTGTTATTATAGTGTGTGGGATTTGTTGTATCCGGATAGTGATGTAGTAATCGGGCGTCCCTTGCTGATAACGATTCGGGTTTGGGGTGGTCGTTAGATCGTTAGGTATGCAAGCAGGAGAAAGAAGTTGACCCCTCTGTGCGAAAAGAGGGGTATTCTTTTTATATCGAGGTGTGCCTGGGGGGATGAATGACTATACGAAGCGCCGCCATAGTGTGATCGTCTGTTTTCCGATTGCTTGCCGTCATGTTGGCGTTTTTGTTGTTCATTAAGCTATAGTAGAATTACATCACGCCTGAATTGACTTTTATGGGGAAACCATCATGACATGGGCCAATTCATATCGCAAATTCTTGCGTTTCGTACCTGTTCTGGCGGCTGTGGTGTTGGTGATGGCTGCACCGCTGCTGCACACCAGCGCCCAGACCGGCAATACACACGTCGTGCAGGGTGGTGAAAACCTGTTCCGTATTGCGCTCCGGTACAACACGACCGTCGAAACCCTCGCCGCCGCCAACGGTATCACAGACCCTGCCAGAATCTATGCTGGCCAGACGCTTGTCATTCCCAGCGCCCAGACGCAAACTAACCTGGCGGCACCGGCCAACCCAATCGTGCTTGAAGCCGCCCCGGTGGTCCCAGCCGTCGCAGTGTCTCCCGTTTACCATACGATTCAGCGCGGTGAAACCCTGGCTGCCATCGGCCAACGTTATGGTGTGAACTGGAATGATATCGTGTCAACCAACAACCTGAGTAACCCCAACCAGATATTCGTCGGGCAGCAGCTTCTTATCCCTGGCGCCAACGCGCCTGCCCCCGCTGTCGCGCCGCCGGTCGAAGCAGCTCCCGCCGCCGCACAGGTGGTGAGCGTCCAGCGCAGCCATGTTGTCCAACAGGGTGAAAACCTGGCCGCGATTGGCCGCGCGTATGGCGTAAGCTGGCCGACCATCGCCCGCGCCAACAACATCACCGACCCGAACCACATTTATTCCGGGCAAACGCTTGTCATCCCGGCCAGTGATGACGGGCAGGGCACTTTTTTTCAGCCCAGCACAGGGCTGGCATCGGCACCTGTACCGCCCATCGGCAGCGGAAAAGAGATTTTTGTTGACCTGAGTGATCAGCGCGTGTATGCCTACGAAAACGGCCAGATGATTCGCACGACGCTGGCGTCTACCGGGCTGCCGGGCACCGCGACCGTTCAGGGCGATTTCCGCGTGTACACCAAGTACACATCCCAGCTCATGTCCGGACCCGGTTATTATCTGCCCGGCGTGCCCTACGTGATGTACTTTTACCAGGATTATTCGCTGCACGGCACCTACTGGCACAGCAATTTTGGAAATCCGATGAGTCACGGCTGCGTCAACCTGCCCACCCCGGAAGCCGAATGGCTCTTTAACTGGGCCGAAATCGGCACCCCCGTACACGTGGAGTGGTAGCTGTGCGCGCTGTGCGCGCTGTGCGCAGCCGCGCACAGCCGGATCGCACCAAAAACAAGCCGCTTCCTTTGCAGAAGCGGCTTTTCGATTCCAGGTTCGCGGTGCGAAAAAACAGCTACCCGGCCTGGGCCTCGGTGAACGCACACCCCCGGCGCAGGGCCTCAATGTTCCTGCTGACGACCTGTTCACCCTTACGCGCAAAGATGATATTAATAGCGGCTTCGAGTTCCGGCAGCGCCAACGGCAGAAAAGCCGACGCCGCACCGAGCAGCACCATATTTGACGCCCGTGGCGCACGTAGTTCTTGGGTGATTGGCTCACTGTCGACCAGGACTGTACGGGCCGCCATATTGTCCAATGCGTCAATGATCCTATCGATGTCCGGGTAGTTGGGAATGTTGATGAATGCCTGGCGTTCGGTCACGATCACGCCAGTAGGTGACAGAAACGACACGTAACGCAGGGCTTCCATGGGTTCCATCGACAGCACCATATCCGCGGTACCTTCCGGAATCAGGTCGGAGTAAATCGGCTGGTCGGACAACCGAAGATGGCTTTGCACCTCGCCGCCGCGCTGTGACAGGCCGTGAACTTCCGCCTGTTTGAGATACAGGCCGCGCTCCACTGCCGCGATACCGATGATTGCCGCGATGGACAACACGCCCTGCCCCCCTACTCCGGCCAGGATAATATCATATTTCATTTGCCCGCTCTCCTCTTGCGCTTGGCCGTTTCGATGCACTCACGCTCGGCAATCACCACTGAAACACCATCATATGCCAGTTCTTCAGCGATCACGGCGGCGTTTTCCGCATGGCGGCGCGGTAGGGGAGTAATCATCCGGATATGCTCCGGCTTTACGCCTAGCCCGGCTACAATCGTATCCAGCCGGTCGGTGCCAGCCGACGGTTGGCCACCCGTCATCGCCGTCGCGCGGTTATCCATGATCATCACCGTAATCGGCGATTGTGCGTTCACCGCATCGAGTAATCCCGTCATGCCGGAATGGGTGAACGTCGAATCACCGATCACGGCTACCGCAGGCACTAAGCCGCCGTCCGCCGCGCCTTTTGCCATCGTGATCGACGCGCCCATATCCACGCATGAATTCACCGCGTTATACGGCGGCAGTACGCCCAGCGTATAACAGCCGATATCCGAAAACACACGCCCTTTTGAGTACTGCTCAAGTGCTTCGAGCAGCGCGCGGAAGGTGTCGCCGTGCGGGCAGCCGTCACACAGTTTCGGAGGTCGGTTGACGACGAATTCCGGCGCAAACAATGACGGTTCCGCCACGTTTAGCCCAAGCGCTTTGGCGACTAACGTGGGATTCAACTCGCCGGTCCGGGGCAGTGTACCATCCAGGCGACCGCACACGTTTTCCGCTTCATGAGGAAAGCCGCGTAGCTGTTCTTCAACCAGCGGCATACCCTCTTCCAGGATCAGCACGGTATCACACGAATCGATCAACTTCGCCACCAACCGCCGTGGCAGTGGATACTGCCCGATCTTCAACACCGGATGCGGGCACGTCCCGTCCGGGAAGTTCTCCATCAGGTAGTTATACGCCAGGCCGCAGGTGATGATCCCCAGGCGTTTGTCGTCACCGTCTTCATAACGCGTCAGGTATGACGCCTCTGACTCGGCTTCAAAATCGACCTGTTGATCCAGCAGACGGGCGTAGTTTCGCCGCGAGATCGCGGGCATCAACACAAACTGCGTCGGATTCGCTGGCAGATTCAATTCATTTTCGGGCACGACGCTGTCACGCGTGATCACGTTCGCCCGTGAATGGCACAGGCGTGTGGTCATGCGGCACAGCACCGGCACACCGTACTTCTCGGACAGCTCGAATGCATAATACGGCAGATCATACGCTTCCTGCTGGTTTGACGGCTCCAGGATCGGAACGAGCGCAAACTGCCCGTAAAAACGTGAGTCCTGCTCGTTCTGTGACGAGTGCATCGACGGGTCATCCGCTGACATCACAATCAAGCCGCCATGCGCCCCGGTGATCGCCGCATTCATGAACGGGTCCGCGGCCACGTTTAATCCGACATGCTTCATGCACACCATCGACCGCTTACCGGCATACGACATTCCAAGCGCAGACTCCAGCGCTGTTTTTTCGTTGGTTGACCAACGACGATGCACCCCGCGCTCAGCCGCCTGTGGCGAACGCTGGATGTATTCCATCACCTCGGTTGACGGTGTGCCAGGGTACGCATACAGCCCGGTTAGGCCAGCATCCAGCGCACCCTGAGCCAATGCTTCGTTACCCAGCGGTACAAATTTCTCCATACACAACCCCTTTTAACAGTCATTTTTGATTAAATTTTCGCGATAAATCGCTGTTCCTAGTATAGTTCACGCTCCGTTTTACCCAACCGTAGCAATACACCTATTCCCGTTGTGCCGAACGGTACTTCTCGGTGTCGGTTTTCACGAAAATCGGATTTTCAAGGGCATGAACCGCAATAATTATTGCTGCCCAGCGATCCTGTTGGTTGTAGGGGAAACGGATAGGCAATACAATAATGTGACCATAAATGCATTATGCGTCATGGTATTTGAGGAGGACATTTTCATGGAAAGGTATACTTGCGATCCAAATCTCGAAGTAATAGGCTTTGTGCCACTTGGTTTCTTTGGCACTCTGCAAGAAGACACAATGCGCCCTATCTTAAGCAATCTCGGCTTAAACTTTAGCCAATTTCAGCCGGATACTTGGTATCCCCTACAGTTGATACTCGATATTCTCTACGAATTTCAGCAGCATGACGACACGATGTATAACTATGTGGCGTTTGGAATGCGTGTCGCCGAAACTATCAATGTGCCATCAGAGCCATCGAGCGAAACCTTTGCAGAATTTCTGGTGGGCTTTGAGAAACTCTATCCCGAGCGCTACCGGAATGGCGACCCTGGATACGTTCATGTTCAGCGGCTTGCTGAAAGGAAAATCAAACTCACCTTCGATGTCCCCTATCCCGATGACACTTTCTACGGTCTGTTCTACGGCTATTGTCGCCGTTTCCTGCCGCAAGGTACATCTTTTTCGGTCTTGTACGATCCCGATTCACTGCGCAAGGATGAGGGGGGACAGGAAACAACGATCTGGGTCGAATGGAAAGATTAGCGAGACCCCCTAAAAGGTCGGCTCAGGCTAAGCTTGACTTTGCGCCACAACAGGTGCAGCACGCGAAAGTAATCGGCATTTTTCGGTTTTGGGGTAGCATTATAATTCACACCACATCTCGTTTCAGTTTGGTTGTTCGCACAGCTATTCTGTTAAGAAATGCGTTTTTTTCACACCTCAATCATTTTATATAGATACTAATATAGTGTTGGATTCGATTGCCTATCGGGAGGAGCCTTACCTATGTTACGTTTGACGGCTCGCATGCTGGCGGCTGCCTTCTTATTAACGGTGATGGGGGTTGCGCTGCCGCACCAATCCACCATGGCCCAGGACAGCGGCTGGCGTGTAGAATCAGTTGTTCCGATAACCGATTATCTCGAACGCCTCCAAATCGAAGCGCCACCCTCCATGCGTTTTCTGTCACCGGGCGGCATTCAAGTAGCCTACTCGCCTTCCCCGGAGATAGTGTGCGCAGCTAATCTGCTGTCCGGACAGGAGCGCTGCGCCCTGCTCGGAGAAAACCACGCGTACAATCTTGGGTATAATGAGTTTTTCCCGCCGGTGCGTTGGTCCCCGGACAGCACCGCTCTTGCGTTGGTAGGCCAGCCCTATCTGGTCCTGCGCGACACGGACCTGGGCATCGCTGACTTCAAAAACCAGGTATACACAAACATCACTGATGACAACTTTGAAGGAAACATATTCCCGGATGCCGCTCCCGGCACGACAATCGACATTCAGCCCACGTGGTCCCCGGACGGGTCAAAAATAGCGATTGAACGCCAGACGCTCGGTGAGGAAGGCGACTTCTCCAACGCCACAATCACGATTATCGATGTAAAAACCGGCGAAGCGCGTGACGTGGCAAACCTGCCGGGTCATGAAACCTACGAATTCGACAGCGGCAGTGTGATCAGCCTGGACTGGTCACCGGATGGTACAACCCTGGCGGTGGGTGTGTTACATACCAGGCCGGACCCGGTCTATGATGGCGTCTGGCTGCTGGACATCGACAGCGGTGAATGGGAGCAAATTGTCACGGTGGACGCCGCCGGGGAGTTTCTTGGAAACCAGGCCGAAAATCCCATACAAATCGTGACGGCACCTGTTGAATGGTCGCCAGATGGTGCACGTCTGCTGGTTTGGATAAGCGATCCAATGACACAATCGGAGGACAACGTGTGTATCTGGATCACAATCGACAGCGGGGAGATCACATCACTACCACTGCCCGTGACTACTGACGCGGAACACCCGGCAGCGTGGCCGGTGCAAGCCGCGTGGTCACCGGATGGCAGCAAACTGCTGGTGGCGGCCCTGTCCCTGGAGCCGGTTTCTGATGACAGCGCACTCTTACTCGATCCCAATGGCGAAGGGGCTCGCATGGCAGGCATCTACCTGTTCGATGTGGCTTCCGGCCAGCGTGAACTGCTCGGTTACCTGCCCTTCCAGCCATCCCGCATGTTCAAGGCATCCTGGGGCACGGACGGACATGTCCTGATCAGCGGGTACTCATTCACCCTGACAGGCCCGTAAATGCCGTCACGGTCAGGCAATAGTAGGTTAATCATCGTGAATCACGGTAGACAAATCACCGTTTTTCGATCACAATCATAGTTTGTGCCATAATGAAGGCTCAAACTCAGCCGGTTTGATCATAATCGGCCCTTGGTTTGCCGTTATGGAAATGCAGCCCGTGTAAACTGTACATGCCGCAAACAGCAAATCATATCCCAAAGAAATTGAAAGGACACGCCACCGTGAGAAATCGTAGCACAGTAATTTATTCGGTCATCGCAGCTCTGATCGTTCTGGTCGGGCTGACGCCGCTTGCTGCCAGCGCAGGCAGCACTAACCCCGGCGATGCCGGCCACCCGGCCCAGGCCGAACCGTCCGCCACTCCCAACGACCCGACGTGGCTGGCATTTGATGCGGCGCGCGGTGCTCTCGAAGCGAAAACCGGTGAAGATCTCACCTGGGTCCAAAACTGGACGTTTGAAGAAGCTGACTTCGGTGATACAGGCATTGATGGGTGTGTGACCCTGCCAGAAGGTGAAGAACCGCGGCAAGTTTACTTCGGCTGGCGCTTCGTGATCACAACCCTGCAAGGCAAGCAGTACGAAGTACGCACCAGCTTTAACTACAAGATCGTGACGGTTTGCGACAAAGTGACCGACGTGGCACCCGCCGCCGTTGAATCCAATCCTGACGGAAGCCTGCCGGAACCCGTTGCGGGCGCGGCTGTCAGCGGGTCATTTGAGGTCGGCGGCCAGATAACGGGCTTCCACAGCGGCACCGTCAACGCCATGAAAACCGCCAAGATGAAATGGGCTAAATTACAGTTACAGGTCGGCTGGGACGGCAGCGGTTTCATCAACGAAGCCCACGCCAGCGGCTTTAAGATACTGTTCTCCGTCATTGGCGATCCCACTCAGGTTATGAACGACGCGTACCAGCAGCAGTATGCCGACTACGTCGGTGGACTGGCGGCGGCTGGTGCCGATGCAATCGAAATCTGGAACGAGATGAACATTGACCGCGAGTGGCCCGTTGGCCAGATCGATGGTAAGAATTACGTTCCGCTGCTCGCCAAAGCCTACAACGCGATCAAGTCCAAGAATACGAACACGATCGTGATCACGGGCGCGCTGGCGCCAACCGGATTCTTCGGTGCGGCTGGCTGCACTGACCAGGGCTGCAATGATGACACCTACATACAACAAATGGCCGCGGCTGGCGCGGGTAAATATGCTGACTGCATTGGTGTACACTACAACGAAGGTATTGTCAGCCCCAGCCAGACCAGCGGCGATCCACGCGGTGAATATCCCAGCCGCTACTTTGGCAGCATGCTCAACCGTGCGATTGGTCCCTTTGGAGACAAAAAAGCCTGCTTCACCGAACTGGGTTACCTGACGCCGGAAGGTTACGGCGATCTACCAGCCGGTTTTGCCTGGGCAGCCGAAACCAGTATCGCCGAACAGGCAACCTGGCTGTCTGAAGCCGCCGTCGCCGCCGCCGCGAGTGGCCGGGTGCGGTTGATGGTTGTGTTTAACGTTGACTTTACCACCTGGTCCAGTGATCCGCAGGCAGGCTTTGCGATCATCCGTGCCGATGGCTCGTGCCCCGCCTGTGATGCATTGGGTAAAGTGCTGACCCAGTAAAAACCACTCTTGCGTTTTATGTGCAAGGCAAATTGGGACGTCCCGGCGCAATCGGGGCGTCCCTCTGTGCTGATGGTATCCATTCACTGGCCCAGGATCACCCGGCGCTGCGTTGCACCGGCCCGAACCAAAACTAGAAACTTGTGCAGTTTTATGTACAATTATCGACCCGGCGTTAATCTTATGTATACTCTATTCTAACAGCCCACAAACCATAATCGCGGCAGCACCGCATGATGAATATGGGTCACAGGGGCGATATGCAGCTAAAACCAGGAAGCAAAATCGGCGAGTATAAAATCCTCGAAGTCATCGGCAACGGCGGCTACGGGGTCGTTTATAAAGCTGAAGATACTAACTTACTGCGCCCAGTGGCTGTCAAGCAGCTCAGCCCTGAGGTTTTTTCAGAAGAAGGCACGCGTGACTGGTTTATCCGTGAAGCCCGGCTGTCCGCCAGCCTGAATCATCCTAATATCGTTTCAACCTACGCCCTGCGCGAAAAAGGCGATGCGCTGTTTCTGATCATGGAATACCTGTCAGGCGGCGATCTACATACGCTGATCGAAAAAAACGGCCCGCTGGACCGCGCCGCCTTGCTCCAGGTTTCGACCAGCGTTTGCCGCGCGCTCGAAACACTGCACGCCCGCAACATCATTCACCGCGACATCAAACCTGAAAATATTCTGATCACGCAGGAAGGACATTTCAAGCTGGCCGATTTTGGGCTGGCGCATGTCCACCAGGCTCACTTTCTGGGCGCGGATGATGCCACCGGACCCCAACCCGGCACCCTGCTGTACATGTCGCCAGAGCAGGCGCTTGGCGAAGAAGTGACCGTGCGCACGGATATTTACTCGTTGGCGGTCGTGCTCTACGAAGCCATGACCGGGCGCTACTACCTGGATTTTGACCCGTATTCGAATGACGACGAAGCGTTATTGGCGCTCATTACGGATGCCGATCCCGTCCCGCCCACCCGGCGTCACGCCAGTGTACCCGGCGAGTTGGACGAACCCCTGCTGCGCGCACTCAGCAAAGACCCGGCCCAGCGCCCGGCCTCGGCACGTGTATTTTTGGCCGAGATCAAAAACGCTGTATCACGCAGCAAACACAAAACGCTGTCAAAAATACGGCGGACGATCAACGGGCAGCAGCCTCACACGCCGCCCGAACTGCTCCAACGTTTGTATGCGATCCGCACGCTGCGTGATGCCAAACACCAGCCCGCGGAAGCCGAAGCCGACATGCGCTTGATCTGGAACACATATCCCGGCGTCCCTGAAGTTGCCGGTGAATGGGGCGAAACCCTGATCGCGCTCGGTCGCGTCGAAGAAGGGCGCGAATGGCTGGAACGTGCGATTACTATGAAACCCGATCTTGTTTTTGTACAGCTTGCGCTGGCCGATCTACTCCGCAACCTGGACGAAAACGACGACGAGGCAGATGACGCTGTTGTCGCGGCCATTCATGCTGATCCCGACCTGGTATACGCGGTGCTGTATGACGACCTGATGGAATCGCTCAGCGTTCCCGACACGTATGAAGCGTATCTCGCGCTGTTCCAGCGCGCCGCCGAAGAACAACCTACTGCAATCGTGCTCCATAATCTTGGTCAAGTGCTGGCCCTGCCCCATGACAGGGAAGAAGACAGCATCGCCGCCTTTGAGCGTGCGCTTGAGATCGATCCGGAATATGGCCCGGCATATGTCGGGCTGAGCAGCCTGTTGATTGAAATGGGCAACCTCGATTCCGCGATAGAAGTGCTCGAACAGGCGACCTACCTGCATTTTCCCGTGTTGCCACCGTATGAATGGCACAAGGTGCACACCGTCTACCAGCGACAGCACGCTTTTCTGTCGCTGGCCATCGCCTATGCCGAAGCCGGTCAGTATGAAAACAGCGCCATCGCAGCCTGTACCGTGCTGGAAATGGCCCCCGACGAACTCGAAGAAGACGGCGAGGACCTGCTCAACGCCTACATTGAAACGGCGCACACCTGGATTCAAGATGGAAAAGACCTGCGTGCGTATAAGTTCCTGAACCAGATCATCCCGCTGGCTGCGATCTGGGGTAATGTCGAGATTTTTTCGCTGTTGAACATCACCCATAACCGGGTCGATATGCGTCATCGCCGCAAACCGCAGTGGTCAGATGCTATCGGGTGGCTCAAAACCAGCCTGCTGAATCTGCATCAGGCAGAAGAATCCGATGACCCCGCCAACCAGAAGCCAGCCGTCAAATCCCAATCGGAAATCAAGCAATCCTGGCAGTAACACACGCGACAAAATAAAACCGGGAACGGTCTTTCCGATCGCTCCCGGCATGTGTGATAATCGTTTGCCTGATAGGGCTAGGCGTCGGTGCGGAACGTATACGTGATCAACAGGCTCTCACCTGGCGCCACAGTGACCTCCCAGCGCAGTTGGTTGTCCTGTTCGCGCTGAGGTTCAATCGAGTACCTGAAATCCCAGGCCTGTGGGTCCCAACGGTCGAGCACAATCAGTGTCAGGTCTTCCGTGCCGCGATTGTGAATCTCCAACGTCGCCGTGTGCTGGTAATAGTCATCACCTTCGGCGTGATATTCCTGGCTTTCGGTGCGACGCACGCGCACATCCGGCAGGGTGCCGACGGTTACACTGCCCTCGCTGTCGATAGGCGTCGTTTCGATAAAGTCACTTCCCCGGAACAGCCCATCCTGGTAGATGCGCACAATACCTTCGGCAAACGGCATGTTGGTTTCATTCTTGACCTTGTAGATCACGTCCGTTTCCTGCTGAGTTGCAGCATTCCACACGAGCAGGCGGCGCGCGTTCAGCGTCCCCGCGGCCAGCTTGGCATACACCGTATCACCCGGTTGGGCCGATACCTGCCCCAGGCCGTACACGTGCTGGAGATCAACCAGCCCAACGCCCAACCCGCCACCGGCCACATCGTCACGTTCGTAACCCACCGCGTACTGGTTGGCGGTCACCATCGCCACCTGGTCGAGCTGCTCGCTCAGGTCAACGCGCCCGGCCACCAGTGACACGACGGTATCATCGAGCACAAGCCCGCCGTTGGTTATTTCGGCCATGAATGTCATGGTTACGCTCTGGTTGTCGATGATCGTCATGTCATAAGACGGCGCCCAACTCGCACCGGGCAGCAGGTATTCGAGCATGACCTCGCGCGTATCAACCGCCGCTGCGCTTGCGTTCGTTTCCCACGACAGGATATACACGGTCCCGCCGCCCATGTACGCTGCACTGCTTAGCATCGCATCGCTGTAATAGTTATCTGCCGACTGCGGCGTCAGGCGGTAGTTTTGCACCCGCTCGCCGTTTTCCGTGAGAATCAACGTGTTCGCATACACGCCCATGGGCAGCAGCACCCGGATATCCTGCCCGACGGGCAAGACCACGCTGTCACGCACAAAAGCAATGTTATTCAGATACAGCGCCACTTCATCCGGGCGGCTTTCGTAAAAAATACCGCCATCGCTGCGATCCGGTGTTGCGCTGACAACCCCAACAACAAACCCCAGGGTCGTTCCAACCGCCAACACGCTCACAACAACCACCATCACTAATCGTTTAATCACCATGCACTACACCTCCTCACCGGTTAGTTGAGCACTAATTTTTATTGTACGGTAGGATTGTGACAGACATGTGACAGGAACGGAACAAATTCGAGGCGAAGCACAAACGGTTACATGGCGGGCAAGGAAAAAGATACGATCGTGCCGGTACCTTCCTCACTCTCTACCCACAGCCGCCCGCCGTGCGCCTGGACCAATGCCTGAGCGATCGCCAGCCCCAGCCCGCTCCCGCCGTGTTGGCGCGACCGCGCCTTATCCGCCCGGAAAAACCGCTCGCCAATGCGCGGCAGATCACCGGCAGCAATACCGATACCTTGATCGCGCACCCGGACGACGGCGGTTTGGTCAACCAGCGTATCCACACTCACCGTCACCAGGCCGCCGGGCTGCGAGTATTTAAACGCGTTATCCAGCACATTAGTAAACACCTGGGCCAGCCGGTCCGCGTCCGCCCATACGGACGTACTGCTGGCGCTGGCAACGTTTGGCTCGATCACCAGGCGGCACTCATCCCGTGAGGTGAGCCGGTCTGCCGTGGCGCGCACAAGATCGACGAGATTCACCGTATTACGCCGCAGCGCGAGCGCCTCGGAATCCACTCGCGACAGCAGCAGCAGATCGTTGACCAGCCGGATCAGACGGTCGGTTTCATTCTCAACCGTGGTCAGGAACGAATCACGCACCGTGATATCGTCCACGGCTCCCGCGCGCAGCGTTTCAACCATGCCCTTGATCGTCGTAAGCGGGGTGCGGAGTTCGTGCGATACGTTTGCTACAAAATCGACCTGCATCTGGCGCGCCGCGCGCAGCCGGGTTGTCATGTCGTTGAATGAGCGGCTCAGGCGTCCTAACTCGTCGCGTGAATACACGGCAACTTTACGGCTGAAATCTCCCTGTGCAACCGCGCTGACAGCCGCCGTCAGCCGTCGCAGCGGGCGCGTCACGGCTTGCGACAGCAGCAGCCCCACCACGCCCGACAGGGCCAATCCAACCACGGTCGCCAGGGCTAACCGCATCCGTAGATCGCTCACCACAGCCGCGACGTCACGCAGCGATTGGCTGAGATAGACCACGCCGACCTGTTGTTCCTGCACCAGCACCGGCAGCGCCACATGCATCATATGGTTTTCAGACGCGCCGGTTGTCCAGGTGCCATAGTCACCCGCCAGCGCCCGCCGTAGCATGGGTTCATTCTGTAAGCCCGAATTTGATCCACCCGGTTCAGAATCGACCAGCACGATGCCGCTGTTGTCCAGAACGCGAATGCGGGTGTCGAGTTGGGTACCCAACTGGACCGAAGCGCTTGACAGGTACGTGATATCGGTATCCGACAGCGGCACCGCCTCGACATTGTCCGTTTGAACATACAGGTTGCCTACCTGCTGCTGCTGTATCCGGTTATAAGCGCTTACATCGGCATCCCCCGGCGGCGCGCCGACCATCGCACCCGGAATCAGCGCCTGGGCCGTGATGCGGGCCTGGGCTACCAGGCTGTCTTCGGTCGCCTGCAAAAAATAATGCTCGGCAAACTCCAGCAGCAGGAAACCCGACAGGCCCATAGCCAGAATGATCACCGCCAGATGGCTGAACATCAACCGTACACGTATCGAAGAAAACATGGCCCTTGTCCCTGATCAACTGGTTTTCAACCAGCTTACTGGTTTTTAACCAGCTTATACCCTATCCCTCTGATGGTAACAATCAAATCGACGCCCGGCGCCGCCTTGCGCAGCTTGGTACGCAGCCGCTTGATCACAGCGTCAACGGCGCGCGCGTCACCGTGATACGTATAACCCCACACATCATCGAGCAGGCACTCCCGGCTGAGCACCTGGCCAACATGCCGGGCCAGGATCAACAGCACGTCAAATTCCAACGGCGTCAGGGTGAGCGGTACAGCGTTCCAGTGAGCCTCATAACGATCGGCGGCGATGCGCAAGCCGCCCACACGGATCACGGCTGGCGGCGGTTCGCCCGGCGGAGCTGTCGCTCGCCGCAGCACATTTCGTACCCGCGCCAGCAGTTCGCGCACGCTAAACGGTTTGATAATGTAGTCATCTGCGCCCAGTTCCAGCCCCACAACACGATCCACTTCGGCATCACGCGCCGTCAGCATGATGATCGGCACAT
This sequence comes from Anaerolineae bacterium, assembly GCA_016930015.1. GTDB lineage: Bacteria > Chloroflexota > Anaerolineae > Aggregatilineales > Aggregatilineaceae > JAFGHR01. The sequence goes on along the minus strand of JAFGHR010000057.1, from coordinate 20,634 downwards.
CCCGCTCGCGGCGTAAAATACGGAAAACTTCCAGCCCATCGATCCGAGGCAGCATCAGGTCAAGAATGATCAGATCGGGCTGCTCGTGCCGGGCTTGAGCTATCGCGTGCTCGCCGTCGGTCGCCGTGACGATATCATAGTGTGCCTGTTTTAGATTATATGACAACAATTCGATGATGGGTGGTTCATCATCAACGATCAAGATTTTGGCTGGCATCGGCGGCTCCTCGTGATGCCTGTAAAAACAGTCGGCGTGTTGGTTTATGAATCCGCGTCTTCAGTTGGGTTACGTCCGACCAGCATCGACTGCTGGCTGGCCCCGCGCAGCATCGGCGCGGCTCCTAACCACTCGTCCCCGCTCATCAGGTGATGAACCAGGCCGTGCGAGTGCAGACGCCAGGCTTCCCGATTTGAGTCAGGGCAGTACTCCCAGTGTACAATACCTGTATTGTGTGTCCAGATTTCTACCCGGCGGTGCGGCCCCACGTTAAACACATGATCAAATGCGGCATCGATCACACCTCCATGACACACGACCACTACTGACCTGCCGTATGTGCTATTTCCATACAACGACACCATGTCCTCTATGAATGCAGCAACCCGCACCCGAAACAACATCCAGCTTTCACCCTCCGGACCCAGCCGCCGGTAAGGTTCAGCCGTTCCCCAATAACCATGATAATCCACGGGCATCATGTCGGCGGGGACCGGCGCGCCGTCGCCATAACAATTGCCATATTCGCGCAACCGATTATCCGGAAACGCGGTGATGCCCGTCGCCGCCGACAGATACGCCGTCGTTTCGAGCGCGCGCGCCATCGTACTCGTATACAACGCGTCAATGTGAATATTGTTAGCCATCCACTGCCCCAGGCTCTGAGCCTGACGCTTGCCCAGCGGCGTCAACCCGACATCGACAAAACCTTCGGTCCAATCATCCAGATTCACGTAACTTTCGCCGTGACGAATCAGTAACAAATGCACTGTGCTGTTCTCCTTATCCGGTTATTCATAGTCAGTTTACGTGCTCAGCGCTTTAAGCCATACCCGGCGGCGGCGTGGACCGTCAAATTCAGCCAGGAAAATACCCTGCCACTGTCCCAATTGAAGCATACCGTTTTCAACGAACACCATTTCGCTTGACCCAAACAGAGATGTTTTGATATGCGCTGGCGAATTGCCTTCCGCGTGGCGGTGGCGGCTGTCCGGCGGCACGATATGGCCGTTCACCGTGAGCAGCACATCACGCTCAACATCGGGGTCCCAATTTTCATTCAGGGTCAATCCAGCGGTGGTATGGGGACAAAAAATAAACAAAATGCCATCAACCAGCCCCACAGCGTGCATTTCAGATTGCACAAGCGCCGTGATATCAATCAATTCGGTTTTTGTGTTGGTCGGTACTGTCAACGTTTGCATAACAGCCTCAATTCAAATCATTACCGTACAGGTAAACTCATTATACCGTCTGGCGTAGTTTTGTCTTAATATGCATGTACTATGTGCGGGCAAAAAACAACCGGTCGGTGAGATGGTGAAAAAGGGCTGCGGCGCCCGATTTAAGTGAACAATGACACAACATAATCTTAATTTGCATTAACGCACACTACATCTTGAGTAGATTTTTTTAACTCTTGTTGACAAAGAAAAAAGAATACCAGATAATGGGATCGTAACGTTAGAATCTCGTTTGATTCTGTATTCAAGTTGGTTTATTAAGAAACCGCTAACACTATAAATCGACTGTGTCGCACATGGGGGTGGGATACAGTCAAATCGGAGCCTAATTACTCAAATACGATGCTGAAATGCAGTGGTGACATCTGCATGTATGAGTATTTTTCTCATACACGCCGCATGTAAGGCATTGTGCTAACTTGACAAAATAATGACTGTCATATACTACTCTCAGGAGTGAAGGTTTAATCACAACACGTTTAAGGTAGATGGCAAATGTATAGAGTACACTCGGTCACACCAACACGGCCCCGGCCATCAGCCGCTCAGACAGCGCGCACACGCCTGCTGTCAGACCGCGTCATGCGGCAAAACCAGCCTACCTTTGTCATCGAGTCTTGCCCGCACAGTTCCACAACCGCTGTCGCTTGCCCTGCCCTGCCTACCAAACACACCGGAGTATACGCCCCTCTAAACAACCTGTTGTCACCGGCAGAACAGCAGGAACGCATCGTGCAGATCGTTCGTAGCTTCAAATCGCTTTACCTATCGGAAATGAATTATTTTGAAGATACTGGGATAACGGTGGCGATTGTTCGCCCCACCGACTGCCGGGGTACCAACCTTGATCTACCGCAACAAATTTGCGTTGATGCCAATGGTAATGTCAGTGTTTTACATCAAGATTTCATCGACCCCGCGCTGAATCACCTGGTGTTTCGGCGCCTAGTGTTGGCTGTTGGGGGCTTGCTCATCATCGTGGGAATCCCCCTGAGCCTGCTCATGTAACGTCATCCAACGAGCTGCATTGAGGAGCATTAACCATGTCTACCAACTATTATTCCCGCCAATCTCGCAGCCGCCGTTCGCAGCGTTGCAGCACGCCTCGGAAACCTGAGGATAAAACACCGCATTATTTCGTCACGCGTGCAGACGAGGATGGCATTTACGAAGCCGACCTATACGATCCCGATGCCCCTGATCCCAAAGAAGACTTCATGCAAGCCTTCTTGAACCATATGATGGAGGGTCTGGATAGAAACAGACCGCCCGCCAGTTATGAGCCACCGCCGCCCAATGAAGTACCTTATCAAACCGCCCGTCCCCAGTATGATGACACGGGTTATAGTGGGTTTGGGAGTCCGACCGGTGCCCCATTTTATGAGCCAAGTGCGCCAATGCATCCTAATCGCAGACCCGCACCACCACCATTCTTTGTCATCATACAGGTACCATTTGGCGGCTGGATGATCAGTTCATACCTGACCCGGCGTGCCATCATCATCATTCTATTTGTGCTGTTCCTGATTTTTCTGGGAGTCTACAACTTTCCAGGTGTGTGGGAACTTCTGCTTAATTTAGCGTAAAAGGGTGGCTTGCACAGGCTATCTCTTATGCTTACAATACAGGGCGACACTACTTACTGACTTTAGCGCCGTTCCCGGTACGTGTGACATATCCGGGATAAGCGAATGCGAGCGGCATCAGTTCGCTGATTGTCACAACAGGTCAGATAATATCTATGGAAAACCAACCACCACCAGCCTATATATTTATCAACTATGCAAACGCCGACGAGACATTTGCACTTCAACTTTATGATGATCTGAACAATGCGGGTCAGGCCGTGTGGATCGACCAACGTGATGTCGGTCGTGACGAGTGGCACCAGTCCATCAACCGGGCGCTAAACGCGTGCACCCACATGTTGTTGATCTGGTCACAGGATGCCGACAACTCACGCGAAGTTGAAAGTGAATGGGTTCATTTTATCACCCAGGACAAACCGATCCTCATTGCGCTTGCCGATCGCCACCCGGTTCACTACAGTTTACAGCGTTTTCCGACAATTGACTTCACGGGTGACAAAGACACCGCTCTGAAAAAACTACTGAGCACACTTCATGCAGCGAAGCGTGATCCCCAGGCTGCCCAGCTTGCCCTCGAACAGGGTAATGCCGCATTTCGCAGTTATGAATACACCAACGCGATCAAAGCCTACAACCGTGCGCTCGCCCTGGACCCCAACAACGCCGTGGCACATTTTAGCCGGGGCATGGCCTACTACAAACTCGGTCATCACGAGCGCGCGCTCGATGACCTTACCGAGGCAGCCCGGCTCGATGTAAGTATCACCGAAGCTCATTATTATCAGGGACTCATTTTACGTACACAGGGCCAGCACCATAAAGCACTCAAGAGTTTTACATTCACGCTGCGCTACGATTCAGAACACGCTATGGCCTACTATTACCGTGGGCTGACATATGACCTGCTGGGCAATCTCGAAAACGCGCTGGACGACTATTCCGGCGCAATCCGCCTGGACCCGGATAACACCCCAGCCTATGGCATGCGCGGCACCATTTACCACGCTCTCGGCGAGCACAAAGACGCCCTGAATGATCTGGATCGCGCCATTCTGCTTAATCCCGCCGATCCGACAATCTATCTCATGCGCGGCAAAACCTTTGAGGCGCTGGGCCGTGAACAAGAAGCGCTCAAAGATTACATCCAGGCTATCAAACTTGACGATACCCAGTACGAGGCGTATCGCGGGCGCGGCATCATTTATGGTGCAATAGGTAACTACGAAGAAAGTATCGAAGACCTGAACCAGGCCATCCGGCTCAACACTGCCGACGGGTTGGCTTTTCTGGCGCGTGGTGATATCCATTTTGCTATGGAAAACTACCAGAAATCGCTCGCAGACTATAATGAAGCTATTCGCCTGCTGCCCAACGATCCCACGGCCTATCACAACCGCGGCGTAGCCCATTATGCCCTGCATAACCTGCAAGAAGCCCTCGACGACTACAATCGTTCGATTCAATACGATCCTCAGTTCGGTTCGGCGTTTTACAACCGGGGCAATGTGTACTACGAACTCGGTCAACTCAATGCGGCCCTGGCTGATTACGACCAGGCGACCAAACTGGACAACAACGACGTGTTCGCATTCCACAACCGGGGCATTGCCTACAACAAACTCGGTATGTACGATGAAGCCCTGGCCGACTTCACACATGTGCTGCACCTCGATCCCTACTTTGTCGAAGCGTACTACAACCGCCATCTTACCTATCTTCAGCGCGGCGCACCCGGCGACGACCGCTCAGCCAAAGCCGACATGCAGCAGTACCGGTTCTTGACCCAGTCGATGACACACAGCCGTCACACGACTGGTCCGCCCCCCAACCGCCCCACGCGTGTGTAACCCGGCAGCGATCTTTATTCGCACATGTCAATCCGATCTCATCACACGCGCGCCATTGATTCGTCATCCCGCGCAGCCGTGAGCTACAATCACCCAGGTTGAGATCACATGCGGTTGCCATGATCATGGTCATTACGCTTTTGCCGTCACAGGAGATTGTCATATTCCATGAGCGCTGATAATCCCATTGCCCCCATTTTGCAAGCGTTTATCCAACCCTGGCACGATGCGCTGGCTAACCCTCCCGCGGCGCAAGAATCCATCCTCAAGCAGTTACTTTCCATTTATGCCAAAACCGGCTATGGGCAGCAGCACCACGCGGACACAGTAGGGTCTGTGGCTGACTATCGAGCCGCCTTCCCGGTGCGCACCTATGCAGATTATGAACCGGCCCTGCGCCGCGTCATGGGCGGTGATACGCACGCGTTTTTAGAAGCGGAACCACTCGGTTGGGCGATGACACGCGGTTCGACCGGCAGCAGCAAGTTTGTTCCCATGACACCCCGTGACCTGGAACAGCGCCACAACGCCGCCCGTGGTCCTATCCAATACGTGTTGCACAACAAACGCTGGGATATTCTCCAGGGGGCAAACCTGAATCTCAGTTTTCCGAGTGTGGTCGGCAGCCTGGAAGTCAATAACCGGACTATCGAATACGGCTATGCGACCGGTATTTACGTCAAACACGTTGCATCCCGTACACCGATCCCGTCAATTCCCACCCAGGATGCGATCGACGCTGTCGGCGGCGGCACCGATCGTAAAAGCTGGGATGCCCGCTTTCAGCTTGCCTACGAATCGGCCCAGGATCAAAACATCACCATTCTCGGTGGCGCGGTGCAAGTGATGATGAAATTTGCAAAATGGCTGCGCAAAACACACCACGCCTATCCTAAAAGCCTGTGGAACTTCGGCGTGCTGTCGCTCGGCAGTGCGCCCGGCATCAACAGCTCGTACCGCCCCCGCCTGCTGGCGATGTATGGTGAAAAAGCCGGTGTGGTCGAAATTTACGGGGCCACCGAAGGGATGTTCGGCCAGCAGCGTGACGACCGGCGTTATTGGGTGCCCAACTATGACCTGTACTTCTTTGAGGTTGAAACGCGCAGCGGCATCAAAATGCTGCACGAGATGCGCCCCGGCGAAACCGGCAGTTTGATCGTCAGCACACCCGTTTTGCCGCGCTACAAGATTCTGGACCTCATACGCGCGTTTGAGCCGCCGCATTTCCTGTGCATTGGGCGTGATCAAAAATGGACGCGCACCGCCTACTGGCTGCGGCGCGCGTTGGATTTTGACCTGGGGCGCGGCTGAATACAAGCCCGGCGATCACGCGGCTCATCGCCGCCGCCGGTTACCGGGTTAAATGGTTCAACAGGATACTGACGCCAACACCGATCAGGATCAGCGGCCAAAACGACCCCATACCGATCCCCATGCCCAACCCCACCATCAGCAGTACCACGCCAATGATCAACCGGATGCCAGGCCGCGCGCGAAACTCCGGAATCGTCAAGCGCGCCGCCACTTCTACCAGGAACAGCGCCCCTGCCCCACCGATAATCCACGCCCACGTGTTGTTGAACAGGCTGCCGCCGAGATCGTCCGAGTGGAGCAAGTAGACGATACCCGCCCAGAGCGTGATTCCGCCCCACGTGAACTGGCTCAACCGGTCGCTGATGGTCATGCCGCTCCACGCATCAGCTTTTTCAGGGCCTTTTTCGCGCTCTTTTTCAGCCGTGTTGTCGTCTTTTTCTTGCTGTTTTTCGCCCTCTTTCTCGCCCGACTTTTCAGATTCAAACCAATCGGCTGCGGTTTCGCGGTCCATAATGACCTGCGGCTTTGTCTTCCGCTTGGGTTTGCGCCGAAGGTCCGCTTCCAGCACACTATCTTCCGCGAAGTCATCCACCTCACCGGCAGCATAATCAGCCCTCAACTCACGTTCCGGTATAATCTTCGATTCACCACCAACCCCGGTTGGCACCCGCTCCGCCAGCGGAGCGGCAGGCCCGTTCACCAGCGCCGCCGCTACCGCATCCTGGTTCAGTGAAATCGACGGCGTACCGATCGCGTCCGACAGGGCGTCATACAACTCGGCCACCGACGCATAACGCTGGTCGGGGTCTTTTTCCAGGCAGCGCAGAATCACACGCTCGACCGCCACACTCAGGCGTGGGTTAATGCTGGTCGGCGGCTCAGGTGCAACATGCAAATGCTCGTATACAATCCGTACTGCGCTCGTTGTGCCGGTCACGTCCTCACTCTCGCCCGTGAATGGCAGCCGTCCCGTGTACATCTGGTACAGCAGTACTCCCATGGCGTAAATGTCGGTCTTCTCGTTCACATCACCGGCCAGAATTTGCTCCGGGGACATGTAATGCGGCGTACCGATTGTTGTATCACGTGTCAGCGTGCTGGCATCACTCAAAATGCGCGCAATACCAAAATCCATCACGTACAGGCTACCGCTTTCATCGATCAACACATTCGCCGGTTTGAGATCGCGATGAATGATCCCCTCGCCGTGCGCGTAATGCAGCGCCGACGCCAGCGGGCGCACGTATTGCAGCGAGTCAAACGGCGTAATCGGGCTGGCCTGCTGGTGCAGTACGTTTTGCAGTGTCGGCCCGGCAATATAATCAGTCAAAATAAATACATATCCGTCCGCTTCAACAGTCTCGTAGTAGCGGACAATATTCGGATGTTGAAGGTGTGACAGGACCGTAGCTTCACGCCGGAAGCGCTCCAGGAATGCGGGTTCCTGTGCGATATCGCTGCGCAGGACCTTCGCGGCCAGGTAGGCCCGCCGGTGCTGATCGTACACGCGGAACACGCGTGCAAAAGTGCCCTCACCGATCAGTTCCTCGAATCGATACCGCTCGCCCAGCGTGCGTCCCTCCAGGCCGCGATACATGCCAGCCGGAGAAGACGCCCCAGGTGACGGTTCCGGTTTGTGCTCTGACGGCGAGCTGTCATCCTTCTCCGGCGCATCCGGATCAAAGTCTGGTTCGTAATCCGGCTGCTGTTTTGGTTGGTGCCCCATAGGTTATCCCCTAATCGATTCAGTGTTGTTTACGCCAGCCCATTATCACATCAAATCAACCTCACAGGCAACCTGGATTCCGCTTTTTTTGTTCTTGCAGTAAACTGAAGGTAACTGTCAGTCACCCGAACAGAATCTGCAAAAAGGGGAGGCCCTGGCACATGACAACGCGAACCCTGACCGTCTTGCTGGCCGATCTGGTCGGTTCGAGCGCCCACGTCGTCACCATTCCGCAGGACCAGGCCGTCAGTTACCTGCATGATGCCCTGCTGCCCATCCAGCAGGCGGTCGAAAACCATACCGGCACGATCATCAAGTTTACCGGCGACGGCTATCTTGCCACGTTTGATAGTGCCGGGCAGGCGCTGCGCGCCGCCGAGGAAATCCGCAATCACTTCTTACGCCAAAAACATACACCCGCCGGAGTTTCGCTGGACGGGGTGCGAGTCGTGCTGAATACGGCTGACATCACCGTTGAAGATAACGACATTCTCGGAGACGGTGTAGCCATCATCGCCCGCCTGGAAAAAAGTGTCCCCACCAACCAGGTTTACGTGACGCAGGCCGTCCGCGAAGTAGCCGACGACGCCGAATTTACGTTTGAGCCGGTGAGCGAGATGCGACCGCGCGGCTGGCACCGATCGGTCATGATTTACCAGCTCGTATCCGTGGAAACCAGTTTTATCGACCCCAGCGTTTACCTGATGATCACCGATCTGCACGGGCTGATCACACACGGTGAAGCGTTGGCAGCGGCTGACATGCATCGCTGGATGCTGGCATGGGGCAACCTGCACCGCGAGGCCGTGTCCGGGCTGAAAGGGCGTGTCCGGCAGTTCATCGCCGACATGGCGCTGGTGACGTTTTCGGGCGCTGACGATGCGGTTCAAGGCGCGCTCAACCTGCTGGCATTGGCAGACATTTACAACCGCGACCGCACCGACCTGCCCCCTATCCATTTTAAAACCGCGATCGCCAACGGCGACCTGATCCTATCGCCAACCGGGATCGTAGGCCGCCTGGTCAACCGGACTTTTGACCTGCTGAACGCGTCACCGCGCGGCAGTGTCTGCATTGACAGCATAGTCTACCGGCAGCTTCACGCCTACCGCTCCCGGTTCCGCCCGGTTCAACTCGCACCCGAAAAAGACCACCCGCTTGACGAAGTCTACCAGCTTATCAAACCCGGCAAGCCGTCAGATACCAGCGAAACTGGCGTGTAATTCACACAAAAACGGGGATTTCCTGCACGCGGGCACAAAACCCGGCGCAAGAAATCCCCGTTTATTGATCTGCGGATAAGAGAAAGAATCGGGCGTTACGGGTTAACCGTCACCGTGATATACCGGGTATCCACGCTGTCATCAGTTTTCACGACACGCAGTTCATACGTCGCCGTAGCAGCGGGGCATTCTTCACTTGACCCCTGTCCGGCCACACCCGTACCCTGATAGTAAACTTCCTTGATGCCGGAGACAGCCCAGCTTACTGTCACACATTCACCCGCCGTGATCGTGCCGTTGTTGACGGTGAATGAAATCGAAACTGCCTCTTTGGTCGGTTCGGGCGTGTTTGTCGGGGTTGATGTCGGCGTCCAGGTCGGTGTCGGCGGCGGCGCGATAAACGGCGCATTGACCACCGGCACACCGCTCAAGTCGGCAGTGACATCAAGCAGCGATGCAAATGCCCACCCCTGCACACCATCAAACGTTTTCACCTGGAGCCATGTATTATCCTGGCGCCGCCCGACGATCTGAACCGGGGTGCCGAACGGCAGCACTTTGACAATTTGGGCGCCTTCGCCGGGATTTTCACGCAGGTTGATCTGTGGGCGGCTGACCGTAGCATCCGGGGTCATCGTATCACCAGCCCCCGCCTGATCGCCCGCTGCCGGAGCGGCGGGCGGTTGTTCAACAGTCGGCACTGCCGGTTGAGGAATCAATGCCGCCGCCGCAGCCGGGCCGCGTTCATCACCGGCATCGTTGGTCAACTGCCGGACAATAGCACCATCTGCCGTCACCACGTACAAATCCCACTGCCCGTTCACATCCGACGAAAACAGGATAAACAAGCCGTTGGGCTGCCAGCGCGGCAGGCGATCTTCCGACATGTTGTTCGTCAACTGCTGCACAGCCGACCCATCGGGCCGCATCACAAATAACTCAAAATCACCATCACGATCCGAAACAAACGCGATTGTTGTGCCATCGGGTGACCACGCAGGCTCGATATCCACCGCCGGATCATTGGTCAACTGTGTCGTCAAACCGGTTTCGGGGTCGAGCACATAGATTTCAAAATTCCCCGTCCGGTCCGACGCAAACACGACCAGCCCCGGCTGATTATTATCCTGCGCCTGTACGGTTGGGTCCGACACCACCCAGATTCCGGCAGTGAGCACCACCACAGCCGCTAACAGCGAGAACAGTATGCGTGAGGTCTTCATTGTGTTCCTCCTGTAAATTCCCCTTTTCACCTGATCTCATTGTATTCAAATCGCCCGCAAAGAGATACAGGACGTTTCGCCCATGAGGTCACGCCCAACCACCTATTCAGCTACGTTCAGGCAATGCAGCAGTCAACACTAAAACACGAAAACGGCCATCAGGTCGTTGACATTGGTATTCGTGGGTCCCGTCACCAACAGATCACCAACGGCATCCAGGTAGGGATACGCGTCGTTGTTGACCAATGCCGCCCGTGCCGAGAGTCCGTGTTCGGCCCCACGCGCGACCGTCATACCGTCCACCAGGCCGCCCGCCGCACCGGTCGGACCGTCTGTGCCATCCGTCGCCAGGCTCGCGATCATCACGTCGTCCAGGTCTTGAATCGCCAGCGCCGCCGCCAGCGTCAACTCCTGGTTCCGGCCCCCTTTGCCCGATCCGCGAATCGTCACGGTTGTTTCACCGCCCAGGATCAGGCAGGCCGGTTTAGGGAGTGGCCGTCCTTCAAACGCGATCTCTTTCGCCAGCGCAGCCAGCACCTGCGCCACCTCGCGGGCCTCTCCCTCGATGTAGGTAGACAGCAGCAGCGTCGAAAAACCTGACGCCTGCGCCTGTTCGACCGCCGCCAGCGCCGCGCGTGCGTTATCCCCCACGATCACATTGTGAACGTGTGCCAGGGCAGGATCACCGGTCTTGGGTGTATCAGGAATACGTCCCGCCGCGCCCACCGCCAGATGTTCGCGCACAGGCACGGGCACATCATCCCAAATCCCGTACTGTGTCAGCACGGCTTGCGCATCGGCAAACGTGGTGCTGTCGGGCACGGTCGGACCGGACGCGATCACGTCCAACGGGCTGCCGACCACGTCCGACAGAATCAACGATACGACCGCCGCCGGATAGGCCAGCCGCGCAAGCTGCCCGCCTTTAACCTGCGATAGGTGTTTGCGCACCGTGTTGATCGCCTGGATCGGTGCGCCGCAGCGCAGCAGCGCCCCGGTTAGCGCCTGCATATCATCCAGCGTAACGCCATCCACCGGCAGCGTCATCAGCGCCGACCCGCCGCCCGATATCAGGCACAATACCAGATCATGCTCCCCGGCACCGTGCAACAAGTTGACCATAACTCGCGTACCCGCCACGCCTGCCGCATCCGGCACGGGATGACCGGCCTCGTGAATGGTGACATGTGCCGTGGGCGCGGTATACCCGGCTTTGACAACCACCGTCCCCGCCGTAAGACGGTCGCCCAAAATCGACTCCACCGCCCCGGCCATGACTGCCCCGGCCTTGCCGCCGCCCACCACGAACACGCGCTGGCAGCGCTGCAAATCATAGGTTCGATCCCCGATCCGGAGTAAATCACCGTCCCGCGTCACGCAACGCCGCACCGCCTCGGCAGGATCGACGGCATCCAGCGCAGCGGACAACACGCGCAAAACATCCCGACGCCGGATGTTATCCCCCGGATCAGGTTTCACAAAACGATTCATAACCGCTTTCCCTCGTAACAAACTATTGTATAGTATTAAAGATAGCAACTCATACTGAATAGTGCTGGATTTTTCGCCAACCAACAAGCATTTTCCACTACATCACGTCGAGCGAGGAGTACACACCATGAATACTGGTCTTCGTCTAATCGGTATACTGCTTCTAACATGCGGTCTGATGATCGTGCTCAACACCGGCCATGTCACCCAGGCCCAAAGTCCCCTTACCGGAATTATCGCTTTCGTCGGCAGTGACGATCTCGGCTTTGCCGATATTTATCTGTTAGACCTGGCCTCGACCCAGATCGCGCGGCTTGATGCGCCTGTCATTGAGGATGCCGATCTGGCGTGGCAGCCCTCGGGTGATGCGCTGGCTTTCATCACCGATGATGAAGGGTACGGTCTGCTCCGAAGTTTCCGGGGATGTTTTGGCGCAGATCGCATCTGCACCGATACCGTGCTTCTGCTGCCGCCGTTCCCGGCTTTCGAACTGGAATGGCACCCTGACGGCCAGGCGCTGTTGTTTCTCGCCGAGGGTGACTTAAAAATGGCTCCTCCTGGCAGGCCCAGAGCCAGTGATATTGAAGATATCCCGATTCAGTGTGACGGCGGTTTTCATGCAGCCGCCGAACCACTGGCCGTGTTGTGCCACACGTTGACCGAAACCGGCGATGTCCAGACCCAGGTATACACCCTGCCGGACAGCGCCAGTTCCCCCGCCGAACTGGCGTTCGCGTATGAGATCGGCCTCTTCCCGGATGTGACCGCGTCCGATATCGGCCCGAACGGTGAGGCCGCACTCGGCACGCTCGAAATCGGCGGCGACTCAGGCTTCTACGCGGCTTCGGATGGTCTGGCCAGCCGGTTAGCTAATTTCCAGATTCACATTTACGCGCTGGAATTTTCGCCGGATGGCGCACACATCGCCATTGTGGGGGCAACATCCGACTCGACCGGTGACAGCACGCTGCGCGACGGTGACACCGCGGAACTGTTTCTCTATGACACCGGCACAAACGCGCTGGTGCAGGCAGCCGGTTTCACCGGCGCTACAGACCTGACATGGTCACCGGATGGGCAGTACGTGCTGGTGATCACCGGCGACAACCAGTTCGCAGTCTACGATCCGGTAACTCAGGCCGTCACGCATATAAATGTGCCGCTTGAGGAACTGCCTATGTTTGTATCCGCGCCGGATTGGCTGCTGGGCACCGAAGACACACCGCTGCCCAGCATCCCAACCGCAACACCGCGTGTTTCGTCCACGCCCTACCCCAGCCCGACACCTTACCCCACGCTGACACCGTACCCAACCCTGACAGCCTTTCCCACCCTGACACCGTTCCCGACCCTGACACCGCGCCCGTCGGTGACTCCCGGCAGCCCGATGGGAACCGGCTGCCAATATGCGTATGCGGGCGGCGGCGGGCTGCCGGTCGCCATCGGCGATCTCGCCGAAGTGACCACGCTGGGTGCCGGGCTGCGGCTGCGTTCTGATCCGGCTTTGACTGCCCGCCAGATCGCCGAGCTGCCCCGGGGGAGACGTATGATCATCACCGCCGGGCCAGTCTGCTCGCAGGGCTACCGCTGGTGGCAGATACGTCTGGAAGATGGACAGATCGGCTGGGTCGCCGATAGTGAACCGGCTGGCCTTTGGATCAAGACTGTGATGCCCGACCTGCCCGTCGTAACCCTCACCCCGACAACCGGACCGGAATTCCTGTCCTTTTATGCCAACCGCTACGTAATCACTCAGGGCGAGTGTATCACGCTGAGCTGGGATGTCGAAGGTGTGAAGGAAGTCTACCTGGATGGTGTCGGGGTCATCGGGCACGACAGCCGTGAAATATGTCCCACCGTCACCATAACGTATCGCCTGATGGTCGTCTGGGCTGCCGACGATTCGGTCATGGAAGCCCAGGTCACCATTACGGTCAATGCACCGTAAACACACCGACAGGTGTGTCAAGCTGAGAGGATTGGATCATGACACGTTTTGCCAGCATCACCTCACTGGTACTATCAGGCGCGGTTGTACTGGGTATCCTGGTTACCCCGGTGCAAGCACCCGCTTTTGCCCAACCACCAGCCCAAAGCGGGCGGATCGTGTTTGTCTCTAACCAGGGGGGAAATCTTGATCTCTACGACATGGCAGCCAACGGCGGGGCATTCAGCCAACTATCTGTTGCCCCGCTGGCCGACCAGGAACCCGCCTGGTCACCGGATGGCACCCAACTCGCGTACACCACAGAGGTAACACCCGGCCAGACCGAACTGGTGATCTTCAACTTCGAAACACGTATGATCACACTGCGCTCGTCGTTCGGTGCACACGTCAGCCACCCCGTGTGGTCACCTGACGGAGCGCGAATCATTTTCGCGTCCGATCACAGCGGAAACAACGAAGTATACCTGGTCGAAGCGAACGGCTCCGGATTGGTTAACCTGACCGCCAACCCTGCCGATGACCGCTGGCCGACATGGTCACCCGACGGCACACAGATCGTATTCCAGTCCGACCGTGACGGCGATATCGAACTGTACCTGTTGTCATTGTTCGGCAACACGCTGGCCCGCTTGACGAACTCACCCGGACCGGATCGTAATCCCACCTGGACGCCTGCCGGTCCGGGGATTGCGTTTATCTCCGAGCGCAGCGGCAACGCCGATATTTTTATGATCGACGCGAGCGGCACACCCCTCGTGCAGATGTCCAACACGCCGGAAAACGACAGCGATCCCGCCTGGTCGCCTTCCGGCCAGATGTTGGTGTTCAGCGGCGGTGTAGGCCCAGGCGTGACCGAGTTGTTCACCGTCCAGGCATACGACACCAATCCACAGCAGATCACCTCTGCCGGTGCGCAGGCAGTCGAACCGGTCTGGTCGCCCGATGGTCAATGGATCGCGTATGCATCCAACGCGGGCGGTTCGTTCGATATCGCCGCGCTGGAAGTCGCGTCAGGCACTCAAGTTACACTCACGAATCTGCCCAACTCGGATGAACGCAGCCCGGTTTGGACTGGCCCCGCGGCCTCAATCGGTGACATCGCCCTTCTGCCTTTGGCCTCAGCCACACCCGAAGGTGACGCGTTTTTGCCCATCCCAACGGCAACACTCGGCGATGCAGCGCTGCCAGCCCCACCGACATCCACCGCACAACTGCCACCCACGCTCACGCCGGAACCGACGATGACCGCGCAGCCGGTTTTGCCGCCAACACTCACGCCGCAGCCGCCCCCCACTCTGACCCCGAACATGGTTCAACCCGACCTGATGCTGTACTACAACGCGCACATCCCGTCGTTCGACCTGGTGAACGTGTCAGGGCGCAAGCTTAACCTGACGCCGCTAACATTTAACGGAAATGGCATTTTTATCGGCACGGATATATGGGTTAGCGCCGGAATGTCGAGCAGCCTGAAAACGTTTGCCGAAGGCGGCTGCCTGGCGTTGTGGGGGTTAGATGCCACCATGCAGCCGATGCCGCCGGGCTGCCAACATCGCCACGGCTGGTGGGGCAGCGATACGGTCCTGTTCTGGACAGGAAACACATTTACCGTGTACTACAACAGTGCGCCTGTGGCCATCTGCGAGCGTGACGCCGGAAGCTGCCCGGTATCGCTGTCAACACCCGTGTCGGCGGTGCCGCCAACAGTACAAGCACCTGCCGCCGCGCCGGTATCAGCGTCTGATGCTGATTTGCTCCTGGTTTACAATACATACGCGCCCGCGTTTGACCTCATCAACATGTCAGGCCGCCAGCTTAACCTGACACCGCTCCGGTTTTACGGTAACAATTACGAGGTTGATTCCGAACTCTGGGAGTGGGCGGGCATGTCAAGTGATCTGGGCAGTTTTGCCGCCGGTGGGTGCCTGTCCTTTTGGGGATTAACCACCACCATGCAGCCGCTCCCACCCGAATGCCGTCACCGCCACGGCTGGTGGGGCAGTGATGACGTCGTTTTCTGGACGGGCGGCACGTTCACCGTCACCTATCGCGGCGCCACGGTTGGCACGTGCGAAACAAACACCGGGCGCTGTCTGATCCGGCTGCCGTGACAGGGTTTTTCGGATCATTATGATCAAATAACACGCGGGGTACAGGCCAAAATGACGGTCTGCACCCCGTACTATTACACTCGCCTGACGGCTATCATCTACTCTTCGAGCAGGGGCAGCAGTATCTTGACACGAGTCCCTTTACCCAATACAGACGTCAGCGTGATTGAACCACCGTGCGCCTCGATGATGCCCCTGGCCAGTGTCAGCCCGATTCCCACGCCTTGCTGCTCGAAATAACCCCGGTTCACCTGGTAATATGGCTCAAATACGTGTTCAAGCTCCTCAGGTGGGATTCCGATCCCCTGATCGACAATCGTCAACTGCGCCTGGTCATCCAGTGTACCCTGCCCAATCACGATCTCATCATCATCAGGCGAGAATTCGAAGGCATTCAAAATCACCTCGGCGATAGCGTGCCGCAGCGCGTTGGGATCGCTGTTTACCTGGATATCGGCGTCCGCATCCTCAAACCGCGCCGGTGCATCCTGTGATCGCTGGCAAAACCGGCGTGCACGTTCGATCGCGGAAACAACGATGTCAAACAAATCGGTGCGGCGCGCGCGCTGTTGAAGCATATCCGTCAGAGAGCCTGATTCCAGTTGAACATACATCACCATCTGCTCGACAAGCCGGTTCAAGCGCACACTTCCGCTTTGCATCGTATCCAGCATATCGCGTATCTGGTCGGTTCCCATGCGGTCGAATTCATCCGACAAAATTTCACTGACCATGCTGATCGATACCAGCGGGGTGCGGAGTTCGTGCGCGACCATCCACGCCAATTCACGCCGGGCTGTTTCGAGCGCGCTTTGCTGGTCGTGAATCCGTTGGAGCAGTTCATCCCGGCGTTTGAGTTTGCTGCCAATGACCATCAGCAGTCGTTCTTGATCAAGCGGTTTTACCAGGTAGTCATCGGCGCCCAGTGAATACCCCTGTCGTAAATCCTCGATCTGATCACGCGCGGTCAGGAACAAAAACGGGACATCAAGCCATTCCTCACGGGCACGGACGGCGCGAAACAAATCAAAACCGTCAAGTTTGGGCATCGAAATATCACTGATGATCATATCCGGGAATTTGTCAGAAGCCTCTAGCAGGCGCAGCGCATCCTCGCCGTTTTCGGCCAGCATCACGCGATACCCCTCAAGACGCAGCAGCCGCTCAACACTGCGCAGCAATGCGGCGTTATCATCTACAAACAAAATGAGTGGTGATTGTTCGTCCGGAGAATAATCTTGGCTCATCAGGTTGTGTCTACCACCCGTCGTTGAGGTCCCAAGCTGCCGCGAAAATCACTATCTACAACTATGTTAATATCACTCGCCACAACAATGTGATGGTTGGTAGCTCTTATCATAGTGGAAAAGCCATTGCCCTGCAATGTGCCTTCTAAACCCAGTCAGACCCTTGTCACTTTTGTTGTTTGTTGTCGGCATCACAGCTAGTATAATAGGTTTCGTTACCTGGCGATTCAACCGAGGAAGCTTATGAAACTGATCATTGCCATCGTTCAAGATCAGGATACCGATCGTACTATCCAGGCGCTGAACGACGCGGGATACAGAGTAACCCGTGTAGCGAGTACCGGCGGTTTTTTCCGCACCGGCAACACCACCTTGCTTAGTGGTGTAGAGGACAATCAGGTTGACGGTGTTATCAGCATTTTGCGTAAAACATGTGAACGACGGTCCCGCCTGATACCCGCCGGTCCCAATGTGGTCGAATCCGGTGCTTTGATGGGCGCATTCGTAGAGGTAGAAGTGGGCGGCGCAACAGTCTTTATGATGGACGTGGAGCATTTTGAACAAGTATGACCACAAAGCTGATACTAATCGTAGCGAGCGGCACAGGCTACCCCCGCATTTCGAACCTGCTGCTCGACCGGGGATATCACGTCACTGAATTCAGCAGCACCGGCAGTTTTTTCCGGCGGAAAAACACCACACTGCTGATCGGGCTGCCAGCCGGTGATGTTGAACCTGTGTTGGAACAATTACGGCAGCTTTGCGCCACACTACCTGAAGCCGATGAGCACAACGCCACAATATTTGTTCTGAATGCAGGGCATACAATCCAGGTATAACCATTCTCCACAGGCATCCCATCGCTCGATGAACAGCAAAACCGCCCCACAAAAAACACCCGGTGAGTATCGTGTGCCTCACCGGGCAAAAAACAACCTGAGCGTTGGTTGTGTATTTTCGCGCGCCGCGTAACTATTCACGCGGCGCCCATAACAACACGCTGGTATCGTCTTCTTCTACCAGCCAACGGTCAAACCAGTCACGCGCGCCAGATTGGGCATATGAATCGTCGCGTTGGTGTTCAATAAACCGTGTACGATCCGGGCAGCTAAACATCTCATACGAAGGCCGCATCTTGTCAAAGAAGCGGTGAGCATATTTCGTCGTTCTTCGCCCTTCGGGATACGCATACAGTGCCGGGCGTGGCACAATCAGGCGCGCAACATCGCTCAACTCAACATACCGTCGCAGGCTGGGCACAAAATCACAGCCGTGCTCTAGTCGATTGGCCGGTGCCACATCTGCCCCAATGTAGTCTTCGATGACCACAGCCCGCACCCGCTCATCAAGGGCCGCCGTAAACAAGGCCAGCCCGCCGCCAAGCCCTACCCCGGTCACACCCAGGCGATCGGACTGCACATCAGGCCGGGATACCAGATAGTCCAGTGCGCGCAGCCCGTCATCGATGGTCAGGCCAAGCCATGTACGTCCCACGATACGCGCCAAATTGTCCAGCGCAATATGATCCACCTGGTTGAGTTCGCCAAACCCGCGTTCTTCCAGGGTAATAGTCACATAACCCGTTTGAGCCAGCGCCAGCGCGTTGGCATGTGTCGTGCTGGGTTCCAGGCTGGCTGTCTGGCGAATGGTGCCATGTCCTGGGTATACAAGCAGGGCGGGCAGCGCACGATCAACGTCACACGGGCGCATGATATATCCGGGCAAGGACAGGCCATCAGCCGCTGTTAACCAGATTCGTGTTCGATTCACACAACTGACCAGGGCAGTTTCACCAATTTCAACGTCAATATGGTCCGCGTGTTCGTAGGTCAAACCCAGCAGTTCCCATACTTTCTGGCGCAAGTCATAACGCCACTGCCGCCAGTCATCCCCCCGCTGCTTCTGGTAAGCCATCAGTGGCACAAAGTCATCGATCTGGGTCAGTAACTTACCGAGCGGTTCATCTTTCGCCGGTCGGAGCCAGAGTTCTTCATCCTCGCCCTCGCCCCGCTCCGGTGTCAGGCTTTGCACCAGCCCTGCCACCGAACTGGCTACCGACTGCACAACACGTCCAACCAGCGGGCGCGGTCTGTCTTCAATGAACCGGGTGACCGCCTCGTGCAGCGATACTTTATCGCCATACTTCTCACGCAGTTCGCGGCGATGGCGGGACGTCCAGGCATACAAATCGCCCGCTGTACGCCCTGGGAAAAAATCGAGAACGTTGGATTCCTCGATCACGTCATTTGTGATTGTATACACCAGGTCATACCATGCTGTCGCGGCGTCTTCGTATGACCGTTCCTCCTCATCAATCTGCTCAAGATTCGTCCGGAATAACTCAATCTCAAGCTCAAGGTCTGGGTACCGCCCCGGCTCAGTCAGCACAATATTCTGCTCAGGACGCATGATGTCGAGCCGGGTCCGGTCAAGAAAGGCGCGGTATTCGGCTTTGACAATCAATTCATCAATGTCACCGGTCGCCGACAGCCCGCCGACCTGGGTTTCGTATTCCCATACATACGCTTCAATCGCCTTGGCCCCAAACTGGTTTGCCACCGACACCCGGTGATTACCATCTTTCACGAAGTAGGCATCACCCACCCGGTATAACTCAACGGGCGGCAGACCCCCGGCCTGCGCTTGCAGGGCCGCGATACGCCGCCAACGCCCACTGTCCCCCTCGACCAACGGCAAAAATGACCGTGTGAAATCATGGTAGCGCCCCACGCTCCCCACAATCTGATCGAGCGGCACTTGTTGAAGGCCGCGATAAGAACTCTGGTTTAAGCGAAGTTTTGCCTGTACATCCTGGAACGACAGCAGGTCGAGCGGTTGTTTGATCAGACCGAGTGAGGAATAGACCCGCTGCATAAACGCTCTACGCCGTGCCCGGTCCCACTTCATATGTGCTTCGTGTTCGTCGTACACGGTTGGGTCCTGATCCATGTCCATCACCCTTTTTGTAGCGGAGTTTGGTCAAGCATAGCTTACACACTTTTTGCCGAATCACAATAGCCTGAAGGCCAGGAAACTCGCTCTTTACCCACCGCTTATTGTGCGACCATTCACGCAGGGATGCAATTCACCGCGTCACAGGCATGCGGTTATTCAGGTCCCGGCGTCTTGCTTCGACGGGCTTTAGCTCGCAGGCTGCACCCGGTTTCCCCTACCCGGCATAAGGATGCATCACACACGCTCAGGGCTATCGCCTCAAACAGTCGGCGGGGTTGTTTGTGCCACGCCTTCCCCCTAATCCCCCGTCCAGCCAGGCTGGACGGGGGACTTTTCAGACGCGCGGCCTCTGCATTTTCCCCTCCATAGCTTCGCTGGGGAGGGAAGGGGCGTTTTGGATTTTGAAGCGATTGCCCTTGTATATTAAAAGCAGCAGGGAAGCCAGACCCCGCTGCTTTTTTTCGGTAGAATCATGGTACCTGAAACTGGCTCAGGAGAG